>NZ_JBFCXX020000003.1:0-195095 GCF_040702925.2 Acetobacter fabarum | reverse complement strand
GGCCCAGGCTGGGGTGGCCGGGGCGGGCCGGGATGGGAGCACCACCACCGGGGCGATGGCGGCGCAATCGCTGGCGCGCTCATTGGTGGTCTGGCGGTTGGCGCACTTGCCGGAGCCGCCATGAGAGGTGGCCCCGGTGGCTATGCTTATGGCTACAGTTATGGTCCTCCTCCGCCACCGCCGCCACCACCTGCCTATGTGGTGCCGGTAATGCCCATGGGGCCACCTCCGGGCTATTACTATGCCGTTCCCGGTGGTTATTACCCCGGCTGGTAAAATCCTGTCTGGCAGGATCGACACGCAAACCTTCGCATAAGAGGTGGCAAGGTACCGCTCAGGCTGCACTCCCCAGTGCCTGCGCCTGAGCGAGCACCGCATCCACATGGCCGCTGACTTTTACCTTGGGCCAGATATAAGCAATATCGCCCTTGGCATCGATCAGGAACGTTGCGCGCTCTATGCCCATATAGGTCCGTCCATACAGGGATTTTTCCACCCACACGCCGTAAGCCTCGGTAACGCGCCCGTCCTCGTCTGACGCCAGGGGAAAGGTCAGGCTGTACTTGGCCGCGAATGAGTCCAGCTTTTTAACCGGATCGCGCGAGACACCAATAACGCTCAGTCCGGCCTGTTCAAAGGCCTGCAACGCTTCATTAAACCCGCAGGCTTCCTTTGTGCAGCCGGGCGTATCCGCCTTGGGGTAAAAATAGAGCACAAACGGCTGCCCCTTGAGCGCCGCACTTTCCACCGTGCGTCCACCAGTTGCCGCCACGCTGAACGCCGGGGCTTTGTCCCCTACCTTGAGCGCCTGACTGCTTTGCATAACCGTAAACTCCTTCATAGCATGTGTTCGCGGGTCACCCGCTTTTCAGTCCTCTGGCCGTTCAGCGGGGGCCATAGAGGCAACGGGACCGACCAGCCTTTCAAAACAGCTCCGCACATCGCGCGCCAGCAGGTTGGTCCGTTCCATCAGTTCGGGCAGGGTCCGGGCCTTCATGTTCCTGAGCAGAATATTCAGGGCTGCGGGCACCATATCCGTTTCCAGCTCTTTTGGGGGTACGGGGCCACATAGCAAACGCAGCAGGGCCTGCAGACGCCGCCAGAAAAAATCCGCCTGCCTGAGCAGTTTTACATCTGCCGCACTCAGCACTCCGCACCGTTCAAGCCGCCCCAGCGCCAGCCGGGTGGACGGGCTACGGGCCATGGGATTGGCAGCGACAAGCTGGAAAATCTGCGCAATGAATTCCACTTCCATAAGCCCCCCTGCCCGACGCTTGATGTCCCATATGGAACTGGCAGGCAGGTCACGGGCCAGACGCTCACGCATGATGCGGGCATCCTCCAGCAAGGTGGCGCGTTTGGGAGGGATGGCGCGAATACTCCCGTCCAGCACCCGCTCCATATCCAGCGTCAACGCGCGCCGCAGGGCCTGTGGAGCCGCCACAATGCGCGCGCGCGTAAGAGCCATACATTCCCACGTCCAGGCGGCTTCCGTGTGGTAACGCAAGAACGCCGTGCGCGGGACGGCAACCGGCCCCGCAGCCCCCGATGGGCGCAGGCGCATATCCACCGCATAAAGCGGGCCTTCCGGCCCCGGTGCGGTCAGTGCGGCGATAAAGGCGTGGGCCAGACGGGTGTAATACTGCCCCACGGCAACGCTGCGGGGGCGGGAGAAGGCCTGCTCCTGCCCGGCATTACGGCCTTTGGCCGCGACCTGACTGGTCTGGATCTCCTCCGGGTGGTCAAACACCATCAGCAGGTCAAGGTCGGAGCCGGGCATCATCTCGCGCGAGCCAGCCTTGCCCATGGCAATAACCGCCATGCCCCCACCGGGCACACGGCCGTAGCGGCGCACATGGTCACGCTCCACAGCCTGTTTGATCACGGTCATGATCGTATCGGCTAGCAGGGTGCGTTCGCGCTCGGCGTCATCCTCGCCAATCCGCCCTTCCAGCAGTGCAACGGACAGGCGGAACTCCTCGCCCCGCAGCATGGGGCGCAGGGTGGTCAGCAATTCCTCCACATCAGCGACTTCCCCGGCCAGCGTTTTCAGGCGCGCCACCACGTTGCGCCCTTCCCCCGGTTCGGGGGCCAGCAGCCCCTCCAGCGCAGAGGGCTTGTCCGCCAGATGGTCGGCCAGAAAGGCCGAGGCATCAAAAATGCTGGCAATGCGGTCGATCAGATCGGGGTTGCGTTCAAAAAGCGAGAGCAGTTGCACCCCGGCGTGCTGGCGCGCCAGCAGGGCATCAAACCTGCGCAGGCAGGCCAGCGGGTTACCACGCTGGCCAAAATTGGCCAGCAGGGCGGGGAGCAGCGCACGCAGCAGAGCATGCGCCCGCTCCGAGCGCAGGGCACGCAGGCTGTTGCCACTCCACCGGCCCAGAACCTGTGCCGCCTCCACCAGCTGGGACTGGGGAAAACCATATTTTTCCAGTAGTTCGGCGACCTGCCCTTCTTCTGGGCCGGGCATGAGCACACTGCCTGCTTCCATGCCGTTCTGCGCGGGCTGGGTAATAAAATGCCGTTCGAAAATCCGCCTTGCCTCGCGCATGCGCGGGAGCATGTCCAGCGCCAGAGCCTCCCCATCGGAATAGTTCATGAAGACGGCAAAGGCATCAAACCCTTCCACCGTCTCGGGCAGGCTGTGGGTCTGGTGGTCGGCGCGCATTTGCAGGCGGTGTTCCGCATCACGCAAGAAGCGGTAGGTGCGGGCCAGTACTTCGGCCTCGGTCCGGGGCAGCCTGCCCGAACCCACCAGCTTTTTAAGCGCGCCAAAAGTTGTTTTATCCCGCAGTCCGGGCTCGCGCCCCCCCCAGACCAGTTGCATGGCCTGCGCAATAAATTCAATTTCGCGTATGCCACCCTGCCCCAGCTTGAGGTTATGGCCCAGAAGCCACGCCCGGCTGGCAGCGGGGTCCGCCAGAACAGAATCGGGTAGCTGCGCCAGATCCGTCCGCCCCGCCTTGCGGTAGCGGTCTATGCGGGCCTTCATGTCGTGGATGTCGTCAATCAGGGCGAAGTCGAGGTGCCTGCGCCAGATAAACGGCCTGATAGCCGCCAGAAAGCGCCGCCCCAGCGTAAGGTCTCCCGCCACCGCACGCGCCTTGATCATGGCGGCGCGCTCCCATGTCTGGCCCAGGCTCTCGTAATACAGCGTGGCTGCCTGTACGGTTACAGCAGGTGGCGTAGAGGATGGGTCTGGTCTGAGCCGCAAATCGGTACGAAAAACGTAGCCATTCGCATCCCGCGCTTCCATCAGACTAACAAGATCGTTAGTCATACGTACAAACACACGTCGCACCGCGTCTGACTGAGAATACGTTGTGGGGTCGTACAACACTATCAGGTCGATGTCGGATGAAAAATTCAGTTCACGCGCGCCCAGCTTGCCCATGGCCAGCACCACAAGCCCACAGCCCGAAGTGGGGTTTTCGGGGTCTGGCAGATCAAGCTGCCCGGCCTGACTGGCGTGCCACAGCATATGTTTGAGCGCGATTTCCAGCGCGGTTTCAGCCAGCCGGCTGAGCGTATGCGTGACTTCCTCCAGCGGCCAGGCTCCACCGAGGTCCGCAATGGCGCAAATAAAAGCTATACGCTTTTTGGCATGACGAAGGAACGCGGCGACATACTCTCGCCCCGATGTGGCGTCAAACTGTGCGCATGTTGCAAACGCATCGAGCACACAGCTATCCGGCCCCTTGTCCAGCAAAGCCGCAAAAGCCTGAATATCCTCCCGCGCCAGATCGGACAGATACGGGCTGTTTCCACCCAGGCACAGCATCAACTCACGCGCACCGGGCAGCGCCATGACCGATGCCGCAACACCGTTCTGGCTGGCCAGTTCCAGCATGTCCTCAACAAACACTGCGGCCCTGTGCCCGTCCGCCGGAGCAGGCCAGTCCGCATCCGGCCAGATCCTCGGGCCTTGCCTGCGGGTCTGTCTTACGTCACGGAAGAGAGAATGATCTGCCTGCGTCATGATATGGCCCGTACTGTGAACAATAAAGGCTTGCTGCGTTGACTTCCAACGGTCAAGACACCTCATCTCCCCCAGGAACAAAAATTCCACGGACGCTGGCTATTGGGGCGTGTGTTCTGTTGGCCCTCCCTTTTGTGGGGCTGGGTGCGTTGCTGGGCATCATGGCGTTTGGCCCGCTTGATATTACCCCGGTAGTGCGGCCTTTTCTGCCCATCACGATCATCAGGGCAGACCATGGCCAGCCGCCAGCGGTCAGCCTGCGGCTGGGCCATGCCGAACTCCGCTGGAACAGCCTGCGTGAAGGCATGGGTGTGCCCCTGACAGTTGTGCTTGAAGACCTGAGATTTATTGCGTCAGGCAATACCCACCAGAACACCGTGCGCGAGGCAGACGTATCGCTGGACCCGCTGGCGCTGCTGCACGGCAGCATCAGACTGCGCACCATCAACATCAAAGGGCTCCGCCTTGCCCTGCGCCGCGCCCATAATGGCAGTGTGGGATTTGACCTTGACCTGCCCTCCATGCCCTCCGCCCACCAGAACAACATGCTGGAAACCTACGGGCTGGAACACGCGCGCATGGAAGATGCCAGCATCAGCATGGATGACCAGTTGACCGGCACACACTGGCTGGCATCCGATATTGATGTGGACCTGCACCTGCACACAATAGGGCGGGCCACGGGGGTGAGCGGGTCTGTCCGGCTAGGCATAGCACCCCTGAACGACCCCGGCACCAGACTGGTCCTGACCGCACACGGCGCACCAGCGGACAATCGCAGGCAGATTGCATGGCACCTGAGCACCAGCACGCTCAACCCCGCCAGCTTTGCCCCCCTGCGCCCCGAACTGGCCAGAATAGACCTGCCCGTAAGCGTGACCGCGGATACGTATTTTACATCCACGGCAAAGTCGCCGTGGATGGTGCCCAATGCGCTGGAACTCACGGCCTCCATAGGCTCAGGGCATGTGGAGGCAGGCGGCACCCACTATGAGGTGGACCACGGTACGGCGGACATGTTCGTGCTGCTCAACCAGAGCAGCGCACAGTCCGTACCAGCCCAGATTACCCTGCCCTCCTTACATCTGCTGTTACGCAACCCCGGCGCGCCGGATGATGCCGCACGCGCCCTAAGCGTGAACCTGAGTGGCTTCCTGAACACATCGGACCTGATGCAGCCCAGAGGCATAGAGGCCCGGCTCAGTGCGACCATTCCTCATGTCTCGTTTGAAGACCTGACCTACTACTGGCCCAGCCTCGCTGCCAAGGGTGGCAAAAAATGGGTGACCGAGAACATAACCACCGGCACGGCCACCAACCTTGTGACCACAGCCGAACTGGGTAGCAGCCAGGGCTGGGGGAACTTAAAGCTGACCGGCATACAGGGTGGCATTGATGCAACGGGCCTGACCGTTCACTGGCTGCGCCCCATTACGCCCCTGCAGGGGCTGGACGCCCGGCTGGACATTATAAGCCCGGACAAGCTGAGCATTCACTTCGACCACGGCTATCAGCTTGTAAACCTGACAGACAAGAACGTCGACCAGACCGGCACTGGCCGGATTGAGGCCGGGCCGGGCTACATGGATATTGTGGGCCTGACCGAAAAAGATCAGACCGGCATTATAGAAACCGACCTGCACGGACCTTTGCAGAATGTGATTGCCCTGCTGGCCGAACCCCGGCTGCGCCTGCTCTCACGCCACCCGCTCAGCCTGACCCGCCCGCGTGGTACGGCCGCCCTGCATCTGGGCTTAAGCCTGCCACTGATCAGCCGCGTCACCATTAACGACATGACCATCCAGAGCCATGCCGATGTCACGCATGCCTCCATTGGCAATGTTGTTGCCGGGCGTGATGTCACCGATGCCCGTTTTGGGCTGGATGTGACCACAGACGGGCTTGCCCTTGCAGGACACGGGGTTATTGGTGGCCTGCCTTCCGATCTGACATACGACATGGACTTCCGCTCCCTTCCGCCAGATGCGGTGGCGGAAAAGGCCCATCTGACCTCGCGCATCACGCCCGACACGGCACTGGCAGCGGGCATTGCCACGGGGGACCACTTTGCTGGCAGTGCGGACCTTGCCGTGGATTACCAGCAACTGGCCAACCATATAGGCACTGTCGGCCTTGATCTGGACCTTGGTCACGCGGATATCCGCATTCCCGTATGGCACAAAACATCAGGGCAGGCCGCACATGCCTCCGCCACGCTGGATCTGGACAGGGGGCGGATTACCAATGTGGACCATCTTCAGGCATCTGGCCCGGATATGAGTGTGGTCGGCAAGGCGCAGCTGCTGCCCGGACACGCGCCTGAACTGATTATTTCGTCCTTCAGGATCGCGCGTTCCAGTGGTCACGCCAAGCTGGTGCTCCCCCAGAGCCAGTCCGGCAACATGGTTCATGTTGGCGTTTATGCAGACACGCTCGACCTTTCCCCACTCATGAGCGGGGATGAACACGAACCAGACACACCTGAGACCAGAAAACCGACCAACTACCATGTGCCAGAAGCCGCAACCGGCAAGCTGCATGGCCCCCGCGGCACGGCATGGGCCATTGACCTGACGGCCAACCAACTCTGGTACAGCAAGACCAAGCAGCCCCTGCGCACCGTGCAGGCCTATTTTGAAGACGATGGCCTGCGGCTGGAAAAAATGCGCTTTATCATGCGCGGGCCGGTGCCAGCTAGCATGACACTGGTCCCCACAGGAAAAAACCGTACCCTGCACGCCCATATTCCCGATATGGGAGCGTTTCTGGCGGCCTTTAACATTCTCCCCGACGTCAAAGGGGGGCAGGCCGTACTGGATGGCACGTTTGATGATGCCGAACCCGCTGCTCCCTTCAGCGGCACGCTGAGTGTTACGCCGTTTACGCTCAAAAAGGCGCCGACATCCCTTCAGGTCGCGCGCAATATTTCACTCTACGGCTGGCTCAATGCCCAGAACGCCAACGATTTTCTGGTCACGCACTTCAATATGCCCGTGACATTTGAAGATGGTTTGCTCGAAATCCATGATGGCACAACCGGCAACGGTGCTCTGGGGGCCACGCTGGAAGGCAGGGTCAACCTTGACCACAACAGCATAGACCTGCACGGCACCGTGGTTCCCATTTTTGTCCTGAACACCCTGCCGGGCAAACTGCCGGGCATTGGCAAGCTGTTCAGCCCGGAAAAAAATGGGGGGCTGCTGGCTGTCACCTTTGGGATCACGGGTAATCTGGAAAACCCGACCCTGCACATCAACCCCTATTCCATTTTCCTGCCCGGCGCACTGCGCGAGATGTTCTAACACCCGGTATTCCCCCGCACAGCGCATTCCGTACGGGGGAATACTCTGGTGGCATGGCCCTGCTAGTGTGCATGCCTTTGGGATGGCAGGTCCGATGCCGCATCACGCGAGGCAGACGTATCCACCCCTCCCCCTGTATCGGGCAGGTCTGCGTCACTTTCCTGCAAAAAAACGGGGTCCTGCACGGTCCGGTTGATGGAAAGGCTTAACGCGCCAGAATGCACCAGATCACGCAGCGCGGTATCCTCATCCTCCATGCCGGTATCTACCCCATTGCCACTGATTTCACCGACCGCATGCAGCACCTGCCCGCTATGGGGGTGGACTTTCTCATGCAGCCAGTGGCGGGTGTGGGAGACAACGCTGGACGCATCGGCCGCCATGCAGGGCTGCATATGGGTCAGGGTAATGGTTTCGGTCGTGACAACCGCCTGCGGCACAGGCCCGGCCGAGCCGGGCCGGGCGGTATCTTCCGCTGCAAATACGGTGCCGGAGGGCACCACAACCAGCGTTTGCGGCTGCTGGGCCGCCTGCGCCGTTATGCAGACCGTGGTTGGTCCATCCACCGCCTGAGCCCGCGCTGCGGCATGCGCCCACCCAAAGGCTGCGCATAGAGCAAACAGTAATGCGGCGTGGCCATAGGTTGCGTTGTGCATTCCATCCCTTTCCTGCCTTTATCACCAATGGCCACGCATGGTGTGCACTATGGGTGTGCTGGTGCCTCCTGCTGCAAACCGGGGGGTATAACAAACAGGCTGTCGGGCTGCGCAACACGCTGCACACTGAGTGCGCGCACAGTTATCTGCCCACCCTGCGCGACCTGAAGCAGCAACCCGTCTGCCGTGTAGCAGGCATCCGTCGGGTGGCCATCCGTATCTTTCGTGCGCCATATTGTGCACTGCTCACCTGCCACAACGGAACTCCCCAATCGTGCATAGGAGCCGACCATTGCGGGTTGACCGGGAGGGGTAAGCTGCTGCGTACCCGGCACGGGCATGATGCTGTCTTTTTTGCGCCCAAGGTCCACAACACTCAGGGTTCTGTCACGCCATGAGGTGATCATGAACATGGAGGATCTATCCGGGTCCAGCCGCTGGCGCAGGGTTGCGACCTGCCAGCGCATACGCTGGCGGGTGCTGACATCCCCCTGAGGGGAAGCAAGCTCGTACTCCACATCCACATCCACGGAGGGGGTAATGGCAGGCGCTTCCGCTGGTGGCTCACCCGCCGTAGGGGCCTGTGCGGGCGAGGCATCCTGCGCTGTGCCAGCCTGCTGCGCATAGGCCTGCATGCCGGGCATACCCGCCAGAGCCAGCCCAAAAGCCGCAACGGCAAGTGTCCCGCGCGACACCATGATGCACCATGTGGCCATTACCGGGTTTCTCCATCAGGGTTAGGCCCGGTTCCGGGCAGGCTGGTTGCAGGGCCAACGCCGGTTACGGGGGGCTCGGTCTGGGCGGCATCGGAATAGGGGGAATGGGGTGTGACTTCCTGAAAGCCCTGTGGTGGTTCAAAGGCGCTGACCGGCACAATATCGTAAGACACCTTCATGGCGCGCAGGCTGCCATTCAGTCCATCAACGTCCACACCATCCTGCTGGAGTATGAACCCGTCATCCGTAACGCAGGTTGATGCCTTGCCCTGAGCAGAAACCGCCTGCCACGTAGTACAGGGCTGGCCTGCCACCACATCGCTCCCGGTTCTGGTAAACTGCATGGACATGTCGAGCAGGAACGGGTTGCGTATACCCTCCTGCTGCACAAGCCGGGTATAGATGCGACGGTCGTTGATAATGACCAGCACTTCCTGCGCGGCACGGTTGATGATCACCGCGCCACGGCTTGCATCCCCTTCCATGCTGGTCATGTAGTTGATCCGCATCAGCCCGCCATCGCCCGAATACAGCACCTGCACATGGCGGCTTGCTACGGGTGTATCCGCTTTGGCTCCGGCCTTGAGGTCCTGCTCGGTCGGGCGGGGCTGAAACACATAGTCGATCACCGCATCGCGCCCCGGTGTCAGGCGCGGGTGGTCTGTGGCCTGCTGGGCATGCAGGGGAGGGGTAACAATGGCAGACATGGCCAAAACACCAACGGCGCACAGGCCGGGCACACGCAGGCTGCGTTTGCAGGCCGGTAAAAATCTGTCTGTCACCAAGTCCATCTCCATTTTTTGCGGCCAGCACTCTCTGGAGTGTGCGGTTGCCGCAACCAGCTTGTAAGGTCGTGGCAGCGTTACATACTGCGTATTTCGGCTTCCAGCATATCGGGGGCCAGCGTATCGGACCAGCAGGGCTGCATGCATACGGCACGCTCAAGCTGCTCCTTGTAGTCTGCCGCGGGGATTTCCACCCCACCAAAACGGGCCAGATGCTCCGTGCCGAACTGTGTATCAAGCAGAATAAAACCGTTCAGGCGCATACGGGCAACCAGATGGACAAGAGCAACCTTGGAGGCATCCGTGACCCGGCTGAACATGCTCTCGCCAAAAAACACGCCTCCCAGTGCAACCCCATACAGCCCGCCCACCAGTTCCCCTTCCATGCGGCATTCCACACTATGGCCAAAGCCCATGGTATGGAGCGCACAGAACAACTGGTAAATGCGGCTGTTGATCCATGTGCTTTCCCGCCCCGTGGCTGGGGCCGCGCACCCGCGCATGACGGCGGGAAAATCCCGGTCCACGCTGACCTCAAACCGGCCGGACAGAACCGTACGGCGCAAACGCCGGGGAACATGAAAACCCTCCAGCGGCAAAATGCCGCGCGGGTCCGGGTCATACCAGCTTAAGGTCGGGTCATCCTCCCCCTCCGCCATGGGGAACAGCCCAACCGCATAGGCCCCCAGCATCAGTTCAGGGGTCAGACCATCAGACATGCCGGACAGGCTCCCATGTTGTTCCACCACTGCCCCCATCCGGGCAACCGGCTTTTCCCGCACTCGTTATCAGGCTCAGGGTGGCTTGCGGTATAATGCACCCGCTGCCCTATGCTAGCGTACCCACCAGAATAAACACATCCCTGCCCGGCTCACCATGCTGCACCACGGAGATTTTTGTGACCTCTCTCCTTCCCCGCCTGATCCGCTCCATCCGCCTGCTGGACGCAGTGGAAGAGCGCATCCACTCCGAGTTTGATGCCCCACCCGCACCCGAGCATGCGCTAAGCACCGCCGAGTTGCTGGAGCTGGCCCACGCCTACCAGCCCCTTGCCGTGCTGGTTACACATACAGCCCCGCTTAAAGGGGCGGATGTCGCAGCCCTGCCAGAGAGTGTTAAACTGGTGGCAACAGTCAGTGTCGGGCTGGACCATCTGGATGTTCCCGCCTTGCTGGCGCGCAATATTGCCGTCTCCAACACCCCCGATGTATTGACCGACTGCAACGCCGATCTGGCGATCATGCTCATTCTGGCCGCCAGCCGCAGGGCTGCGGAGTATTACACGCTCATGAAGGCCGGATGGGGCCATGCACTGGGCATGGGGGAAATGCTGGGCCACCGCGTTACGGGCAAGCGGCTGGGCATTGTGGGCATGGGCCGCATTGGGCAGGCCGTTGCCAAGCGCGCCCGCGGGTTTGACATGTCCATTCTCTACCACAACAGGCGGCGGCTGGACACGGCGGAGGAAGCAGGGGCAACCTACTTTGAGACGCTTGAAGACATGCTGCCCCATTGCGATATTCTAAGCCTGCACATGCCCGGCTCCACAACCGCTCCCCCACTGATAAACGCCCGCACACTTGGGCTGCTGCCGCGCGGGAGCGTGCTGGTCAATGCTGCCCGTGGCTCCCTGATTGATGAAGATGCGCTGATTGCCGCCCTGCGGTCCGGCCAGCTTTTTGCCGCCGGGCTGGATGTGTTCCAGAATGAACCCAACCCGAACCCGGCCCTGCTGGCCCTGCCCAACCTGTTCATGACGCCCCATGTCGGCAGTGCTACGGTAGAAACCCGGACCGCCATGGGCATGCTTGCCCTTGATAATGTCCGCGCCATGGTGGAAGGCAAACCCCTGCCTTCCGGTGTAAGCGCGTAAAACGGCAGGGATAAGGAGAAACAGCCCCATGACCATGCGACTCTTCTGCGTTCTTGCTATGGGTATTTGTACCGCGCTCTGGTACCCGGCTTTTCATTATCAGGGCACGTTACTGGTTCTGGGGATCAGCTTTCTGGGCATGGCCGTAATCGCGACCTTTATAGAAGACTCCGAACAGCGGGCACCGGCTAAAAAATAGCCCGATAAAAAAGCAGGGCCACGTGTTGCGGCCCTGCTTTTGGTGCTGCCTGTACTCTGCGCTCGGGGTTAGAGCTTTTCGCGCCCTTCAAGGCTATCACGCAGGGCAAGGGCGGTATCCCGCACCACGGGGCCGTGCTCACGCTCCAGCCTGCGGATGGTAAAGTGCGCGCGGGCAAGAGCCCGGTAATGGTTGAAAAACGCTGTATTCAGCGATGCGCCACACAGCGCCCCGGCCACAGGCATAAGCTGGACAGAAATTTTTTGCCCAAGTGCCAGACCGTAATGCGAGGCGACCTCGGCAATCAGCATCACAACCGGGCGGCCACGCAGCACTGCGCGGGCGGAAAAATACCCCAGTTCGCTCTCTTCCCCGTTCCGCCGGTTGGGAAAGGCTTTAAGCGCGAACACCTCCAGACAGGCACGCCGGGCATCCGGGTCGCTCATGTCTTCGCCTTCTTCGCGGGCAATACGGGCAATTTCGCGCATGATTGTCAGGGTCGTAAACCCGATATCGGGCGCCAGACCAGCCAGCCCGGCAAAACCACCCACCGCCCCTGATACAGCCACAGCCGCCTGAAGGCCGGATGTGCGCCAGCGCGAGTCTTCCATAGCGGTGTCGGCCGGGCCTTTCATGCCCAGTACGGCCACGTCAAACGCACGGGTAATAGCGGTTTCGGCCAGCCCGCGCAGTTTCTGTTCCATGTTGGGCGCCATACCCAGACCACGCATGCCCAGACGCGCCGCATGGCCAACAGCACCGCCCATAAGGTCCGCCAGACGCACCAGAACGCCACGCCCGGATTCAAC
Organism: Acetobacter fabarum; assembly: GCF_040702925.2. Lineage (GTDB taxonomy): Bacteria > Pseudomonadota > Alphaproteobacteria > Acetobacterales > Acetobacteraceae > Acetobacter > Acetobacter fabarum_B. The sequence goes on along the minus strand of NZ_JBFCXX020000003.1, from coordinate 182,776 downwards.
CGCGATCAGGGCTGTTTCCAACTCGCCCAGGTCGCGGCCGCTCAGGGCTAGCGGAGTCAGGGCGTTGCCTGCTGTTTCCTTCATGCTCATACGTGCCTTTCCTGTCTGCTACCTGCCTCATTTACAGCAAATGCGACAACCGGCGCTGCCAGAGCGCCCTATGCTCTCTCTTGTGGCCGACCATAACAGGCTGATCGTATGAAAAACAGATGACCTGTTAGCGCGCCCGCCCTGCGCTCATGCAAACAACGTTGTAAGCGTGGCCTTAAGCCCTTACACAAGCATGAAGAATCTGGCTTAACGCCGCGCCGCTTTTAAGGAGCATTCCTCATGGCTGGTCTTTTCCGTCTTTTTCATTCCCGTGCCAACGCCTCCAGACCCACCCGTATTCCGGGCCGTCTGGGTTGCGCGGCCGCTGTGCTGGCCCTGACCGCCTGCGCCACACCGGAACAGAAAACATACGACATGGCTCTGGCAGATGCCCGCACGGATTCAAGCCTGTGCCAGTCCATCCGTTACTACCCGCTTCTGGCGCAGGCATGGCAGAAAGCGCACATAAGCGGAGATGAAGACATGCAGAACGCCTCTGCCCCGCCAGCAGGCGAGCCACCGCATATCAAGGTCACGGCTTCCACCCCCGTCCCGGATGTGAGCTTTCCGCCCTATTCCCAGCGGGCCTGCCGCATGACCGTTCAGGCCGGCAACCATGCGCCCGAAACCGGTTTCATGACCGTGGCCTACTTCATGCACAATGGCAAAGTGGATACCTCGCTGGTCAAATGGACCTCCGATACCGAAGTCTCGAAGTATTATGACGAACTCAAGGCCAAGATCAGCAGCGGTGTGGACATGAACAACCCCACGCTCAAGGCCTGCATGACGCACTACCCTGCCCTGCGGGTCAACAGCACCGACCCCGCCATGCAGCAGGCGGCGGTCAGCCTGCGTGCCCTGCTTGTCCGCCACTGCCTTGCAGACCATGCCGCCCTTAAAAACCTGTATGCGGACATGTATTTCATTCACCGCTAGGCTTTACGGCCTACGCCACACCCACCATGCCGGAACAGCCCCTTGCACTGAGGTCCAAAAACCTCATCCTGCACGGAACACGCCACTTGTTTACAGGATGACAGACTCCATGAAGTACCAGTCCATCGCCCCCAACTTTGCCGTAGCTGGCCAGATTACCTCCAGCGATATTCCCGCAATCAAGGATGCCGGGTTCAAAACCATTATCTGCAACCGCCCCGATGGCGAGGAAGCAGGCCAGCCTTCAGCGGAAACCATTGGTGAGGCCGTGCGCGCGGCGGGGCTGACCTTTATTGCCATTCCCATGCCCGCAGGCGTGCCCCCGACCTCTGACGTGGTGATTGAAACGCAGGAAGTGCTGAACACGCTGCCGGGGCCGTATTTTGCCTACTGTCGCTCGGGCAACCGCGCCGCGCAGGCATGGATGCAGGCCACACAGGGCTGACCCCTGCTGCCACTGCGCGCAAAATAGCAAAGGCCGCCCGGTTGGGCGGCCTTTGTCACAATAATTTGATAGCGGTGGAAACAGGCCCGTTTCAACCCGGTTCCTGCCACCCTCCCATCTGGCACAGAACCTGCCAGTGCTCCGCCGAAACCGGGCAGACAGACAGGCGGGACTGACGAACCAGCGCCAGTTCCTCCAGCCCCGGCTCAGCCTTGATCCGCGCAAGCGTGACCGGCTCTGGCATAGGGCCTACCGCCTGCACATCCACACACACCCAGACCCCGCTTTCTGCCGTGGGGTCCGGGTAGGCGGCACGCACCACTTCCACCACCCCCACAATCGCGCGCTGCACGTTGGAATGGTAGAAAAAAGCCCTGTCCCCCACCTGCATGGCGGCAAGGTTCTTTTTGGCCTGATGGTTCCGAACTCCGGTCCATGGCTCTACATGATTTGCAACCTGCTCGTCCCAGCTGAACGCGTCAGGCTCGCTCTTTACCAGCCAGAATGCCATGTTATTCCACCAGTTGCCCATCGCGGAAAACGGTGCGCAGCGGGCGCACGATCACGCTCTCAAACAGGTCCACCTTGGCATAGGGGTCGGCCGCAGCAAAGCCTTCGGCGCTGGCGCGGTCCTCGACTTCAAGCAGGATCAGGCTACCGCAGGGTTTGCCATCGGAATCAAGCTGTGGACCACCAAACTGGATGGCTGCCTTGTTAAGCTCCAGAAAAGCCAGATGCTGGGCGCGGGTGGCCATGCGCAGGTCCAGCGAGCCGGGGCGATCCGTACAGATAATGGCAAACAACATGCCTCATTTTCCTTCTGTTGTGTCTTACGGGCATGGTCGCCCATGAAGAACTGCATCGTGTCAGAACGCTTATAATGATATAAAGAAGACGGCAGCAGTCCCACTTTGAGGCATATTGCCCCCCACGGGCAAGGGTATCCCCCTCGCCCATAAACCAGACAGACGGAGCGGACCAACTTTTGAGCGCCTCACCGACCCTTGTCGCGCGTACTGGCAGTTTTTTCCACCGTTACGCCAACCCCGGCCGGTTTCTCAAGCTGGGCGCACGCCTTCAGCCATGGCTGACCTGGCCGGCCATTGCCTTTACCCTTGCGGGCCTTGGCTGGGGGTTATTCTACTCCCCCGCCGACTGGCAGCAGGGGGATTCCGTGCGCATCATGTATGTGCATGTACCCGCAGCCATGCTGGCATCGGGCGGGTATGCCGGGCTTGCCGTCTGCGGCGTACTCTCGCTCGTGTGGCGTCACCCGCTGGCGGATCTGGCGGCAGTGGAAATTGGCCCCGTTGGCGCCTGCATTACCGCCCTGTGTCTGGCCACTGGCTCCATCTGGGGCAAACCCATGTGGGGCACATGGTGGGTGTGGGATGCGCGCCTGACCTCCGTGCTGGTCCTGTTTTTTCTCTACCTCGGGCATATCGCCCTGATCCGCGCGTTTGATGACCCGCAGCGCGGCTACCGTGCCGCCGCCATTCTGGCGCTGGCCGGGGCTGTGGATCTGCCGATCATCAAGTTCAGCGTGCAATGGTGGAACACCCTGCACCAGCCCGACAGCATTACCCTGACCGGCGCGCCGACCATGTCATCCTCCATGCTGTGGCCGCTTGCTCTTTCCACCATCGGGTTCTCGCTGGGTTTTGCGGCCATTGTGGTGGCGCGCACCCGTGCCGCCGTTATGGAAAGCCGCATTCGCGCCCTGCTGTCCTCCCCCCGCCGGGGTGGAGGAGCAGCATGACCCACCTCCCCTACATTGTAGCCAGCTACGGGCTGGCCACCATTATGGCGCTTGTTCTCTCCCTTGGTGCGGCACTCCGGCTCAAACGCGACCGGGCCAGACTGGCAGCACTGGAGCAGACCCATAACCGCAACGCAGGAACACCCCTTACTCCATGACCCGCAAGACCCGTCGCCTCTGGCTTGTCCTTGCCTGTGTTGCCTGCCTTGGCACCGCGGCCGCCCTGATCCTGCGGGCTTTTTCTTCCGACATTGTCTTCTTTGTCACCCCCTCGCAGGTCGAAGCCTCACCCCCGCCAGCGGATCGTACGGTCAAGCTGGGTGGCATGGTTGTTGCAGGCTCGGTCAAGCGTGAAAAGCACGGTGAAACCCCCGTTGCCACCTTTGCCGTAACCGACGGCCAAGCCGCCGTGACCGTGCAGTATGAAGGGATTTTGCCCGATCTGTTCCGCGAGGGGCAAAGTGTGGTTGCCATAGGCACGGTCAAGCCGCCACACGGATTTGTGGCAAGCGAGGTTCTTGCCAAGCATGATGAGACCTACATGCCCAAGGAAGTTGCCGAAGCCCTTAAAAAATCCGGCAAGTGGGACCCCCGCTTTGGCCCACCGCCCAGTGCGGCAAGCTGGAACACCATGACCGTGCAGGATGCAGGCAAGAGCCTTTCCGCCCCCGCCGCAGCAAACTGAACAGCCTGATTTAAAGAAGACGGGAGCCTCCCCCCAGATATGTTAAGCCCCGAACTTGGACATTACGCCCTTGCGCTGGCCTGTGTGCTGGCTGCTGTGCAGGGTATTATTCCCCTTATTGGTGCATCCCGGCGCGATGCGCGGCTTATGGCGCTGGCTCCCGGCCTTGCCATCGGGCAAATGATCGCCCTTGGCATCTCCTTCCTCAGTCTGATTTACGCAGCGGTTACGGACGATTTTTCGGTTCAGAACATTGCGGAAAACAGCGCGGTTTCCAAACCCCTGCTCTACAAAATAACCGGCGTGTGGGGGAACCACGAAGGCTCCATTCTGCTCTGGGCGCTTATTCTGGGCCTGTGCGGGGCAGCGGTGGCAGCCTTCGGGCGGAACCTGCCCTCCGCCCTACGCGCGCGCGTTATTGCCGTGCTGGGCCTTGTGGCCACGGGGTTTGAACTGTTCTGCCTGACCACATCGGACCCGTTTGCCCGCATCTGGCCCGCCCCCATGGATGGTCAGGGCATGAATCCCCTCTTGCAGGACCCCGGCCTGGCTTTTCACCCTCCCATTCTGTACACGGGTTACGTGGGCTTTGCCGTACCCTTTGCCTTTGCCATTGCCGCGCTGATTGAAGGCCGGGTGGATGCAGCATGGGGCCGCTGGGTACGCCCGTGGGCTGTGGCCGCATGGTGCTTTTTAACCTGCGGCATCGCCATGGGGTCATGGTGGTCCTATTACGTGCTGGGCTGGGGCGGCTACTGGTTCTGGGACCCGGTGGAAAACGCCTCGCTCATTCCGTGGCTGACGGGCACCGCACTGATCCATTCCGCCATTGTGGTGGAAAAGCGCGAAGCCCTTAAAATCTGGACCGTACTGCTGGCCATTGCCACCTTCTCGTTCTCGCTGTCGGGCACGTTTCTGGTGCGTTCGGGCATTCTCAACTCCGTGCATGCCTTTGCAAACGACCCGGCACGCGGGGTGTTCATTCTGGGCCTGCTGGGTGTTGTTATTGGTGGCTCGCTTGCCCTGTTCGCCTACCGCGCCCCAACCCTGACCGCAGGCGGGCTGTTTGCCCCCATCTCGCGCGAGGGGGCGCTGGTGCTCAACAACATTCTGCTGTGCTCCCTGTGCGCGGTGGTCCTGACAGGCACCATGTATCCCCCCTTCATGTCCCTGCTGTTTGACCGCACCATTTCGGTTGGCAAACCGTTCTTTGATGCAACGACCATTCCGCTGGCGCTGCCCCTGTTCATTTTCATGGGCTTTGGCCCCATGCTGCCGTGGAAGCGCGCACAGCTCTGGCCCGTGCTGCAAAAGCTGTGGCTTGCCGCCATTGTGGCGGCACTGGCCTGCGCGGTTGCCGTGTTTGAACTGTCCGGCGTGCTGGCCATTCTGTGCGCTGCTGCCGCATTGTGGGTTATTGCAGCAAGTGTGACCGATCTGGCAGAGCGCACAAGGCTGTTCCGTATGCCTGTTGCCGCATCCCTCCAACGGGCACGCATGCTGCCCCGCGCCATTATTGGCACAGCCATTGCCCATGCGGGTGTAGGCATTACCGTGCTGGGCCTTGCCGCCATGTCTCAGGCACAGCACAAGATTGTGGAAGTGCCCATAGGCACCACCGAACAACTGGCCGGATATGACTGGACACTCAAGGCCGTGGAACAGGAACCCGGCCCCAACTACACGGCCATGGTCGCCACGCTGGAAGTCCGTCGCAATGGCAGGCTGGTTACAGTCATGCACCCATCCAAGCGCAGCTTTAACAGCCAGAACCAGACCACAACGGATGTTGCCATTCATACCAACATGCTGGCGGACCTGTACGGCGTTCTGGGCGACAGGCACGGCCCGGACGCCAGCCCGACCTATGTGCTGCGCCTGCACTACAACCCGCTGGCACCGTGGATGTGGCTGGGTGCGCTGATCATGGCGTTTGGGGGAGCGCTCTCCCTTTCTGACCGGCGCATGCGCGTCGGCGCGCCACAGCGGGCCAAATCCACCCCTGCAAGCACGAGCGTAGCATGACCACACCTTCTGATAACCTGACCCGCCGCCGCCTGCTTATGGCCCTGCCGCTGGCCGGGGCCGGTGTTGCCGGTGTTGCCTTCTGGAAAATGCTGGATGGCATGGAGCACGGCTCCTTCAACCCGCATGACATCAACGCTCCCGTGCTGGACCGGCCAGTGCCAGACTTTACGCTGGCTCCGCTCCCCCCGGCAGAAGGGTTTACAACGCAGGATCTGCAACAGCTTACCAAGCCGGTTCTGGTCAATTTTTTTGCATCGTGGTGCATTCCCTGCCTTGCGGAAATGCCAACCCTTATGACCCTCAAAGACAGGCTGACCATGTGGGGCATTGCCTACAAGGACAAGCCCGACAACGCCGCCAGCTTTTTGCACCATTCCGGCAACCCTTTTACCCGTCTGGGTGATGACCATACCGGCCGGGCCGGGATCGAATGGGGTATTTCCGGCGTGCCGGAGACTTTTCTGGTAGGGCCCGGAGGAATTATCCGCTGGCACACGGCAGCCCCTCTTACGGATGAGATCATTAACAGGGTTCTGCTGCCGCTGGTTCAAAGGCTGCAAACACCATGACCATACGCCGCAAACTGGCAGCCCTTGCGGCTGCCCTGCTCCTTATGGCAACCCCGGTGCTGGTGCTGGCGGTGGATGACCCGTCCGAAATGCTGCCCAACCCGCAGCAGGAGGCCCGCGCGCAGGCTATTGGCGCGCAACTGCGCTGCCTGGTGTGCCAGAACGAATCAATAGAAGACAGCAGCGCCGGTCTGGCGCGTGACCTGCGCCGCGTTGTGCGCGAGCACGTTGCCAAGGGCGAGAACAACCAGCAGGTCATGGACTGGATGGTTAGCCGTTATGGCAACTTCATCCGCCTGAAACCTGCCTTTTCGCCGGGAACGCTCCTGCTCTGGGCCATGCCGGTGCTGGCTCTGCTTATGGGAATTGGTACGGCTTTTCTGTTCTACCGCCGCAGGGCCGCAGCGCCACCGCCGGCGCCCCTGACTGAAGATGAAAAGGCCCGTCTGGCCAGACTGACAAAGGACTGAGAGCATGATCTGGCTTTCCATCGGGCTGCTCAGCCTGCTTGCCCTTGCCCCGGCTATTGTAACACTCTGGAAGCGCACCCGTGTTATTCGGGATGAACGCAGCACCGCACTGGCCCTGCATGAAGCCCAGTTGGGGGAACTGGACCGCGACCTTGCCATTGGCCTGATCGCCCCAACCGAACACGACGTGGCCATACTGGAAATCCAGCGCCGTATTCTCTCAGCCGATGCAGCGCCTTCCACGGCACGGGCAGACAGTTCGGCCATGCTGGGCTGGTTTGGCCTTGCGGCGGTGCCTGCTCTGGCCATTGCCTTATACCTGACCAACGGCACGCCTTACCTGCCAGCCCAGCCCCTTGGCCCAAGGCTGGTGGCCCAGCATATGCAGAACCGCAAGGCCGATGCCCTTATCGCCCAGCTTCAGCAGGCCATGGCCAGCCTGCCCGCGGATGACCCCAACAGGCGGCAGGGCTATCTGCTGCTAGGCCAGTTGCAGGCATCGGGCGACCATTACGCGCAGGCGGCGGAAGCATGGAACCATGCTCTGGCACTGGGTTTTGACCCCGAACTGGCTGCCCGCACGGCAGAAGCCATGACACGGGCGGAGCACCACGTGACGGCGCAGGCACTGGAGCTGTTCCGCAAGGCGCTGGACGCTGCACCGCAGGATGCACCGTGGCGTCCCGCAGTGCAGGGCCGCATTGCACAGGGCGAGCATGATCAGGAAAACCCCTGATCTGCCTGCCCCTATTTCTGGCTAGAACCCACCGCCGGGCCGTGGCGCAAAGCCCCGGCCCCAGACATCTTCCGTTGTGCGCACACGCGGCGGGCGCGGCTGGCATGAAATAAGATACAGCCCCACGACAAACACGATGTTTGAAAAGGCGTTGAACCAGACCGCCGTCCCGAATGTGGGAGGGGAGGTCAGTGCCTGATACACAACGTACATGGCGAACGGGATAGAAACAATCCGGACGCTGACAAGCATGTGCCGCAGCGGGTTGGGTTTTCCCGGTTTGACCAGCACGCGCACACGACCAAGCCCGATAAAAAAGCTGACGCACAGGCACCAGACCAGCACGTTAAAGATCATATTCCCAAAATCGTGCATACCGGTCAGCACAAACACGGCAATAATGGAAACGGCAGACAGCAGCAAAGAGCCAAACTGGCAGCTCATGCCTGCATCAAAGGCCGGAAAGCGTTCTGGCAGTCTGTCTGCCAAGGGCTGGCAGACCTGATCCAGCAGCCAGCTATCCATCCGTGTTATACGTTCACCGAGTGTCATGGCTGCATCATAACGGATTATGTGCCGTGATGCACGAAAATGCCGTGCATCACACACTTGCGGTCCGGCTTGTGGCTCAGGCGCTTTTTGTGGTGTCGGTCGTGGGCAGCACGCCATCGGGCGTATGCTTGTCCACGGCGTCGGGCAGAAAATGCACCAACGCTGTGACTACGGTATCGGCTGGAAGGCCGGTTTTTTCCACCAGCGCATGCACCGCATCACTCCCCAGAATGGAGCGGATTTCATCCGGCGTGGCGGGCACATTGCCGCTCTGGCTGATCCATGAACGTACCTTATCCCCCAGCCCGGCCTGATCAGCGCGGTCCAGCAGGGTCTGGATTGTCTGCGGCTGCGCCAGAGACTGGAACTGCTGTTTGACAAGTGTCTGGACATCTCCGCCCAGAACGCTTTCGACCTTACCTACAATACTCTGAAAAAAATCAGACATATCCACCCTCTTTCCCATATCCGCCACCAGAGCGGCCTGTCGGCTGGCACGGTGCCATTTGGTCGTGGAATGAATAACCGATCCATGCAATATTCATAAGCACAAACCGGCTCCAGACCGATTTTCCCCGTTTGAGAAGCGATAGCTGATATGCGTCTGAACCCACAAGGAAAAAACGGGAAAACACGCTACGGTTACAGCCCGTATTCCCCAGCTTCCTCCGTTGCAACAAAGTAGCCATTGTGCCCAGTCTTTCTTTTCCCCTGCTTGACAGGATCGGTCGCCTGCGGGCCTTCCGCCCGTTAGGGCCGCCGGGTGCGCAGAGCAAACTGCCCCTGAACTGGCTGCTTGCGCCCACGCCATCCGCAATAGGGTTTGCTTTGCGGACGACAGCAGCAGCCCTGATCTCACTGGTTATCGCCCTGTGGATGGAACTGGACGACCCGCAATGGGCCCCCATGACCGTATGGATCGTGGCACAGGGCTCCCGGGGGGAGAGCATGTCCAAGGCACGCTGGCGTCTGGTTGGCACAGGAATTGGGGTGGCCATGTCCATCACCCTTATTTCCGCCTTTAACCAGACCGCATGGCTGTTTTTTCCCGCACTGTCCATATGGCTGGGGTTATGCTGCGGACTTGCAACCCTTGTGCGCAACTTTCGTTCCTACGCGCTGGTGCTGGCAGGTTATACAACGGCCATTATTGCCATAGGGGCCATTCCCCACCCCGAAAACGTGTTCATGACCGCCATGTCCCGCGCGACGTATATTGTGCTGGGCATTGTGTGCGAAAGCGCGGTCGCTGGTCTTTTTGCCCATAATCTGGCCGAGATGGCCCGCCGCAACATCCGTGACAAGCTCCGCATGGCCCTGAGCAACGTATCCGAGGCCGTGGCCAGCCTGCTGGCCGGGGATGAAGAAGCCCTGACCCGCTCACGCGCCATGTTTGGCCCCATCCTGTCCATTAACGACCAGATTGAGTTCTCAGAAGCCGAGATGGGCCCCCACGGGCATGAAGGGGACCATGCCCGCGCAGCCCTTGCTGCGGTTTCGGTCCTGCTCTCACGCGGGCTGGGCATGACCGTACGGCTGCAATACGTCCAGACCGACCAGCCCATATTCCGCGAGACGGCCTCCAATGTCAGTACTTTTCTGAGCAGCCTGCCAAACCGCCTGAACACGGAAACCGGAGTGCGCGCCATTCTGCGCGACCTGCAACTGCTCCGTGCGGAATGCCACCAGCAGATTGTGGATGCCCTGACGCACGAAATCGGCTCCGCCTTTACGCTGGAAGATGAACACTTACAGATTTCCGCCCTGCTGGATGGACGCATCCTGCACAATGCCATGGACGAACTGCTGGGTGAACTGGAACAGGCCATCCGGGAATACGATGCCAGCCAGCACTTCATTCGTGGCGACCACTTCCATTTCCGCCTCCAGTCCCATGTGGACAAGCGCGAGGCTGCCTATAACGGTGTGCGCGCAGCCGTAGCCCTGAGTGCCGCCGGACTGGTGTGGGAATGTACGGCATGGCCCACGGGCCTTGGCTTCATTACATTTGTCGCCATTGTCTGCGGGCTGTTTGCCACGCGGGAAAACCCTGTTGTTGCCACCACCCAGTTTATGATCGGTGGCATATGGGCAGCCCTTGTTGCGTTTTTTCTGGTCTTTTTTGTCCTGCCCACACAATCCAATTACGAAATGCTGGTGGCTACACTGGCCATTCCCATGTTCGCCGGTGGACTGGCCGCGCGCAACGCCAGCACGGCCCTGCACTCCGCCGCCTATACCCTTTTGCTCCCCAACTTTGTACACCCGCTCAATCAGGGCCGGGTGGATGAGGTCACATGGTTCAACTCCACATGGGCCATTCTGCTGGGGGTGTTTTTTGCGGTTCTTATTTTTCGCGCCGTGCTGCCCTTTAACAGCGCAGCCGAGCGCTGGCGCATGCGCCGGACCCTGCTGCGGGACCTGCGGACACTGGCTTCAGCCGAACCCACCCCCATGACGCGGGACTGGATTGGCCGCAATATTGACCGCTTTGCCCGCCTGATCCGCCATGCTGGCCCTACCCCGTCCCCCACCATTGAAGGCTGCCTGCAGGGCACACTGGCCGCCATGACCATCGGGTTGAACATTATCCGCCTGCGCGCGCTGCTGCACCGCAACCAGATCCCCCCTCCGGCGCGCCGGGCCATAGAAATTGTCATGAAGCGGATGAGCCATTTTACAGGCAAGTATGGCCATACAGCCCATGCGGCCCGTGTAGCGACCACCGCACTACGCCGGATGGAAGCCGCTGAGCCCAATATTTCCACCCGTATTGAACTCACCCGCGCCATTGCCTACCTGATCGTGGTTTCCCACGAACTGGACGCCAATGCCGTATTTCTGGACGCCACGCACCCATACCGGGCAGTGTGATGCCACAACCGGATCTGATCCGGGCAAGGCCCCACACAGTACGGTGTGCCCGTGGGGGGCCTATGCCCCGCGTGTAAACCGGGTGGGTACTACCTTACTTCAATGGGCCTGTACCTGACGACACGCCTCATGAAGGGAAGTGGAACCGGGGGAAGCATTGGCACCTCCCAACCCATCACCACAGATGAGGCCGTACAATAAGCTTTTTAATGAGCTTCAACATCATGGAAGCGGGTATAGTCCACCGTAATGCGCCCATCGGGGCGAGAAAGCACAATATCCACAAAACGGTGATTGTACTGAACACGGTCAAACCTGTAGGCAGTTCTTGCGAACACGGTCTGCCCCAGAGCCTCGTCCGTGCCGGTAACTGTTACAATAATTTCGGCTTCCTCCCCTTCCAGTTCGGCAACCGTTTTACCATGCAAGGGGCTGTCAGGCGTAATAACGTGGGCCATAACAAAAGCAAAACGCAGCACGGGCACATGGGATTGCATGAGCAGAAGCTGGTCAAACTTGCGAACCAGATGGCCGTTGTCGCTGACGACCAGACGGGACAAAGCCACTTCAATATCGACCGACAAAATAACGCTCATCCGCAAGTTGGCAATACGGATGCACAGGGCGGGTATCCCTCCCTCGTTACTGATCACAGCTTTATTGCTGAACATCAGTCTGGCGCGAGGGCGGGCAAAACGGGCAAAAACCACGCCCGTTGCAAGGGCCGTCAGCATCATGCCCACACAGACCTCAATCGAGACAATGGCATTGGCATAAGCCCCGATCGGGCTCATGGTCCCATAACCAACGGTCGAGAGTGTCTGCACGCTGAAAAAGAACAGGGACAGCAGCGTGCCGTGTGAGAGCCCCGTAATCTGGCCCGGGGCCACCATATACAACAGGGCGAAAACGAGATTGATTACAATATAGGACACAACAGCAATAGCCGCAAAAGCAGGCCAGCTTGCCGTAAGTGCATGGTGGTAAAGATCGCTCCACACACTGTCCTTTACCCCCACGCGCACGACATCACGATGGCTTTTTTCCTCAACCAGCGCATGCGCGCGAAAGCGTCTGATCGCCTCCTTGGTGCTTAAATGAAAACGCCCTCCTGCCCTACCATCGCGTTTGGGGACAACATTCTCCAGCTTGGTGTGGCGTTCTGCCTCCCCCTTGCGGTTGCGTTTTCTATAATGGTGGAAAAGTCTTTTCATCATCACCGCTCCGTGCGCACAGCCTGACGGACGGGCCTGCGCGTGAATGCGGTGTATACAGCAAGGTAGCTTCTGTGCTCCATGGATTATGCATGGAAGACCTGCTTAACCTGCGATTATTTTCAGGTGTCATATTTTTTCAAGAAAATGAAATAAAAACATCCCTTAAATGCCTCAAATAACACACCATGACCTGATCCTCCACGCCACCCGCCTCCTGTATTCCCCACCGTTACGGGTACGGACTAGCAGGATGACGGAGGATATGTGGAAAAAACCCGAGGCTCCTGCGTATTCAGGACAACACGGCCTATGCCAGTGACAAGTACCAGTGCATGGGCTTTACTGGCAGAGCAATAAAGTCACGCGGTAAAATCCCCGGTCAGTGAGCTCCATCCGTTTCGGCAAAAGGTCTGAGCACACTCTCACCCGCATTACGCGCCCATGCCTGAGCATCATCCGCCGGTGGCATGGGGTTACCTTTGGTCAGGCTGCCATGGACCAGCGTTTGCGCATCCATCCGGTTCAGGCTGCCAGATTGCGCGGCGGCACTCTGAGCCGCCCGCGCCCACAGGGCATGCGCTCTGGCCTGATCCCCCTGACTGGCTGCAATCCGTGCAGCAAGGGCAAGAGCACGCGCCATATCATGGTATGCACCTGCGCTCTGGCGCAGGTTTGCCGCTTGCTCCGCCTGCTGCCCGGCCAGTACGGGGTTGGCATGGCGGAGCACGCGGGCCTCAATTTCAGCCCGGTCAGCCTGCTGCGCCACGGAGAGCGGCTGCTTAAGTCCGGTCAGGTACACATCTGCGGCCTGAAGAGCGCCCTGATCGCCCTGCGCATCAGCAGCAAGGCCCAGCACAAGGGCCGCCCGTGCGGCAACACCCGTATCGGCGGAGTGCATGGCCTGCTGCGCCAGAGGAATGGCCTGCGCGTAATGGCCAAGCCGGTAATGGCTTGCGGCTTCGACCAGATCGAGCGAGGATATATCCTGCGCACCACGCAGTTGTACAGCCTGACGGGTGGCCTGTGCTGCCTTCAACGCTTCAGCAGGCCTGTTGGCTGCCAGTTGCGAGACGGCAAGGTCATACCCCGCCTCCGCCACGGCTGTTCCATCATCACGCGCAAGCGCCAGATTGGCCGCCTTGCGGTACTGCGAGACAGCAACAGTATAACGCCCCAGATCAAAGGAATCCCGACCCGCCATCATGGTCTGATCCCAGGCGGCATCATCCTGCGCCGTGGGTTTGCTCTGGCTGGCGCCACACCCGGCCAGAAGCAGAGGGGCTGTCAGCACCAGCATATGTGCAAGACGTCTCATGGCCGCACCTGCTGGGGAGCCAGACGTTTATGGTGCGTCACCTTCTGTCCACCCAGCAGCCACATACCGCGCAACTGGTCTGTCAGTTGCTGCAAGCCGTAAAGTGTGGTCTGGGCCTGTGCCAGCATGGCTGGCAGGTCCGCCGTACTGGCCTCCACGTTGCTGGCAATGGCTGGCAGATGCGGCGTTGCATCCTTGACGTCCTTGGTAGCGGATTTGAGGTTCCCCATCGTGGCATCTGTCTTATTCATGATCCCCGAAACCTGTTTTTCAATCGGCTTGAGCCGTTCGATCACAGCATCCAGAGAGGCAATGGTCGCTTCGGACTGGCGGATAAGCTGATCGTTGGTCATCAACTGCCCGATTGTCCCCTTGCCCGCATGCATGTCGGTAATGGTACCATCCAGTTGGGCCATCATATGTCTGGCGCTGGCCAGCGCGGGCATGATTTCGGCCTGAATACTGTTCAGGGTCGCGGTAATCTGGTCTGCGGGGTTGGGGGCCGGTGTGGCCGAAATAACGGCGTAGCTCCAGTCCATCGGGTCCCCATGCCCACGGCTGAGGTCCAGAAAGGAAGCACCTGTTACAATAAGCTGCTTGCGGATGAGGGCTGTACTATCCCGCCGGATGAAGGGCTTGGCCTGCGGGTCAAGGTCAACCATGGCGTACATGTTGCCTGATGGATTGAGCTTGATGCTGCGGATGGTGCCCGCATGCGCCCCCATAAGCTGTACGTCCCCGCCAACGGTCAAACCGCCAACACCAGATGCTGGCAGCACAACGCGCAGCCGTGCAGGCGGGGTCAGCCAGTCACGCAGCACACCAGCCTCGATAACCGCGCCCCCAAAAATGAGTATGCTCAGAAGCACAAGAAACCCAACCCATTCATCTGCATAACGCAGGGAAATGAGAGGTTTTACTTTCTGTCGTAAGCGGAGTTGGAACATTATCCCATCCGTACTGCTACAAGACCATCATCTGCAAGCCGCCAGGTTGCCGTAACACCCTGCCGATATTCCTGCCAGACTGCGTTATTCCTTACCAGCCAGATAACCCCGGCACCCCTGTCGCGCGCCTCGGTTATTGCAGCCAGAAAAGAATTGCTCAATTCTGCCGGTCCACTCTCAAGCGGGTCTTCCAGCAGCAACAAATGGGGCCTTCCCAAAAAGGCCCGCACACAGCTTGCGCGCAAAAGGTCTTCCTCAGGTAAAAAGCTGGGGTTTTGCGTGGGCAGGCCGGGCAGGCCAAAATTTTCCGCCAGTCGGGCGGCATCATGCACCAGAACATCAATCGGACGGGTTGTATGGTGCAACTGCTGCAGTACAATTGCCAGATGCACCGGCACAAATTCGGGCCAGCTTGCCCGGTGCGTCACACGCCCGATACGCCCGCGCAGGGCGTTGAGCTCCCGGTCGCCCAGATCAGCCCAGTCCAGCCCCATAAACCGCACGGAACCATCCTCCAGCGGCACAAGCCCACAGCACAGATCCGCAAACATGGTGGCGTGTCCTATATCGCGCGCTTCCACCACCATGCAGTCTCCGGGCATCAGCTTCATGCTGAAGGGAACCGGCGGCAGACCGCTTTCATCAAAAGACGGGATTGCCTTGTTCAGCTCAAGCAGGGGGCCGGAAGCGTACATATCCATCTTACAGATCCAGACTGAACAGAACGCTCACCACCATCACAATCAGCATCCCGCGGGAAAAGCCACGGGGCAGCAGGGTACGCAGTGAATCCTCGCTTGTGGCGGTCAACCCGGTCAGGCAGCCACCAAGCCCCACCACAAACCCGACGGTAATAAACTTGAGCGGGATAATAACATAATCCGTGCCGGACATGGCTGTTGCCACGTCATCCAGAAAGACCCAGACCGGGTTGTTGATCACGCCGGACATGCGGCTCATCACATACCCCGTAACAAGGGACGAGAACGAAAACAGGATACCCAGCGTAAACCCGGCCACGGTAAAAGCCAGTGTACGGGGCAGCACCAGCAGCAGAAACGGGTCTATGCCCACAGCCTGCATGGAGCGGATTTCCCCCCCTATGCTCAGAAGCCCCAGCTCCGTGGTGGAGAGCATGCCATTCCGCCCCAGCAGAAGCACGCCCACCAGAATGGGCGCTATTTCACGCACGACAACATTGATCAGGATAGAGCCGGTCATGGTGGCGAGCCCGGTCAGACCCAGCCAGTAAATAACCTGCGAAACAGCGGCAAGCCCGGTCAGCACCCCGGCAAACATGGTGGCGATAAGCCCACCGCGGATGATGTTGTTCATGGTGCTGACAAATTCGTACCGCACCGTCCTGCGCCATGAATGCGCACGAAAACTCTCGAAGATCACCCCCCAGGATGCGCCAAGCATGATGAGCAGAAAGCGCGCCTGCCTGCGCGTAAGCCGCCCGATCCATGCCAGCTTGCCAAGGCCCCACTGGACTGGTGCAAAAAAGCCGCCCTGCCCTGTCTGCCCGGCCAGCACCGGGTCGCGCGTTGTATCGGTGGGTGGCGGGAGCGGCTGGGGAGCCTGTGGATCGGTCTCACTCATCGGCGGGCCGCCAGCGTATAGGCACGGCCAAGGCCCAGATGCGGCACAAAGAACGAGCCACGACTGCGGAACAGGTAGCGGTCACGCAGGCTGGCATAAACACGCTCCGTAACCTGAATGGTGCCGGGGTCTATCGCACTTTCTGCCATCAGTTCAGCAAGAGAGACAGTCTGCCCCCACAGGTTGAACACCGTTGGCGCCTGCCCCACGGCCCCACCAAAGGCGGGGCCAAAATCCATACCCATGGTAAACACGGGTTCCAGATCGGCAGCAGCCAGCGCCCCCATGAATGTTTCACGCATTTTAAGCGCGGCATTGGCCAGACGGAACAGGGCTGTGGGGTCTGGCTCCGTGGTGCAGCCCGCCATGCAGATCATGCGGTGTCCGGCCACTTCCACCGCGAACAGGTGCTCTTCCTGCGCAACAGTCTGGACCTGTGTTGCCAGCTGGTTGATCAGAGTGATCAGGGCCGCGGTTTCCTTGTTTCCTTCCACTACAGGGTCGGAAAAGCTGACAACGAGCACGGCAACGGACGGGTAAATACTCGCACCGGTTACCTCTGCCATTTCATCCGCCCGCATGAGCAGATTATCGGATATGGGCGTGCCTGTTACCGCTACGGGAGCGGAGGTCCTGCTGTCTGCCGCAGGTTTCTGCAGGGCTTCCAGCGCATCCTGCGCGGCAAAGCGCGTACCCGCAATGCTGGCCATAAGCTCCACAAAATACAGCAGATGCGGCAGCATGACCGGGTCTTCCAGCGCAAGCATGCCCAGCGTGCCATGAGGGCCATGAACGGGGTACACCGCAAGTGCGCGGGTACTGACCTCACGCATGACCAGCCGTTCAAACCGTGTCGTACGCTCATCCGTAGCGGCGTTGCTGACGGAGAAGGAAGACCCTTCCTCTATGGCGTCAAAGAACTTGCCCAGTTCCTCGCGCCCCATTTCAAACCCGCCGGAATGGGTGTTCTGGGTCCGGTCATAGGTATCATCACACACCATGGCGGCGCCATCATGCAAAAACCGCCACAGGCTGGCGCGACGCGCACCCGCAACCTGCGCCAGTTGCTCCGTAAGAACCAGCGCGTCTGCCGCAGGGTCAAACAGATGCGGCGCCACAGCCACCTGCTGCAAGGCACCACTTTCCTGCGCGACCTGAGACTGCTGCACCGCAAGCCTGCGGTTACCGGCTTCCGTCCGACGCAACTGGCGGATGTAAAGCCCCCCCAGAAGGAGCGAAAACACCGTAACAATCCCCGCGAACTGAAGGCTCTGGCGGCTGCTCTGGTGCGCGAAGCTGCCAAAATCGTTTTCGGGGGCGGCAATCAGCAAAATCCAGCCCTGCGCATAACGCGGCAGGGCCGAGGCCATGGTAATATAGGACCTGCTGTCCCATTCCACATGTTTGGGGCCAAAACCACGCACCCGGTAGTGGTCATACCCCAAGGCAAAAACCGGGTAGATTTTGGGGTCCAGCACCATTTTGTCCGGGTCCCAGCCCGCGGCCTCCGCATGCTGGGTAAGATTGCGCCCTGCAATAACCCGTCCCTCGCCGTCCACGATCATGGCGCTGCCGGATTTGCCGATTTTGATTTTATCCAAAAACGCGCTGAGTTCGTTGAGCGAGATATTGGTGGCAAACACCATCTCATGCCCGTCATCACGCCGGAAGCGGAGCGAACTGGTCATGACAAACTGCTTGTCGGTCGGAAACAGGTAGGGCTGCGTCCACTGGATAGTGTCTTTGCCAGCCGTGTTTTTGTACCACGGGCGCACGCGCGGGTCGTAATCAGCGGCGGGGGCATCATACTGCCGGACCTGCTGCCCCGCAGTATTGAAAAGAACATGATGCAGAATTTTTGTGCCGCCCGGCTGCGTAACAAGGCGGACATGGTCCTGCACGTCCTTGTCGGGGGAGCGGGTGATCAGCGTAAAATTACCCTGATCATCGGCCAGATAGAAAGACTGCAACTGCGGAATTTTTTGCAGCATGATGCTGCCGTAGGAATAAAAGACCTTATCCGACACCTGCGGTGGGGCATGCTCGATCATGCCTGCGGCAATCAGGTTCCCGGCGGCGGAAGGTGCGATATAGTCCCCTACTTCCTGCCCGATATAGTGCTGGGTTGCCTCCATAAGCTCACGCGTGAGAACAGACACACCCTCGCTCGTCGTGCGGTATGAACTGATGCCCACCCACGCAATGGCCAAAACGGTCATGATGATCAGCACGAAGGGAAGAACCATGTGCAGCAGCACCCGCTGGATGGATGCATCGTGCTGAACTGTCGGGTCTATGATCTCTTCAGAAGACACGCACCAAATTCCACTGCCTGTTGGTCATGAACATTCGCGCCCCTGCCACCATGGCCTCAGGCAGAACCACTGGCGCAATGCAAAGATGGGCTCTCCGCACAACAGAGATGTCTATCAGGTAACGTGCCTGTCACCAGCAGAGTTGTCCACCCCTTTAAGGGAGTGGCAGATCAGACCGCCAGTTCACCTCAAAACGGGTTTGCACACCCAGTGCCTGCCCAAGCCGGTCCAGCCCACGCCGCACGCTTTCACCCTTTACGGCAACACGGGTGGAGGTCAGCGTCAGCACGAGTTCCGCCCCCTCCCACGCAAGGGATGTTCCTTCCAGCAGGCTCCCCGCTCCACCAGACAGGGAATAGGCCAGACGCAACGCCAGACCGCAGGCCACGGCGTCACGCCGTTCCCCATCACCCAGCAGCGCAAAGGAAGGCATCAGGGCGGGCGCGCTCATATCCACCGAATACCGCACGGCAAGCGCCAGAGACAGCCAGACACGCGCACGGTGGTCAAACCCTGCCCCCTGCACACGCAAAATCCGCAGGTAGGTCTGCTCGGCCCGGTATTCGGGGTGGTCGTGGCTGCCAATATCGGACAGCCAGCAGGCTATACGGCGCAGGTGCTGTTCTTCCGCCGTTTCGTTCGGCTTGATGCACCCTGTCCATGTCCACAGGATTTCGGGCAGGGTATTGCTGCGGCCAAAACGTGCACACATGTCGCGCGCAACGCTTTCCATCGGGTCCTGCGGCAGGTAGCTGGGGGCCACATTCATCATGTACCAGCCTTCGCGCAGGCCATCCACGCAGAACACGATCTTGCTGGGCTGGATTTTTTTCATCAGCCTGCGCAGGACCACGGCGGCGAAGGGAATATCATCCAGCCGTTTGCGAGGAGCACCGGGCAGGTTCTCAAGGCTGCGGCGGGAGCTGTTCTGGAGCCAGCCGGTCATCTCGCGCGCTTCCTGCACGTCCAGCGTGTAGTAGTGCACAATGTTCAGCGGGTACTGGGTTCGTGCAATCTGCAGCCGCGCGAGCGCACGGAACGCCCCCCCAACCAGATAAAGCGGCTGCCCCCGGACTCTGGACAGCCAGTCAACACCATCAATGTCCTGATCGGTCAGCAGTTTGGCAACGTCCAGATCCCCCCCGCAGCGATCCGCCAGACGGATCATGCCCAAAGGCAGGGTTGTGGCATCGTGCCGTCCGGTTTCGGTCAGGTGAATGAGTTCGAGCGACCCGCCCCCAACGTCAGCCACCAGCCCGTCTGCTCCGGGTATGCCGCACATGACCCCAATGGCGGAATGGTCAGCCTCCTCCTTGCCAGACAGAATACGCACCGGCACGCCGGGCATGCTCTGGCGCAGCATTTCCACAAAGGCGGGGCCATTTGTGGCGTCACGCACGGCAGCTGTGGCCAGCACCTCAAACGGGTCAGCCTGCATGGCGCGTGCAATGGCATGGAAACGGCTGAGCACCTCCATGGCCATGCCCACACCTTCATCATTCAGGCGACCTGTGGTGGTAAGGCCCCGACCAAGCCGCAACACGGCTTTTTCGTTAAAGATGGGCTGCGGATTGCGCGAGACCCCCTCGAACACAACCAGACGAACCGAGTTGGACCCAAGATCAACCACCGCTGAACGACGCTGCATGTCCGTCTCCATTACCAGCCGTTCCCGGACAGGCCATTATGCTGCCCGGCAGTATGAAAGTGCACAGACATACGCGACATATGGGAAAAAGAAACCCCGTTTTCAGTCATCCAGCATCAGGTCTTTGGTCTGGGAGAGGGAGGCGGGGGCTCTGCTCAGGCTTTCATGGGCTGCGGACCCTCGCCCGGAAAGGGAGGGATGGGTCATGAACCATTCATGGGCGGAGAACGCTCTGGAACCTGCGCCAAGCCTGCGCCACACCCCATTCTGCTCCAGTATCCATGACTGAAGGGTGTCGCGGATGTTGGATACCATAATCTGGTCCAGCACCTGCGCATGCACGGTGGGATTGGTAATGGGCACCATGCTTTCCACCCGCCAGTCCATGTTGCGGGTCATCCAGTCGGCGGAGGAAATATAGACCTTGGCATGGCGCGATGGCAGGCGGTGACCGTTGCCAAAGGCAAAAATGCGCGAATGTTCCAGAAAACGGCCCACAATGGATTTGATCCGGATGTTTTCCGAAAGTCCGGCAACGCCGGGGCGCAGGCAGCATATGCCGCGAATGACCCCCACAATCTTAACCCCGGCACAGGATGCACGGTACAGGCAGTCGATCAGGTCCGCATCGACCAGCGCATTCATTTTCAGCCAGATCGTACCCGGACGCCCCGCTTTGACATGCGCGATTTCCTCCTTGATCAGGTCCTTGAGCGTGCTGCGGATGGTAATGGGGGAAAAGGCGATTTCCTCCATCCGCGCGGGCATGGCGTAGCCGGTCACGTAGTTGAACAGCCGCGCCGAATCCCGCGCAAGAGCCGGGTTGCACGTAAAGAACGACAGATCGGTATAAATGCGCGCCGTAATGGGGTGATAGTTCCCCGTGCCAAAATGGGCATAGGAGCGCACCTGCGCTCCCTCCCTGCGCACCACAAGGCTGAGCTTGGCGTGGGTTTTAAGGTCGGCAAAGCCAAACACCACCTGCACACCGGCGGCTTCGAGCGCACGGGCAAGGCGGATATTGGCTTCCTCATCAAAGCGCGCACGCAGTTCCACCATAGCCGTGACCGACTTGCCTGCCTCTGCCGCCTCGATCAGCGCCTTGACGATGGGGGAATCGCGTGACGTGCGGTACAGGGTCTGCTTGATGGCGATAACATTGGGGTCCAGCGCTGCCTGACGCAGGAACTGCACCACCACATCAAAACTTTCAAACGGATGATGAACCAGCAGGTCCTTGGCCCTGATGGCGGCAAAGCAGTCCCCGTTAAAATCGAGTATCCGCTCGGGGAAGCGGGGCGTATAGGGCGGGAAAAGCAGGTCCGGCCGATCATCCACGATCATCTGCTTGAGGTCCGCCACCCCGATCATGCCTGAATGGACGGCAATTTCGTCCGGTGGCAGGTCCAGATCAGAGGCAATGGCTTCGGCCAGTTCGGCAGGGACGCGCTTTTCCATGTCCAGATGGATAACCACCCCGCGGCGGCGGCGCTTGAGTGCGCTTTCGTAGGAGCGGACAAGGTCTTCCGCCTCGTCCTCAAACTCCACATCCGTATCGCGTACAACCCGCAGCACACCGCTCTCGCCCACAACCAGCCCGGCAAACAGCCGGTCAATGAACAGGGAGATCAGGTCTTCCAGGCGAATAAAGCGCACACGGGCAGGCTCGCCCGCAACAGCCTCACCCGTGGCAGGCAGGCGAATAAAACGCTCAACCTGTGCGGGGAGCAGGATAAGGGCGTTCATGGCGAACAGGCCCGTGCCCTCGTACAGAAGGCGCAGGCCCAGAGCCAGCCCCATGTTGGGAATAAAGGGGAGCGGATGGGCCGGATCGACCGCAAGCGGCGTCAGTACGGGAAAAATGCGATCCATGAAGCAGGTTTGCAGCCACTCCCTGTCCGCATCGTCCAGATCCTGCGTTTCGCACAGTGTCACGTGGGATTGGGCCAGCAGGCCACGCAGTTCCACCCATATCCGCTGCTGCTCGCGCAAAAGGCGGGCGCAGCGCTCGCGCACCGCATCCAGTTGCTGGGCAGGAGTGCGCCCATCAGGGGAGATGGTAGTCAGCCCTTCGCGGATCTGGCCGACAAGCCCCGCCACACGCACGGAATAGAATTCGTCCAGATTACTGGCGCTGATGGACAAAAAGCGCAGCCGTTCCAGCAGTGGGTTCCGGGCGTTATCTGCCTCATCCACCACGCGCTGGTTGAAATCGAGCCATGAAAGTTCGCGGTTGATGAAGCGCGAGGGCGTTTGCAGGGTAACTTTAGGCTCAACCGCTTTTTTAGCACGGGTACTGACCGCTGCCTTGGCGCGAGAAGACGCGCGTTTGGAAGACCCACGTGTACGACTGACGGGGGGGGTGTTCTTTTTATTATGTGCGGCCACTAGCCTGCGCTCCCTCTCCTGCATTGTCTGCCCCGGCAATCCGGCCGATCCGAGGACCGCACCAAACCGGATACGCCGTCAGCATATCCCAAACACGATGGCCCCGGAATGTTCGGGGGTGTCAAATCGCCATCATGTCATAAAACTGAAATATTCCTTTCACGGTTCACCATCGCGCGCAAAAAGTCCTTCCAGCACACTGGCAGCCAGAACGCGTGTGACTTTTCCGCCCGATGCCATGGCGGCCTGATCCAGCGCACCAACACAGTCACGCACCGCACTGGCCCGGCGTGGCAGACGGCGCAGCAGCCACTCCGTAACCTGCGGCGCTACAACAATCTGCCGTTCCGCAAGCAAACGCAACAGCAGACGATGCAGCAGGTCCTCCTCCGCCTGCCCCAGCGGCACGGAGGATGTGGCCCGCAGGCGGCTTGCCAGATCAGGCAGCGCGGCAGGCCAGCGCGCAGGCGGCAGACGCCCCGCCATAAGAAGGAACATGCGATGTTCACGTACCAGATTGATCAGATGCAACAGATCATGCTCGCTGGGCACGCAATCCGCGTTATCCAGTGCAACGGCCTTGAACCCGCCCTGGCTGAACAGGGCGGCCACCTCGCGCTCGTTCAGCCGCTCCCCTGCCATAACGGGCGCACCATACCGCCCTGCCCAGATGGAGAGCAGATGCGTCTTGCCCGTTCCCCCCTCACCCCATAAAGCCATGCGGCCTTCGGGCCAGCGGTAGGGGGCTTCCGCATCCAGCACCCAGGCGCGCGCGGCCGCGTTGGAGGGGGCCGCAACAAAATCCGACCGTCCGAATCGGGGGCGGTACACAAATGGCAAGGCGATCTGCATTCCCCCATCCCCTTCATTTATGCGCCGCTTCCTGCCCTCTTTGGGGGGGTGGGGCGATGCTTTTGTTTCATCAAACCGCGTCATGCCGCTTTGCGCGCCGCCTCTCCTGCCGTAAAGACTGTTCGCGGGAATCCTGAATGACTTTGGTTCCCGGTATCGACCTTACTCTCATTCGGACCAAGAGCGCACCCATGACGTCTTCTCCTAGCACCCCTTCCTCCGGCCTCACCTACCGTGATTCCGGCGTGGACATTGAAGCAGGCGAAGCCCTTGTTGACGCCATTCGCCCTGCCGCCAAGGCCACGGACCGGCCCGGCACCATGGGGGGACTTGGCGGCTTTGGCGCTCTGTTCGACCTGAAGGCCGCAGGCTTTACCGACCCTGTTCTGGTTTCCTGCACCGATGGCGTTGGCACCAAGCTGACCGTAGCCATAGATAACGACCTGCACGAAACCGTGGGGATCGACCTTGTGGCCATGTGCGTGAACGACCTTATTGTTCAGGGCGCGGAGCCGCTGTTTTTTCTCGACTACTTTGCCACTGGCCGCCTGTCCGTGGCCTCTGCCGCCAAGGTCGTGCGTGGCATTGCCAAAGGATGCGAACTCTCCGGCTGCGCCCTTGTCGGTGGTGAAACAGCGGAAATGCCCGGCATGTACGCCGATGGGCATTACGATCTGGCCGGTTTTTCCGTTGGAGCCGCCGAACGCAGCGCCCTGCTGCCCGCAGGCATTGCCGCAGGGGATACGCTGATTGCCCTGCCCTCCTCCGGTGTGCATTCCAACGGCTTTTCGCTCGTGCGCCGCATTGTGGCCGACGCCCACCTGACATGGACCGACCCCGCAGCCTTTGCCCCGGGCCGCACACTGGGCGAGGCTTTTCTGGAACCCACAAGCCTGTACGTGCGCCCCGTACTGGCCCTGCATAAAGCAGGCCTGCTGCATGGGGCCGCCCACATTACCGGTGGCGGCCTGCCGGGCAACCTGCCGCGCGTGCTGCCCAACGGGCTGGATGCGGTTATTGATCGGGCATGGCCCATGCCTGCGGTGTTCAAATGGCTGGCGCGCACCGGCAATGTGGACAGTGCGGAAATGCTGCGCGTGTTCAACTGCGGTATTGGTATGGTCCTGATCACCCCCGAGCCGGACAAGGTACTGGCCATGCTGGCCGAAGCGGGTGAAGACGCCTTCCGCATCGGCTCCATTGCCGCAGCACAAAGCCCGGATGCCAGACCTGACCTTAAAATGCAGGCAACCCCGGACTTTCGGGCAGCATGAGCACGGCAAAAACACCTGTCGCCATTCTGCTCAGTGGTCGTGGCAGCAATGCCACCGCCCTGATCACCGCAGCGCAGGACCCGGATTTTCCCGCCCGTATCTGCCTTGTCCTGAGCAACAACCCCGATGCGCCGGGGCTGGACATGGCACGCGCCGCGGGCCTGCCCACACTGGCCATAGACCACCGCAGCTTTGGCAAGGATCGTGCCGCACACGAACGCGCCATTCATGCCGCACTGGAAGACTCTGGGGCGCAGGCTGTCTGCCTTGCAGGGTATATGCGCCTGCTCACCCCCTACCTGACCACAGCATGGGCCGGGCGGATGCTGAACATTCACCCCAGCCTTCTGCCCTCCTTCCCCGGTCTGCACACGCATGAGCGCGCTCTGGCCGCCGGTGTGCGCCTGCACGGCTGCACGGTGCATCTGGTCACCGAGGGAATGGATGAAGGGCCTATTCTGGGTCAGGCCGCTGTTCCCGTTTTGCCGGGCGACACGCCAGACCTGCTGGCTGCACGCGTTCTGCAACAGGAGCACGGGCTTTATCCTCTGGCCTTACGGCATTTTTTAACGCAAAACCCGGCAACAGCGCCCAACGGTGCTGCGCTTGTGGTGGCATGAGCCACTACCTCCCTTGCTTACCGAACGGTTTTTTGCCCTCATGACCACACCAGCGCGCTCTTCCTCTTCCAAACCGCGCGGCCGGTTCCGCCCCGCCGCCCCACAGCCCGACCCCACACGGGATGTGGCGTTTGATATTCTGTGCGGCGTTGTGGAACACCGCCGCATGCTGGAGAACAGCCTCTCCCGCTCGGCGGCCGCACATCAGGCAGAAGCGCGTGACCGGGCTGCCGCCCACCGTCTGGCGGCCACAACCCTGCGCCACATGGGCACATTGCGCACGGTGCTGGAGCCCTTTTTAAAAAAAGAACCGCCCGAGCCGGTGCGTGTTGCCCTGATGATGGGTTGCGCACAGTTGCTGTTTCTGGAAACACCGCCCCATGCTGCGGTTGGTACCACCGTATCCCTGCTGCGCAGGCGCAAGCTGGCACCGTTTGCAGGGCTGGCCAATGCCGTGCTGCGCCGCGTAGCCACAACTGGCCCCAGCGTGCTGGATGGGCTGGACCAGCCCCGTCTGGACATTCCTTCATGGTTGTGGACCTCCTGGACCGGGCTGGGCAAAGGTGTGCCACGCGCCATTGCTCAGGGCATCAGCCACGAAGCCCCGCTGGATATTACCCTGCGCCCCGGCGCACAGGCCCCCGAAGGAGGCATAATCCTCCCCAACGGGTCCATCCGTCTGCCCGCGGGCACAAGGGTTGCCGAACTGCCCGGGTATGAGGAAGGTGCATTCTGGGTACAGGATGCAGCCGCAACCCTGCCCGCCCGCCTGCTGAACGTACAGCCACACGAGCAGGTGGCCGACCTGTGCGCGGCTCCGGGGGGCAAAACCGCCCAGCTGGCCGTAACAGGAGCAACGGTGACAGCAGTGGAAAACAACCCGGCCCGTCTGGTACGCCTGAAGGAAAACATGGCGCGCCTTGGTCTGGATGTCCGCACGTTGCAGGCCGATGCCGCTACGTGGCAGCCCGATGCCCCGCTGGACGCCATTCTGCTGGATGCCCCCTGCTCGGCCACCGGTACGGCCCGCCGCCACCCTGATGTGCTGTGGGTCAAACGCCCGCGCGACCTGACCACCCTGACCGCTACGCAGGACAAGCTTCTGGCGGCGGCAAGGGATATGCTCAAACCCGGCGGCAGGCTTGTTTACGCCGTATGCTCCTTGCAGCAGGAGGAAGGGCCAGACCGTGCGCGCGCGGCACAGGCCATGGGGCTTGTCCCCATGCCCTTTACGCCAGAGGAACTCCCGTTCCTGCCGCAGGCCTTAACGCCGGAAGGCTGGCTGCGCACCCATCCGGGCATGTGGCTGGAGGATGGCGGAATGGACGGCTTTTTTGCCGCCCGCTTTACCCGGCCCGCCTGAACAACTGCCCCTTATACAGGCAGTTGCCGCGTAAAAGTGCACAAACTGTTTTTCTGTAGTTGCACAGGCGGCTGCTATTGCGGATAAGCAAGGAATGAGTGCTGCACCATTCCCCCTGATCGCCCCTAGTATTCTGGCTGCGGATTTTGCACGGCTGGGAGAAGAAGTAGAAGCCGTGGCACATGCCGGGGCGGACTGGATCCATCTGGATGTGATGGATGGTCATTTTGTGCCCAATATTTCGTTTGGGCCAGCTGTTATCAAGGCATTGCGGCCACGTAGCACCCTGCCCTTTGACGTTCACCTGATGATCGCACCTGTTGACCCCTACCTGGAAGCCTTTGCTCAGGCCGGGGCCGACCAGATTCTGATACACATAGAAGCCGGGCCACACACACACCGTTCGCTCCAGCTTATTCGCCAGCTAGGGGCAAAGCCCGGTATTGTGCTGTGCCCTGCCACACCGGCCGCTGCCATTGCCGAAGTGATGGACCTTGTGGACGTTATTCTGGTCATGACCGTTAACCCCGGTTTTGGAGGCCAGAAGTTCCTGCCCAGCCAGTTACCCAAAATTACGGCTTTGCGGGAGATGATCACACGCAGCGGGCGCGATATCCGTCTGGCGGTTGATGGAGGAATAGATGCCACAACAGCTCCACTGGCCACACAGGCTGGCGCGGATGTGCTGATCGCCGGAAGCGCCGTGTACGGCAAACCCGATTATGCCGCGGCCATTGCCTCCCTCCGCAAGGCTTGATCTATCGCATGGTGATGAGGGTGCGAATGCACCAAATGCTGTCATAAAGTTCCATTAGGGTAGCGCCCTCAATACCCCAGCTCTGGAGTTACATTCACCTGATGCCCCTACGCCGCTG
The DNA here is from genome assembly GCF_040702925.2 of Acetobacter fabarum. Taxonomy (GTDB): domain Bacteria; phylum Pseudomonadota; class Alphaproteobacteria; order Acetobacterales; family Acetobacteraceae; genus Acetobacter; species Acetobacter fabarum_B. The sequence goes on along the minus strand of NZ_JBFCXX020000003.1, from coordinate 155,213 downwards.
GACCCGTGCCCCCCGCCTTGCCTATGCCATGCGCAACCCGCTTGGCGGTTTTGCGCGTGTTCCCGCTGCCCCCGCCGTGGTACTGCGGGACCTGTGGCCGGGCAATGCAACGATAGGGGAAAAACTGGTCCGCAACCGGACCGAGTTTGATGGTGTCCCCCGCTCGCTCCAGTCCGATATATGGGACGACCCGGCATGGCCAGCCTCTTACCGCCGATGGTTACAGGGCTTTGGCTGGTTACAGGATCTGCGTGAACTGGGGGCTGAATCCGCGCGGATCAAGGCACGTACGCTTGTTGCGCACTGGGTGCGCCTGCCTGCGGCCGAACGCGCGGTTATGGACCCCTCCATAACCGGGGCACGGCTGAGTGCATGGCTGGGCTGTTATGAATTTTTTGCCGCCTCCGCCGATGATGTTTTTCGCCAGCACCTGATGGCCTCCCTGATGATGGAGGCCCGCTCCATCATAGTGCTCATGCCTGATGCCTCTTATGGCTGGCAGGCTCTTTGCGCGCTTAAGGGGTTGCTGGCGGTTGCGGTGTCCATTCCCGATTATCCGGAGTTCCTGACCGGCTACCTGCGTCTGATTGACGAGGTCATAACAAGCCAGATCCTGCCCGATGGCGGACATATCACCCGCAGCCCTGAAGACCTGTTCCTGACGGTCAAGGAACTGGCGGAGATGCTCTACATTCTTCAGGTTGCGCGCCTGCCACTGCCAACAACACTGGTGGATGCAGCCAACCGGACCGCCCCCGCCCTGCGCGCCCTGCGTCATGCCGATGGCGGACTGGCGCTGTTTAACGGCAGCACGGAACGTGACTCCCAGTTGGTGGAGCTTGTACTGAACCGCGTATCCCGCTCCCGTGTTGTCGCCGCCGGGTTGCCCGAAAGTGGATTTGCCCGCCTGAGCAGTGGCCGCGCACTGCTCATAGCGGATGCCGCAGCCCCCGCCCCGGCCGGATTTGACCATACAGCCCATGCGGGCATGCTTTCGTTTGAATTTTCATCCGGCAAACAACGGCTGATCGTTAATTGCGGGGCCAGCAGGCAAAAAGGGTGGGCAGAAGCCCTGCGCTACCCTGCGGCCCACTCCGTTCTGGAACTGGCGGGCATGTCCCCCATGACCTTTGAGGCCAACGGCACCATCAGCAGGCCACCACAGGTCAGTCGCACCCACGCAACACAGGACGGCGCGCACTGGCTCGACATGACCCATAACGGGTACGAAAGTCAGGGGGGAGGCCTGTACCACCGCCAGCTTTACCTGGGCAAAGACGGGCGAACCCTGCGTGGGGAGGAAAAACTGGAAGGGGCAACGCTGGCCCGTGCGCCTTGCGTACGCTTCCACCTGCACCCTGATATTATGGTAGAGCCAACCGAAAACGGCCACCTGCTGCACAGTGAGGAAGAAAGCTGGCTCTTCCAGTCCGATGGACAGGTCAAGGTGGAAGAAAGTGTATATCTGGGTCAGGGCCGCAGGATAAAAACGCTCCAGCTTGTCCTGACCCCACCTGCACCACCACAGGATGAGGACGCAGCCACGCCCCTCCCCCAGCCGGACAATACGGAGGGGGATACCGACCCCACACAGCAGGTGACCCTACAGGAAACAGAGCAGGAACACTCCCCCCCAGCGGATTCCACCCCCGATGCCCCAGCCAGCACGGCAGAACAGGACGCGCTTCTTTCGGGCACTTCATCCACTGAAGACGGGGTAGAACCACCCCCTGCCAGCACGCCGGAACCCAAACCGGCTGCCACCAGCCATCCGGCACGCCTCCACGCCATGATAGGGCAGCCCCCGCCCAAGCCGATGCACTGGGCACTGACACTGATCAGCGAATAATCCCGACCGTGAAAATACTCGAAGTCACGAATATTGATTTTTCGCTTGTCCAGTTCCCGCTCCCGCTCATGCGCGCCCTGCATGGGGAGGGGCACGATGTTGTGGGGGTCTGCGCCGATGGCGACCTGCTTGACGGGCCAAGGGCTGAGGGTTTTCGTATTGAAACCCCACCTCTCTGGCCTGCTCCCTTTCCCCTTTTGCGCGACTGCGCGCCCTATGGGCGCTTATCCGGCTGATACAGCGCGAAAAGCCGGATATGGTCCATGCCCACATGCCCATTAGCGGCCTTCTGGCCCGGGTGGCCGCCAGACTTTGCGGCGTTCCGTGCATTGCATAGACCTGCCACGGCTTTCTGTTCAACCAGCCCGGCTCCCGCACGGCGCAGCATGCTGGCAAAAATGCTGGAACGAGGGTGTGGCGTCATAACCGATATTTACCTGACCGTATCGCATGAGCAGGCGGCGGATGCCATGCGCCTGCACTTCCACCCCAATAATCCGCAGGTCATCAGCAATGGGCGGGATAGTCGCGTTTTTCACCCCGATGCGCAGGCACGCCAGAAGATCCCGCAGCATTACTCCACTGGCGCAGGCTCTGCGCCAGTGGGTGAGCCAGCCCGCCCTGCGCCAGAGCATGGGGGAAGCCGGGCGCAAACTGGCGCTCTGACATGTTATGAAGAACGTATGGTTATAGACAGAACCGTAAGCCTGCTAACGCAGGCGAACAATCCGGCAGGCTGAAAGTGAGTGCCCCTGCTCAGTTTTTTTTTGCAGGGCTGTCTGTTCCGATCGTTTTGGCGGCAGGCAGAAAGCGGATGGTCAGACGCGAGGGAGAAGCTGCCAGCCGCCCACCTGTGCGGATTTCATCCAGCCGGATGCGCACGCCTGAGTCATTTTCCATCAGATGCCCGGCAACACCCTTGCCGATCGTTGTCTCGCCCGAAAGTGACCAGTACGTTCCTGCAAAATCTTCCAGCCGTTGCAGGTTATACACCTTGCCCACGCTGTTACCGGAGGAAAAACCGATTGCAGCAGCCGAAGCCCCGCTGACTTCAAACGGGTAGTCATGCCCGCCATAAGTCAGTACACCGTTGCCCCAGGTGTAGCCCACACCCAGATCAGCCGAGCGGGTTTTAAAGGTAACCTCCGCCACGACAGGGCCGAGAACGGTCTCTGCTCCTGCGGGCAAGACCCATGCGCCGGACAGTGCCAGCGCCGCAAGAAAACGACGGGATGCTGAGCGCATCAATAATGCTCCTTGTGTTCGGGACCACCAAAACATGGCATAGGGTTCTGCCGCTGCATAGCTTTATTGCAGGCATGGCTGGGCGGTTTATGTGTTCCAGACCGGGTCTTTAAGCGTTTCCACAAAAGCTGTGTGCGCGGCCAGTTCGGCAGCCGTAGGGCAGATTTTCACCACCCTGCGCGCTACCGGACCAGCGTACGCCACGGCGGGGGCCTGCTCACCATCAGCCACCAGCCCCAGACCGTGCTGGCGGCCGCCCATAAGCTCCACATACACTTCAGCCAGCAGTTTGCAGTCCAGCAGCGCATTGTGGGTTGTACGTGCGGACAGGTCCACGCCAAAACGGCGGCACAATGCGTCCAGACTGTTGGGCATGCCGGGAAAACGCTCGCGCGCCATATCCAGCGTGTCCACCATACGACCCATATCCAGCAGTTTGCGGCCTGCACGCTTGAGTTCGGCGTTTAAAAAGCCAAAGTCAAAGCGGGCATTATGCGCAATAAGGGCATCATCCCCCACAAAGGCCAGAAAATCGTCCACGACCTCGGCAAACTTCGGCTTTCCCTCCAGGTCCGCACGGGTAAAGCCGTGAACACGGCTGGCCTCTTCGGGTACATCGCGCTCGGGGTCCAGCAGGATGTGGTAACTATTGCCCGTGGGCAGGTCCCCCACCAGTTCCAGGGCTGCAATTTCAATCACCCGGTCCCCGGTCGCGGGGTCCAGTCCTGTTGTTTCCGTATCAAACAGGATGGATCGCTTCATGCCCTCAAACTCCTGATAAAGCGGCGGACCTGCCGCTCTGTTTCCTTCATGGACAGCCCTGTGCGGATAACGGTATCCGCCTTTTGCACCCTGCGGGCATCCCGCATCTGGCAGGCAATAAGCCTCCGGGCCTGCGCGGGGGGCATGTTGCGGCGGTGGGCCACACGCCTGCGCTGCACCCATGGGGGGGCAGACACCACCGCCACCCGGCTACAGAGCCGATCTGCCCCGGTTTCAAACAGCAATGGAATATCCAGCACCACGCAGGCGGCCCCCTGAAGGCGGGAGCGGCGCAAAAACTCGGTGCGGGCACGGCGCACCAGAGGGTGCATAATGGCTTCCAGTTTTTTCAGCAGTGCCGGGTGTGCCAGCACAGCCTGCCGGAGTACGGCCCGGTCCAGCCGCCCGGCCGTGACAGCCTGCGGCACCAGTTGCGCAATGCGGGGCAAGGCAGCCCCACCGGGAGCCTGAAGGGCATGAACGGTGGCATCTGCATCAAACACCGCCACACCCGCACGGCGCAGCATACTGGCAACCGTGCTTTTGCCCATGCCCATGCCTCCGGTCAGGCCCAGTATTTTCATGCGTAAACCCTGCCTTGGTCAGTAAGGAGCAGATCACGCTCAAAGGCTGTTCAGAACATGGTCCTGCGTGGCATCGTCCACTTGCGGGTCCACGCCAAACCATTCCTTAAAACCAAACCGTGCCTGATGGAGCAGCATGCCCAGCCCCCCCACCGTGCGCAAACCCTGCCGGGTTGCCGCCGCAAGCAGGGGCGTAACCAACGGAGCATACACAATATCCGCCACCACCAGATCCTCCGCCGCCTGCGCCAGAGAAGGGCAGAATAACGGGTCCGGCCCTCCGGCCATGCCCAATGAGGTGGTGTTGACCAGCAGAGCGAACTCCCCCAGTCGCTGCTCCCACTCGGACCATGCCAGCACATCCGTACCGGGCAATGCCGCGGCCAGCGTTGCTGCGCGCTCCTGCGTGCGGTTGGTTATGGCAACCCTGATGCCCCTGTCCTGCAACGCCGCGGCTACGGACCGCGCGGCCCCACCGGCCCCAAGCAACAGGGCACGGGTCTGCGGGCGGGGCGGCAGGCTGCTGGCCTCCAGACTGGCGACAAACCCGCTACCATCGGTGGAAAGGCCAAGGATCTTCCCATCCTCACGGAATACAAGCGTGTTGACCGCCCCTGCCCGCCGGGCCGAGGCATCCAGCACATCGGCCAGCTTATAGGCAGCCTCCTTATGGGGAATGGTAACATTAACCCCCCTGAAACCCGCAGCCTGCAACCCGAGTACGGCCGCCACAAAATCCTCCGGAGCCGTAGGCAGGGGCACATAGGCACCATCCAGCCCATAGCGCCGCAGCCAGTAGTTATGCAGCGCGGGCGAGCGGGAGTGCTCAACCGGCCAGCCCATAACACCGGCCAGCCGGGCCTTACCGGTAATAATCTGCGGGGGAAGTGTGGTGGGGAATGTGCTCATGGCCGCTGTTCATACCTTGTGCAAAAAATCCGCCAGGCCTGCGGCAGCAGGCTGGCCAGCCGGGCGGCCCATTCCGCCTGACCAACCGGGTGAGCAATCAGGTCCTGACGGATTTCAATTTCAATATGCGGCAGGGCCCGCTGCTCCCCATGCAGAGGGATTGTGTAATCCGATGTATCGGTCAGGGCATAGGGTTCATTATCCCCTACCACCAGACCTTCGGCCCTGAGCAGGTCGATCATGATATGGGCCAGACGGGGGTCATGGTTATGCAGCAGCCCCACATGCCATGGCCGCGCCACCTCGCGCATGACCGGCGTAAAGCTGTGCAGGGCCACCACAACCACGGCGCGCTTTTGCGCCAGCCGGGCATCAAGCTCCTGCGTAATCCGCTGGTGGTAGGGGTGCAGAATGGCCTGTTCGCGCCATGCCCGGTCCTGTACGCTCAGGCTCTGGTTGCGTGGAACAACCGTGCCATCACTCTGCGCCACAATGGAGGTGGGGTGGCCCGGCGCGCGGTTGCAGTCGATCACCAGACGGGAATACACCTGCTCGATCAGCACCGCAGGCAGGGCATCGGCCAGTTTGCGGCCAACACCGTCTATGCCAATATCCCACCCGATATGGCGGGCGCGCTCGTCCGCGCTCAGGCCCAGACCATCAAGCGTGGGTGGAATGGCCTGCCCCGCGTGGTCACTGACCAGCACAAACGGCCCGCCGTCATCCCGCCCGTAAACCTTAAAACTCTCAGCCAATATTTCTGTCATCAGTCATGCCGGCATGTGCCAGTTTGCCGGGTAGCGGGGGCGGACGCATGACATCCGTTACCCCGAACCCGAAAAAACGCCTTACTGGGCGGAGGAAACAATAACAGCGGCCAGATCGGCCTCGGCCCGGACGCGGCCTGCATCCTCACCACCCAGACCTTCCGCATCCAGACCACTGCCATCCAGCTCATAGACCAGATAGGCGGGATCTGTGCCGTCCAGCGATTCTTCACCACCTTCACTGTAGCTGCGGGCAGCCACGTAGTCCGGTCCACGCATCTTTTCTTCCAGCCGACGCACGGCGGCAACCGGGTTTTTCGCCTTGATCACTTCGAGCAGCACATTCGCACCCGGGTCGATCACTCCAAAAGTTGTCAGTTCGTGAGCCATGGTCTTTTCCTGAACCCTTTGTAATTTACACACTTTATAAGCAGAGAAATAAGCATGCAGCCAGCCCTGTAAATACCGCCTGCCCCATAAAAAACCTGCCAGCACCGCGGCACCGGCGTAATCCGGCGCAAGGATGACGGTTTGCGCAGCAGGGCATGCGCCGGTAGGATGGGCTTTGCATTCAGCCGGTTCCGGTATTATGGCTGCGGCTCCACGCTACATGTAAACGAACAGGTCAGCCAACCATGTCTTTGAAGAACCAGTCCCCGGCCCAGACAGCCACCACAGCCAATGCCAATGTGCAGTGGGGCGGACGATTTGCGGGTGGACCTTCGGACATCATGCAGGCCATCAACGCCTCCATCAGCTTTGATAAGGCCTTGTGGAAGCAGGATATAGCTGGCTCTCTGGCCCATGCTGCCATGCTTGCGCATGTGGGCATCATCTCAAAAGATGATGAGGCGGCAATCCGCAAGGGACTGACCGAAATTGGCGCGGAAATTGCCGCAGGCGACTTCGCCTTTTCCGAAGCGCTGGAAGATATTCACATGAATATCGAAGTCCGCCTGTCTGAACGGGTGGGGGAAGCCGGCAAGCGCCTGCACACCGCCCGCTCACGCAATGACCAGGTGGCCACCGACTTCCGCCTGTGGGTGCGTGACGCCATAGACGGGCTGGACCAGCAGGTGGCCTCGCTCATGCGCGCACTGGCGCAGCGGGCACAGGAACATGCGGCAGACCCCATGCCCGGCTTTACACACCTGCAAACCGCCCAGCCGGTCACCTTTGGCCACCACCTTATGGCTTACGTGGAAATGCTGGCCCGTGACCGGGGCCGTCTGGCCGACACACGCCGCCGCCTGAATGAATGCCCGCTGGGTTCAGCGGCCCTTGCTGGCACCTCCTTCCCCATTGACCGGGCCATGACAGCCGAACTCCTGCATTTTGACCGCCCGACCGCCAATTCGCTCGATGCGGTCTCGGACCGGGATTTTGCACTGGAATACCTGTCTGCACTGTCCATTCTGGCCATGCACCTCTCCCGCATGGCGGAAGAAATCGTGATCTGGTGTTCTTCCCCCTTCTCCTTCATCCGGCTGTCGGACGCGTTTACAACCGGGTCTTCCATCATGCCGCAAAAGCGCAACCCGGATGCGGCTGAACTGGTCCGTGCCAAAACAGGCCGCATTAACGGCAGCCTGATCGGGCTGCTGACGGTCATGAAAGGTCTGCCACTGGCCTATGCCAAGGACATGCAGGAAGACAAGGAGCCGGTTTTTGCCGCAACCGATGCCGCCGCCCTGTGCCTTGCCGCATGCGATGGCATGGTGCGCGACATGACCGCCAACACCCGGCAGATGCGCGCTCTGGCTGGTTCGGGCTATTCCACCGCAACCGATATCGCAGACTGGCTGGTACGGGTGCTCAAGGTGCCGTTCCGCACCGCCCACCACGTAACAGGCCGCCTTGTGGCCCGCGCAGAAGCCCAGAACATTGGTCTTGCGGAACTCACTCTGGCGGAAATGCAGGCCGAAGAACCGGGTATTACGCAGGATATTTATTCCGTCCTGAGCGTTGATGCCTCCATAGCCTCGCGCACAAGCCTTGGCGGAACCGCTGCATCCAACGTTATGGCGCAGGCCGCCCGCTGGCTGGACACACTGGCAGGCACCCCCACCACCACAAAAGGCTGAACATATGACCCCCCGCCTGTTCATGGGCCTGTTTCTGGCAACCGTCCTGTGCCTGCCACTGGCCGCCTGTGGCAAAAAGGGGCCTAATCAGGCTCCGGGTCCACGCAACAAGATTACCTACCCCCTCGTCTATCCACCGGACTGAGCGCAGCCCATGGCATAACAGGCCAGCCCCCGTGCGGCACCACCCGGGGTCTGGCCTGCCGTGCAGTGCGCTCACCCATGCTTCCGCCCTTTTTTGTCCAAGGCCCAGTTCGTTTCATGGCTGATTCACCCGCCTATACCGATGCAGACCCCTCGCTGGCTGAACTGCTGGCAACCCACCCGCACCTGAGCACAGACCCCTTGTGCGGGCTGATGTTTGAGGGCGTGCCCCTGAACGCCATAGCCGATGCCGTTGGCACCCCATGCTGGGTGCTCGGTGCTGGCACGCTGCGCCAGCGCCTTGCGCGCATGCGTACGGCCATGTCCGATGCGGGGCTGAATGTCAGAATTCATTACGCGGTCAAGGCGAATGACCATCTCTCCGTCCTGTCCCTTATCGGGCAGGAAGGGTATGGCGCGGATATTGTCAGCAGGGGTGAGCTTGCGCGCACACAAAAGGCTGGCATTGCAGCGCAGCGGGTGGTTTTTTCCGGCGTAGGCAAGACCGATGCGGAGCTGGAATATGCCATTGGTCTGGGCATTGGCCAGATCAACGTGGAAAGTGCGGAAGAACTGGCCATTATCTCGGCCATTGCAACGCGCCTTGGCAAACAGGCCACCATTACGCTGCGCGTCAACCCCGATGTGGATGCCGAAACCCACGCCAAGATCACGACCGGGCTGGCCGCCAACAAGTTTGGCATTCCGTTTGATAACGCTGCGGCTTTGTATGCCCATGCCTTTACCCTGCCGGGCATTAAACCGGTGGGGTTTGCAACCCATATTGGCAGCCAGATCCTCTCTACCGCGCCTTACCACGCAGCCTATGCCCGCGTGGCCGAACTGGTGCGCACCGTGCGTGCCAGTGGCCTGAGCGTAGAGGTCGTGGACTGTGGTGGTGGGCTTGGCATCAGCTACCGCAACGAGGTGGAGGGCCGGCCGGAAGCTCTGGCAGGCGCCATCCGGGCTGAACTGGGCGGACTTGACCTGCGGCTGAGCATAGAGCCGGGGCGCTGGCCCATTGGCCCCGCAGGTGTGCTGTTGAGCACCGTTATCCTGCGCAAGGAGGAAGGGCTCCCCAGCCCGTTCCTTGTGCTTGATGCCGCCATGAACGACATAGTCCGCCCCAGCATGTATGATGCATGGCATGGCCTTGTCCCCCTTGCGCCACAGGCCTTCAGCCAGCCTGTCGTCCCCACGCATGTTGTTGGCCCGGTCTGCGAAAGTGGTGACACGTTTGCGCGCGACCGCCTGCTGCCCCCACTTGGCCGTGCATCCCGTATAGCCATTCTGGACACGGGCGCTTATGGTGCAGTCATGAGTTCCACCTACAACAGCCGCCCTCTGGCCGCGCAGGTTCTGGTAGAAAACGGTCAATGGACAGTTATACGCCGCCGGCAGACACTGGAAGAACTGTGGCAGGATGAAGCCATGCCAGTTCCCCCGAACGGAAAAGCCTGACGCATGCGCGGTCTGAAGCAGGATCTGACCGCATCAACCGCGCAGGACGGCACGCTGGCGGCCCGTCTGGCCCATGTGCGCCGCCATGCGGCCCTTGTTTTGCACATTGAGCAGCTCTGGCCCGCCCTCCAGCCAACCGTGGCCATGCTGGGTGTTTACACTCTGGCGGGCCTGCTCCGCCTGCCCCAGCACCTGCCCGATGGCCTGCGCCTTGTCAGCGTGGCGGGCTGGCTGAGCCTGTGTGGCTGGCGGCTCCATACCGATCTGGGCCGCCTGCGCCCCACCACGCCAGAGGACATTGACCGCCGGATCGAGCAGGCATCCGGCCTGCGCAACCGCCCCCTTGCAACTCTGACAGATACCCCGGCCCCGCTCCCCCACGCCAGCAATATGCTCCTGTGGCAGGCTCACCGGCAGCGGCTTCTAGCCTCCCTTGGCCAGTTACGGGCAGGCTGGCCCGACCTTGCACCCAAAGGCCGCACACACCAGCTTGCGGCTGCGGGGCTGGTGCTGGCTCTTGGCGTGGCCAGCGGGGTTGCCGGGTCCTCGGCTCCGGGGCGTATTCTGGCCGCCTTCATTCCCGGCCGGGATGACCCGGATGTACCCCTCCCCCACATAGATGCGTGGATTACTCCCCCCGCCTATGCCCCGGACGCTCCGGTTTTTTTAAGCCCGAACCGCCCAGCCCCCCAGATGCAGGAAGGTGCCCGGCTTACCGTTATTGTTAACGGCTTGGCCTCCCACCCCGTGCTGCGAGGCACACACGGCATGGTGGTGCAGGACGCAAAACGCCAGAAACTGGCCCCCCATAGCTGGAAGCTGGAAGCCACGCTGACCCATAGCGGCCTGCTCAGGCTAACCGGCCGGGGGCGCACCCTTGCAAGCTGGTCCATGACCATTCTGCCCGACCTGGCTCCACAGGTTGCCTGGGGCCCATCCCCCGGAGCCTCCGGCAAGGAGGACTGGCATACCCGCCTGCCCTACACGGCCAGCCACGCCTATGGCCTGTCAGACATGCAGGTGGTGCTACACGTTCCCCACCCTGCCAGAGGGGCCAACCCCAAGCGGGAACTGAGCATTCCCCTGCCTTTAACCGGCCACCCCAAATCGGTTAAAAACGTGATTACCCCTGACCTGTCGGAAGACCCATGGGCCGGGCAGGAAGTGACGGGGCAGATTGTGGCAACCGCCACCAGCGGGCATCAGGGACAGAGCGAACCTGCCACGTTCAAACTCGGGAGCAGGGTTTTCCACTCCCCCATTGCCCGCGCCATTCTGGACGTGCGCAGGCGTTTTGCGCTGGAACAGGAAAAGCGTGAAGATACGGCGCAGGATCTGGAAGCACTGGGTGAAGCCCCCGGCCCTGTACGTGAGCATACGGGCATGTTCCTCAACCTGACCAGCATTGTAGCCCTGCTGGAAAATGCCGACATAGACACCCAGACCGCCCGCACCAGCGCCACCAACCTGCTATGGGACCTGGCTCTGGACATAGAAGACCGACGCACGGGCGATAACGCCAGCGCTCAGGCCTCGATTGATGTGCGGGCCGCACAGGCCGATGTCGCCCAGAAGCTGGCGGACATGAAGCGCAATGGCACCCACAACCAGCAGGCACAGGAAGAGCTTGAACAGAGCCTGAAGACGCTACAGGACGCCATTGCCCGCAAAATGCAGGCTCTGGCCGATAACGCCCTGCGCAACCATACGGCCATCCCCGACCTGCCCGGTTTTTCCGCAGCGGGGAATAAAGCATTCGATCGGCTGATGAAGCAGTTGCGCGCCGATGCCGCCAATGGCCGCTCGGGCGATGCCATGCAACGCCTGCAGGAAATGGAAAACGCAACCGAGCGCATGCGCAACGCCACACCGCAGGACCTTGCCGCTCTGGCCCAGCAGCTTCAGGCCCAGCAGAAAGCGCGTGAGCAGGCCGCCGCCCTGCATGACCTGACAACCAAGGAATCCAGTCTGCTGGACCATGCCCAGTCCCGGCTGGATGAACATGTACGGGCCCTTTCCCAACAACAGAGCGATCTGGCGGATGATGGGGATGGAGAAGCCGCGGAATACGCCAACCTGCCTACATCGGAACTCCTCCGCAGGCTCGGGCTTTCCGCCCCACCCAATATGGGCGGAGGCGGCACAGGCCCGCAGCCCCGGCCCTCATCCGACAATGCCCCGCCCCCGGCTGGCCTGCCAGACCCCGCCAAAGCCGAAGCACAGGCCAGCGCACGCCGCACCGAACGTGCGACCCAGCATGCGCTTGAACAGGCATTGAGCGAGCTTAAAGATGAGTTCAAGGAGCTAACCGGCAAAACCCCCGATGCATTTGAACAGGCCAGCAAAAGCATGGCTACGGCCCGCAGGGCGCTGGCTGACGGGGATGATGCTGCAGCCGCCAGTGCTGAGGAAAAAGCACTCGAAGCCCTGCGCCAGAGCCGCAAGCAGATGCAGGACAGCATGAAGGGCAATGGCCAGAACACAACGCCCAGCTTTTTGCCCTCCTTTGGGGGGAGTGGCGACGGGTCATCCGGTTCAGGCAATGCGGGAGAGAGCGGGAATGGCCAGCCCTCCGATACTGCGGGCGAAGGTGGGGACGACGAAAACACGACAGGCAAAGACCCGCTGGGCCGTAAGGAAGGCGAAGGGGCGGACCAGAATACGGATGATAGCACCCATATTCCCGACACGGTAGCCCGCCAGCGCGCGCGTGAGATTGAGCAGGAACTCCGCCGCCGCGATTCAGACCGAACCCGCCCGCAACAGGAACTGGAATATCTGGACCGCCTGCTCAAACCTTTCTGAGCAGGCGGTCCGTAACCCCGCACCAATATCTGCTGCTCCACCGGTGCCGAACGGCTGGTTATGCCCCCATAGGGACCCCGCAATGCGCAGGCCCCGCCTACCCGCGCCAAAAGCCGCGTTGCACATAATGGAAAAGAACCGCCACACTGCGGCATAACGGATGGGCACAGGGTGCCAGTTGCAAGCCCGCTGCCCCATAAGGGAGAGCCTTCATGTTCGCCATGCGTCTGCACAGCCCGCGCACCCCGCTGCAATGGGAGGAACTGCCCGACCCAACCCCCGGTCCGGGCCAGATTCGGGTCAAGGTTCTGGCCTGTGGCGTATGCCGGACCGACCTGCATGTCGTGGATGGAGACCTGACCCACCCCAAACTGCCCGTAACCCCCGGGCACGAAATTATTGGTCGGGTTGACCTGCTGGGGAGTGGCGTAACCTCCCTTACCGTTGGCCAGCGCGTAGGTATTCCGTGGCTGGGCCATACATGCGGCCACTGCTCCTACTGCGCCACAGACCATGAAAACCTGTGTGACCACCCTATTTTTACCGGCTACACGCGCGATGGCGGTTACGCCACAATGGCCGTGGCCGATGCGCATTTTGCATTCCCCATGGGGGAGGAAGGCTCGGACGTCTCCCTCGCCCCTCTGCTCTGCGCAGGACTGATCGGGTGGCGCTCACTTGGCAAAACGGGTAATGCCCAAAAAGTTGGCCTGTATGGCTTTGGGGCAGCAGCCCATATTATTGCGCAGGTTCTGGTGTGGCAAAAGCGCGAGGTTTATGCCTTTACCCGCTCGAATGACACCAAAACTCAGGAATTTGCCCGCTCGCTCGGCGTAAAATGGGCCGGTGGGTCGGATACACTCCCACCCGAGCAACTGGATGCAGCCATTATTTTTGCCCCTGATGGGGCTCTGGTTCCCGCAGCCCTTAAAACCCTGCGCAAAGGGGGGCGCGTGGTGTGTGCAGGGATTCACATGAGTGAAATCCCCGCTTTTTCCTACGATACGTTATGGGAAGAGCGCGATATTGTATCTGTTGCCAACCTGACGCGTGAAGACGGGCTGGAGTTTCTCTCCCTCGCGCCCAAAATTGGCATCCACACCACCACCACAACCTACGCACTCAAGGACGCCAACAAAGCGCTGGATGATTTGCGCCACGGCCGGTTTGACGGCGCTGCCGTGCTGGTGCCCTAAGCGGGCATGTCCTCCATGCTGGCAGCCGCAAGAATGGCAGCCAGCAGACCGGGAAAACGACTTTCCAGTTCCTGCTCGCGCAGGGAATTCATGTGAGTAACCCCCACCACTTCGGTCCGGACAAGCCCCGCCTTGCGCAGCACCGCAAAATGGTGGGAGACGGAGGATTTTGGCCGTCCATCCTGCAACGGAGCGCAGGGCTGGGGCTGACAGACCGCAAGCTTGCGCACCACTGCCAGCCGGAACGGGTCGGACAGGGCGTAAAGCAGGCAGGACAACTGCATATCCTGCGCCAGTGGGTGGTCATACTGCTTCATGACAACTGCTTGACCTGCCTCTTCCCTTGCTTTGCCCGTTAGTTCGACTATAGTCGAACTAACGGGTTATGATGCCCTTTGTAGCAGGAGCACGGTTCATGCCAACGCTTTTCGATCCTTATACCCTCAAAGGCAGTACAATACGCAACCGCATTGCTGTTGGCCCCATGTGCCAGTACCAGGCACAGGACGGCATGCCTAATGACTGGCATAGTGTGCATTATGCCTCGCTCGCCCGTGGTGGGGCCGGGCTTGTCACGCTTGAGGCCACCGCTGTCTCTCCCGAAGGGCGGATTACCCCCAACTGTCTCGGCCTGTGGAATGATGCACAGGCACAGGCCTATGCTCCCATTGTTGCCAGCATCCGCAAGACCGGGGCTACGCCGGGTATCCAGATCGCCCATGCAGGGCGCAAGGCCAGTGCCCATGTACCATGGGAAGGGGATGACCATATTGCCGCCACCGACCCGCGCGGCTGGCAGCCTATTGGCCCCTCCCCCGTTGCCTTTGGTGCCAACCTGCCCCGCGCACCACATGAAATGACCCTGGCGGACATTGAACGCGTTAAAAACGACTTTGTCGCAGCCGCAATACGTGCGCGTGACGTGGGTTTTGAATGGCTGATGCTCCATTTTGCCCATGGCTATTTGGCGCAGAGCTTCTGGTCCACGCATTCCAACAAGCGCACGGACCAGTATGGTGGCCCGGCAGAAAACCGGGGCCGCTTCCTGCTGGAAACACTGGCAGCCGTGCGCGCCGTCTGGCCCGAGGACCGCCCGCTGACTGCCCGTTTTGGCGTGATTGAATTTGATGGCAACGATGCGCAGACACTGGAAGAATCCATTGCTCTCGTGCGCAGGATGAAAGAGCACGGGCTGGACTTTATTGATGTCAGCATAGGGTTTTCCACCCCTGAAGCCACCATTCCATGGGGACCTGGGTTTATGGCCCCCATAGCCCATAAAGTCCGGCAGGAAGCGGGTTTGCCCGCCACCACATCATGGTACATCAATGAAGGCCGTCAGGCTGATGCCCTGATCCGTAACGAGATTGTGGATGTCGCCACAATCGGCCGCCCGCTGCTGGCCAACCCACACTGGCCGCATGAGGCCGCGCGTATTCTGCATGCCAAGGACGCAAATACCATTCTGCCACCATCCTACGCATGGTGGCTCTCACGCTACCAGTAACGCGGTTACTGGTCATATACCCCGCACAGGCCATACACTTGTGCGGGAGTACCGCGTGCTGCCTGCACAAGTGCGCAGTCTGCCCGCACACACCTCCCCAAAAAACCGATCGAAGTGGCTCTAGTCCGCCTTGGGCATGCCCACACATTCCGCCGGGCCGGGGAATGTACGCGTGCGCACGGCATGGGCGTAGTCAGCCACAGCGCGGTCCACTTCCTGCCCCAGATTGGCAAATTTACGCACAAAACGTGGGGTAAAGTCGGGGAACAGGCCGAGCATGTCCTCCGCAACCAGAATCTGCCCATCGCACTGGGGCGATGCGCCTATGCCAATGGTCAGAATCCCCAGAGCTTCGGTTATGGCGCGCGAGAGCGGTTCCATTGTACTCTCGATCACCACGGCAAAGGCTCCGGCTTTTTCCACCGCCAGCGCATCGGCCATAACCTGTTCGGCCTCGCTCCCGCGCCCAACGGTCCGAAACCCCCCATGCGCATGCACAGCCTGCGGCTTAAGCCCGATATGCCCGATAACCGGAATCCCCCGCTGGACCAGAAACTCTATGGCCGGGGCCATTTCCTGCCCGCCTTCAAGCTTGACACAACCTGCCCCGGTTCTGGCCATAATATCCGCCGCAACACGGAACGCCTGCTGCGGGCTTTCCTGATAACTACCAAAAGGCATATCCACGGCTACGCAGGCCTTCTGGCTCCCACGTACTACAGCCTGACCGTGGGCGACCATCATGTCCACACTTACGGCCAGTGTGGACTCCATGCCGTACACCACCATACCCAGCGAATCCCCCACCAGAAGCAGGTCGCAATGCGGGTCCAGCAGGCGGGCCATGGGTGTTGTGTAGGCGGTCAATGCGACTACGGGCGTATCCAGCGCCGCCAGAGAACGAGGCGTATGCCGCCGCACTGTTTGGTGTTTGCTCAAGACCTCTACTCCCCGTCACACTTGGATACCCGGAACCGGATGCAGCTTTTCCCCGAACCCCGGCATATGTCCAGCCCAAATGGCTATAAATCTTTTGCCAATTTCCACCCGCCATAAACCGCATAAAACCTCTTAACCCACCACAGGCAAAGAATAGTTCCCCAAAGCCATTGACAACCCCGGGAACAGGCTTTAGGTGAGTGCTCAACAAGTCGGAGGGGTGCCCGAGTGGCTAAAGGGGGCGGACTGTAAATCCGCTGGCGTACGCCTACGTTGGTTCGAATCCAACCCCCTCCACCATTTTCCCAGAAATTTAAAATTACTGTGATTTTACAGCATTTTCCTGCTGTATGTTCTCACATATCTGGCTGACATTACAGGCAACATGCGATGATCTGCGGATATTCGTAGCTGCCTGCGCAGGACTATTCCCTCCGGTACCATCCGCTACGGGTTGACTTCTGCCAGCATCCGGCATGTCGGATGCCACTCCCAAATGCCAAGGCCAACACAGGCAACAAACAAAACAGGCAGGCCAATGGTCTGCCTGTTTTGTAACAACCTGCATCAACGCCGCAGGCTGTTACGTGCTTTGTATTTCAGATCACACGGCCTGCAATGCTTTTGAGCTTACCCATCAGTTCAGGGTCACGCGCATCGGGAGCTGTAATCAACGCATATTCCAGTGCGCGGTCACAGCCTGTGCTGCACAGACCACGCTTTTTGCCACCCAGTGCGGGAATAACCGCTTTGACCAGCGCCTTGGCTTTGGCAGAGTTGGCCTGCATGGTTTTAACAACGCTGTCTACCGTCACGTTATCATGCTCGGTGTGCCAGCAGTCATAATCAGTCACCATGGCAACAGTGGCGTAACAGATTTCCGCCTCCCGGGCCAAGCTGGCTTCTGGCATGTTGGTCATGCCAATAACCGAGCAGCCCCATGTGCGGTAAAGTTCGCTCTCCGCACGGGTGGAAAACTGCGGGCCTTCCATAACCAGATACGTCCCCTTGCGGGTGGCCTCAATACCCAGCCTGTCGGCCTCGGCCTTGAGGACATCGCCCACGCGGTTGCACAGCGGGTCCGCCATGGAAATATGGGCGACACACCCCGTATCAAAAAAGCTTTTGTCCCGCGCAATCGTGCGGTCAATAAACTGGTCGATAATCACGAACAGGCCTGGCGGCAGTTCTTCCTTGAGCGAGCCTACCGCAGAGAGGGAAACAATATCGGTCACCCCAGACATTTTAAGCGCTGCAATATTGGCCTTGTAGTTCAGGCGTGAGGGCGGAATAGGGTGGCCACGGCCATGGCGGGGCAGAAACACGCATTTTACGCCATCCAGCCGCCCGAATAAAAGCTGGTCGGAAGGCATGCCCCACGGGGTTTCCACCGTGCGCCATTCCTTGTCTTCCAGACCATCAATATCGTACAGGCCAGACCCGCCAACCAGACCGATAACGGGTTCTACAACTTCATTTTCTGACATCAGACCAGAGTCTCCGGTTTAAAATCGCAAACAGCACGGCAAGAAAGCACAGATACAGCCCCGCTCCCACACCCAACCTGCGGCGCTGGTCCAGATGGGGGGCAGAAACCCAGGCAAGGAAGGTTGTCACGTCCCGTGCTTCGGCCTGCACATCGGGCACTGTGCCATCTGCGTATTTGACCTCGTTGCCATGCAACGGGGGGGGCATGGCCGTAAAGTGGCCAATGGCATAGGGGTTGGAAAAACCACGCCCGATCTGGCGCACAGGTCGCGGACCGTACCCAACCAGCAAGCCATACAGCCTGTCCGGCCCACCGGGATAAACCTGAAGAATGCGGGAAAGATCGGGCGGCACCACCCCCTGATTAGCCGCCAGAGCCGCCTCTGGCCCGGAATAGGGGGATGGCAGGGCATCATCCGGGCGGGCAGCGCGGTGCCTGAGCCGCCCTTCCGCATCCAGCCCGTCTGGCACCTGCCAGGTATCCGCCAGAGCGGCCACCTCCGCAGGTTGCAGGCCCATCCCCTCAAAATCGGAAAAATGAAGCTGCGACAGGCTGTGGCAGGAGGCGCAGGACCCTGCAAAAACCGCGTAACCACGCTGGACTGCGGTCAGGTCAAAATGCCCCAGAGCACCTGTAAAAGACCATTGCTGCCGCGCGGCGGGAGCAGGCCCGTGCGCAGGTTGCGCCAGGGCACTACACGCCCACAGCAGACCAGTTCCAAGAACCACACACCGTCGGACCATCATGCCCTGCTCCCCCGCCACAAACGGCCAGCAAGGGGCAGATAGAGCAGAAAATAGGCGTAATACCCTACCATACCCAGCCGGGCCACCAGCATCCACCCCCCCTGCATGTGGTGCAGGCCCGCGCATGCAACCACCACAGCAGAGCAGACAGGCAGACCCACAAGCCCCAGCCTCACCACCACAGGTGCGCTGTGGGTGGCATCCGTTGCACGGTCCAGCCAGGGGACGGCAAACAGGACAGCCACCGCCCCACCAGAGAGCAGCAGCCCCCCCAGCTTGAACGGCACAGCCTGCATCATTCCGTAAAAAGGCAGAAAATACCATTCCGGCTCAATATCCGCCGGGGTGTGCAGCGGGTTGGCCGGGCGATAATTGGCAGGCTCGACGATAAGCTCCGGCCAGAAGCACAGCACCCCGACAAAGGCGAGTGCAACCACCACAATGGCCAGCATGTCCCGCACCGTGAAATAGGGGTGAAAAGGCAAAACCCCCGTTACCGCGGCCGGGCGGGCAGATGGGCTGGAACTCCCCCGCGCATGCACATGGGCAATATGCCCAACCACCACCCCCACGATCAGGAGCGCCAGCCCGAAATGCAGGGCAAACATGCGGTGCAGGGTCGGTGTGCCGGGGGCATCCCCGCCCAGAAAAACACCCTCCAGCCACCCGCCAGCAAGTGGGAACGCCCCCACGGCCTTACCCGCGACATCCGCCCCCCAATAGGACATCTGCCCCCAGGGCAGCACATATCCGGCAAAGGCCGTAATCATAACCATGACCAGCAGGGCGCACCCGCTCAGCCACACCGCACGACGTGGCGGCAGGTAAGAGCGGTAGTACAGCCCCCGCAGCAGGTGCACATACAGGGCCAGCATGAAAAAAGACGCGCCGGTCATGTGCATGGCGCGTAGCAGCCAACCTGCGGGCATACGACGTTCAATGCTTTCGACCGAACCAAAGGCCAGCCCCGCATCGGGCGTATAGACCAGCGTAAGGGTCAGCCCGGTAAGCAGCATAAGGGCCAGTATGACGCAGAGAATGGCCCCTATGGTCCACAGCCAGTTCAGATCCGCGGGGAGTGGCAGGTGGCCATAGGCCTTGACCCACGCACCCAACCGGCCCTGCCTTACAGGCTCCGCGCCCTGCCCGTTCTGGCAGACTGGTTTGCCAGCCATTGCACTTCTCCCCCATGATCCACCACATTCGGGCGCACTCCGGTTCCCGTTTAACGATGAACCGGATAATCTTGCAATGACCGGCCCTAAGGCGCACCCCTTGAAAAAATGCCCTGAGCCGATTCTCTGCTGGCCGGGCAGCAGACCAGTATGGAAAGAGTTTACACATGACGCCGATAAAGCCTGCCTCCGTTCCCTCGCACGACAAGCTCAAGGACGCGGCACGCACATGGTTTGAAACTCTGCGTAACCAGATATGCACAGCCTTTGAAACCATTGAGGCAGACGCCGCCGCACAGAACAGCCCGGTACTGCCCGGCCACGAACAGCCCGCCTGCTTCGAACGCAAAAGCTGGAACCGCCTGAATGAAGACGGAACCCCCGGCGGCGGCGGCGTGATAAGCCTGATGCGGGGCCGGGTTTTTGAAAAAGTGGGCGTCAACATCTCCACCGTGGAGGGAACATTCCCCCCCGACTTTGCGGCCACCATTCCCGGCGCGACCGAAAACCCGCATTTTTTTGCAACCGGCATCAGCCTTGTTGCCCATATGTGCAGCCCGCTGGTCCCTGCCGCTCACTTTAACACCCGCATGATCATTACAACGCAGGGCTGGTTTGGTGGTGGGGGCGATATTACCCCCATGTTCCCCGCCAGCGCCGAAGCGCAGGACGATGCCGCCACATTCCATGATGCCTTTGCCAGGGCATGCAATGCGCACGACCCGGAGTATTATCCGCGCTTCAAGGCATGGTGTGACAAATATTTCTACCTTCCTCACCGCAACGAACCGCGTGGCCTTGGCGGTATTTTTTATGACCGGCTGGACAGCGGCAATGCGGAAGAGGACTTTGCCTTTACCAAAGATGTCGGCCTTGCTTTTCTGGATGCCTACCCACGCATTGTTCGTGGCCGGATGATGGAACCCTGGACCCCTGAACAGCGCGATGCCCAGCTTGTGCGCCGTGGCCGCTACGTGGAATTCAACCTGCTGCATGACCGGGGCACGCTGTTCGGACTTAAAACCGGCGGCAATACGGAAGCCATTCTGATGAGCATGCCCCCAGAGGTTAAATGGCCGTAATAAAATGGCCGTGTTTCTGCCGTTAAGTGCGCATAGTATGGAGGAGCGATAACCACAATGAAGGCTATTGGTGTTTGTCTACTCTCATCCCTGCTTCTTCAATGATGCATCGCCCTCATGGCCTCACTCTGTCGCGCCGTCTGTTTCTGGGCGGGGCACTGGGGAGTATGGCCGCAGCAGCCACGGCCCATGCGGCGGATGACATACTGGTAGGCCCTGCCCCCACCGCCACGTCCGACCAGACCACAAGGCTGATTGTGGCTGGCAGCGCAGAAACACCCTGTGGCACATGGGCAACCCGGCTGGCCCCGGACATGGCAAAAGAGCTGGAGCAACCTCCCTTTGACCTCACCTTCACCACCGGGTGGGACGGGGTAACAGGAGCAAACCTGTTTGATGCGCAGGAGCAGCTCAGTTCCGCCTCCAGTACATTACTCGTCCCCGGCACAGCACTGATGGCCGCCATGGCCGGGGACAGCCGCGTACATTACGCCTATCAACGCTGGTCGCCCGTGTTGACAATATGCCAGCCCTGCGTGGTTGTGGGGCATGTCAGCCTGCACCGCTCACTTGGCATTATTCTCAGCGGCAAAACCACCCGCGTTGCGGTTTCCACCCCCACCGGGCCCGAACTGCCGACCCTTCTGGCCTTTGACCTGCTGGCCCTGCGCCCCCTGCCAGTCAGTGGCTACGCAACGCCAGATGACGCCATGGCCGCCCTGACCAACGGACTGGTCGATGCCATTCAACTCCCCATGGACGCGGCCCTGAAGGAGCGGCTGGACGCACTGGCCACCAAAGGATTTATCCCGCTTTTTCTCAACGCCGATGCGCCACCCATGCCAACACCGGCGGATCTGGCGCTGCCCCCCCCCTTCCTGACCATATTGCAGCAAGAACGCAGGACATCCACCCCGGCTTTTCTGCCGCAGGCATGGCAGGCCATTGCTTCTGCCGCCAGCCTTAAGGCAGCCCTTGTGCTGCCCCTGTTAACGCCCCCCGCCAAAGTCGCGCGCTGGCGGCATGCGGCGGAAACATGCGCTGCCCGACTGAACCTGCAACAGATTGCGCTGGCTAACGGGCAGACCGTACTTTCGGGCACGAAATGTATTGCGTCTTATGACATGGCCACCCCTGACGTTAATGCAGGCATGGCGTTCCGCCGCTGGCTGGCCCTTAACCTGCCACGCTGGAAAAGCACTCCCTCCGCGCAGCCCTTACCGCCTGCGCCTGCGCAGTAAAATCCGGACGGAACCTTTATTCCCCTCATGAGGGTAAGCCAGCCCCAGAATGCTGGCACGCATTTCCGGCCGCTCCAGCCAATGGGGCAGTTCGCGCCGTAAAATGCCCCCTTCCTGCCCCGTTCCCAGCCCTGTAATGATTTCCACACAGCGCAGGCCACGATGGGCGGCCACATCCATAAATTCTCTCAGGCGCACAAACGCTTCCTGCGCGACCATGCCGTGCAGGTCCAGACGCTTGTCCACCCGCATGCTCCCCTGATGAAAACGCCGCCAGCTATAGTCATCCACACCGGGCTGGCGCTGGCCAATTTTTTCCGCAATGGGAGGCGCTGGCCTTACTGTTACGGGCGAGACCGCTGGAGCATGGTGGGCAGTTGGGCGCTCCTCCCACAGCAGGCTGCCTGCGGGGCTGATTTTGGGTTGTCTTTTTTTGTAATGCGTTTGCGGGATGGCCGTTACGCTCTGCGGCATGGAAGCGGCGTCCTGACCAAATGCCGTATCCGCCATGGGGGGAACAAGACTGGCGCTGCTCAGAGGAGCCACATCACGCACCACCAGCGCCCAGAGCTGCTTTTCCGCCTCCTGTAACTGACGCCGTCTTTTTACCACCCTGCCACCTATCGCACTTTATGCCAACCAATCCGCTCCGTGCACGATCTGCCACAAACACAAACGGCCCATCCAACAGGCTTTATCACCTGCAGACGAGCCGTTGTTCAAGCACAGAAAGCGGACATCCGCAAAGATGCCCGCCCCGTCTGCTCCTGTTTTACTGTTTGATATCGGTCAGTTCATGACCTTCATACTTGCCGGTCAGGGTCTGCAGGAACGCCACAATATCCGCTACATCCTGATCAGACGGATTGCTGTCCGGCGTCTGGTAGTGCGCCATTTTACGCACGGCTTCATCCAGTGTTTTTACGCTGCCGTCATGGAAGTAAGGCGCAGTCAGCGTGATGTTGCGCAAGGTGGGCACTACAAAGCGGTTCTGGTCCAGCTTTTTATGGCTGATGGCATAAATGCCCTCATCCGCATCTGTCAGCTTGCCGCCGCGATCCTTGAAGTAATCGGACTCCAGCCCCATGACTTCGTAACCACCGCCACCGACGTCAATACCGCTATGGCAACCCGAACAGCCAATGGCCTTGAAGCGCTCGTAACCACGCCTGGCCTGCGGGCTGATCGCATCCTCCTTGCCCTTGAGGTATTCATCAAACGGGCTGTCCGGCGTGATCAGGGTTTTTTCATACTCGGCAATGGCCTGCGTAATGGTCTGCTGATCAACCTGCACGTCCGGGCCAAAGGCGGCCTTGAACATACCGGCGTAATCGGGGTCTGTCGCCAGCTTTTTGGCGACTTCCGACCAGTCATGCGACCCCATTTCCAGCGGGTTCATAACCGGGCCTGCGGCCTGTGCGGCAAGGTCTGGTGCACGGGCGTTCCAGAACTGGGCGACCTTGAAATATGCATCATACACGGTTGGCACGTTAATCGGGCCTTTCTGGCCGCCAATACCGGTTGCGGTTACCAGATTATCCACCCCACCCTTGTCCAGCCCGTGGCAGCTTGCGCAGTTGAGCGTGTTGTCGCCTGACAGTTTTTTGTCAAAAAACAGCTTTTTGCCCAGCGCAACCTTTACAGGGTCCACATCCACGCTTTCCGGCACGGGGCGTACGGGTTCGGCAGCCAGTGCCTAGGTTGCACCCGTATTGGCGTAGTATTTACGCCGGGTCTGCTGCACCCATGCCAGAATGTCCTGCCGCTCGGCATTGGACAGATGCGCATGCCAGTGCAGCAGCAGATACTGTGCCGGGGGCATGCGGTTCTGCACAATGACTTCCTCAATGCGCGACAGTTCTTCTTCCGATGGTGGCGTGCCATGCTCAAACGCATGCAGAACAGGTTCCATACGGAAATGGCGCAACCCCTGATCGCGATCCCTCTCCATAATCGTATTCGCCACTGGCAGACGGAAGTAAAAAGGCAGATCCCGACCTGTTGCGTGACAGTAATCACAGCGCGCTTCATTCAGCGCATTAAACGCAGCCAAAGCAACGGGGTCTTTATGTGTTGGTGAAGTCGGCACAAGTTCTGTCGCTGTTACATGGTCATAATGCTGCAAAAAAGCAACTGTACCGCCATATGCCAGCAGACCAACCCCTGCCAGAGAGACTAATATACGTTTCAAACCCCGATCCCCCGGTTCTATTTCTTTCTCTTATACATTTTATTCATTCCTGAGCCCGTTGTGTTTGATGCACATCAAAATGTCAAAACGATTATTTTTATCGTAATAATAGATAAATCCGATCAGGCGAGCGGGCTACTCACCAGATCGTGCATAAGCCGTGCCCGGGCTATGGCCACGTACTCCGCATCTATTTCCATCCCCACACCACTGCACCCAAGGCGCTGGGCGGCCAGCAGGGTGGTGCCGGTGCCCATAAACGGGTCCAGCACCCGGCAGCCGGATTTGCCGTGGAGCAGAATGCACTGCTCGGGCAGGGCTATGGGGAAGGTGCCGGGATGGTCAAATTTTTCCGCCCGCCCACGCACGGTCTCGTAAGGGATAAACCACGCATCCCCCCGGCAGCGGCGGTCCTGCTGGTGGCCACGGCGGGCTATGTTGGTTTTGTCCTTGTAGGGTACCCCTGCACTCAGCCGGTCCAGCGGCACATCCCCTTCGAGCGTGAAGTGAAAAAGATTTTCATGCCCACGGTGCAGGTAGCGCTGGCTGTTCATGGGTTTAAAATGGCCAAAGCTATCCTCCCCCACGGAGATGGATTTGACCCATGAAATATGGTTTTGCAGCACAAACAGGTCGCGCAGGCGCACCGCCAGCTCAAATGGCAGCCATGGCTGGGCGGATGAGCCAGAAATATTCAGAAAAAACGATCCGTCCGGCTTAAGCACCCGCTGCAACTGCGCTGCAACCGTCATCATCCAGTCCAGATAATCGTTTTCTTCCCGCCGGTCAGGGTAACTCCGGTAGGACAGACCAATATTATAGGGGGGGGATGTAACAATCACATCCACGGTTTCGGCCTGCATGCGCCGTAACGCACGCAGGCAGTCGCCTAGAACAATGTCCTGACGACCAACCTTATAGCGTTTTGCCCGTACGGGCGGGATGGTGGAACCCGTGGCCGGCTTGTCCGCACTCACGCACTACGCGCCGCCGCAAGACGCCAGCCACTGCCACCAACGCCCAGCAGGCGCTCCAGCGTCCACATATCAGAAAACTCGGTTACGGCATCCGTGCCGGTGACCGGCTGGCCAGCCTGATCTTCCACCAGGCTGATCTGGTCGGACACAATACGCACATCAATGGCCACTCCCAGCCCCACGTCCAGCTTTGTCAGCCGCACGTCCTCGATGGCAAGCGCGCGCACGGCCTGAATGTCTGTCCGCTGTTTCTGCCCTGCGGCTTCGCGCGCGGTAATGGCGGCATCGAACGAGTTATAGGCCGCAGGCGTCAGGTAGGTTTTGAGCACATCCCGGTTGCCCTGCGCGTAGGCTCCCACAACCTGTGCGAACACGGTCTGCACGCTCATCAGAAACTGCTGGGGGGTAAACCCTGTGTCCTGCTGGTGAATCTCAACCAGCAACTGCCCGACCCGCGTACCGGAGGATGGCACATCATACTCAACGGCGGGGCCAGCCGGCTCCACTCTGTTTTCCACCATACGGGGCGCTGCCTCCGCACGGGGGGGAACAGGCATGCTGGGGGGCTGGATGCCAACGCGCTTGCCCAGAACACTCCGCAACCGCAGAGCCAGAAAAGCGGCTACCAAAGCCAGAAGAACCAGATCGACCGGAAAGTGGTCGAGAGAAAAATCCATCTGTTAAACGTCCACCAATCTGCCTGCACACAGCGTTTGCAGGTTTGTATATTATTACGGGAAGGGCACTTTCCCTCGGGCTCTCATTATCACATAGTCATGCCAGCGCGCGGATACAATGAATACCAGCCCATCCGCCCTTGTAAAAGACCATTCCTGTTTTAAAAACCCCTCAGGTCACCATGATCATCCTGCGTCATTGCGAAAGTGAGTTCAACCGCCTGTATAACCTGAGCGGGCGTGACCCCAGCGTGCCCGACCCCGCCCTTTCCGCCCAGGGGCAGGACCATGCCTATGCGCTGGTGGATGAACTCCGGCACAAAAACATCACCCGTATTCTGGTTTCGCCCTTTACCCGCGCCCTGCAAACCGCCACCCCCATTGCCCGCGCACTGGGCCTTACGCCGCAGGTAACGCCCCTTGTGCGCGAACGGGGCATGTATTCGTGCGATGTTGGCTCCCCCGCCTCTGTGCTGATGCGGGACTGGCCACAGCTTGATTTTGCCCACCTGCCGGAAAAATGGTGGTCTCCCTTACCGGAATCCGACCGCGCACTCACCCTGCGGGCGCAGCAGTTCCGCGAGCAGATGCGCAGGGACACCCCACATGAGCACACACTGGTTGTGTCGCACTGGTGGTTCCTGCTCGAACTGAGCAGCCAGAGTCTGGAAAACGGGGACTGGCTCCATCTTTCCCCATAAAAAGCAAACGCCCTTATCCGCACGCCTGCATGGGCCCCCAGCCTGCAAAGACCCGGATTGGAGTGTTGGCTAACCCCGCAGGTCATGCTACCGCCTTAAGGGAACCCAATACGTTTGAGAGCAGGAAGCTGTCATCAATGTCCGATACTGCCCAGTCCGTTCCACCCGCCCTGCCACTGGCCATTAACCTCCAGTACACGCGCGATCTTTCCTTTGAAGTGCCCGTTGGGGCAGAAATTTTTGCAACCCTGCGCGCTCAGCCCCAGATCAGTGTCAACATCGATGTGCAGACCAGTCGCCTGCAGAGCGATCAGATGGTTTACGAAGTCACCCTGAGCATCAAGGCCGAAGCCAAGGAAGCCCCGGAAACGGAAAACGGCCCCGCCGGGCGCACGGTGTTCCTGACCGAACTGGTTTATGCCGCAGTTGTCACCCTGACCAACCCGCCGCCTGAACTGATCGAACCCATCCTGCTGGTTGAAGTGCCGCGCCTGATCTTCCCCTACGCACGCAACATCATCAGCGATGTCACGCGTGATGGTGGGTTCCCCCCCATTGTGCTGCAGCCGATTGACTTTGTGGCCCTGTGGCAGGCCCGCCGCGCAGAATTCCCCGAAGCAGCAGGCCACGCATAAGCCTCTGCTTTGGGTGTAACAGCGCCTTGCAAAAACCCGGCTCCGTTATGGCAGCCGGGTTTTTTTATGTGTTCAGACTGCCCAGAGCCGCAAGCATGGCCGGGGCATCCGGTGTAGCGGCCACCGTAACCGGCCCCAGCCAGCCCGCAAGCTGCACGGCCTGCGCTACCTCGTGCGAAATAACAACGGCGCGCAGGGCCAGCACCTGCGCATACAGGTGGCCACGGGGCACACTGGCCAGCCAGTTCCGGGCACTCCGGGCCGAAAAAAACAGAACCGCCGCAACCTGCCCGGCCTGCAACGCCTGACCGGCGGGGACGGGAAAATCCACCACCGCACTGGCCCGGTAAGCAACCCGCCGCACAACACTAAAACCATGGCTCCGCAGGCTTTGCGCCAGTTCCACCCCCTGCCCCGCGCCGGAAAAAAGCAGGAGTGTTCCCTGCTTCGGGGAGCACGTACCAACAAGCAGGTGTACGAGCGCCTGCGCATTACCCCTGGCACTGCACACCGTAACAAACCCGGCCGCCCGCGCTTTTTGTGCAGTGCGGTCGCCCACGGCAAAAACAGGAACGGAGGGGCTGACACTTTCCGCCGCGGCGGCAACGGCCTGCCCACTGGTCAGCAGCAATGCGGCAGGCTGGCGTGGCAAATGCCGCACAGGGCAGGCACACACATGCAGGGCCGGGGCAGGAAGAGGGACCCACCCCGCGCGGGCCACCGCCAAAGCTGTCTCCCCCAACCCCGGCTCCGGCCGGGTGATGAGGACACCACGCGACAACGACGGCAACAAATGCGAAGACGGCGGAGGCATGGAAGGCAGCCTGTGTGTGTTTTTACGCGTTTTCCTCAAAAATATCAGCCGGGCTATCCCTGCGCAGGCTGCATCCCAGTTCACGCCCCAGCCGTGCAGCATCCTCCGGCGCACCACTTATGCTGCGCTTGAGCAGGAAGGACCCGTCCTCCCGCGCCACAAGGCCAGTCAGGTGCAGTTTGGGCGTATCCCCCGCCACAACGGGAATAAGCTGGGCATAACCCCCAATCGGCGTACGGCATGACCCGTCCAGCTCCGCCAGCAGGGCGCGCTCGGCCGTGGCAACGGCACGGGCTTCGTAATCCTCAATGGCGGACAGCAGTTCGCGCAGTTCAACATCGTCCTCACGCACCGTCACACCAACAATGCCCTGCCCGGCGGCGGGAACCATAACGGTGGGAGAAAGCACAATACTGGCCCGCTCGGCCATGCCAAGGCGGCGCAGACCCGCCAGCGCAAGCAAGGTGGCATCGCACTGCCGGGCGGCAAGCTTGTCGAGTCGGGTCTGCACGTTGCCGCGCAGCAGGCCAAATTTAAGGTCCGGGCGCACATGCAGCATCTGCGCCTGACGGCGGACAGAAGCACATCCGACCAGAGCACCTTCGGGCAGGGCCGAATACGGATCATCCGGATCGGACTGTTCCAGCCGGGGGCCAAGGATCAGTGCGTCCCGCGCATCTTCGCGCTTGAGCGTGCAGGCCAGCACCAGACCGGGGGGGAGCGTTGTTTCCAGATCCTTGAGGCTATGCACGGCAAAATCAATCCGCCGGTCTGCCAGAGCCTCATGGATTTCCTTTGCAAACAGGCCCTTACCGCCAATTTCCGCAAGCCTGCGGTTTTGCACCTGATCACCCGTGGTGTTGATCTGGTGTTCCTGAAAGGCGTTCATGTCCCGCAAGACGGGGCAGAAGCGCGTCAGCGTGGTCAAAAATGCGCGTGTCTGGACCAGCGCCAGAGGAGACCCACGCGTGCCCACCCGCAAAGGCAGGGAGTGACGTCCCGAATGACTGCCCGCCTTTTTCTGGCGTGCAGCCGCTTCTGCGGCAATCTCCTGCAAGGCGGGAGAAAGGACAGGTGAGGAAGGGTAGGCTGAATCCATAAGATGTGTCTATTACCGGGAATGGAGAAAGGACAAGATACGATGAAGCCCGGCTGGTCTGAAAAACTTGCGCGACCGGAAAAACATTCCGCCCCTCCCCATCCGTTGCATTCGTGCGAGAATACCGCTTTTTTTATGGTGCGTCCATGAGTGACCTTTCCGCCACCCATCAGCCCGCAGGGCCTGTTCTGGCCATTGAATCCTCCTGTGACGAAACCGCCTGCGCCATTCTGGCTCCCGATGGTACCTGCCTTGCCCAGCGCGTTGTCTCGCAGGATGGGCATGCGGATTTTGGGGGTGTAGTGCCAGAAATAGCCGCCCGCGCGCATCTGGCCCTCCTGCCTGCTCTGGTCGAGGCAACATTGGCAGATGCAGGTCTGGCCACGACGGACCTTGCCTTTATTGCCGCCAGCACCGGGCCGGGGCTGATTGGCGGGCTGATCGTGGGCACAAGTTTTGCCAAGGGCCTGGCTCTGGCGCTGGCTATTCCTTTTGTTGCGGTCAACCATGTGGAAGCCCATGCCCTGACCGCCCGTCTGCCCGGTATTGTACCCGATGGTGCGCCTTTCCCCTACCTGTTACTGCTGGTCTCTGGCGGGCACTGCCAGTGCATTGCGGTGGAAGGCGTTGGCCAGTACCGCAAACTCGGCGGCACCATAGACGATGCCGCGGGCGAAGCGTTTGACAAGGTTGCAAAAATGCTCGGCCTTGGCTGGCCCGGTGGCCCGGCACTGGAAAAACTGGCCCAGATGGGCGACCCGGATGCCATAGCCCTGCCCCGCCCGCTCCTGCACCGGCCGGGGTGTGACTTCTCCTTCTCCGGGCTTAAAACCGCGATTGCGCAAAAACTGGCTCCTTACGGGCAGGCCCCTCTGCCCCACCAGTTTGCTGCCGACCTTGCGGCCTCCTTCCAGCAGGCGGTGGCCGATGTTGTGGCAGACCGCATCAACCATGCGCTGGACATGATGCCACAGGCCCGTCTGCTGGTCGCCGCCGGTGGCGTTGCCGCCAACACCACCCTGCGCGCCAGACTGGAGGAGGTAGCCCACAAGCGCGGCCTGCGCTTTGCCGCACCTCCGCTCCGGCTCTGCACGGATAATGCCGTTATGGTCGGTTGGGCAGCCCTTGAAACATGGCGTGAAAGCGCTGAACGCGGCCTGCCCGTACCCAACAACACAACCCTGCGCCCACGCCCGCGCTGGCCACTGGAAGACATGGCCCAGCGTTTTGAACCCGATCAGGCCTCCGCATGAACTATCGCCACATCTACCACGCAGGCAATTTTGCCGACTGCATGAAGCACACTTTGCTGGTCAGCCTGCTCCAGCATTTTCTGCGCAAGGACGCGCCTTTTCTGGTGCTGGACACCCATGCCGGCATCGGCCGGTATGACCTTGAAAGCCCCGAGGCTGAAAAAACCGGCGAATACCAAAGTGGCATCGGCAGACTCTGGGCAGAAGCGCCAGACAGCCCCCTGACCCCGTGGCTGGAACTGGTCCGCAAGGCTGGTGGGCCACGCTTTTACCCCGGCTCCCCCCTGCTGGCATCGCTCATGCTGCGCCCACAGGACCAGTTGATCTGCTGCGAAAAGCATCCGGTGGACAAACGGGCACTCTACCGCCTGTTTGCAGGCCAGCCCAACATAAGCGTGCATGAGCGCGATGCGTATGAGAGCCTGCGCGCACTCCTCCCCCCCAAAACAGCAAAACGCGGGCTTGTGCTGATCGACCCGCCATTTGAAGAACCGGGGGAATTCGATCGCCTGACCGAAGCACTCCAGACCATTCGCACCCGCTTTGCCGCGGGCATGATTGCGGTGTGGTACCCCATCAAGCACAGAACACCGGTGCGCCAGTTCCATACCAGCGTGGAGCAGGCCGGGCACCGCAACGTGCTGGTGGCGGAACTGCTGATGCGCCCACCCCACGACCCTGATGCCCTCAATGGAGCGGGGTTACTGGTCATCAAACCACCTTACGGCTTTGCAGCACAGGCACAGCAGCAGCTTGCACGGCTCAAAGTGGCACTTGGTGCGTTTGACGCGACAGTCAGTGAACTGGTGCCCGAATAAACCCTCACGCCCCTTTTTTGCGTAAAGAGGCGTCAGGCCTCAGCCGAAAGAAGGGGCGTGGGTATTGTGCGTAAAGGAGGCAGCACCATCACGCGGGATGGCGGACGTCCTTGAGCAGGTTATGCCACATGTCTATTGCAAAACCCTGCACACCTGCGGCCAGAATCTGCACCCCAATGCACAGCAGAACCAGTGCAGCCAGCCTGCTGACAATCCGCGTACCGGTTACACCCAGCATGGATACCAGTTTTTCCGAGCTGGAATACGCGGCCCACACGATCAGCACCACACAGATGGCGGCCATAGTCGTACCCGCTGAATACGGCCAGAAGGATTGATCCGACGGACAACCCGACCCCAGGGCAATGGCCACGGCAATTGTGCCCGGCCCAACGGTAAACGGCATGGCCAGCGGAAAAAACGCAGCATCCGCCCAGTTGGGCGACATAACGGTGCGCCCGCCCTGCAGGGCCTGTTTTTCCTTCTGCGCTTCCACACTTTCAGGGCTTTGCAGCAGAGCCCATGCCCGCACGGCCACAACCAGACCACCCGCCACACGCAGGGCATTAACGGTCACGCCAAAAAACGCCAGCACGAGGCTGCCAAACCACAGGGAGACAATAATCAGCACAAAGGAATAAAAAGAGACAAGCCGCGCAAGCGCCATAATTTCGCGCGGAGAGCGACCATCGGAAGCCTGAGCAAAAATAAGAGCCGCGCCAAATGGATTGACAATGGAAAACAGGGCGGGAAAAGCCAGCAGAAAGGAAGAAATCCCTGTCCTGACCATACTCCCGCTTAATAGAATCTCGGGAAGATGCGCCGACATAACCCTATCCGAAACTCCAACACAAACATCTTCCAGCCCATAAGCCGATCAAAGGGGAACGTGGGTTGCGTCCCGGTTAGCTTTATAGGTTTTTACAAAACGCGATACCAGAGCAATATCCTCTGGCGGATAACACAGATGCGTATTGCTACCATCTTCAAGCGGCCACACATTCAGTCCGATATCGTTGTAAATCCGGATAAAACTATCCCCCACCTGCCAGAAGGCAAACCGCAGCCCCTGCTGCAAGGCCAGATCCCGCAACCGCCAGATGGCTGAAATACTGTCATCCTCCCCGCCCGCAGGGTCGCCCAGCCCGACCAGCATGCGCCCTCGCCGGATAAGGGGAATAATCGCATCCCCCGCTTCTCCCTCCACAAAACCTTCGGGCTTCATGTCCGCAATATCAGGCAGGGCGTGTTCGAGCGTTCCGTAATGCTCGGCCATATCCTGCGTCCATGACTGGATGGGAATACGGGCAGGCCACATCAGCCGCGCCAGCACCACCAGAGCAAGCAGCACCGCCAGCGCTACGGTCCAGCGCACCGCCCCATGCGTTGGCGATGCCAGAATAAGCTGCCACCAGCTCCCCGCCCCGGCGTTGCGCGTAGCCAGCGCGATAACGCAGGCGAACAGCAGTAACAGGCACAGAAGATTAGAGCGCGAGAGCGGCTCGCTCAGCAATTCGGCCCGGCGATAGTAGCAGTTCCGGAACGGCGCAATAAACAGCGCGGACAACCCCAGCATAACAGGCACAAAAATTGTGTTCCCACGCAGGAAGGTCATGACCGTTGCCACCAGCAACAGGCCCAGAGCCCCCCGCCATGCCAGCGTTACCCGCTGGGAAAGACCAATGGCCATGCCAATAAGCGCAACCCCCATAAGGGAGAGCAGATAGTTCCCTCCCACATGCACAAGCCCTGCAAACGTGTCCGGCAGCATGGAAAATTTGGGCATCGGCTCCATAAGCACAAGGCAGAGCAGCAGCACACCACAAAGCGAGACAGCGCCCGTTGCCACGGCAACAGAAAAAGCCGCCTCGCTCTCGCGCACAACCTGGCTGGGCCTGCGCCGGACAACCTGCGCATCCTTGCCACGTTTGCGGTTCTTCTTTTTGGCAAGAGCGGCATCCCCTCGCAGGAACAGCTCATGCCCGGCGAACATCATCCCCGCCAGAAAGAGGGGAATAATGTAGTAAAAAAGGCGGAAAATCAGCACCACACCCAGAATCTGGGGGGCAGGCATATACGGGCCGAGCGCCAGCAGCATGGCCCCGTCAAACACCCCCAGCCCGCCGGGCACACTCGCCACCAGCCCCGCCGTGTAGGATGCAATATAGATGGCCAGAAAAGGACCAAAATCCACCCCGCATCCTTTGGGCAGCAGCACAAAGGCTATGCTGGCGGTCGCTGCGACTTCTGCCGTAGCCACCACAGTCTGCATGAAAGCCATACGGGGGGATGGCAACGCAATGACCCATTTACGGAACCGGAATTCACGCAGCCAGAAGGACAGCCCGATATACCCGGCCACCATCAGCCACAGCAGCCCCCCCACAAAGGCCAGCACCACCTGCGGCACGCGGTTGCCAATACCTGGCAGTACCGAAGGCTCCAGAATAAGCACCGCCCCGATAAGGACCGCAGCCCCCAGCAGGTAGGTGGCGGAGCAAAAGGCAATAATCTGGGTAATGGCAAAGGCGTTCACGCCCCAGTTGCGGTACAGCCTGTACCGGACCGCAGCCCCCGAAACCGCCGAAAAACCAAGGTTGTGCGACAGCACATAGGAGCAGAAAGCCGCAAACGCCGCCCGGCGGAAAGGCAACTTCCCATACCCGACCTGAATGGCGGCCAGCCGGTCGTAAAAAGACAGAATAAAGTAGGAAAGCAGCGTACAGCCAACGGCAGCCCATAACTGGAAGGCGGGAATAGCCTCCATGGCCTGCCGGATGTCGGTCATTTTCAGGTGCCGCACCTCATGCTGCACCACAAGAATGGCCGCCACCATCAGCACCAGCCCGACCAGATGGGGGAGATGCCTCAGCCGCTTTTTCCATCCCTTTTCCCCTCCATGGAGGTCAGGTTGCTGGTCGGGGAGCTGGGGCATCTGTGTCATCTATTGCCAGACCCTGCTTAAACCTGCGTATCTCGCAAGAGGGCGGCGTCTATAAGGGCAATGGTTTCCGGCACACCATATAATGCGACAAAACCGCCAAAGCGTGGCCCTTCTTTTTGCCCCAGAAGCACCTCATACAGGCAGCCAAACCAGCTTCTGAGCGGTTCAAACCCGTGGCGCTTGCCAATTTCAAACACCAGATTCTGCAAGATGGATGCGTCTGCCGCCTCCCCTTCAAAACCCCGCAGGGTTTCGGCCAGATCCACAAGTGCCGCGCGTTCCATATCCGTTGGAGCACGGAAGGTTTTGGCGGGGCGGACAAAATCCGCGTAGTAGGCAATAGCGTGCTTGACCAGTTCAGCCAGCATGGGATGCGTCTGCGGTGACACGGCACTGTCGTAACGGCGGATAAAGCCCCACAGCACTTCGGGCGTATCCGCATTGGCAACGCTGGCCAGATTGAGCAGCATGCCAAACGGTACGGGGCTTCCTGCATCCTCAGGCACGCTGCCTTTGTGGATGAACCATGCGGGGTTTGCCCGCAGGTCACTCCCTGCCGGGTTTTCTGCCTGAAGGGCGCGCGCCTTGTCCACGTGGGTCAGGTAGTCATCCGCCGTTTTGGGGATCACATCAAAATACAGCCGTTTGGCCCGCTGCGGCTGGTTGAACATGAACTGACCAAGGCTTTCCGGCGGGGCATAACGCAGCCACTCTTCCACCGACAGGCCATTGCCCTTGGATTTGGAGATTTTTTGCCCCTGCTCATCCAGAAACAGTTCGTAAGTCAGGCCCGCAGGCGGTGTGCCGCCCAGAATTTTGCAGATGCGACCAGACAGGCGCACGCTGTCGATCAAATCCTTGCCCGACATTTCGTAATCAACACCCAGCGCATACCAGCGCATGGCCCAGTCGGCCTTCCACTGCATTTTGGCGTGGCCACCTGTGACCGGCGTTTCAAACACCTCGCCTGTTGCGGGGTCGGTCCAGCGCACAGTGCCTGCCGCGGCATCAATCGCGTCCATTTTAACCTGCATGACCTCCCCCGTACGGGGGTGCAGCGGCAGGACGGGCGAATAGGTTGCCCGGCGGTCCGGCCCCAGTGTGGGCAGGATTACAGCCAGAATCTGGTCGTGGACTTCCAAAACCCGCCGCAGGGCCGCATCAAACCGGCCGGAGGTGTAATACTGGGTGGAGGATGCAAATTCGTATTCAAACCCGAAACTGTCCAGAAACGCGCAGAGTCGGGCGTTATTGTGCGCTGCAAACGACTCGTGCGTGCCAAACGGGTCCGGCACGCGGGAGAGGGGCTGCCCTATGTAGTTCTGCAGCATCTCACGCTGGGGCACATTATCGGGCACCTTGCGCAGGGCGTCCATATCGTCCGAAAAAGCCAGCAGGCGCGACGGGCGGCCCGTAAGCGCCGTATAGGCCTGCCGCACCCAGGACGTGCGCGCGACCTCACCAAAGGTCCCGATATGAGGCAGGCCGGAAGGGCCATACCCGGTTTCCAGCAGAGCCGGGCGCTCATCGGCGCCTGTGCTGCTACGTGTTGCAACATGATCGGCCAGTTTGCGCGCCTCTTCAAAAGGCCACGCGCGCGGAAGATCGGAAGCGGATGCTGTTTGGCTATCTGACATGCGCGGGAAGCTATGAATTGCGTGGCACCCGGTCAATGCAAAAACGCGCAGGACACCCTTCGTGGTGTAATTTTTACGCCCATTGACCCCGCAAACACTCCGCTCCATCCTTGCGGGCAGTCAAGAAGCCCAGAACAAAAGGTCAAACCCGAGTCATGCGCCGCACTTCCGCACTCATTCTTATTGGTAACGAAATCCTTTCTGGCCGCACACGGGACGACAACATCCAGTTTCTGGCGCTTCGGCTGGGAGAACTGGGGATTCCTCTGGTCGAAATCCGCGTGATCCCCGACATCAGGGCGACCATCATCAACACGGTCACGGAATTACGCGCCCGCTTTGACGAAGTGTTTACAACCGGCGGCATTGGCCCGACGCATGATGACATCACATCCCCCTGCGTAGCCGAAGCCTTTGGTGTGCCGTGGGAAATTCATGCCCCCACCTTTGCCGTGCTGCAAGAACGCTTTGGGCCGGAAAACTTCAATACAGCCCGCCAGCGCATGGCCAAACTGCCCAAAGGGGCAACCCCCATTGCCAACCCCGTCTCCATTGCGCCGGGCTTTACCATTGGCAATGTGCATGTGCTCGCTGGCGTCCCCCGCATCATGCGCGCCATGTTTGAAGAACTGGCCCCGACCTTGCAGAAAGGTGCGCCTGTTTTTTCGCGCACATGGCACACCACGCTGCTGGGTGAAGGCGCTCTGGCCGATGGGCTGGAGGCCATACAGGAGCGCTTTACCGATCTGGACATTGGCTCCTACCCGTTCCACCGTGAGGGCGGTCACGGTGTGGCTCTTGTGGCCAAAGGTCAGGACAGGCAGCGCGTGAACGATGCGGCACAGGCCATCCACGACCTGCTCAAAGAAAAAGGCGGCTCACCCGTGGAAGGTGAACCGCCCGCCTGATCTGTCTGGTACCCGTATCCCGCTTGACCGCGCCGGAGTAGCACGGTCAGCAGGATGCGCTTCAGTGCAGGGCTTCACGCCCCATAGCCAGAAACTTCTCGCGGCGCAGTTCCTTCAGCTTTTCCGGCGCCAGCGGCAGCAGGTCTTTCAGCATCGCACCCAGCACACCCCGTACCGCATCCATGGCGGCGGCCGGGTCACGCTGGGCTCCACCCACGGGTTCGGGAATGATCTGGTCGATCAGGCCAAGGCGCTTGAGATCCTGAGCAGTCAGACGCAGCGTTTCCGCCGCCGTGCTGGCCTGCTTGGGGTCACGCCACAGGATGGAGGCACAGGCCTCGGGCGAGATAACGGAGTAAATGGCGTGTTCGAGCATAAGAACCCGATCCCCAGCCCCCAGCGCCACCGCACCACCTGACCCACCTTCGCCAATAACCGTGGCGACCAGAGGAACAGGGGCGTCAAAACAGGTGGCAATGGAGCGGGCAATGGCTTCGGCCTGCCCACGCTGTTCCGCATCAATACCCGGCCATGCCCCTGCGGTATCAATAAAGGTGAGAATCGGCAGCCTGAACTGGCCAGCCATCTTCATCAGCCGCTGGGCCTTGCGGTAGCCTTCGGGCCGGGCCATGCCAAAGTTGTGCTGGAGCCGGGTTTCCAGGTCCGAGCCGCGCTCGGTCCCGATCACCATTACGGGCATGCCATCAAAACGGCCAATACCACCAATAATGGCCTTGTCATCCCCAAACAGCCGGTCGCCTGCCAACGGCGTAAAATCCGTTATCAGCCGACCAATATAGTCCTGCGTATGCGGACGCTGGGCATGACGGGCCACCTGCACTTTCTGCCAAGGTGTGAGCTTGGCGTAGATCGTGCGCAGGTGCTTTTCCGCCTTATCAGAAAGGCGGGCCGTCTCTTCTTCTATATTGACCCCTTCGGGGTCGGTCATCTGCCGCAGCTCGTCGATCTTGTTCTCAAGTTCGGCGACGGGCTTTTCAAATTCCAGGAACTGACGCATGAGCAAAGCCGATAGCACAATGGCGCTTAAAGCCAAGTCACTTCGTGCATCCAAATGTGTTCTGGAGGTGCTTTTTACGCTCTCAATCGTCCAAAGCCGTGTTTTGGGAGGCTGAAAGCGGGTGATGTTCGGCCACAACCTGACGCAACCGCTCGGTCTGTACATGGGTATAAATCTGGGTTGTGGCGATATCCGCATGCCCCAGCAGCATTTGCAGCGCGCGCAGATCCGCCCCATGCGCAAGCAGGTGCGTCGCAAAGGAATGGCGCAGCACATGGGGAGAAAGACGCGCAGGCTCAAGCCCGGCTTTTAACCCCACATCATGCAGAATCCGGTCAAAAGCCTGCCGGGTCATGGCCCTTGCGGGGTCCCGGCCAGGAAAAAGATAGGGGCTGTTCAGCCCTGCATCGGCCTGCACCAGCGCACTGGCTGCCTGCCGAGCACTCCCCGAAAGAGGGACAAGCCGTTCCCGCCCGCCTTTACCGCGCACGCTGAGCATGCGCTGGTCCCCCGCCAGAGCCTGCCGGGGCAGCTCCAGCAGTTCAGAAATCCGCAACCCCGATGCATACAGCAGCTCCAGCGCCGCCCGCGCCACCAAAGCCCGACGCTTTTTGGCGGTGGAGGCTCCTTCTGGCTCCACGCAGGCATCAAGCAGGGCCAGCACTTCCGATTCGGACAGAAAACGCGGCAGAGCCTGCTCCGCACCGGGGGAGTCAAGGTGCTCGGCCGGATTGTCCGCCCGCAGGCCCTCACGCAGCAAAAACAGATAGAACTGTTTTATGCACGACAGGCGGCGCGCCACGGTACGCCGCGACTGCGCCTGTGCGGACAGGTCCGCCAGCCAGCCACGTAGGCCATCGGCACTTGCCGTGCGCAGGGTCTGCCCCACGGCCAGCAAACTCTGCGCACAGGATGCAAGGTCAGCCTGATATGCCAGCAGGGTATTGGGGGCGGCCGCACGCTCGGCGGCCTGCATTTCCAGAAAAAGCTCTACACAGCCTTCCGCGTTGCTCACGGGTGAGCAGGAGCCTGCACTGTGGGAGAAATGCTGACCTGGGCAGGGGCTGCTGGCACAACAGGCGTTACAACAGGCACAGCAGGAGCCGGAGGCACGGCAACGGAGGGGGTTGTTACCACCGCTTCGGCCGCAAAAGGCAGGTCATGGTGGACGGGCTGCGGCACGGGCGGCCGACCGGCAACCCCAAGGGCCGCAAAGCCCCCCAGCGCACCAAGGACAACAACGGCAAAAACGATCAGAACCATACGGCTCATTCGGGCAGGCTCCCCTTACAACAGATATAGGTGTGTTCTTTCTGCTCTATGTTAAGCTAGGCTTTATGTCATCACGTATCTCTCCCCCCTCCCCAACCACAGACCCGCCGCCTATCCCGCTTGATCTGGAGCGGATTGTCCGCAACCCCAGCAGCACGGGCATGACTTCGGGGCGCAGCATTGTGCTGGTCGGCCTTATGGGTGCTGGCAAAACAACGGTGGGCCGCCACCTTGCCGCCAGACTCGGCCTGCCTTTTGTTGACGCCGATGTTGAGATCGAGCGCGCCGCTGGCTGCTCCATTGCCGATGTGTTCCAGCTTTATGGCGAAAGCGCGTTCCGCGATGGCGAGCGCCGGGTGATTCGCCGCCTGCTTGAAGGCCCCCCCATGGTGCTGGCAACCGGGGGCGGCGCGTTCATGGATTCCCAGACCCGCGCTCTGGTGCGCAGACAGGCGGTTTCGGTCTGGCTGCGCTGCCCGCTGCCCGTGCTGCTCCGCCGCGTAGCGGGGCGCACACACAGGCCACTGCTCAACACCGCATCCCCCAGAGATGTGCTGGACCGGCTGATGACCATCCGCCATCCGGTCTATGCCGAGGCCGAGATTATTGTCGATTGTGGAGACAACAACGTGGAACACACCACAACCCGCGTTATGGAAGCGCTTGCCCTGTCCCGCCGCCCGTTGCGGCTGCCTGTGTCGCTGGCCAGAACGTCCTATGATGTGGTGATCGGCACGGACCTGATCAGCCGGGCAGGCGGGCTGCTGGCTCCGGTGCTTCCACAGAAAAACGCCATCATCATTACCGACAGCACCGTGGCACCGCTTTACCTGCAGAAGCTGGAGGATTCGCTGCGTGAAACAGGCGTACGCACCCGCAGCCTGCGCGTAACGCCGGGCGAGCAGAGCAAATGCCTGACCATTTACCAGCACCTGACAGACGCGATTCTGGAACAGGGCGTGGAACGGCGCACGACAATCATCGCCCTTGGTGGAGGAGTCGTGGGGGATCTGGCCGGATTTGTGGCGGCTACCACCCTGCGCGGACTGCCTTTTGTGCAAATCCCGACCACCCTGCTTTCGCAGGTCGATTCTTCTGTGGGTGGCAAAACAGGCATTAATACACGCTGGGGCAAAAACCTGCTGGGCGCGTTCCATCAGCCTTTGTGCGTGCTGGCTGATGTGACCACGCTCAGCACCCTCCCCCGGCGCGAGCTGGTTGCGGGGTATGCCGAAATCGTCAAATCCGGCCTGATCGGTGACCAGGCTCTGTTTAACTGGTGCGAAAAACACGGTGCAGCCGTGCTGGACCAGGAGCCTGAAGCATTGGCCGAGGCCGTGCGGCAGGCCTGTGCCTTCAAGGCCCGCGTTGTGGCCGCAGATGAGCGTGAGGAACAGAAAAGCAACGGGCGCGCGCTGCTGAACCTAGGCCATACCTTTGGCCACGCGTTGGAAGCCGAGCTTGGCTACGATGGCCGCCTGCTGCATGGCGAGGCAGTCTCCATCGGGCTGAATCTGGCCTTTGCGCTTTCAGTCAGGCTCGGACTTTGCCCGGAGCAGGATCAACTCCGCGTGACACACCATCTGGAAAGCCTGAATATGCCTACGCATATCCGGGACCTGCCCCACACCTTTGCCGTGGAGGACCTGATGGCCCACATGCAACGGGACAAGAAAATGCAGGACGGGTGCCTGTCGTTTGTTCTTGCTCACGGAATCGGTCGCGCCTTTACAACACAGGACGTTCCTGCTGATGCAGTCAGGGAAGTTCTGGTCTGTGATGGCGCGCAGGGGTGACAGATATACGGTCTCACACTTTCATTTTGAGGTGTTGTATTTTTGCAATAAGCCTCAATTCCGCCTTATTCTGGCGCGAGAGCATGGCTTAAATCTGCAATGGCAGAGCTATTGGACACAGTATAACGAAACAACTCCAGTGCAGCATGCAGCCAGTTCATGCTCATGCTGCAAAATGATCTGTTGCAACGAAAGCACTGCTGTGTCTTTTAGTCGACAAGAGTATGAAGGGTCGCCTCTCCCGAATGGGTGGTGACTGCTTTATACGAATTTTTGGTGCATCGGGTGGTCAGTTACGCCAGTAATTGGTAGAACAGGTTCACCTAGATGAAATATTGAGGGCAAAAAATGCGTCTCCGCACGGCGTTACTCGCAACAACCCTGATGGCAGCGGCTCCGGCGGCCGCATCCGCCACCACCATCACCGGCCCGTATGTCGACCTTGGCGGCGGCTACGACCTGACCCAGACCCAGCATTTCAAAACCAACAATGGCGGTGGCGATATCGACCGTAACAAAGTTGGTCACAAAAGCGGCTGGACCGGTTACGGCTCCTTCGGCTGGGGCTTTGGCAACGGTCTGCGCGCTGAAGTGGAAGGCACCTATCTGCGCTCCAACCTGAGCGGCAGCACCGGTAACGGTGACCACAACCGTGGCAAGGATTCTTCCTACGGCGGCTTCATCAACGCTCTGTATGACTTCGACCTGACCAAGTTCGGCATCAACAATGTTCCGGTGACCCCGTTCATCGGTGCCGGTGCTGGCTACCTGTGGACGCAAGAACATCACAGCTTCACCAGCACCCCTGGCCTCGGCTACCGTGGTACAAAGGGTGGCTTTGCTTATCAGGCCATCGTTGGTGCAGCATTTGATACCGGCATTCCGGGCTTTCAGGTCACAGCTCAGTACCGCATGATCGGCCAGCCCGGCAGCTTCCGCAACGGTCAGTTCACGGACACGAGCGAAGGCACCAACCAGACCAGCGTTGACCATCGCTTCAACCACCTGTTCATGGTTGGCTTGCGTTATGCGTTCGACACGGCTCCGCCGCCCCCGCCGCCGGCTGCTCCGATCGTTGCTGCTCCGGCTCCGCTGCCAGCACGTTCCTACCTCGTGTTCTTCGACTGGGATAAGTCTGTCCTGAGCGCACGGGCCCGTCAGATCGTGGCTGAAGCTGCTCAGGCTTCCACCCACGTGCAGACCACCCGCATCGAAGTTAACGGTTACACCGATAACTCCGCAGCTCACCCCGGCCCGCGCGGCGAAAAGTACAACCTGGGCCTGTCCCTGCGTCGTGCTGAAAGCGTGAAGGCTGAACTGGTTCATGACGGCGTTCCGGCTGCTGCCATCGACATCCACGGTTATGGTGAAGCCCATCCGCTGGTGCCGACCGGCCCGAACACCCGCGAACCGCAGAACCGTCGCGTGGAAATCATCCTCCACTAATCGGTCTGCTCCGGGTTACCTCGGAACAAAAAGGGAGGCACCTTCGGGTGCCTCTTTTTTTATGCCCGCCTGCCCAGAAGCCAAGCCTGCATATTTAATCATTTTTTTATGGAACCTTATTCTCAACAGCTTTTTGCATTACTGCTGATCACCAAGAACAGCGTAGTGATATGATTGTATATTTAAATTTATAGTCTTGAAAAAGCAGATCAGGCGTTTCATACTTCAGCCAGTCACATTAAAAAAACCATGCATCTTCAGTGACTTGCAGCAAAAGACTGTATAAAATGGTTCGTTATGTCAGGTATTCTCAAACATAGAATTACAAAAACAGGTACCAGCCCTTCGGGCAGCGATACGCTGCCATGCACGCCACCATCTGTTGCATATCTATCACACACCTTCCGCTCATGGCTCTCAATAGGCCCGTATCACGGTGCGCACGACATGCAGGAAAAGGGCTATCCGCAA
Source organism: Acetobacter fabarum (assembly GCF_040702925.2). Taxonomy (GTDB): domain Bacteria; phylum Pseudomonadota; class Alphaproteobacteria; order Acetobacterales; family Acetobacteraceae; genus Acetobacter; species Acetobacter fabarum_B. The sequence goes on along the minus strand of NZ_JBFCXX020000003.1, from coordinate 112,571 downwards.
GGCAGGCCGTTACTGCTCCTTGAGAGATTCCAGAACAGAGTAAGACGAGGCTTCCATGCCTACTGTTTTTTATATCTTGCCCTGATCATTTTTTTCTGACTTTTGCTGGATATGCGTTCAGTCCTTCCGTTCAGGCCGTCCCCACGCCTTTTACGTTTTTTTAAATTTTGTGTTGTCGGCAGTCTTGGTTTCGTGTGGGATACAGGCTCTGTTTATGCTCTGCGCCCTCTTATCGGGTTAACCGCGGCAACGCTGGCTGCTTATTTTATTGCCGCAACGTTCAACTGGATTCTGAACAGTTTATGGACGTTCCGTGGCGCTACTCACCATAGCCATCCAATCCTGCAATGGCTGCGATTCCTCTCCGCCAACAGTCTGGGGTTTTTTCTTAACCGCGGAACAGTCTATACGCTGTTTTACCTCTTTCCCCTTTGTGCCCATTACCCGGTTCTTGCACTGATCTGCGGCTGTTTTGCGGGATTGTTCGCCAACTTCAACCTGACGCAAAAACTGGTTTTTCGTGAAAAACCACCCACCTCGGCACTTGAGCTTGCAGAAATGACAGTGCAACTCACCTCCAACGACCCCACACACAACGCAGAGCCATAATCCTGCCCTCTTTCAGAGAAGCACAGGGTGCGCTACATTTACCCACAGGTTTAAGAGATTACTGCGCGTATCACCCGGCCGTAAGCATTATCCATCGCTCTGCGGGAAGGTCTTATGCGCTCAACCAGTTTCAGGACTTTGCTGCCTCACGCCATGCTGACAACAAATGAAATCCGCACCGCTTTTCTGGACTATTTTGCCAGCAAGGGCCACCAGATCGTCCCCTCCTCGTCCCTCGTGCCGAGCAACGACCCAACCCTGCTGTTTACCAACGCGGGGATGGTCCAGTTCAAAAACGTGTTTACGGGGCAGGAAACACGCCCCTATTCCCGCGCGACAACCGCACAGAAGGTCGTACGCGCAGGCGGTAAGCACAACGATCTGGATAACGTTGGCTACACGGCCCGGCACCATACGTTCTTTGAAATGATGGGGAATTTCTCCTTCGGGGATTATTTCAAACCGCAGGCCATAGAACTGGCATGGAACCTTATTACCAAGGGTTTTGGCATCTCCCCGGACAAGCTGCTGGTAACCGTCTTTGCCGAGGATGAGGAAGCCGCCGGTCTGTGGCGCTCCATTGCCGGGCTGGATGACAGCCGCATTATCCGTATTCCCACTTCCGACAACTTCTGGCGGATGGGTGATACCGGCCCCTGCGGCCCCTGCTCCGAGATTTTTTATGATCACGGCCCCGATGTTCCCGGTGGCCCCCCCGGCTCCCCCGATGAAGATGGCGATCGGTTTGTCGAAATCTGGAACCTCGTGTTCATGCAGTATTTCGAAGACCCGCCGGGCACACGGTCCCCCCTGCCCCGCCCGTCCATTGATACGGGTCTGGGGCTGGAACGCTTTGCCGCCATCATGCAGGGCAAGCGTGACAACTACGATACGGACACGTTTGTATCGCTCATCAACGCGTCATCGGAACTGACACATCAGGCCGTGGACGGCCCCTTCAAGGCCAGCCACCGCGTTGTGGCCGACCACCTGCGTTCCACCGCGTTTCTTATTGCCGATGGTGTTCTGCCCTCCAAGGATGGCCGCGGTTATGTGCTGCGCCGGATCATGCGCCGCGCCATGCGCCATCTGCACATGATGGGCACCACGGACCCGATTTTTTACAAGCTGCTGCCAGCCCTGATCCAGCAGATGGGTTCGGCCTACCCCGAGCTGGTGCATGGGGAAGCCCTGATCCGTGAAACCATGCGCGGAGAGGAAGAACGCTTTAAAGCCATGCTCGACCGTGGCCTGCACCTGCTGGACGACGAAAAGAGCAAGCTGGCCTCCGGCGCACCGCTTCCCGGTGATGTGGCCTTCCGCCTGTATGACACATTTGGTTTTCCGCTGGATCTGACGCAGGACGCCCTGCGCGGGAGCGGCCATGATGTGGATGTAAAAGGCTTTGATGACGCCATGACCATCCAGCGCCAGCGTGCTCGCGCGGCCTGGACCGGTTCTGGTGATACGGCGGTCGAAACCATCTGGTTTGAAGCCCGCGACAGGTTTGGCGCCTCCGAGTTCCTTGGCTACTCCACCGAGCAGGCCGATGGCGAGGTTCTGGCGCTTGTTGCAGGCAACGCGTTCCTGCCGGAAGCCACGATCGGGCAGGAGGTTGCCGTGCTGCTCAACCAGACCCCATTTTATGGTGAAAGTGGTGGTCAGGCGGGCGATACAGGCTTTTTGACCGCCAAAGGGCTGAAAATCGCCATCCGCGATACACAGAAAAAAGCAGGCGACCTGATTGTGCATTACGGCACAGTGACCGAAGGAACGCTCAGGCCCGGCATGGCTGTAACCGCCGCCGTGGACCATGACCGCCGTTCGGCCATACGCGCCCACCACTCGGCCACCCACCTGCTGCACGAAGCCCTGCGCCGCCGCCTTGGTGCGCATGTAGCGCAAAAAGGCAGCCTGAACACACCGGACCGCCTGCGCTTTGACGTCAGCCAGCCCCGCCCGATTACGGCGGAAGAACTGGCGGACATCGAAGCCGAAGTAAACCACCGTATTCGCCAGAATGCGGCCGTGACCACCCGTTCCATGACCCCCGAAGAAGCCATTGCCGAAGGGGCAACCGCCCTGTTTGGCGAAAAATACGGCGATGAGGTTCGCGTTGTGACCATGGGCCCCTCTGAAGAGGGCAAGGGTGCATGGTCCATGGAACTGTGTGGCGGCACGCATGTCAGCCGTACGGGGGACATCGGGCAGTTCCGTATTGTGGCCGAAAACGGTGTTTCCGCTGGTGTGCGGCGTATCGAAGCCGTAGCAGGCAAGGCTGCCGAATCCCTGACGGCCGCCAATGAGCAGAGGCTGCTCCAGCTTGCCAGCATGATGAAGGTGAGCGTGGCCGATGCCCCCGAACGGCTGGCTACCCTACTGGAAGAACGCAAGGCCATGGAGCGCCAGATTGCCAATCTGCAACGCCAGATGGCGACAGGCAGCGTTGCCGCTGCTGGCGTGGAAAAAGTGGGGGCTGCCCGTCTGGCCACACGCAATGTGGGGGAAACCCCCGCACGTGAGCTGAAAGGGCTGGCAGAAACCATTCTCAAGCAGGGCGAAGCCGATGTGGTGGTCCTGATTTCCTGCGCTGAAGGCAAAGGCAGTGTTGTGGCGGCCGTGGCTCCGGCCCTGACCGAAAAGGTAAGCGCCGTTACTCTGGTTCAGGCAGCCAGCGTGGCCATGGGTGGCAAAGGTGGCGGTGGCCGCCCGGACATGGCTCAGGCCGGTGGCCCGGATGGCGCAGCAGCGGATGCGGCCTTTGCCGCCGTACGCGATGTGCTGAAAGAAACCGTCTGACACAGACGCCCTGAACACGAAGCAGCGGAGCAGACCATACTCCCCTGTCCCGCTGCTTCCCTTTGGTGCACCTTTGGCGTAAGGATTGCGTTATGTCTTTACTTGCATCCCTTAAACTTGTTGTCGCACGCCCCCACCCTGAAGCCCGCCCGTTTTTGCTGGCTTCAGGTGCGGTGTCCGCGGTGTCCTACCTGCTTGGCCGCAAACTGCGCTGCCCCAAGCTGCGCCTGCTTGGCCATGCCAGCACCGGCTTTTTTGGCTTCTGCCTCTACTTTTTCCGGGACCCGGAGCGTGTTACACCTGCCCGTAACGATGTGGCGGTGGCCCCTGCGGATGGGCATATCGTGTCCATTGAAAAAATTGCGCCCCCCAGGGAACTGGGTATGGGCGAAACCCCGGTATGGCGGATTGCCACCTTCCTGTCCGTTCTGGATGTGCACGTAAACCGTATGCCCGCAGCAGGGACGGTCACCCGTATTGCCTATCATCCGGGCCTGTTCCTGAACGCAAGTCTGGACAAGGCATCCGAGCAGAATGAACGCAATGCACTCAGCCTGACCCTGCCAGATGGCCGCATGCTGGCCGTGGTGCAGATTGCAGGGCTTGTTGCGCGCCGGATTGTCTGCTCCGTCAACGAAGGTACAAAAGTGGAAGCGGGCGAACGCTTCGGCCTGATCCGCTTTGGCTCACGCACCGACCTGTATCTGCCGCCCGGTGTTGAACCGCTGGTAGCTGTTGGTCAGACCATGGTTGGCGGTGAGACCGTCATGGCGCGTCTCTGACAAGCCCGTGACACTCCCCACACCAACGCCTCCTTCAATCGTCCTGACCGAGCAGAAGGATGCGCCGCGCCCACGCCACCGCAAGCGGCGTGTGCGCAACAAGAGCCGCGGTCCTTCCTTTAACCGCCTGATTCCCAATATTCTGACAATGCTGGGGCTTTGCGCGGGCCTGATGGGCATGCGCTTTGCCATTGAAGGACGCTTTCAGGCGGCTGCGGCAGCACTGCTCATTTCCGCCTTTATTGATGGGCTGGACGGACGCATTGCCCGCATGCTGCGCGGGGCCACACGCTTTGGCGCGGAGTTTGACAGCCTTTCCGACTTTCTGTGCTTTGGGGTCGCACCTTCGTTCCTGCTGTATTTCTGGGCGATCAAGGACAGTAACCGCTACGCTTTTCTGCCCTGCCTGCTCTTTACGGTCTGCATGGCGCTCAGGCTGGCGCGCTTTAACGCCAATCTGGATGAGGAAGAGCTGAAACCCAAATATGCCAGCAACTTTTTTACCGGCGTACCCGCTCCTGCCGGGGCCGGGCTTGCACTTTTTCCGCTCTTTTTGGGGCTGGAGGCACAAAAGCTGGGCATAGACTGGCTTTACAACCTGACCCGCCTGCCGTGGCTGCCGGACTTTACCCTGACCAGCACAGCCCTGCTGCTGGTATCCACCCTTCCGGTCTGGTCTTTTAAAAACTTCAAGGTTCCTGCCCAGTTTGTGCTGCCCCTTATGCTGGGGACCGGCATTTACGCAGTGGTGCTGGTAGCAGACCCGTGGGCCGCACTGGCTGCGGCGGGCGTGATTTATATGATTCTGCTCCCTTTAAGCCGCCGCAGTTTTCTCAAACTGAAAAAAGCGACTGAAGACCTGCATAAAGACGATACCGAAACGCCCTCATCCCCCTGAGGGCGTTTCCTTTTTCCCGCCCTGCGCGGCACTCCCAAGCAGGGAGCACAGCCCGTTCAGGATTTCCTGCGGGCTGGGCGGGCAACCCGTAATGGCCAGATCAACCGATACGCGCCGCTCCAGCCCCCCCATAACGGCATAATTTTCACTAAATACGCCGCCATCCAGTGCGCAGTTGCCAATACTGATAATGCCTTTGGGGTTTGGCATGGCCTCCCATGCCTCCTGCAACACAGGAGCCATGGTGCGGGTCAAGGCCCCGGTGACCAGCAGCACATCCGCCGAGCGGGGGGAGTTTACAAACCCGAACCCCGCCCCCTGCATGTCATATGGCAGGCAGGTCATGGCCCGTAACTCCATGCCACAGCCACCACAGCCCCCCGTATCCACATGAAAAAGCAGCAAAGGCCAGCGCGGACCCAGTGGTTTGCGCTTTTGCCGCTCTTTCCAGAACACCGTATTCATGACCGCACGGATCAGCCCCATGACCGCCCCGCCTTGTACCCGTTCATGCCTGCTCCCTTAACCATCCAGTGCTGCTGCGTTCATACCGAGTGAACAGGCCAGTAACGCAGCATCCTCCGCCTCATGGTTGGGTAGAGCCTGCTCAAACACCAGCAGGGCCGAGGTTTCAGGCTTGCGGCAAAAAGCCTCCGCCACACGGCCATGCGCCAGACGCACCCAGTACAGCACGCCACCCCATGGCCCTTCCACCAGCCCCGTGCCCTCCCCATCCTGTATCGACAGGGAAACCGTACCACCAGCGTTCAGCCCGATCCGGGCCGAGGCCAGATCCAGCATGCGCAGGCTTTCCTCCACCTCATCCAGCAACAGCAGGGCGCGGTCTTCCGCCGTGCCGTTCTGCCTGCCTGATGTATAACGCCACAGCCCATCATATGCAGGCATCATGCGCCTGCCATCGCAGTCCCAGCCTGCGGCCCGGGCCACCGGGCCATCCAGCCCGACCCGCTCCAGATCATCGGCCTGAATACGCCCCACACGACCCAGCAGGGCAGAAAGACCGGGGTATTCACGCCACAAAAGCACCAGTTGCGGGTACGCCTTCCGCCCCAGTTCGTACAATCTGGCGCACAGATCCTCCATCTGCGTTGCGTCCCGTACGGACAGGCCACCGGGGATGCAAACATCCATCAGCAACCGTGACCCGGTTATGGGGGCAGCCTCGGCCACCAGTTTTTCCCGCAGCGCCATACAGTGCGACGCCACAAGCTGCGCACCCGCCAGCCGCGCCATACCGGCCAGAGTGTACAGGTGCTGGAACAGGCGTTCCATTTCCAGCAAGGCTACGCGCAGGAGCGCTACTTCGGCCCCGACCTGCACATTGCAGGCATTTTCCACCGCCTGACAGAACGCAACCTGATGCGCCACGGAACTGCCCGCCGCAACGCGGCTGCTTAACCGGCAGACATCCTCTACCCGCGCATGCCGTGAGCGTGCGGCAATGCCCCGGTGGGCATAGCCTGTCTGTGTTTCCGCATTGGCGACAAGTGTGCCGGACAGGACAAGCCGCGTATAAAACGGTGGGACCAGATCGCCCGTTGCAGGGCCACACTCTTCCACCCGCCCCTTGGCGGCCGCCATGGCATCGGATGGCTGGAACGCCACAAGTCCCTTGCGCTGCCCGCCCCGGCCGGGTGCGGCGCAGAGCGGTGGGGCGGCAGACCACACATCATGGTCAAGCAGGGAGCGTACATCCACCGCCCACATGGCTTCTGCCCCAAACAGATCATAAATTGCCCGTTCATACAGGCTGGCGGCAACCCGTGCGGGGGAAAGGGCAGGATAACGCCCTCCTTCCAGCGCCAGTGTTGCGGCCAGTGGGTGCCCATCAGGCAAGAACAGGGCATGCACATCCACTCCATCGCACCACAGGCCGACAAAAGGCAGATCATCACCCTTGAGCATATCCACCATATCGCGCCAGGCCAGTTCATCCAGCCGGAAGCGCCATGGGGTGGAGGTCTGTTCGCCTGCGTAAATCAGTGCGGAAACATCCATCAGAACGCCCCCAGCATCATGGCCAATGGCACCAGAAAGCCCATAACGGTCAGCACCGAGCATGCCACACGCCCGGCCATGTCATCGGGCCAGAACAGGCGGGCGGCCTCCCGGTCCGGCACGGCGCGCAGCACGGCGGCCAGAATGCCACACACGGTCAGCACCGCAACGGGCCATGCCCAGTCGGTCATGACAGACAACAGGAGCAGGCACCCCACAAACGGCGCACCGGGAGGAAAACAGGCCAGAACATTGATCGCCCAGCCCCGCCCACTGCGGTTACCCCCGGCCAGGCACCAGCCACACAGGAACAGCAAAGCCGCAACATCCGCCTCCACGCCAACGGCCATAAGCGCCAGCGCGGACGGAAATGTGCGGAACAGCCTCTGCCTGTCTCCCGCCCGGCCAGCAGCAGCCGTTAACCAGACCGAAATAAGGCCCGCCGCCACCAGAGCCATTTCAAACGCAGCACCACCATGCCCGCGCAGCCGCATGGCCAGCAGGATGGATGCCCCCGCAAACGGAAGGAACAGGAAGCTATCGTTCTCATCGCGCCAGAACTGACCAAACGGAGCAAGCCCGGTTAAAATAACAAGGCCACATGCCATCATCAGGCCCGAAACCGTGCTCCCCTGCGGCAATAGCAGACCCGACAGCACAAGAACCGTTCCCACCGACCCGGTGCGGATTAACCCCCATCCGGTTTTGGCCTGCCCGGCCGGGCGCGTAAAAACAAACACTCCCCACGCCAGAGCCAGTTCCAGAATACCCAGCCCTACGGCCGGTTGAGGGGCAACACACGCAAGCCCCGCCAGAGCCGTGCAGACATGTGGCAGGCTACGCAACAGGCGGTCGGGCTGGATGCCGTTTTCCAGCACCAGCAGCAGCAGGCCGAAGGCGAGCATGACCCGCCCTGCCCTTTGCACCGGATCATCATCCCACCCGCTGGCGCCATTCCCGACCGAGGGGAACATGAACACGACAACCGCAAGCCCGCAGCCGATGGCGGCCATCCATATCGCGACTCCACGGCTATGAGGAGCAGGCAGCGCGGCCACAACCAGCGCACCAATAAAGGGCCACACAAATGCCAGTGCGGCCAGAAAAACCGTGGCCTCCATGCCCGCACTCATGCGCCAGCCCCTCCGCCCGGCTGCTCCGTGCGCCTGCCCCGCTGGCCAGCAGCACGCACGGACACAACACGCGGCATAATGCGGTGGATGCACATGCCCCCAAGGAGCAGCACCACCGCCCCGGCCAGAGCGGCTACACCCAGCACCACAGGCTGGTGGCCCAATACGGCAGACAGCAGAACACCTTCAATACAGGTTAAAAGCCCCGCCCACTGCCAGACCATGCTCTGGCGACACACAACGGCCACAAGCCCGGCGACCATGGTACACAGCCCTGCGGGAAAAACCGTATTCCCCGCGTGGTTGCACGCCAGCAGCAGCAAAACCATGAGGGCCAGTGCAAAAAACGGCACGGCCGCCCCTGTGCGTTCGTGTGTAGCATCGTGCTGGTAGCGGGTTAAAAAAAATGGCGGCAGGGCTGCAAACAGCAACGCCAGCGTGGCCCCTGCCTCCTGCACCGGAGTAAGCCCATCCACCAGCATGGCCAGTGCAGTCACCACCCCGACGGGCAGTAAAAAACCAACACCCCGCGCCACAACACACAAGGCCACCATAGGCACAAGAATGGCAACAAGGGTCATGGCGCATCCTCCATACCTGTGGCGGAAGCCTGCGAATTATCCTGCAAAACGGCAGACACGCTGGTCTCCTCCCGTTCGGCCAGAGAAGGATGAACAGACCAGGTCACCTGCAGGGCCAGCACTCCAAGCAAAAAGATACTGACCAGCCTTACCCGCACGCGCCGTAGCGGGGGCAGCACAACCAGCCGGACCAGTGCAAGCAACACCGCAGCCAACAGCAGCTTGGCACCCCACAGACCAAAACCGAGCATGCACTGGCTCAGCCATTGTTCCATGCCCGCATCATCAGGCAAGGCAAGGCTGCCCGGCCATGCCGTATCCAGCGCCAGCACAACCCATGCTATTTGCACACAATCTGCCGCCCAGAGCCACATGGCCCGCTCCGGCCCGGCCAGCAGGGCAAGCTGGCCATCCTGCATAGGCCACGCCAATGCGGGCACCAAAAACAGGGCCACACCGGCCAGCACAAAAGGCGCGCCATCGGTCAGGGGGGAAAGCCCGTGTACCGTGGCCAGAAAATCAGAAAAATCACGCGCGCCACAGAGCAGAAAAACCGGCACCAGTGCGGGCAGCAATAAAAATGCCCCCAGCATGCCGCGAGCGCCCTGCACGGCACCCAGACCACCACCCAGCACACAGGGGATGTTCAGCAACACCAGCGCCATAACCAGCACGCAGCAGATCAACAGCAAGCCCGGTGCGGGAAAACCCGGAACCGCCAGTGTCAATACCGGAACCAGCGCACAGCCCAGAACGGCCAGCACCAGTGCCGCCGCACAGGCAATACCAGTCAGCTGCGCGCCCTCCTGCTGCAAGCGGGGTCGGCGAAACTGGTGCCAGATGTCCTGCCACCGCCCCATGACCGGAAAAGCCGATACACCCGACAGCCGACCCGCCACCCGCCCGACAAGCCCGCTCAACCAGGGTGCTGCAAACACCATGGCCAGTGTTTGCAGGCCCAGAAGCGGCAGAAAGAGGAGGACCCAGCCCCAGGGAATGGAATGTGTCATTTACCCACAAATAGCCCGGCCAACAGCCCTGCCCCCATAAGAAGCAGGATCAGAACCATGCCCTGCGCTTCGCACCAGCTTATGGCCACGAACAGGCAACGCCGTGCATAACGCCAGAAAACCTTTCCTCGGCGTGACAGAATACCCCTTGCCCCCGGCACGCGCAGGGCCGTAACGGCCGCAGGCGTGGTAAAAAAACCGCGCCATGCTGGCCACAAAGGCAGCAGCCCCCCACCAGAACAGCCCTCCGGTACAGGTGCGGGGTCATTCCGGTCCGCAGGACTTTCATACACCGGGGCACCCTGCCGCCATGCGGTAACCTGCCGCAGAGCCGGGGCAAATAACATAAAACCAAACACCCGGACCAGCAGACCCGTGGCAAGCAGCACCAGCGCCTCCCCCAGTAAAACCAGCAATGGCGTCAGGCGGGCGGCGTGTCCTGCAAAATGCACTGTTGTCATATCCTGCCATGTTACAGGCAGCAGGGGCGGCCCCACCACCAGATGGTCTGCCACAAACAGCCAGGTTCCAGGCACAAAAGCCAGGATACTGCTCAGCACCGCGCATACCCACAAAGGCAGAACCATGGCAGCGGGGGTATCCGCCTCCCCCTGTGGGGTGGACAGAAGCAGCAGGCCCGCACGCACCAGAGCAGCACTCAACAGCACTCCAAGGGCGACAAAAAACACCACCAGCATAACCGCCAGAAGCGCCATAACCGGCTGCGTGGCCTCGACCGAATAACTCCCTCCCGCCAGAGCCGCCCACAGGAGCGCAAACCCACCACATGGAGGCAGAACCGAGCACTGGGCCAGCACCACACCCAGCAGGCACCGCGCCGCACGGGTCTGCAATACGCCGCCCTCACCTGCGTCATTACGCTGGGCCACCCAGAGCATGCCCAGCAGCGCCACAACAGGGGCCCCCATACCCAGCACCACGGCTGTACGAAACGTATCCGCCCCACCCAGAGGGGAGGAAAGAGCCAGCACAAGGGCCAGCACAAGCAGGCCGTACCAGCAGGCCGCCAGCCCTGCCACAAGAGCCGTGGCCTGCTGGCTGCGCATGGCCTGCGCAAGCCCTGCACACGCAACCACACCCCCACACGCCAGCAGGACCCCTTGCGACAGCAGGGGCAATTCCCCTACTTCGGCCAGCAGACGCCCAAGCAAAAACAGGCCAATACAAGCTGGCAGAACCCCCAACGCCCCCCGCTGCACGGCAATGGCCCACCCCACAAGCAGGACCATAACCCCCAAGAGCGGCACGGACAGGCTGCTATCGGCTGGAATACAGGCAGGCAGCACAGCAAAAGGCAGGCACAGCCCGCGCTTGCCATGCCCTGCCAGCAGCACAAGGGCCGTACCCGTAAACAGGCCAAACACCAGAGGCGAAAGGGCCAGAACCCCCAGACAGGCCAGCACGCAGGCCACACCGGCCCGGCCCCGGCCCACCACCCCCCCCACACAGGCCAGAATAGCCAGCATGGGCAAAGACGGCCCATCCGCCCCGAATACGGGGAACCACCCGAATTCCCCTTCCACCCGAAAAGCGGCACCGGTCAGGGCGGTTACACCTGCAATACCCCAGAGTGCCACCAGTATTTCGGCCCGCCAGAACGCCATGCCGCGCAGGACATTGTCCGGCAGCGCGGCAACAACACCCAGTGCTGCCAGCACCAGAAGCAGACCACTAAGAACACAAGTGAGAAGAATGGAACCCAGCCCCAAAACCTATGAACACGAAAACCGGCGGATAACACCATGAGTGCAGGTTGAATACAATGCGTTCAACCTGCACCAGTTCAGGCTCAGGATGTTTTTCCCGCCCCGGACGCTCCAACCATGCCAGCCAAGGGCGTACGCATACGCGCAAACCACCCTTTTTTACGCTGCACCGGCAAAGAAAGGGCAGAGTACATTTCCGGCACGGCTTCTACCAGAATAAGGCTGCCTCCGCCGGGGCAGAGCACCTTGCCTGCAATATCCATCCGTCTGCCACGCCTGAGTGTATGGCAGACCTGACTGGCTGGCAGAAACAGCGCTTCATCCCACTGTTCGGCCCGCAGCATGGCTGCCGCCAGCAACTGCCGTAATCTGGGTCGTGTAAAGGCGGCATCCCGTGCAAAGGGGGTACGCCGCAGTCTTGCACGCCCACCCAGCCGACTGGGCACAACCATAAGCAGACGCCCGTCATCCTTGAGCGCGCGGGCTGCTGAACGCAGCACGGTCAACGGATTTTCACGCCCTTGCAGGGCATGCACAAGCACAATGCGGTCAAACCTCTGTGGTTCAAACGGAAGGCTTGCAGGGTCCACCACACAGCACGGTCCGGGTTGCAAAACCATCTCGCCCCGCATGGCCCCAAAACTGGCCCCTATGCGCAGGGTGGACGCATCGCCCAGAGCATGCAGGTAAGGAACAGCCCCACCCAGCCCCAGAACAGACTGGTTTTTAAGCTCCGGCCAGAACCATCGCATGCGCTCGCCCAGCAGGCTGACACACACTCTGCCCGGTGGAGTCCCGTAAAAGCATTCTTCGCACGGCATGGCATTTTGCATGGTTCATGCCTATCATAGATTAGCCCGCCAAAGCCATGACCCAGCCCAGCAGCAGGAGGCCCCATGCCCCTTACCATTCGCGCCATTCCGGTCCTGAGCGATAATTATGCCTGGCTCCTGCGGGATGAAGCAACAGGCACGACCGCCATTGTGGACCCCGGCGAGGCTGCCCCCATAGAACGCACACTGGCTGAAGACGGGAACAGGCTGGATTTTATTTTACTGACCCACCACCACCATGACCATATTGGCGGCACTGATGCCCTGCGTGCCCGTTACCATGCCAAGGTGGCCGGCCCCGCAGCCGAACAGCACCGCATGCCAGCACTGGACCTGCCCCTGCATGACAATGACAGGCTGGAAATAGGCCAGAGCGCCGGGCAGGTTCTTGCCATGCCGGGCCATACACTGGGCCATATTGCCTATTACTTTGACCAGCCCCCGGCCCTGTTCTGTGGCGATACGCTGTTCAGCCTTGGCTGTGGCCGCCTGTTTGAAGGCACAGCACAGCAGATGTTTACAAGCCTGAGCAGGTTACGCACCCTGCCGGAGCAGACCCACATCTGCTGCGGGCATGAATATACGCTCTCCAACGCTCTTTTTGCCCTGAGCGTGGACCCCGAAAACCCCGCCCTGACAGCGCGGGCGCAGGAGGTACGCACCCTGCGCGACAAGGGATTGCCCACCGTGCCCTCTACCCTTGGGCTTGAGCGCGCGACAAACCCGTTCCTGCGCGCACCCGATGCGCAAACGCTGGCCAGCCTGCGCAAACGTAAAGACGCGTTCTGACCACCCAAGGCACCTACTGCGTAGCCTGCGTACCTTGTGGGGGTTGCATCAGCCTTACAACTGGTAAAATCTGCTCCAGCGGCACAGCCCCCATATACACATAGCCGTTCCGTGCGGAGAGCGAGAGAACAAGCTTGCCGCCTGACCGGTCCCCCCGGGCAATCATATCTTCCAGTGTGGTTTTAAAAACCGTCGCCTGCTCAGGGGGGAGGATTTTTTCAGGTTGCAGGCGCTCCACAAAAGGTTTCCAGTCCCGGACTGTCAGCCAGAAATCACCAGTCATGGCTGTGGCATGTCCACCCCGCACATGGCCGGTCACACCCAGTTTGAGGCCATTCCAGTCAGCCGAGGCTTTTTGCACGAGCAGTTCGGGCCAGATCGCCTGCCCGCTCTCCTCCTCCTGTTCCAGCACGCGCAGGCGCTCATACGGGCCGGGCATGGAAAAAGCGGCTTTGACATTTTGCAGGTATTGTGGCCATGCGGGAACAGTCATCTGCTCCACCGACAGGGAAAGGCCGAGCACGCTGGCCTGAAATGTAGCCTGCGTATTCCACAGCCATTCGCCCTGCACGTTGGTCATGCTCACGCCCGATGCGCGCACATGCACAAACGGAGCGGTAAACGCAGCACGCCCCGCAGGCAGGGAGCGCGCCGGCCAGAATACATCCACCGGGCTGCCTTCAAGCACAAATGCGCGTGTATCTTCCACGCCATCATGTTCATACGGCACGGCAAAGGACTGCGGTCCGTCCAGCCGCATATGCACCTGCATGGGATGCCACGGCACCACCTCCAGCCAGACACGGCTGACTGCGTATTCCACTGCCCCTCTGGCTGGCCCGCCATGCATGGTGGGGGTGCAGGCTACACGCACACCCTGCAACGCCAGACCGGCCCGGAACAGCCCTCCCGTGTGCTGCCTGCCCTGATAGGTTATCTGGCACAGCCCGGCAGGGTGCGTAACAAGCTGGTCGAGATACTGCTGGCTCTTCCAGCAGAACGCGCCAGCTCCGCCACCAAGCAGCACAACACCAGCCGCGAGCGTTACAAGGGCCGTTTTTACAAAACCCGTCATCCCCACCTCAAATGGCTGTATTCCGCCTGCCGCGCAAAATTATCCACAGCCTGACCTCCTCCCCGGCAGCACCTTGCCCTGCGGCAACCTAGCCTATGCCTCCATCCAATTCCACAGCAAATGCAGCGAATACATGGAGCTTGAAAATTCCTTTACAGGAAATGGATTTTTTCAACACATGCCCGCGCGAACCTTGATGCATACAAAATACCTTCTCCTGATTTACTTAAGGGCATGCAGTAAATCAGGAGGCAATACTGGTATGACCCTTTTATGACATGGATCATATTCCACAAAGTTATCCACAAGGATGGGTGGTTTATCCTCTGTCCGCCAAACCCTACCTGAAGCTACAGGCCACAACCGGGCTCAAGCGCGCGCCAGCTTTTTTCAATCTCTTCCAGCAGGACTGCTCTTCTGGTCGGGCCAATGCTGGGGCCAATGCACACATGCAGCACGCCCGACCGTTTGACAAATGCATTCCGCCCCCAGAACAGGCCCGAATTGGTGGCAACAGGAATAACCGGCAACCCCGTATGGCTGGACATGGCGGCAATACCGGGCTTAAGCGCCACATGCTCACCCGGCATGGTGCGCGTTCCTTCAGGGAAAATAATAATCTGCCGGTTATCGGCCACCGCCTTGTCCGTGCCCTGCAACAGCAGCCGCAGGGCACGCGCACCCGCCGCACGCTCCACCGGCATCATACCCGTAAGGACCAGCATGGGGCCAAGCAGGGGAATACGGGTGAGTTCGCCTTTCATGACATAGCATGGCCGTGGCAGAAGCAGCATCCAGACCAGCGTATCGAACGCAGACTGGTGCTGCGAGGCAATAAGGGCCGGGCCGGACTGTGGCAGATGCTCCAGCCCGCTCACACGCACCTGCACCCCGCAGATGGCACGGAACAGCCACAGGACCAGCCGCGACCACAGTTTGGCGTAGGCCAGCGCACGCCCGGGCATAAACCAGCGGATTGGCAATGCGCCAACCCCCATGACCCCGGTCAGCACAAAAGCCACAATATTAAACACGACGGAACGCACAACAGCCATGAGAACAAACCCGTTACAACCCGCATAATTTAGTCTTTGATTAACAGGTGCTGGACACCAGAAAACCGCCGTTGTGGCAAGCAAAACCACATAAAACCAGACCTGCCATACCTGTTCCGTCTGGCTTATGGTCCTCTATGGCTGTATAGCAAAGCAGCACTTTGCATAGAAAGACAGGATAATATGAGCGACTACAAGGTAAAGGACCTCTCGCTGGCCGATTGGGGTCGCAAGGAAATTTCCATTGCTGAAGGCGAAATGCCGGGTCTGATGGCGCTGCGCGAAGAATACGGCGCAAGCCAGCCCCTTAAGGGCGCACGTATTGCCGGCTGCCTGCACATGACCATCCAGACCGCTGTTCTGATTGAAACCCTGATCGCTCTGGGCGCAACCGTGCGCTGGTCTTCTTGCAACATTTTCTCCACGCAGGACCACGCTGCCGCAGCCATTGCCGCTGCCGGCGTTCCGGTGTTCGCATGGAAAGGCCTGACGGAAGACGAATTCAACTGGTGTATCGAGCAGACCATTCAGGGCCCCGATGGCTGGACCCCGAACATGATCCTCGATGACGGCGGCGACCTGACCGTGATGATGCACGAGCAGTACCCCGAACTGCTGGCCAAGGTTAAGGGCCTGTCGGAAGAAACCACAACGGGTGTGCACCGTCTGTGGGAAATGCAGAAAAAAGGCACGCTGAAGGTTCCCGCCATCAACGTGAACGACAGCGTTACCAAATCCAAATTTGATAACCTGTATGGCTGCCGTGAAAGCCTGGTGGACGCCATCCGCCGTGGTACCGACGTCATGATGGCAGGCAAGGTTGCCGTTGTTGCCGGTTATGGTGACGTGGGCAAAGGCTCCGCAGCCTCCCTGCGTAATGCTGGCTGCCGCGTGCTGGTAACAGAAGTGGACCCGATCTGCGCTCTGCAGGCCGCCATGGAAGGCTACGAAGTGGTCACCATGGAAGCCGCTGCACCGCGTGGGGACATTTTTGTAACCGCAACTGGCAACGTGGACGTCATTACCGTTGACCACATGCGCGCCATGAAAAACCGCGCAATCGTGTGCAACATCGGCCACTTTGATTCCGAAATCCAGATCGGCGGACTGCGCAACTTCACGTGGGACAACATCAAGCCGCAGGTTGATGAAGTGGTGTTCCCCGATGGCAAGCGCCTGATTGTTCTGTCCGAAGGCCGTCTGGTCAATCTGGGCAACGCAACCGGCCACCCGTCCTTTGTGATGTCTGCTTCCTTCACCAACCAGACGCTGGCCCAGATCGAACTGTGGACGGCACCTGAAGGCAAGTATGATGTTGCCGTTTACACCCTGCCCAAAAAACTGGACGAAAAAGTTGCAGCCCTGCATCTGGCCAAAGTTGGCGCGCAGCTGAGCAAGCTGAGCGAAACACAGGCCAAGTACATTGACGTTCCGGTTAACGGTCCCTTCAAGCACGAAGAATACCGTTACTAAAATATCCTGAACAAAGGGTGGGGAACTGCTCCATACGGAGTGCTCCGCCCTTTTTCGGGCTTTGGCCCAGCCGGTACAGGTACACCACGCATGCCTCGCCGTGGCCTACCACCTCTCCCTTAAAAAAACTCCTGACTGGTCGCGGTTTTTAAACCCGGACCTACCTGCCCCGGCTCCGGGCATTACCCTACACTGGGTTTCTGCCTGTGCGGAGTACCCTCGTTTTTAAAAGCCGCAGTGGCCGGGGGTATAACCAGCCCGGTTGTATCCACAACCACAACCAGAAGCCCGGCTATGGGGGACGCAACCCTGTCCTTGCGTAAGAGGGCTGCAAACCTGCGGTCCACGGTGGCGCGTTGCTCGTACTCCGTATCCAGCAGCCCGTGGCGGTCAATGAACACATTGAGTGATGACGGAATGCGGATGCACCCTTCGGACGCCGTACGGCCCAGCCGCTGCTCCAGATAAACCGGGTCTGTTGCGTGCATTTCCAGACGGATCTGCACTTTGTCCCGGCTTGGTAGCCAGCCTTTTTCAGCCCATTGCCAGCCAAAATCCCAGACGCGCATCCCCGTAGTACCGTTTCCCATAATGCCGTTTTCGTTTTTGGTACCCAAAGCCCGGTAGCCAAGCCGGGTTGCTGAATTGGGAAAAACGCCAGTGGGGGTAATATAATAATACTGCCGTCCGGTTGTGCCGGTGGATACTTTGGTGCTGCCAATAACCTGCCAGTCCGCGCTACCGGGAATAGCCAGAATCAGGCACAGACGCTGCACCTTTGGGTTGCGGTCCACCACCACAAGCACCTGTGGGCGGTCCAGCACATAACCTGCCTGCTCAAGCTGCTGCCGGGCCAAAGCCACCCATGCTGCTTTATAGGCTGAGGAAACAGAAACAGCGACAGGCACCTCGCGCCTGAAAGCCAGTGTCAGCGCCCATGCTTCCTGCCGGGCGGCATCCTCCCCAAGAACGGGGGGAGAGCCATTTACGGAAGAAGAGGGTGGCGTGGCACCAGTGACCCCGGCAAAAGCGGGGTCCAGTGCCCGGTCATCCACACCCGCAGGGGGTGTGCCCGGCTGCATGGCAATCTGAGTGCCAGTGCTGGCATGACCGGCAGGGCCTGCATTCTGCCGTACCATACCCTGAGCGCACACCATGTTCGCCCCGACCAGAAAACCACCAGCCACGGTCAGGCAGACTGCCAGCTTCCCTGCCACACACATACATACTCTCCCCCGTATGCAACTACGGAAGAGAGTATGGCATTAGTCCTAACAAGAAGAAAATTTTCTCAGATATTGATCGCGCGGTTGTCAGCGCCCAGAGCCGCTTCCTTGACGGCTTCGCTCAGGGTTGGGTGCGCGTGGCAGACACGGCCAATATCTTCCGCCGAGGCACCAAACTCGATCGCCATTGTGGCTTCGGCAATCAGTTCACCTGCTGCGGGGCCAATAATGTGCACACCCAGCACGCGGTCTGTCTGCTTGTCAGCCAGCACCTTGACAAAGCCATCCGTCATGCCCAGTGCGCGAGCGCGGCCATTGGCAAGGAAGGGGAATTTGCCGGTCTTGTAGGCAACGCCCTTGTCCTTGAGCTGCTCTTCCGTAAAGCCCACGGAGGCAACTTCGGGCCATGTGTAAATCACGCCGGGAATGGCATCGTAATTGACGTGTCCGGCCTGCCCTGCCAGCAGTTCGGCCAGAGCCACACCTTCCTCTTCCGCCTTGTGGGCCAGCATGGGGCCAGCAATAACGTCCCCAATGGCGTAAATGCCGGGTACGTTGGTCGCGTAATGGGCATCCACTTCCACACGGCCGCGCTTGTCCAGCGCAATACCGGCTTCTTCCAGCCCCATGTTCTTGCTGGCTGCCGTACGGCCAACCGCAACCAGCACCACATCAGCTTCCAGCGTTTCCACCGTGCCACCAGCAGACGGTTCGATGCTGAGCACAACGCCTTTTTTGGTTTTTTCGGCCTTGGTCACCTTGTGGCCCAGCTTCATCTTGAAGCCCTGTTTGGTCAGCAGTTTCTGGAACTGTGCGGCCACTTCATTATCGGTGCCGGGCACCAGACGGTCCAGAAACTCCACAACGGTGACTTCCGCGCCAAGGCGGTGCCATACGCTCCCCAGTTCCAGCCCGATAACGCCGCCACCAATAACCACCAGACGCTTGGGCACTTCGGACAGTTCAAGCGCACCTGTAGAGGTGACAATAACTTTTTCGTCCACTTCAATACCCGGCAGGTTTGCGCTGTCGCTTCCACTGGCAATAATGATGTGCCTGGCGGTTACCGGCTTGCCATCCACACTCAGGCGGCCCGTGCCTTCAACCTTGCCATGGCCTTTAAGCCAGGTGATGCCGTTTTTCTTGAAAAGGAACTCAACCCCTTTCACGTTGGCACCAACAATATCGGCCTTGCGGGCCTGCATTTTGGCCAGATCAAGCTTTACGCTATCAATCAGCACACCATGGGCGGCAAAATCATGCCCCGCAGCATGATAGTTTTCCGAAGACTGAAGCAGAGCCTTGGAAGGAATGCAGCCGACATTCAGGCAGGTGCCACCAAGAGTTGCGCGTTTTTCCACGCAGGCAACCCTGAAGCCAAGCTGTGCCGCACGAATGGCGCAGACATACCCACCCGGCCCCGCGCCAATAACCACAACGTCATAATCCGTCTCGGCCGGGGGAGCCGCTTCAGCCTTGGGGGCAGGTGCCGCCTGAGCAGGGGCAGGCTGCGCTGCCGGGGCAGCGGCCTTGCCTGCGGCTCCGGCTTCCAGCAGGGCCAGCACGGCACCCACTTCAACCTCGTCCCCTTCCTTGACCGCGTGGTTTTCCAGCCGACCGGCGGCAGGGGCGGGCACTTCCACGCTCACCTTGTCCGTTTCCAGTTCCACAACCGGTTCGTCTTCCTTGACCGCTTCGCCCGGCTGCTTCAGCCACTTCCCTACCGTGGCGGTGGTCACACTTTCTCCAAGGGTTGGTACTTTAATTTCGGTCGGCATGGGTATTGTCTCGCTCACGTTAGGGTCTGCAAAAAAGGAAAGGCCGGAGCAGCGCCTGGGCAGCCTCCGGCCTGTGCCAGTGTCAGATCAGACGTCAATCAACAGGCGGCGGGGGTCTTCCACATTCTGCTTGAGCCGGACAAGGAAGCTGACCGCCTCCTTACCATCCACAATGCGATGATCGTAGGACAGGGCCACATACATCATGGGGCGGATGACCACCTGACCGTTTACGGCAACCGGGCGATCCTGAATGGAATGCATGCCCAGAATACCGGACTGCGGGGAGTTCAGGATCGGGGTGGACAGCAGCGAACCGTAAATACCGCCATTGGTGATGGAGAAGGTACCACCGGAGAGTTCATCCAGTTTGAGCGTGCCTTCCCGCGCGGCCTTGCCAAACCCGGAAATGGTTTTTTCAATCTGGGCAAAACCCATTTTGTCGGCATCGCGGATAACCGGCACCACCAGACCGTTGGGGCCACCCACGGCAATACCGAGGTTGATGAAGTCGCGGTAAATAACGTCTTCACCGTCGATTTCGGCGTTAATGGCCGGGAATTCCTTGAGTGCCGCAATAACAGCGCGGGAGAAGATGGACATATAACCCAGCTTCACACCATGCTTTTTAACAAAGCTGTCCTGGAACTCGGCACGCAGCGCCATGGCACCGGACATGTCGATTTCGTTAAACGTGGTCAGCATGGCCGCCGTGTTCTGCGCTTCCTTCAGGCGGCGGGCAATGGTGCGGCGCAGGCGCGTCATTTTTACGCGTTCTTCACGCGGGTCGTCCTTGCGGGCGGCTTTGGGTGCGGCGGCGGGGGCTGCCCCCTGCGGCTGGGCCAGAAAGCCCAGTACATCGCCTTTGGTAATCCGCCCGCCAAGGCCCGTGCCCTGACCAACCTGCCCCGCACTCAGGCCATTTTCGGCCATGATCTTGCGAGCAGCAGGCAGAGCCGCCGCGGAATCAACTGCCCCAGCCACAGGCTGTGCTGTGGGAGCGGGGGCGGCGGGGGCTTCCACCTTCTTTTCCGCCGCTACAGCCTTGGGCGCTGCGGGGGCTGCCCCTGCCTTGCCGGGTTCAACGGTTGCCAGCAGGGCACCCACTTCAACCTCATCCCCTTCCTTGACGGCCTGCGGGCCAAGCACACCAGCCTGCGGGGCGGCGACTTCCACACTGACCTTATCAGTTTCAAGTTCAACGACTGGCTCGTCTTCCTTGACCGCCTCACCCGGCTGCTTCAGCCATTTGGCAATGGTTGCCGTGGTCACGCTCTCGCCCAGTGTTGGCACCTTGATCTCGACTGACATCCTGTTCCCCATTCTTCTCAAGAAAGCCCCTGTGTGGGGTAATGGTTTTGCCACACAGGGTTTTTCTTCCGCGTAAGGCGGACAATTTTTCTAAAATTCCAGACCCTGCTCAGCGAGCCGCCTTCAGCCCAAGTGCGCGGTCCACAAGGTCCGCCTGCTCGGCGGCATGGATCCGCGCAAGACCGGTCGCCGGGCTGGCGGCGGCTGCACGCCCCACATACTGCGGACGCCCCGCCTTGTGGCCTGCACGCACCAGAGCCTTTTCAATCCGCCGGTCCACAAAGTGCCACGCACCGCCATTTTCCGTTTCTTCCTGACACCAGACAATATCTGCCTCAGGATAACGCTTGAGCTCGGCTGCGAGAGCTGCTTCAGGGAAGGGGTAGAGTTGCTCCACACGCACGATGGCGACATCCTTGATGTCCTTTTCGCGCCGGGCGGCAAGCAGGTCATAATAAACCTTGCCCGAGCAGACCACCACGCGGCGGACCTTGGCATCCGGCCCCAGGTCATCCACCTCAGGCAGAACGGGGCTGAAGCGCGTCCCCGGCCCGAAATCGGCCAGAGCGGAAACCGCGAGCTTGTGACGCAGGAGGGATTTGGGCTCCATCAGCACCAGCGGCTTGCGGTAATCCAGCTTGAGCTGGCGGCGCAGAGCGTGGAAGTAGTTTGCAGGCGTGGTGATGTTGCACACAAACATGTTATCTTCCGCACAGAGCTGGAGATAACGCTCCAGACGTGCGGAGGAGTGTTCCGGCCCCTGCCCTTCGTACCCGTGGGGCAGAAGCAGCACCAGACCGGACATGCGCAGCCACTTGGTCTCACCCGATGCAATGAACTGGTCAATAATGACCTGCGCACAGTTGGCGAAGTCCCCGAACTGGGCTTCCCACAGAACCAGCGTCTGCGGGTTGCGCACGGAGTAGCCGTATTCAAAACCCAGCACGCCGTATTCAGACAGCAGCGAGTTCCAGATTTCGATTCTGGCCTGATCTGCCTGAATATGGTTCAGGGGTGTGCAGGGCATCTGGTTGACCTGATCGGTCCATGTTGCATGGCGCTGGCTGAAGGTACCGCGCTGGCAGTCCTCGCCAGACAGGCGCACACGGTGGCCTTCCAGCAGGAGCGAACCAAAGCCCATGGCCTCACCCGTTGCCCAGTCGAACCCTTCGCCCGAGCTGAACATGGCCGCCTTGGCCTTGAGCTGGCGCGCAATCTTGGAATTGAGGTTGAACCCATCAGGCACATTGGTAATGGCGGCCCCGATTTTTTGCAGCGCATCCAGAGCCACACCCGTATCGGGCCATGCCTGTTCGGGCTTCTGCCCCGGTGCGGTGAGCCCCTTCCAGCCGCCTTCCAGCCAGTCTGCCTTGTTAACCTTATAGGACTCGGCAGCTTTGTAATCCGCTTCCAGCCGGTCCTGGAACGCATCCCACTGGGCCTGCGTTTCGGCTTCGGTCATGACCCCTGCTTCCACAACACGGCGGGCATACAGGGTATGCGGCGTTTCGTGGCTGGCAATGGCCTTGTACATGACGGGCTGGGTAAAGACCGGCTCATCCGTTTCGTTATGGCCATGGCGGCGGTAGCAGACAATGTCGAGCACAATGTCGCTCGCAAATGCGTGGCGGTAATCCGCGGCAAGACGCGAAGCGTAGATGACGGCCTCGGCATCATCCCCATTCACATGCAGGACCGGTGCCTCAATGGATTTGGCAAGGTCCGTGCCATACACGCCGGAATGCCCGCATTCAG
Source organism: Acetobacter fabarum (assembly GCF_040702925.2). GTDB lineage: Bacteria > Pseudomonadota > Alphaproteobacteria > Acetobacterales > Acetobacteraceae > Acetobacter > Acetobacter fabarum_B. The sequence continues at coordinate 89,718 of NZ_JBFCXX020000003.1, read as the reverse complement.
GGTTGGTGGTAAAGCCGACCTGATTGTTGACCACCATATGGATGGTCCCACCCGTGCGGTAGCCGGGGAGCTGGGACATGGCGAAGGTTTCGTAAACAATCCCCTGCCCGGCAAATGCCGCATCACCATGAATGATAATGCCCATGCTGCCCGTGCGGTTCTGCGTATCACCCGCGTCATCCTGCGTGGCACGCACTTTGCCCAGCACAACGGGATCCACCGCCTCAAGATGTGAGGGGTTGGGCAGAAGCGAAATATGAACGGTGCGCCCGTTCACCTCCACATCCGCCGAAGAGCCCAGATGGTACTTGACGTCCCCTGAGCCTTCCACATTGTCGGGCTTGAAGGAACCACCGGCAAATTCGTTGAAAATGGCCACGTAAGGCTTGCGCACCACGTTGACCAGTGTGTTCAGGCGGCCACGATGGGCCATACCGATGGTCACCGAGCCAACACCCTGCCCCGCGGACTGGTCCACAATGGCGTGCAGGGCTGGAATGGAGATTTCCCCCCCTTCCAGCCCAAAGCGCTTCGCACCCACATAACGCTTCTGGCAGAAGGATTCGAACCCTTCCGCTTCAGCCAGATTCTTGAGAATGCTCCTGCGCTCGGCCACGCTGACATTCTGCTGCCAGTTATCGCTTTCCAGCCGGTTACGGAACCATTCGCGCTGTTCGGTATTCCGGGCATACAGGTATTCCGCACCAATATTGCCACAGTACACCGTGCGCAGGGCCGCAATAACGTCCTTGACCTTGGCTGTGTTGCGCCCCTTGAGCAGAGGGTCCAGCAGGGAGCCGATAAAAACCTCACGGTCCAGATCCTTGGAGCCAAAGCCGTAGGTCTGGGGGTTCAGTTCCTCACGCTGGGAGGGAACCTTGAGCCCGAGCGGGTCAAGCGTTGCTTCCAGATGACCAAATTCGCGGTAAGCGCGGACCAGCCGGGCAATAGCCAGACTATCCTGCGCGGCCAGACCACCAGCCGGACCACCCTTGGCGGGCGGTGGTGGCTCTTCCCCCGTAATAATGGACGGGCGCGGCGCCCAGGATGCGCCAAGCGCATCATGCAGCACGGCCGCCTCGTCATCCCCCAGCGAGCTGAAGAGAATATCGAAGGAGGGATCTACACTTTTTGGATCCTTTGCCCACCGGGCATACAAATCCGCAAGGTACGCGATATTGGCACCGTTCAGAGCGGTTGCCAGCATATCCGATACCGCCATCTCACATTCCTCCCTGTCGCGGGGTGATCACGCGCCGCAGACCAGATGTTGTGTCACACTCCAACGTAAGCCGGACCATCTTTTCCTTCACCCCACCCATACGGCGGGGTGCCCTTGATATCCCTTGCCGGGAGCACACAGCCCCGGCTCTTTCTGTCTCAAGAGCTAGACCGGCCATGGGAGCGGAACAAGGGCACCGCCTGTCACGCTCTAGCGAGGCTGTGCGCCGCCTGTGCCGCCTGTGCGCCGTGCTCAAGCCAGCTTTCACTGCCCATTTCCGCCAGACGGGAGGCTGTACGGGCAAATGCGTCCGACCCCTCGCCCTCGGTAAACAGTTTGTCAGGTGTGGCCGCAGCCGAGGCAAACAGCAGGTTTCCGTTGTCGTACAAGGCATCTATGAGGGTAATGAAGCGCCGTGCCAGATTGGCTTCGTCCTGTCCCATGCAGGGAATGTTATCGATCACGACAACGGGAAAACGTCGCGCCAGCGCCAGATAATCGTTCGGTCCCAGCGGCTTTCCACACAAAGAGTTGAAATCGAACCGGCAGACCGGCCCCGCCGCCTGCTCCACCTCAAAACTGCGTCCAATAAACTCCAGCGTTACGGGCTGGGGGCTGACCCCACCGGCCTGATGGGCAAAAATACGGTCCAGCGTGGCATGGGCCTGCGCATCGGCCGGGACCAGCCATGTCTGGCGGTCCTGCTCGCGCCCACGCCGGTAATCCCTTGGGGAATCCAGCTCGATCGTATCCATCTCACGCCGGATAATGGCGATAAAGGGCTTAAAGGCGTCCGCCCCCGGCCTGTTCTGGAACAGTTGGGAGGGTTCAGTGTTGGAGGTGGCCACAATCACCACGCCATCGGCAAACAGGGCCTCGAACAGGCGGCCCAGAATCATGGCATCGGCAATGTCGTTCACCTGAAACTCGTCAAAGCACAAAAGCTGCACACGGGCTGCAATGGCCTTGGCCAGCGGAGGAATGGGGTCGGCCATGCCGGGATTGGCAGCCTTGAGGGCATGCAGCTTCTGGTGCACGTCCTGCATGAAACGCAGAAAATGGATGCGCTCCTTGAGCCTGACAGGCGCACAGCTAAAAAACAGATCCATGACCATGGTTTTGCCACGCCCGACCCGCCCCACAATATAAAGTCCGCGCAGGCGGTCCTGCGTGGGCTGCGCGGGCTGGCTCATCAGCTTTCTGGCCAGCCCCGCCAGAAAACCCCCGCTCCTGCTGGCAGGGCTGGCCGCCTGCGGCGCGCGCGCGGGCATGGTGGCAAGTTCGCGCCATAACTGGTCCAGACGTTCGACCACACGGGCCTGATCCGGATCGCTCTTGATGTCCCCCGCAGCAATGCGCTGCCGGTAAACTGCCAGAGGCCCCTGTGCGGTCGCAGCGGAGGCCCCGCTCGTGTTCATGTCTGTCATAAGTCTGCCCGATAACGGCTTGGAGGCTCTTTCTGCAAGCATCAACACCTCTCCTAACCGTGTCGTGACAAGGCCGAAGAGCTCTGGTGCTGTTGGAAAGTCCAAAATACCCATATCGGAGTCCATGCCATGACTGACTGGAATGCCTATCGCGCCAACATGCAGAAAAACGTCAAGGAACTGGCGCAGCTAACCCCCAACACGCTCAAGGGTTTGCAAACGCTGGAAACTCCTCTGCCTGAACTGAAGCATCTGGACGCCAAAACGCGTGAACTGATCGCGCTGGCCGTAGCCGTAACCACACGGTGCGACGGCTGCATTGCCGTACACTCCGCCGCTGCCCGCAAGACAGGCGCCAGCAAGGAAGAAATAGCCGAAGCTCTTGGTGTGGCCGTGGCGCTGAACGCAGGGGCCGCCCTTGTCTATTCCAGCCGGGTGATGGAAGCGTTTGACAGCACGGAAAGCTGACCCACCCCGCCGCAAACAGGCGCGGAGGCCACACCGCCGCACGTCTCATTCCGCCTGAGCCAGAGGCAGGGTGGGCATACCGTGGCCGCCGGGCCTGAGTACCCACAGCCGTTCCCTGCGTATCTGCCGGTCACTGACCACCCGCACGCCCGAAGCCAGAAAAACCACCTGCGCTCCCACCCGCCAGGCGGAAAAACGATCCAGCCGGACCGCAACATCAGGGCATGATGCCCTCAAGGGGGCCGCGCTCACCACCAGATCAGCCTGCGCACACAGGTCTGGGGGGAGCGGGCTGCGCCCGTCCGTGGGATCATGCACACGCAGCACCACTTCGAGCTTATTGCGGAGTAGGGTGCAGGTGCCCCCAGCATCGCCCTCCCCACAGATCAGGCTGCCATCGGGTGTTTCCGCCGCCTGCTCCGCCGTGGTGGAAAAGTCGGTTACGGGCATGGCCAGCGCCTGTGCCCAGGCAGCCTTTATGGTCTGCTCATCCCGCGCATGGCCCATAACCAGTATGGCGGCGTGGTCGCGCACCCCCATTAACTGCCCATCCGGGCTGATCAGAAGGTCAGGCCGGGCCACCAGCCATGGGCTCAGGGTGGCGCACAGCACAACAGGCATGCCCCACCACCGCAGCCGCCCCCGCCACAAACACAGCCAGCACAGGCCCAGAAGCACGCCGGCAAGCCCCCAGCCGGGCATGGCGGGTATCCCCATGCGCGCACCCGGCCAACCCGCCACACTCCGCGCCAGCCACAGCACAACACGCACACCGGCATCCATAAGGTATAAAAAAGGCGCATCCGCATGCAGGGGCATGGCCGCCAGCGCCGCCAGCCCCAGCGGCATAATCCACACGCCCATAAGCGGCACGGCCAGCAGATTGGCCAGCACAAAAAACGGCTGCACTACCCCAAAATGGGCCATCACCACCGGCAGGGTGGCCGTGCCAGCCAAAAGGCTGGTCAGCACCAGCATAACGCCATGCCGGGCCAGCCCGTGCCTAGCCCCCGTAAGCCCGGACAAACCACGGATCAGACGGGGGTGCAGCACCTCATACCCCGCCACAAGCGCCATAACTGCGGCCATGGACATCTGAAAAGCCACATCCAGCACAACCTGTGGCGCCACCAGCAGCATAAGGGTTGCCGCCAGCGCCAGCCCCCGCATGGACACAGCCCTGCGCCCCACCATAAGCCCCATCACCACAATACTGGCCATAAGCCAGCTCCGCACGGCAGGCAGGTGCGCGCCCGTAAGCAGCACATACCCCCCGCCCACGCCCCATGCCACAAAGGCGGAAAGCGCTTTGCAGGGCCACCGCAGGGCAGCATATTCCCACGCGGCAAGCGCCATGCGGCAAACCAGCATGGCCGCCCCCATGACAAGGCCAAGGTGCAGCCCCGCTACCGCCAGCAGATGTGCAAGCCCTGCGGCGGCAAAATCTTCCCGCACATCCTGCGGCACGGCCTCTGCCCGGCCATCCAGCAGGGTGGCGACAACTGCGCCGGAAGGACCGGGCAGAACAGCCCGCACACGCGCGTTAACCCGCCCGCGCACGGTAGCCACCCCCTGCCAGAAACCTGATACCCTGCCCTGTACCCGCGGTTCCACCTGCACGGGCTCCAGCGCGTAACCGCTCCCTGCCTGCCCGGAAAACCATGCCTCGAACTGCCTGTCGCGCCCACCGGGCAGGGCGGGAAAAGGCGGGGACTGCACCATAGCCCGCACCCGCAGGCCATCCCCCGGCACGAGCAGGGTCGAATCGTGTTGAACCAGCCGTATGTCCAGAGTGCGGCGCAGGGGGGCCATGCCATCATCTACAAAATCATGCAGAATAACATGCGCAAGGGTTACGCGCCGCACCACCTCCCCCTGCCCCTGCCCCGCGGGTGCCGGAAAAAAGGCGACATCGCGCACAATACCGGAAATTTCGGTACCCCGGCGGGGCAGTTCAGGCATGGGCGGCTGGCGGTGGGCCGCGCACCATGCCGCCCCAAACCCCACGGCCAGCGCCATGCCCGCCCCACCAGCCAGCCGCGCCACAAGGCTCTGCCTCCAGTAAAAACAGGCTCCAAGGCACAGGCCCGCCACCCCTGCGGGTATGCCCACACCACCGGGTAGCCCCGGCTCATACGGCCATAAAAAATAGGCAAGCGCTCCCAACCCCAGCAGGACCGGAACCCACAGCACAAACCGCCTGAACTCCGCATCCAGCAACACCATGACAGACATCGGGTTCAGCATATGGCTCCCTGCGCCCGCGCGTGATAAAGAAGCGCCCCATGACGACCATCCGCACACGCTTTGCTCCGAGTCCGACAGGCCTGCTGCATATTGGCAACGCCCGCGCAGCCCTGTTCAACTTCCTCTTTGCCCGTCACCATGGCGGTCAGTTCCTCCTGCGTATTGAAGATACCGACCGCGAACGCTCCACCCAACAGGCCGTAGATGTTATTTTTGCGGGTCTGGACTGGATGGGCATTACGCCGGATGAGGAACCCGTCTTCCAGTCCTCGCGGGAGGCACGCCACCGCGAGGTTGCACTGGAACTGCTTGAAAAAGGTCTGGCCTACAAGTGCTACTGCACGCCAGAAGAACTCAGGCAGATGCGCGAAGACGCCACGAAAACAGGCAAGCCCCCCCGCTATAACGGCCTGTGGCGCGACCGCGACCCCGCAGACGCGCCCGCAGGCGTCCCCTACGCCATCCGCATCAAGGCCCCACGTGAAGGGGATGCGGTTATTGATGATCTGGTGCAGGGCGAAGTCCGTGTCGCCAATGTGGAACTGGATGACATGATCATCCTGCGTTCCGATGGCACTCCCACCTACCAGCACGCCGTGGTGGTGGATGACCACGACATGGCCATTACCCACGTGATCCGTGGTGACGACCACCTGACCAACACCTTCCGCCAGGCCATGATCTACCGCGCCATGGGCTGGGACCTGCCGCGCTTTGGCCATCTGCCGCTTATTCATGGCCCCGATGGCGCCAAGCTTTCCAAACGCCATGGCGCGCAGTCCGTGGTGGAATTCCGCGACATGGGCTACCTGCCCGAAGCCCTTTGCAACTACCTGCTCCGTCTGGGCTGGGGGCATGGGGATGCGGAAATCCTCTCGCGCGAAGAACAGATCAAGCTGTTCGACATTGATGGCGTGGGCCGTGCGCCCTCGCGCATGGATTACGCCAAGCTCGACCACATCAACGCCGTATGGCTGCGTCAGGCGGATGACGTGCGCCTGACCGATGACGTTATGGAACGCCTGAAAAAAGTTGAAGGCGTTAATGTGGACGAAACCACCCGTGCCCGTGTGCTGGCCCTTATGCCCGGCCTTAAGGAACGCGCACGCACTCTGGTTGAACTGACCGAGAGCGCCGCCTTCCTTGGCCGCCATGTGCCCCTGCCCATGAACGCCAAGGCCGAAAAGCTGCTCACCCCCGAAGGCCGCGCCCTGCTGGGTGAACTGGCGCGGGATCTGGCCGTGGTGGACCCTTTCAGCCCCGAAAACATAGACGCCGCCCTGCGCGCCTTTGCCGAGCGTGGCGGCCACAAGCTTGGTCAGGTTGCCCAGCCGCTGCGCGCAGCCGTAACCGGCTCCAACTCCTCCCCCGGAATTGATGCCACGTTGCAGGCACTCGGCCGGGATGAAACACTGGCCAGAATAGGAGCCGTTCTGCATGGCTAGCTTTCCCGGCCGCCACACCCGGCATCTGCTCGGGCTGGAGGGCATGACGCCAGACCAGATCGAGCCGCTGCTGGATCTGGCCGAGAGCTACGCCCTGCTCAACCGCTCCCGCAAGGTCCCGCGCGATGTGCTGCGCGGGCGCACCCTGATCAACCTGTTTTTTGAAGACAGTACGCGCACGCGTACCTCCTTCGAACTGGCAGGCAAGCGGCTGGGGGCGGATGTGATCAACATGTCCGTCGCCCAGTCCTCGGTGAACAAGGGGGAAACCCTGCTGGACACCGCAGCCACCCTTAACGCCATGCGCACGGACCTGCTGGTGGTCCGCCACTCCCAGTCCGGTGCGCCCGCCCTGCTGGCCCGCAAGGTGGAAGCCTCGGTCGTGAATGCGGGCGATGGCATGCACGAGCACCCCACGCAGGCTTTGCTGGATGCGCTGACCATCCGCCGCCACCATGACACTCTGGGGGGGCTTAAAGTCGCCATCTGTGGGGATGTCGCCCATTCCCGCGTGGCGCGCTCCAATATTCATCTGCTTACCACAATGGGCAGTTCCGTGCGCCTTGTAGGCCCGCCCACACTGGTGCCGGGCAACCTTGGCCAGCTTGGGGTGGACATCCACCACAGCATGGAAGACGGTCTGCGCGATGTGGACGTGGTGATGATGCTGCGCCTGCAGCGCGAGCGCATGTCCTCCGGGCTTATCCCCAGTGCGCGCGAATACTTCCGCTTTTTCGGTCTGGACCGCAGGCGGCTGGATCTGGCGCACAAAAACGCGCTGGTCATGCACCCCGGCCCCATGAACCGGGGCGTGGAAATTGACAGCTCCGTTGCCGATTCCGACCAGAGCGTTATTCAGGAACAGGTGGAAATGGGTGTGGCCGTACGCATGGCCGTTCTGGACCGCCTTACACGCAGCAGGCAAACGCCATGACCACCGTTGTTTTTGAAAATGTTCGCCTGATCGACCCCGCCTCAGGGCTGGACCAGCCCGGCCGCCTGCTGGTGCGTGACGGGCAGATCGCTGGCATAGACAAACCCGGCGCAGAAGGCAGGCCAGACGGTGCCACCCATGTGGATGGACAAGGTGCCGTGCTTTGCCCCGGTCTTGTGGACATGCGCGTGGAAATTGGTGAACCCGGCTACGAATACCGTGAGACCATAGCCTCCGCCACCCGCGCTGCCTCTGCGGGGGGGATTACCACCATTGCGGTGCTCCCCACCTGCAAACCCGCCATAGATAACCCTGCCCTGGTCCGGATGCTCCGCGCCCGTGGGGAGGAGACCGGGGCCGTAACCATTCTGCCCTATGGTGCCCTGACCAAAGGGTGTGAAGGCAGGGAACTGGCCGAAATCGGCCTGCTGCACGAAGCCGGAGCCGTGGCCTTTACCGATGGCAACCGCGCCATAGACCCTTCCCGCCTCATGCGGCTCGCTCTGGCCTATGCCAGCGGGTTTAACGCCATGGTGGTGCAGCACCCCGAAGACCCATCCCTTGCCGGGTCGGGCTGTGCCACATCTGGCGCGCTGGCCACCCGCCTTGGGCTTGCGGGCATTCCCACAGCCGCCGAATCGATCATGATCGCGCGGGACATCCGTCTGGCGGAACTGACCGGGGGCCGCCTGCATTTTGGCCATGTCTCCACAGGAGAAGGGCTGGACCTGATCCGTCAGGCCAAGGCGCGCGGGCTGAACGTGACATGCGATACAGCCCCCCCCTATTTTGACCTGAACGAAAACGCGATTGGCGATTTCAGAACCTATGCCAAGTTCTCCCCCCCCCTACGGAGCGAGGAAGACCGGCTGGCCGTATGTGCCGGGCTGGCCGACGGCACGATTGACGCCATTGCCTCCGACCACCACCCGCGTGATGCGGATGACAAGCGCCTGCCCTTTGCGCAGGCCGCAACCGGGGGCACGGGCATGGTTACGCTGCTGGGCGTAACCCTTGCGCGTGTGCATGATGGCACGCTGGGTCTGCCACAGGCCCTTGGTCTGCTGACCTACCGCCCGGCTAGCCTGCTGGGCGTGGAAGCCGGAACACTGGCCATAGGGGCCATGGCCGATCTGTGCCTGTTCGCCCCAGAGCAGAGCTGGCTGGTAACGGCAGGCAAACTCCCCGGTCGTGCGCAGAATACCCCGTTTGACCACCGCCCGCTGGAAGGCCGCGTGCTGGGCACATGGAAGGCGGGGCAGCGCGTTTATGAGGCAGACGCGGCATGAGCGGGCAGCTTCCCTCCTACGTGCTGTGGCTTATGGCGGCCATGGCGTTCATGGGCTACGCGCTGGGGAGTGTTCCGTTCGGGCTGATCCTGACCAACCTTGGCGGTGCGGGAGATTTACGCAGCATCGGCTCGGGCAATATTGGCGCGACCAACGTGCTGCGCACCGGCCGCAAGGACCTTGCCGCCGCAACGCTGGGGCTGGATGCAGGTAAGGGGTTTCTGGCGGTTCTGATCGCATGGGTCATGACCTCGCCTGATTATTCCGACCATACCGCATCCCTTGCCGCCCTTGCGGCGGTGGTGGGGCACTGTTTTCCCGTTTTTCTGGGTTTTCGGGGGGGCAAGGGCGTTGCAACGGGGCTGGGAGCACTGCTTGCTCTCTCCCCCATAACCGGACTGGTCGGGTGTGCCGTGTGGCTGGGCGTTGCCAAGCTCTCCCGCATTTCCTCCGCCGGGGCGTTGGCTGCCTTTGTGGTCATGCCCATTGTTATTCTGGCCCTGTACGGGTTTTCCTTTCAGGCCAGCCCAAAGCCCATGGCAACGCTGCTGATCAGCCTGCTGGTCATTGCCCGCCATCATGAAAACATTGCCCGTATCCTGCGGGGTACCGAGTCCCGCATTGGTCAGAAAAAGGACTGACCGGCCTTTGCGCCAACTGTTTCCCCCCTTCGCGTGAGCAGCCTGCATGCAGCCCTGCGCCTTGCGCGGACCGAGCAGGTTGGCCCGCGCACATGGCAGCGGCTGGTAGCGCAGTATGGCACGCCAGAAGCGGCACTGGATGCCCTGCCGGGCCTGCCCGCCAGAGGGCGCACACGCCCCAGCATTCCCCCGCGGGACAGCATTGAGCGCGAAATTGAAAACACGCTGGCCCTCGGCGGGCAGTTCCTGACCCTGCTGGACCCGCACTACCCGCCCCTTTTGCGGCATATTCCCGATGCCCCACCCGTACTGAGCATTCTGGGCGACCCTGCCTGCCTGAGCCAGCCGGGCGTTGGCATTGTCGGGGCGCGCAATGCCTCGGCCCAAGGGTTGCGGCTGGCCGAAAGTCTGGCCACGGAGATGGCCGACTCCGGCCTGAGCGTTATTTCCGGTCTGGCACGGGGGATAGACAGCGCCGCCCATCATGGCGCGCTGTACAAACAGGGGCTGACCGTTGCCGCCATAGCAGGCGGGCTGGACTGCCCCTACCCGCCCCAGAATAGTGATTTGCAGGCCCGCATTGCCCAAATGGGCGCGGTTGTTACCGAGGCCGCCCTTGGTACCGCCCCGCAAGGCCGCCATTTTCCGCGCCGGAACAGACTTATTGCAGGGCTGGCCCTTGGCTGTGTGGTGGTGGAGGCAGCCCCCCATTCTGGCACGCTGATTACAGCACGCATGGCCGCCGATTACGGGCGAGAAGTCTTTGCCGTACCCGGCTCCCCGCTGGACCCAAGGTGCAGGGGCAGCAACGACCTGCTACGCAAGGGAGCTATTCTGGTTGAGCGTGTGGCCGATATTCTGCCCCATATTGCCATAACCCCACCCCAGAACCCGCCTTTGGCCCCGAGCCGCACAAAATCCACGCCTGACCTGTCTGCATCTCTTCCCCCATCCGCCACCACAGGCATAGAGGGGGAGGATTTTAAAAATTCATTGCAAAAACAAAGTCTTGCACCCACAACTCCGGCGTTACCGGCACAGCAGCATGCGGCACCTCCCCCTGCCAGGCAGCTGCTTGATCTTCTGTCCTTTACACCCATAGCTGTTGACGATCTTATAAGGCGCTGCCAGTTCTCGGCTTCTGTCGTTCTGGCCGCGCTCACCCAGCTTGAGCTGTCAGGTCAGGTGACCACCTATCAGGATGGTCGCGTTGGGCTAACTAACGGGCAGGCAGAAACGAGTAGGTAAGTGCTGCTTCCGGGCAGGTCGGAGAGAGTATGACTGACGTTGTTGTGGTCGAGAGCCCAGCCAAGGCTAAAACGATCAACAAATATCTGGGCGATGGCTACACGGTGCTTGCATCGTTTGGACATGTGCGCGACCTCCCCCCCAAAGATGGGTCCGTCCTGCCTGATGACGGCTTTGCCATGAAGTGGCAGGCCGATGAACGCGGCACAAAGCAGGTTGCTGCCATTATCAAGGCGCTCAAGGGCGCCAAGCACCTCTACCTCGCCACTGACCCGGACCGGGAGGGGGAAGCCATTTCGTGGCATGTGCGCGCCATGCTGGAGGAGCGCAACGCGCTCAAAGGCGTGGACGTGCAGCGTGTCACGTTTAATGAAATTACCAAAAGCGCCATCAAGCACGCCATGGCGCACCCCCGCGAGCTTGATCTGCCGCTGATCGAAGCTTATCTGGCCCGCCGGGCGCTAGATTATCTGGTGGGCTTTACCCTCTCCCCCGTTCTGTGGCGCAAGCTGCCCGGCTCGCGCAGTGCTGGCCGAGTGCAATCCGTTGCCCTGCGCCTGATCTGCGAGCGTGAGGCCGAGATCGAGGTATTTAAACCGCGGGAATACTGGAGTGTAACCGCGTCACTGCTTACGCCGGGCAACGCCCCCTTTACCGCGCGCCTGACGCACCTGAACGGCAAAAAACTCGACCAGTTTGACCTTGGCAATGCCGAGCAGGCCGAAGCCGCTAAACGCGCGGTGGAAGCCGAGGAACTGAGTGTCCGCTCCATTGAGCGGCGCAAGGTCCGGCGCAACCCGCAGCCCCCCTTTACCACCTCCACCTTGCAGCAGGAGGCATCGCGCAAGCTGGGCATGAGTGCCCAGACCACCATGCGCACCGCCCAGCAGCTCTATGAAGGCATGGAACTGGGGGGGGAAACAGTCGGCCTGATCACCTATATGCGAACCGATGGCGTAACCATGGCGCAGGAAGCCATCCACGCCATTCGCGGGCATATCGGCAGCAAGATTGGCGCGGACTACGTGCCCGCCCAGCCACGCCATTACACATCCAAGGCCAAGAACGCGCAGGAAGCGCATGAGGCCATTCGCCCCACGGATATTTCCCGCACCCCCGAATCCATGGCGCGCTACCTCAACAACGATCAGCGCCGCCTGTACGAACTGGTGTGGAAGCGCGCCGTAGCCAGCCAGATGGAATCGGCAACGCTGGATCAGGTAGCGGTAGATATTGCTGGCCCCTCCGCCCAGACCGTACTGCGTGCCAATGGCTCGATCATTACCTTTGACGGCTTTCTCAAACTCTACCGCGAAGGGCGCGATGATAGCGAAAAAGCTGCGGCGGATGATGAGTCGCGCATGCTCCCGCCCATGCATGAGAAAGACCCCCTCAAGCGTGAGGACGTAGAGGCGGAACAGCACTTCACCCAGCCGCCCCCGCGCTATTCCGAGGCGTCTCTGGTCAAGAAAATGGAAGAGCTGGGCATTGGTCGGCCCTCTACCTATGCGTCCATCCTGACCGTGCTTCAGGACCGCAGTTACGTTCAGCTGGAAAACCGGCGCTTTGTGCCCGAAGCCCGTGGGCGGCTGGTGACTGCGTTTCTTGTCTCCTTTTTCGAACGGTATGTGGACACGGGCTTTACGGCCAGTCTGGAAGAACTGCTGGATGATATTTCGGACGGGCAGGCCCAGTGGAAGGAAGTTCTGGCCTCCTTCTGGCATGACTTTTCCAAAGCGGTGGGCGACACCAGGGAACTGACCATTACCGATGTGCTGAACGCACTGGACAAGGACCTTGGCCCCTTCTTCTTCCCCCCCCGCGCAGATGGCTCGGACCCAAGGCAGTGCGCTGCATGCGGTACGGGGCGGCTTGGCCTTAAGCTGGGGCGTTATGGAGCGTTTATTGGCTGCTCCAACTACCCCGAATGCCAGTTTACCCGCAGGCTGACAGCCGAAAGCGCTGAAGATGGCGATGGCAGCAGCACGCTCAAGGATGGTATGCGCCTGCTGGGCCAGCACCCGCAAACCGGCGAGGATATTACAGTACGGCAGGGGCCATGGGGCCTGTATGTGCAGCAGGGCGAACCCGACCCGGTGGACAAAAAAGCCAAGCCCCGCCGCGCATCCCTGCCCAAAGGGATGGATGGGGCCAGCATCACGCTGGATCAGGCTGTTGGCCTGCTCTCCCTCCCCCGCCTTGTGGGCCTGCACCCTGAAACCGGCGAGCCGATAGAGGCCGGTCTGGGCCGGTTTGGGCCATACGTCAAAATGGGTGCGGTTTATGGCTCGCTCGACAAGGATGATGATGTCCTGACCGTGGGGCTGAACCGGGCAGTTGATGCACTGGCCAAAAAGCTGGCCTCCATCCGCAATCTGGGCAACCACCCCAAGGATGGCGAGCCGGTGATGGTGCGCAAGGGCCGGTTTGGGCCATACGCCCAGCACGGGCAGGTGGTCGCCACCCTGCCACGCGGCACGGATATGGACGAGGTCACTCTGGACGAAGCCGTGGCCCTGCTGGCAGACAAGGGCAAGCCACTCAAGGCCAAAGCCGGGGCCAAAAAAGCCCCAGCCAAGAAAAAAGCGGCCACAAAAACCGCAACTGCCAAGGCCACCACCAAAGCGCCAGCCAGAACTGCCGCCAAGACAGCAACCAAGAGTGCGACCAAGAGTGCGACCAGAACCACAAAGGCCAAAGCGGCCGCCACACCAGATGGCGAAGCCGCACCAGCCAAGCCCAAGGCCCGCAAGGCCACCACCACAACGCGCAAAAAAAAGGCTGAATAACCCATGTCTGGCAGGTCTGAAGTTGCTGCCCTTCCTTCCAGCGCAGCACTTCGGGCCTTCCTGCTTGGCGGGGTTACCCCCGTTGGGCTGAGCGACATTCTGCGCGTATTTGACCGCCCGATCCGCGACAAGGCACGCCTGAAGGCCATACTGCACACCATGGCGCTGGATGGCAGCCTGCTTGACCTGCCCGCAGGACGCCTGAAAGCCTCCATCGGGCTGCCAGAAACCGCACGGGCGCGCATAACCCATATCCGACCCGACGGAACCCCCTGCGGCATACTGGTTGATGACCCCGCGGCAACGCCTGTTGTTCTCAACACCCGCGCCCCCGACCTGCTCCTCCCCTTACCCGGTGATCTGGTTCTGGCCCGCCTGCGCCCCGCCTGCGGTGCCCACCGCAGGGAGGCCCGCGCCGAACGTGTACTGGCCCGAACGGGGGAAAGGCTCGCCTTTTCCCGCGCACTGGGGGAGGATGGCGCATCCGTGGAACGGCTATGGGCCTGTAACCCGCAGATTGCAGGCACGTTCGCGCTGGCCACACCTGAGCAGCATACCCTGCCGGAACCGGGGGAAGTTGTTCTGGCGACCTTGCGCACCATGCCAGATGGCACCCTGGCCGTGGATACCCCCACCCCTTACGGCCGGGCAGACACCGCAGGCATGGCCAGCGCCCTCAGCCTGCTGACACACGCCATTCCCACCCGGTTTTCCGCCGCAGCGGAGCAGGAGGCCGCACGCGTAGCCGCACAGGCCGCAGCCCTGCACAACCAGCCCGCCCCAGCCGACCGGCACGACCTGCGCGCCCTCCCGCTCATTACGCTGGATGATGAAACCGCACAGGATTATGACGACGCCATATGGGCAGAGCCGACCGACACGGGTTTTCATCTTGTCATCGCCATTGCCGATGTCAGCCACTTCGTACCGACCGGTTCGGCGCTGGATGAGGAGGCCCGCATACGGGGCACCTCCCTTTACCTGCCCGACCAGACCATACCCATGCTGCCGCCGGACCTGTCGGCCAATGCGTGTTCGCTCCTGCCCGGGCAGGACCGGCTCTGCCTGTTTGCCGATATTCTCATCACCCATGACGGCCATATGCAGGATGGAACAATCAGGCCCGGCATCATGCGCAGTGCAGCCCGGCTGAGCTACCGCAATGCACAGGATGCGCTGGACGGCAAAACCCTGCCCCCGGCGCACCCCATCCACACCCTGCCCGCAACATTGCTGCAAACCCTTATGGCGGCAGGCGCTGCGCTCGATAAGGCCGCAACCAAACATAACGCCATGCGTTGGGAAGAAGATGCCTGGGTCATCACCTTCCACCCGGACGGGCAGCCTGCTGCCTTTTTACCGCGCGAGCGCCTTGCAACCCATGATCTGGTCGCCAGTTTCATGATCGCGGCAAACACGCTCGCCGCCCGGATTGCGCATGAAAACCGGCTGGCGGTCCCCTTTCGGGTGCATCCCGCCCCTACGGCCACACAGCCACGCCCGGCAGCACGCTACAGTGCCGTAGCTGGCCACCATAACGGGCTAGGCCTGCCATTATACACCCACTTTACCAGCCCCATCCGGCGCTATGCCGACCTGCTGGTACACCGGGCCATAAGTGCCTGGTGCGCAGAGCAGAATACTCTCACAAAAACGCCTCCATCTGTGGCCTGCACGCCACTACGGGAGCAGGATTACTCTTTGGTATCGCACCTTAATTTTACAGAGCGCCGAGCCGGAAAAAGCGTTCAGGACTGCCAGAATCGGCTGGCGGCGGCCTTTCTGGTTCCCGACATAGGGCAAAACGTGAACATCCATGTCATCACAACAACACGGCATGGCCTTTACGTGCGATTGACGAAAACAGGAACTCCGTCTTTGCTGGCCGGGTCTGCTTTTCCGGATTGCGTAAGGATGAATGACGACTCGCCGCACGGTGGCATTGCTGCCCGCTACACACCCCCTGTCCAGAACGGGGCACTGCCTGTGGCAGTTCTGCTGGCAACCTGCCCGGCGCGTGGCGTGTCCGTACTGGCGTCCCGTACCCATGCGCGCTGAACGTCCCTTCCGCTGTTATGTCCGGGCCATAGTGCAGCACCAGTTGCTCCTGCCCGGCGTTATGCTGGCCATTCTGCTCCTGTGCCAGCCCGCTACGCTGCACGCCCAAAGCGGCAGCGGTGGACCTGTGCCCAGCCCGCCGCCAGCAACACCCCAGCCCACTCCCCCCAGCGCGCCTGCGCCCGCGGAGGTACCAGCGGAGGCACCAGCGGGAGCAGGACCAGCAGCAGCCAGCCCGGCACCAGCTCCACCACCCCAGCCCGATGTCCCCGCATCCCCCTCCTCCCCTGCGGTGGACATGCAGCTCGTACATTCGGTTATTGCCACCGCACTGGAGTTTCTGGGGCCCCGTACGCTTGACCCCCATAGCAGCCGCGATTTTACCCTGTGGGGGCTGGGCTGCCTGACAGCACTGGACCCTACGCTCACCTTCGATTCCCGGGGAGCAAACATCCAGCTCCTTGCGGGTCCGCAACCCCTGCTCTCCCGCCCGGCCCCACCAGCGGACAGCGTGGAGGACTGGGCCAGACTGGCCACCGATTTTCTGGAAGCCGCCCGCGCCCATTCCACCGCTGTACGGTCAGCCGGGCGGGATGATCTGCTGCAGGCGTTTTTTGATGAACTGTTCAATCATCTGGACCCCTATTCCCGCTATATAGGCCCATCCTCCGCCAGTACGGACCGCGAAACCCGTACGGGCGGGGAAGCCGATGCAGGCATTACACTGACCCAGAACGGACGACATATTGTTGTGTCCGCCATCAACGCGAATGGCCCGGCATGGACCTCCGAGATTGATACAGGGGACCGGGTTATAGCCGTGAATGGCCAGTTAACCGCCGGACAATCCGTTGCAACCGTTACGGACTGGATTCGTGGGCCGGAAGACAGCGCCCTTGTGCTGCGCCTGCTCTCCCCCGGGCGGCGGCGCACGCATACGGTTACGCTGCGCCGCTCCAAAGTACCGCCAGAAACCGTGTTCGCCTTTGCCAGCGGCCCGATTGTGGTGCTCCGCGTCACCGCTTTTTCCTCCGACACAGCGGAGGAGATGAGCCAGTATCTGGATCAGGCCACACAGGACAAAAACCTGCGCGGCCTGATTATTGACCTGCGTGGCAACCGGGGCGGTGTGCTGCAACAGGCCGTAACAGCCGCAGCCCTGCTGCTTGACCACGGCGTGGCCGCCGTAACCAGCGGGCGGGACCCGCAATCCAACCATATCTGGGCCGTGCAGGGCGGGGACATGACCAACGGCCTGCCCATTGCCGTTCTGGTGGATGGACGCACCGCAAGTGCTGCGGAAATTCTGGCAGCGGCTCTGGCCGACCACCGGCGCGCCGTGGTGATCGGCAGCGCAACTCTGGGCAAGGGACTGGTGCAGACCGTGGCGCAGCTCCCCGATGAAGGCGAACTGTTTGTCACGTGGAGCCGGGTCATAGCCCCCCTGCACTGGCCGTTGCAGGGGCTGGGCGTTATGCCCCAGATCTGCACCAGTCTGGGGGAGGCGGACACAAACCACGCGCTCCACACGCTCGCCAGCGGCAAACTGGCCAATCAGGCCGCCATCACCGCCTCCCGCGCAGCACGGTACCCGTTGGGTGTTCCCGATATTCTGGCCATTCGCAAGGCATGCCCCGCCGCACTGGGCAATGACCGCGACATCAGCGTCGCGCGTGACCTTATCAACCACCCCACATGGTACAAGACCGCCATAACCGCCATTCCCGATGATGTAGCCGCCTCACCCCAGATGTCCGCCACACCATGAAGGAGGACATGCTCCCTCCCCCACGCCTGCGCACCGAACTTGTTGCCAGAGCACTCCTCCGCCAGTCCGGGCTGGATGGCCGTTCGGCCATGCTGCTGCGCAGGGGCGACCCGGATGCGGGCGGTATTCTGGTCATATTACTCGGCCGTACCGGAGAGGGCATTGTGCTCACCCAGACCCGCACACCAGCGGGAGAAGCAGCCTGGCTGCGCGGCACGGGCCCAACACCCGTAGGCGCAGAGCAGATTCACGCCTATGTTGACCGGCAGCTCAAATACGACCCGGACCTGTGGGTGCTGGAAGTTGAAACCGTGGACTTCAGCCCTCCGTTTGAAGCAATCCTGATCTGACAAGAAAGGTAGGTATTGTGGCTTAACCCACACGCCTGCGGTATTTATGACGCATAAAATCCATAAGTTTGGGAAAACTCTGGCTTCTGCCTGTTGCGTCATACACAACTTTACAGCAAAGAAGGCAGGCATGTGTGCCCTCGTACCATCCAACGCCATACGTGACGTATCGCACAACCTTTGCCACAGCAGGGAGAAGACCATGAAGCCGCGCCGTATACTGCTCGCGCAAACGCTGCTTTCTGCGCCGCTTGCGGCTGGCCTCCTGCTGTCCGCCGTTTCAGCGCATGCGCAGCCTGTTCAGGGCCTGTATATTGCCGGTGAAGGGGGGGGAACCCTCAATCAGGACCAGCGCGTCAGAAGTACGCCCAACTTCCCCGATGGTCGTGACCGCTGGAAAGCTGGCGCGGTTGGAATCGGCTCCGTAGGCTGGGGTCTTGGCAACGGTTTCCGTGTTGAGGTCGAAGGTAACTACCGTAACATGGATTATAACCGCCTTGTGAACAGCAACGTGACCACAAAAGGGGACGGCCGCCGCCAGACCTATGGCGTTATGGTCAATGCCCTGTTTGACCTTGATATCGGCAAGCCGTGGCTGTTCCCTTATTTCGGGGCTGGCGTTGGCTACGGCTGGACCTCCACCACAGCATCGCTCGTGGGGCATAATGCCTCGGGTGGCACCACCATACAGCGTATGGGTGGCACTTACGGTAACGCCACCTATCAGGGTATTTTTGGTCTGTCCTTTCCCGTTCCCTGGGTTGTCGGCCTGTCGGCCACGGCGGAATACCGGTTCTGGACCATGTTTGGTCCACAATCCCATGGTGTGACCTCCACGGGCGATATTGGCGGTACACAGGCTGTTCTTGGCGGAAGCACCACCTTTAACGGCACCCACAAAACGGCAACGGACTTCAACCATTCCATGATGCTGGGCCTGCGGTACGAGTTTAACCCCGCACCTCCGCCCCCTCTCCCCATTGCCAATGCCCCGGCTCCGGCCCCGCAGGCCGCGCGCAGCTATCTGATTTTCTTTGACTGGGATAAAGCCGACCTGACAGACAGGGCGCGTTCCATTGTGAGCGAAGCCGCACAGGCCGCAACCCATATTGCCCTGACCCGCATTACTGTCTCGGGCTATACGGATAATTCCTCTGCCCATCCGGGCCAGAAGGCGGGCGAAGAATACAACATGAAGCTCTCCATCCGCCGCGCAACGGTTGTTAAGGCCGAATTGATGCGCGATGGCATTGCAGGCTCCACCATTGATATTCATGGTTATGGGGACACGCACCCGCTGGTGCAGACAGGCCCCAATACCAAGGAAGCCCAGAATCGCCGCGTGGAAATTATCTTCCGCTAACCGGCAGGTTTCTTCCCTGTCCTAAAAAAGCCCGCCCCGATATGAGGCGGGCTTTTTTATACCCCAGACAGCATGATTTGAGCAGATAGAGGCTTACAGTCCCGAAAACAGGGAAGTGGAAAGGTAACGCTCGGCAAAAGAGGGCGCTATGACAACAATGGTTTTGCCTGCGTTTTCCTTTTTATGAGCAAGCTGCAAAGCGGCATGCAGCGCGGCCCCGGAGGAAATACCAACGGGAATACCGTCAATACGTGCGCATCGTCTGGCAGCGGCAATGGCCTCACGTTCAGAGACGGTCAGCACCCCATCAAGCGATTTAAGGTGGAGCGTTGCCGGGCAAAAACCCGGGCCGATCCCCTGAATACCGTGGGGGCCGGGTTCATCCCCGTTCAGGACGGCACTTTCCGCCGGTTCCACACCAAAGACCTGTATGCCCTTGCGCCGGAGCTTGAGCGATTCTGCAATCCCGGTTGCGGTTCCACCCGTGCCAACACCGGCAACAACAATATCGACCTTGCCTGCCGTATCTTCCCAGATTTCCTCCGCTGTGGTGGCGGCATGCACTGCGGGGTTTGCGGGATTATCAAACTGGTCAGGCATCCAGGCATCAGGCGTTTCGGCCAGAATCTCGTTCGCGCGAGCAATGGCGCCTGCCATGCCAAGGCGTGCGGGGGTCAGTTCCACCTGAGCATCCATCAACCGCACCATACGACGCCGCTCGATGGAGGCTCCCTCGGGCATGGTCACGATCAGCCTGTAACCCCGTGCCGCAGCCACAAACGCCAAGGAGATACCCGTATTACCCGATGTGGGTTCCACCAGCAGGGTGCGGCCGGGTTTAATTTCGCCCCTGCGTTCGGCGTCAAGCACCATGGCTGTGCCGATTCTGTCCTTGACCGAGCCAAGCGGATTAAAAAATTCCAGCTTGAGCAGAATCCGGCTTTTCAGCTTATCTTCGCGCATGATGCGCGGCAGGGCGACCAGAGGGGTTCCACCCACCACATTCAAAACCGAGTCGTAAACTCTCCCACGAGGTGCTGCAAAGCCATAACCCTCGTTATCGTGCGTTGTTGATGACATTTTGTCCCTACCTGAACTGTTTATATGTTCAACTGTCTTATAATACGAATTTACAACGTAGATAAACAGCCATTCCCCTGCTATAAGCACCCAACACAGCAAGGCTGGCACATCATACGCCAGACCGTAAGCCAAGCAGGAAGGACCTTGCGATGATTCTTCGTCGTGACAGAGCAATGACCGCTGTTCTTATCATGCTGGACGTTGCTTTCCACGCAGGCCGCTCCAACGCGGTAAGTGCGGCAGATATCGCCGAACGTTCCGGTCTGGCCCGCCGGGGGATTGAACCACTGCTTCAGGCTCTCTCGCGCTCAGGGCTGCTGGAGAGCATCCGTGGCCCCCGTGGGGGCTACCGGCTGGGCCGCCCCCGACGGGATGTTACTCTGGTCAGTATTATTGAAGCGGTTCTGAACGATGACCCCGAAGGCAGCGATGGCCCGCAAGGTCCTCTCTTCCACAAGGTTATTGAACCCTGCTGGAGCGGGTTTGACACCAAGCTGACAGAACAGATGCGTCAGACCACGCTGGATGAGCTGGTGCGTCAGGCCGAGGATGCCGGCCTTAAACGCCCGCAAAGCGAGCCCATTACCTTTTCCATCTGATCTTTGGCCACAAGGCTGGTCCGGGCATAAAAAAAGCGGTGCTGCTTACGCGGCACCGCTTTTTTGCAGCCTTATTAAAGCTGCTCAGTTCTTGGTGGCGGCTTTGGCAGGACGCGCAGCCCGCTTTGTCACCACCTTCTTTTCCGCGGCCGCGGGTACGGGCGCGGTCACTGCGGGGTGGGGGATATACACACCCGTTGCATCAACCTGCGCGGTAACCGTCAGGCGGGTCCGCTGCTGGCCGGGACCGGGGATAAGAATAACCGTAAACTGGTCCTGCCCCGCGTAACCCTGCGTGGGCGTGTAGGTTACGTGTGTGTCGTTATCCAGCGAGTACAGGAACGCCTTGCCATGCTCGGGCGCAGGAGACGCCCCAAAGGACAGGTAAGGCTTGCCATCGGGCTGGGAGACCAGCACCTCGCACAGCCCGTCATCGGAGCGGACCGTCATGGTGGTGGAAAGCTGGCCGTCGGCCTCTTTCTTGATAGGGGTTGTGCTGCACACGGCAGATTTTTTGAGATACCCAAACGGATTGGGAGATCCGACATGGACAGGGCCCACGGTTGTCGCGCAGCCGGCAAGCATGCCAGCAGTTAGCGTCAGCCCGGCAATTCCTCGTAAGCGCACTCCACAGCTCCGCTTCATTCTTGTTAAATCAACCATAAACCCACTGCGTTCCATTCTGATTAAAGGGATAAGCCTTGCCCGCTGGGCGAACAGCACAGCAGGCCATAACGCCGCATGAGTCGCTCTTGCCTTTAAATCATCCCGCCGCAGGAAGGAAGAGGCACAACCCGCACCTTTTGGCACGCCTGCCTTTCTGTTGACTGGCAGGTGCAGTAAAAACATCGTTTTGCCACAACACCACACTAATGCAGCACCGCAGTATACGGCCATGTATGCATGATCCTGCCACGTGCTCCCGTGATGGGAAATGACGGTATGACAAATTAGGCCGTTTCTTTCCTGCCTGAATAGGCTATTGCGTTGTGCAGCATCTGTCGGAGGTCCTACCGTATGTTCCTTTCCCGTCTTTTTGCCGCGGGTGTTCTAGCCGCGGGCGTTCTGCATGGTTCCGTTACTTTTGCCGCCAGTCCGTGCGGCCACTCCCCTGCGCATGAAGCCTTTAACGTGCAGGGCCTCAAAAGCGAGCTGATGGTAACCGCCCTCTCATGCAGCGCGCAGGACCGCTACAACGCGTTCATCGCCAAGTTCCGCACCATTCTGCTGAACGAGGAAGACAAGCTGAACGGTTACTTCCGTTCCACCTATGGCCGTAGCGCGCAACGCGAGCATGACGATTATATTACCCAGCTGGCCAACGTGCAGTCCGAGCGCGGGTTGCAGTCGGGCACCATCTTCTGCCAGCAGCGCATGGCCATGTTTGATGAAGTGAACGCTCTGGATAACGGGGAAGACCTCTCCAATTATTCCGACGCCAAGGATGTTATCCAGCCTGCGTCGTTTGAAACCTGTGCAGCCCCCACCACCACACGCGCCCCTGTGCGCCGCCGGACCACCCACAAGGCCGCATAATGCCCCGCAGCCACAGGCGGCATACCGGGGTTCTGGCACCCGGGCTGCCTCTGGCGCTTGACGAATCAACGCCAAAGCGGGACAGACTTCCCGCATGAGCGATCTGTTTTCCGCCCCCACACCGCCCCGCAAGTCCGCCAGCGCCTCCGCCCGCCCCAAAGCGCCGGACAATCAGGCGTATGACGCCAGCGCCATTGAGGTGCTTGAGGGGCTGGAGCCGGTCCGCCGCAGGCCCGGCATGTATATTGGCGGAACAGACGAGGGTGCCCTGCACCACCTGGCCGCAGAAATTCTTGATAACTCGATGGATGAGGCCGTGGCTGGCCACGCCAACACCATTGACGTGCATCTGGCCCCCGATAACTGGCTGTCCGTGCGGGATAATGGCCGGGGTATTCCCGTTGATCCGCATCCCCGCTTTCCCGACCGCTCGGCGCTGGAAGTTATCCTGACCACGCTGCACGCGGGGGGAAAGTTCTCGGGCAAGGCCTATGCTACCTCTGGCGGGTTGCATGGCGTTGGCTCATCCGTGGTCAATGCCCTTTCCGCCCGTATGGATGTGGAAATCGCGCGCGACCGCACCTTGTGGCAACAGTCCTACGAACGGGGCAAACCCGTAAGCGCGCTGCACGAAGCTGGGGCGGCCCCCAACCGGCGCGGCACCCAGATTACCTTCCAGCCTGATCCGGAAATTTTTGGCACGCATGTTTTTGTGCCCTCCCGCCTGTACAAGCTCTGCCGCTCCAAGGCGTTCCTGTTCCGTGGGGTCACCATCCGCTGGTCGTGCGATCCCTCTTTGCTCAAGGCGGGGGATGAAACCCCGGCAGAAGCTGTTCTGCACTTCCCCGGTGGTCTGGCCGATAGTCTGGCAGACGAACTTGGCCCCGATGCCCCCCTGCTCACCCCTTTCTGGTCGGGGGAAGCGCCCCTGCCCCCACAGGCGGACGGAACGGATAATGGCAAGGTGGAGTGGGCCGTTGCCTTTCTGGAAAGTGGTCCGGCATCCCTGATCTCCTACTGCAACACCATCCCGACTCCACAAGGTGGCACGCATGAGACCGGGTTCCGCAACGCGCTGCTCAAGGGGCTGCGCGCATGGGGGGACCAGCGTTCCATCAAAAAAGCGGCCAGCATTACAGCCGAAGACATACTGGGCATGATAGCCGCCCGCCTGTCCGCTTTTATTCGGGACCCGCAGTTTCAGGGCCAGACCAAGGAAAAGCTGACCACGACCGAAGCCAGCAAACTGCTGGAAACCGCTCTGCGTGACCGGTTTGACCACTGGCTGGCCCAGAATCCCCCACAGGCGGATTCGCTGCTCAGCTTTGCCATTGACCGCGCGGAAGAGCGCCTGCGCCGCCGCGAATCAAAAGATACGCCGCGCAAAAGTGCCACCCGCCGCCTGCGACTGCCCGGCAAGCTGACCGACTGCACCAAGGAACATGCCCCCGACACCGAAATTTTTCTGGTGGAAGGGGATTCGGCAGGCGGGTCCGCCAAGCAGGCCCGCAACCGTGAGACACAGGCCGTGCTCCCCCTGCGCGGCAAAATCCTGAACGTGGCGAGCGCGACAAACGAAAAACTGCGCGCCAATCAGGAGCTCCGGGATCTGATAGAAGCACTGGGTTGCGGGTCAGGCGACCGGTTTGACCTGACCAGGCTACGCTATGGCCGCGTCATTATCATGACCGATGCAGACGTGGATGGCGCTCATATTGCCTCCCTGCTCATGACGTTCTTCTACCGTGAACTCCCCGAGCTTATCCGCAACGGGCACCTGTATCTGGCGCAGCCCCCA
This sequence comes from Acetobacter fabarum, assembly GCF_040702925.2. GTDB lineage: Bacteria > Pseudomonadota > Alphaproteobacteria > Acetobacterales > Acetobacteraceae > Acetobacter > Acetobacter fabarum_B. The sequence continues at coordinate 65,453 of NZ_JBFCXX020000003.1, read as the reverse complement.
CTCTACCGGCTTACACAGGGCGCACACAGCGTGTACGCCATGGACGATGCGGACCGGGAACGCAAAATGGCGATCCTGACCAAAAAACGGGGCAAGATTGATGTCTCCCGCTTTAAAGGGTTGGGGGAAATGCCCCCGGCGGACCTGAAGGAAACCACAATGGACCCACGCAGCCGCACCCTGCTGCGCGTGGTGGCCCCTCCGGAAGACCGGCTTGCCACGCGTGAGCGGGTGGAAAGCCTGATGGGCCGCAAACCCGAACTCCGCTTCGCCTTTATTCAGGAACATGCACGCTCGGTTGATGAGTTGCTGGACATCTGACCGGACAGCCCATGAGTAGGCCCACTTTTTCCGTTAAGGAGCGCCTGTCTGCCCTGCTGCAGGTTGTGGGGGGCATGCTCTTCCTGCAATTCGGCTCCTCCTATGCCAAAATGCTGTTCCCCACTTTTGGGGCAGCAGGCATGGTGGGGCTGCGCACTTTTTTTGCCGCCATTATGCTGATGCTGTTCTTCCGCAGTTGGCATAACCTGTCCCGCAGGGTGATTCTGCTTGTGCTGCCTTACGGGCTGTCACTCGCCGCCATGAACTATTTTTTCTACCTCTCCCTTGGCCGCCTGCCTTTGGGCACAACTGTAGCGCTGGAGTTTACCGGCCCCCTTGTGCTGTCCTTCATCCATACCCGCCGCTGGAGCGATGTTGTGTGGACCAGCCTGACCGTGCTGGGACTTGTTTTGCTGCTTCGCCCCGAATCATCTGTACGGCCAGACCTTGTGGGTATTCTGTTTGCCCTGCTCGCCGCTGTTTGCTGGGCGCTTTATATTATTTTTGCCCGCAACATTGCTGGCAAACTGCCATCTGGTCAGGCGTGTTCGCTTGGTATGCTGTGTGGTGGCACTGCGGTTTTTGTACCCTGCACCGTTCCCGCATTATGGGTGGGGGTGCATGTACCGCTTTTGCTGGGGCTGAGCATGGTCGTTGCCTTATGCTCCTCCGCCCTGCCCTACGCTCTGGAAATGCGTGCCATGCAAAAGCTCTCAGCCCGCGAGTTTGGGGTACTGTGCAGTCTGGAACCTGTTTCCGCAGCGCTGGCTGGAGCCATATTGCTGCATGAGCTTCCGTCCCTGCTACGTTTATGTGGTATTTTTTGTGTGGTTCTGGCGTCCCTTGGCACTGTGCTGATGCCCCAGAGGAGCACCACCACAGTGCCAGACGGCCCAACCCTGCCGGAATAAATAATCCGTGCTGTGGCCTGCCTTTACCGGCTGGCCAGATGCAAAACCGGGTCATGAAGGGTGGAGGACGCCACGTTAACCGCGTTCGCATGCACGGCCTGCATGATCATCGGGTCAAAAATCCGGGTGAATGTGCCCGGGTGGACCCCCATCCACAACGTTACCACCGCCAGCGGCACCAGCACGGCGAGTTCACCCACTGTCAGGTCACGCAACAGGCCAACCGTGCCACGCACGCTGCCAAACAGAACCCGACGATACAGCGAGAGCATGTAAACCGCCCCCATGATCATAGTGCCACCAGCCAGCAGCGCCACCCAGATGGAAACGTGAACGGCCCCCATAAGCACCAGCAGTTCCCCTACAAAGGCCCCGGTGCCGGGCAGGCCCACATTGGCCATGGTAAACAGCATGGCCAGCAGGGCCAGCACAGGCATCTGCCGGGCAACACCACCCAGAGCGTCAATATCCCGCGTTTCCGCCCGCCATGCCACTGCCGCCACACAAAAGAAGAGGGCTGCAATCACCACACCGTGCGAGAGCATCTGGAAAATGGCGCCATCTATCCCCTCTGCCGTAAGGGTAAACAGGCCAACCGCGATCATGCCCATATGGGAGAAGGAGGAGTAGGCGATAAGCCGCTTCATGTCCGTCTGAGCGAAGGCCACAAACGCTGCATACAGAATGGCCACCACACCAAGGGCGAGCACATAGGGCGCAAACTGGCGCACGGCATCGGGGAACATCAGCACGCCAAAGCGTAGCAGCCCGTAAGCTCCTGTTTTGGACAACACGCCAGAGAGCATGGCCGATGCCGGTGTGGGGGCTTCCGTATAGGCATCAGGCAGCCACGCATGGAGCGGGAAAAGAGGGAGTTTGACACCAAAAGCCAGCAGAAAAGCTAGCAGCAGCCAGCCCTGAAGGGAGTGCGAAAAACCGGCATGCATAAGGGCCGGGATATCCGTAGTCCCCGCATGCAGCCACATGGTGATCAGCCCGATCAGCATGAACAGCGAGCCGCCAAAGGTAAACAGAAAGAACTGAAGCGATGCCCAGACCCGCTTGGCTCCGCCCCATATGCCAATCATCAGGCAGCCCGGAATAAGCGTTGCCTCGTAAAAAACATAGAACAGCACTAGGTCCTGCGCGGAAAACAGGCCAAACAGGGCTGTTTCCAGCAGCAGCATGGCGGCAACAAAGTCGCGCCCCTGCGTTTGCACGCTCCGCCAGCCTGCCCCAAGCGCCAGTGGCGTGAGAAAAGCAGTAAGCAGGATAAAGACCAGACTGATCCCATCCACCCCGGTATGGTAGGAAATACCATAATCACTCAGCCAGCGTAGCCGGGTTTCAAATTGCAGACCGGGCTGGCCGGGGTCAAAACCGACCCACATCAGCACGCTCAGCCCAAACGTGAGGAGCGTAGTCCACAACCCCAGCCAGCGCGCCGTGCGGTCCCGCTCCGGTCCCTGACCGGGGCAGAGAAAGGCCGCAACCGCGCCTGCAAGGGGAAGATAGGTTATCAGCGAAAGCAGGATTGGCTGCACGGCTTAACACCATCCGGGTTTAATGACACTTTTTTAAGACTGCGCCTTTTTAGCGCATGAGGCCAGCACGGGGCTGTTCACGTTCCGCCGATCAGCCATTCCCGAACAGGGGATGGCTAACGGCGACCAAACAATTTTTCGAGATCATTGCGGCTGAGTTTGAGCCATGTTGGCCGCCCATGCGAGCACGTTCCTGCACGGGGGGTGGCCTCCATCTGTCGGAGCAGAGCGTTCATTTCCTCCGGTGCAAGCCGTCTGCCCGCCCGGATACTGCCGTGGCAGGCCATGCGCGCAATCACCGCGTCCAGCCTGCCATCAAGGGATGCCATTTCATCAGGGGCACCCGTATCATCGGCTTCCAGCTCATCGGCCAGATCACGCAGCAGGCTGACAGCATCACTTTTGCCCAGCATGGCGGGCAATGCGCGCACCAGAATGGAACCACCACCAAACTCTTCTATTTCCACTCCGAGTCTTTCCAGCATGGGCTGGCGGGCCAGCAGCAGGTCCTGCTGTACGCGGGGCAGTTCCACCACATCAGGCACAAGCAGGCGCTGGGCCTGCACGTGCCCGCTCAGATACTGCTCGCGCAGCCGCTCATGCGTCAGCCGTTCATGGGCGGCATGCTGGTCAACCAGCACCAGAGCCCCATCCGCCGCAACAGCCAGAATATACGTATCCAGCACCTGCGCGACAGCAGCCCCCAAGGGGTGATCCAGCGGAGGGAGCGCGCCCGCCCCACCTGCTGTTTCTGCAGAAGGGCCAGCCTGTGCGGCCTCCAGCCATGGCTCGGTCTGACTTGTGGCAAATACCGTGGGCAGAGTGCGGGCCGATGGGGCATCCCCAAACATCAGGCGTGGTTCGGCCATGCCAGAGCCCTGCGCTGCGGCGGGGTAAACGGGAGCAGGCTGCGCGGCCGCCTGCCCCTGTTCTGGCGGATACCATATCCGGCTTGCCCGTGGCGCGGAGGACAGAACCGGGCGCACACCCGCAACCCCTGCCCCGTGTTCGAGCGCGCGCTGGAGCGTGCCAATAACCAGTGAGCGCACGGCGGCTTCATCCGCGAAGCGCAGTTCGGTTTTGGCGGGGTGTACGTTTACATCCACCTGCTCCGGCGGAACAGTGAGCATAAGAGCCACAACCGGGTGGCGGCCGGGCTCTATCACCCGGCGGTAAGCCACGCGCACGGCGGTTTTAAGCACCGGGTCCACCACAGGCCGACCGTTCACCAGCATGAACTGCCCGTTGGCCGTGGACCGATGCACCGATGGCGGGCAGATAAAGCCGCTCAGGGTCATGCCCTCACGCGCGCCATCTATGGTCAAAAACCCATCGGCCTCGCTGGCATCCAGCAGGGCGGCTGCGCGGGCAGCCATATCCTGAGCGGGCAGGTCCAGCACTTCACGCCCATCAAGCACAAAACGGAAGGCGGTCTGGGGCACGGCCAGAGCCAGACGGCGCACCACGCTTTCCACATGACGGCCTTCCACACGGGCACTTTTCAGGAATTTGCGGCGGGCGGGCGTGGCAAAGAACAGGTCTTCAACCACAACGCTGGTGCCAAAAGCCCCGGCAACAGGTTCTGGCGGGTAGGTTTTGCCCCCCTCGACCCGAATACGCCATGCACCACTTTCTCCCCTTGGGCGGGAGGTAATGCTCAACCGCGCCGCAGCCCCGATGGATGGCAGCGCCTCCCCCCGAAAACCAAGGGTGTTGATATGCACCAGCGTTTCGTCCCCCAGCTTGGAGGTACAGTGTCGCTCGACTGCAAGAGACAGATCATCGGGGGACATGCCAACCCCGTCATCCGTCACAATCATGCGCTCCACCCCGCCCCCATCGAGCGAGATGTCCAGCCGCCGTGCTCCGGCGTCTATGGCATTTTCTATCAGTTCTTTTACGGCAGCGGCGGGGCGTTCAATCACCTCGCCCGCGGCAATGCGGTTGACAATAACTTCCGGCAGCCGCCGCACATGCGGGCGATCAGGCATACCCCCCGGCATAGCAGCCTGTTCTGGCTGGTCTGACATGGTCAGACCCGTGCCTTACTTCTTCTTGGGGTGTTGGGTGGGCGTAACGCCCTTGGTGGGGGGCAGGCCAAGGGCTGCGTTGGTTTTGAGCCTGCGGTTTTCTTCATCCGCATTCACAACACCTCCGGCCTTGCCACCTTTCCAGAACATCAGCTGTTCCACAAAACCCGTTCCTGCGGCACCAAGTTCGCCCTGATCGGGTTCGTCTGCCGCGGCGGTGGCTTCGTTGACCAGAATGGTCTGGCCTTCGCTGGTGTCCCCGTTTGTGCCGCGCAGAGCCACATCGGGGGAGAGGGTTTCGAGCGCCTGAAGGCGTTCGCTCTCATCCCGTGAGCGTTCATCGCCCTTGCTGGGCTTAACCAGCTCCTCAGACGGGGGCATGGACAGCGGTGAGCGGGTTGTCACCGTATATTCATCTGGCATGCTGCGTTCCAGACCAAAGGCCTGAGCGGCCTCATGCCCGGAGCAGCCGGTCAGCATCATGCAGCCGCCTACCAGCAGCACAGGAGAAATCAGGGTCGAAACACGGCGCACTATCATCTGCCTTCCACTTATCCTGAAAACCGCGCACTCTGGCGCGGGCTGCCTAATGCCTAAGATGTCTGCTGTCCGTCAGACAGAAAATTCTGCAACAGCAATACGCATACTGCGCACACTATAGCGGAGTCAGCCACATTGAACACATACCAAGACCAACCGAATGCATGGGCATGCAAAAAATCCACCACGGCCCCGTAACGCACACGGTCAATCACGTTGCCTATGGCGCCCCCGGTCACCGCACCCACGCAGGCTGCTGTCACCCAGCTGGAGGTTCTGGCCATCCACACCAGCAGACAACACGCTACTACCATTGCCACCACTGAAAACACAATCCGCCCGGCCCCACCCAGCCCGCCAAACATGCCAAATGTTACGGCGTGGTTCCAGACCATGGTAAAGTTAAGGAACGGCAAGACCCTGACAGAACCACGGTCTGGCAAGTCCAGCCCATATAAAATCCAGAACTTGCTCAGCTGGTCCGCAGAGAGAACCAGCATCAGCACAAGCAGGCCAATTCCTGCGGGTCGGAGCATGAACGGCTTTTTCATGCACCCTCCTGCACGGATGCGCAGACAAAGCCGCTCTGGGCCACAACATCCGCACAGCGTGGGCACACACCAGCATATGCCGGATTCGACCCGGTTTCTGGCAGGACCTTCCAGCAGCGCGCGCATTTTTCGCCCTCCGCCACCCGGACCACGGGCGCACCATGCAGGGTTCCCCCTTCATCCCCGTCCACATAAACGGAGGAAGATGTGGGGTCGATCACCACCTCCACGTGGGAGACAATGGCCAGTTCGCTCCAGTTGACACCGGCAAAAATGCTGGCTTCCTCTTCCGAAAAAGTCAGTTCAACCTGTGCCTGCAACGAAGAGCCAATGGTGCCCGCACGGCGTGCCCCCTCGATCTCGGTCGTGATAATCCGGCGCACGGAGCGAATACGCGCCCAGCGCTCCTCCAGTGCCGTGTCGGTCCATTCCACCGGCAGGTCGGGAAAGGCCTGCTCGTGCACGCTGGCCTGATCGCCAAAACGGGCGGTCCATGCTTCTTCCGCCGTAAAGACCAGCACGGGGGCCAGCCACGTGCTCAGGCAGCGGTGCAGCACATCCAGCACCGTACGCACCGCACGGCGCGTGGAGGAAGACGGTGCATCGCAGTACAGCGCGTCCTTGCGGATATCGAAATAGAACGCCGACAGGTCCGTTGTGCAAAAGCCATGCAGGGCGGGGTAAACACCAACCCATTCATGCGTTTCCACCGCACGGGCCACCAGCCCGCCCAGTTCGCTCAGACGGTGCAGAACCCAGCGTTCCAGCTCTGGCAGTTCGGCATAGGGCAGCACTTCTGCATCCGTAAACCCGTCCAGCCCACCCAGCAGCCAGCGCAGTGTGTTGCGCAGGCGGCGGTACAGCTCGCCCTGCTGCTTAAGAATTTCCTTGCCAATCCGCAGGTCGTCATTGGTGTCGGAATTCATGACCCACAGGCGCAGGACGTCTGCGCCCATGCTGTCATTCACATCCTGCGGGGCAATCACGTTGCCGAGGGACTTGGACATCTTGCGGCCCTGCTCATCCAGAACAAAACCGTTGGTCACCAGCGCCTTGTAGGGTGAGATACCCCGCGTGCCCACACTTTCGAGCAGGGAAGACTGGAACCAGCCACGATGCTGGTCCGAACCTTCCAGATACAGGTCTGCGGGAAAGCTCAGCCCCGGACGCCCCAGCACAAAGGCGTGGGTCGAGCCACTTTCAAACCAGACATCCACGATGTCGAACACCTGTTCGTACTCATCGGGGTTGCGGCCTTCACCCAGAAAACGGGCAGGCTCGGAGGTGTACCAGGCATCTGCCCCATCGGAGCGGAAGGCATCCACCACGCGCTGCATAACGGCTGGGTCGCGCAGCACCTCGCCTGTGCGTTTTTCCACGAACACGGCAATGGGCACACCCCATGCGCGCTGGCGGCTGATGCACCAGTCCGGGCGGGTGCGGATCATGGAGGTCAGGCGGTTGCGGGCCTGTGCGGGCACAAAGGTTACGTTTTCCAGCGCTTTGAGTGCGTTTTCACGCAGCGCGTTTTCCCCGTCCATGCGGATGAACCATTGCGGCGTGGCCCGATAGATAATCGGTGCGCGTGAACGCCACGAATGGGGGTAGGAATGCACGATCTGCCCGCGCCCGACCAACCCTGCGGGGGGCGTGCCCGCCGCATTGGCCCGCTCCATCACGCTTGCCAGCGTGGAGCAGACCACATCTGCCGCCTTGAACACATGCACACCGGCAAAACCGGGCACCCATGGTGCGTATGTGCCATCATCCTGCACGGTTTCAGGCACATCCACGCCATTGGCGCGGCAGAGCATGAAGTCGTCCTCACCATGTGCGGGAGCCTGATGGACAAGGCCGGTCCCCGCATCGGTGGTTACAAATTCACCAGCCAGCATGGGCACGTCAAAATCATACCCTGCGCCACGCAGCGGATGGGCGCATACCGCACCTGCCAGCGCACTGCCGGGCAGGGTATAGAGAATGTGGTGCGCCGTCACATGCGCTTGGGCGCAGAAGGACTCCACAAGGACTTCGGCCACCAGCACACGGGCACCGGGTTCGAGCAGAGCGCCCTCGCCCGTTTCGTCCACACGCAGGACCACGTATGTGATCTCCGGCCCGTAAGCCAGAGCGCGGTTACCCGGAATGGTCCACGGCGTTGTGGTCCAGATAACCACGGACACATCTGCCAGCGCATGGGCGGGCGTGGGGTCCCTGACCACGGGGAACGCGACCAGAATGGTGGTGGAAGTGTGGTTGTGATATTCGATTTCGGCTTCAGCCAGCGCGGTTTTTTCCACCGGGCTCCACATGACCGGGCGCAGGCCACGGTACAGCTTGCCGTTCAGCAGAAAACGCCCGATTTCCTCCACAATGGCCGCCTCGGAGGAAAAATCCATGGTGGCATAACGGTTGCGCCATTCGGCCTGCACACCCAGACGCTGGAACTCCTCCATCTGGATGTTCAGCCAGTTGCCTGCATAGTTGCGGCATTCGGCGCGAAACTCCAGCACAGGCACGGAATCCTTGTCCCGCTTGGCCTTGCGGTACTCTTCCTCCACCTTCCATTCAATCGGCAGGCCGTGGCAGTCCCAGCCCGGCACGTAACGCACCGCGTAACCCGCCATGCGGTGCGCACGGTTGATGACATCCTTGTTGATTTTGTTAAGCGCATGACCAATGTGCAGGTGCCCGTTAGCGTAGGGCGGACCATCGTGCAGGGTAAAGACCGGGCGGCCTTCCGCCTGCTGCTTCAGCCGTTCATCCAGCCCGCTTTCGCGCCACTTTTCAAGCCATTGAGGCTCCTGCTGGGGCAGGTTGCCACGCATGGGAAAAGAGGTCCGTGGCAGAAACACCGTATTGCGATACTGGTCGGCCAGGGTTGTCTTGTCGGGTTCGCTGCTCGATGAGGTCATGGGAGGCTGAGGTCACTTCGGTTCGGGTTCATGCCGTGCGGGCTTTTGGCCCCCACGCCACCTTGGGCGTTACTGTCTTATCAAAAAGGAAAAGCGCAGGGTCAAGCGCCAAACCGGGCTGCACGCCCAACATGGCCACCGACCATGCCAGTGGGCCTAACTTGGGGTGGGTTGCGCGTCCAGCACCAGCCGGGCCTGCGTGGCATCCTGCGCGATCTGGGCTTTAAGGGCATCCAGCCCGTCAAAGCGTTTTTCCTCACGCAGCAGGGCATGGAGCGAAACCGAAAGTTCCTGCCCGTACAGGTCGCCCTCAAAGTCAAACAGATGGGCTTCCAGCCTGCTTTCCTGCCCGTCATTGATGGTCGGGCGGCGGCCGATATTGGCCACACCACGGTGTGTTCTCCCATCTGGCAGGCGGATGGTTACCGCATACACACCCCGCGCGGGTTCAAGGTGGCGGCCAAGTGGAATATTGGCGGTGGGGAAGCCCAGCAACCTGCCGCGCTTGTCCCCGTGCTGGACAACGCCGCGAATACACCACAGTCGCCCAAGCTCCCTGGCGGCTTCCTCCGGATAACCATCCTGCAACAGGCGGCGGATACGGGTGGAGGAAAAAGGCCCGCCCTGATCAGCCAGCGCCTGCACGGCAGTAAAGCCCATGCCCAGCTGGTGGGTCCGTTCAGCCAGAAACGCCACATTGCCCCTCCGGCGGTGCCCGAAGGCAAAGTCCGGGCCGCAGCCAACATGGTGCAGGCGCAGGGCGTTGTGCAGCACATCTTCCACAAACTGCTCAGCACCCAGTTCGGAAAAGGTCTTGTCAAACCCGATCTGGAACACGTGACGCACACCCAGTGCGCGCAGCGCGGCCAGCCGCTCGGTGCTCAGGGTCAGCCGGAATGGCGGGTCCTGCGGGCGGAAGAGTTCGCGCGGATGCGGCTCAAAGGTTACAACGGCAGGCGGCAGGTCCGGCCGTGCAGCAAAAACGGACCGGAGCAGATGGGCATGACCAAGATGCACACCATCAAAATTACCCAGCGCCGCAGCGCAGCCATAGGCTTCTGCGGGAATGTTCCGCCAGTTGGTGTGCAGGCTGATTGTCATCGACCCATTACGCTCCTTCGGGCAGACCAAACAGGCTGGCGGCCTGCTGCAGGGAGGCCGCAACACGGTGGCGGACACCGGGTACCGTTCTGTCCTCGGGGCGGGCAATCTGGCAGACCTGCAACCCGGCCTGTTCGGCGGCTTCCAGCTCGGCCACCACATCGGACAGGAACAGCACATCCGCCGGAGCCCAGCCAGCCTTGCGCACAATGGCGCTGTAGCTGGCGCTCTCTCTCTTGCCCCCCATTTCCAGATCAAAGAACGCGCTGAACAGGGGCGTGACGTCACCCTGCTCCGTGTAGCCGTAAATCAGCTTCTGCGCGGCCTGAGAGCCGGAGGAATACACGGCCAGTGTCAGCCCGGCTGCTTTCCATGCCTTTAGGGTCGGCACAACATCGGGGTAGAGGTCGGCCACCAGTTCGCCCTCGCGGTAGCCCTGTTCCCAGCATAATCCCTGCAGGCTTTTAAGGGGGGCGACCTTGGCGTCCGTATCCATCCAGCGTTCAAGCTGTTCGGCGGCAGGCACACCGGGGGCCAGTTCCGCCGTCTGGGCCAGTGCCTGCGCCACCACGGGGTTATCGTGCCGGGCAAGCAGCGCAGGCAGGTGTTTGCGCGCGTAAGGAAAGAGGACTTTGTGCACAAAAGCCACAGGCAGGGTGGTGCCTTCAATATCCAGCAGCACCACGCGCGGCGTGCTCAGGCCCGTATTCTGAATCATGATCCTGAACTCTTGCCTAGCTGGAAAAGGAGGGAAACTGGAGGGCAATATCCGCCCCCGTGTACTGGGCCACCCAGCCTTCCTTATGGGTAAAGATGCGCAGGGTCACCATATCGGGCTGCGGGCCTGCATCAAACCAGTGCTTATACCCTTCCGGCACGGAAATCAGGTCTCCCTGCGTACATTCCACGTCATACACCCGGTCCTTGATGTGCATGAGGAAGTGACCGCCCCCATGCACAAAAAACCTTACCTCATCCTCACTATGCGTATGTTCAGCCAGAAACCTGCTGCGCAGGGCTTCCTTATTGGGAGTCTGGGCGTTTACGCGCAGCACATCGGCCGAGCCTGCCCCGGTTTCCCCCATCAGCCTGTCCAGCCAGGGGCGGTAGGTTGCCAGCACGGTGGCTTCATCCGCATCCCTGGGCGGGGGCTGCACGGCATCCCACCGCTCAAAGCGGATGCCAAACGGGGCAAGGGCCGCGGCAATTTCCGCTGCGTCGTGCGTCTGCAACAGGGGCACGCCGGGGCCGGTATCCTCAAACACACTCAGGCTGCTCATATACCCAGCTTCCTTCTTTCCAGAACACAGGCGAGCAGGAACTCCAGCCCTTCCAGCCGGGCAAGGGCTGCGGCCATGTCCCTGCCCCATACATACACACCATGGCCACGAATAATGTAGCCTGCGGGCATGTCGGCAAAAAACGGCTCTACCTCACGCGCCAGACGGGCAATATCCTGATCATTGGCAAAAAGCGGTATGCGCACTGCCGCATCATGCGTGTCCTGCCCCTCAAACACTTTCTGAACCTCGTACCCCTCCACAACAAGGGCTGGGGAAGGTTCGGTCATGGACAGAACGGTGGACGCAACGGAATGACCGTGCAGCACGGCCCCTACATCGGGCAGCAGGCGGTAAACCTGACAGTGCAGAAGTGTTTCCGCACTCGGTCTGTTATCCGGCTGGTGGGGCTGGCCCGCCAGATCCACGGTAATCACGTCATTCAGGGTTAAAAAACCCTTGTGGCAGCCAGAGCGTGTAATGGCGATGCGCCCGTCGGGCAGCCTGCAACTGATGTTACCTGCCGTGGCGGGCACCCAGCCGCGCGCATCCAGCCGCTGCCCCGCATGCACAATATCCTGCGCGCCGCGGATAAAATCCGTGGTGGCGTTATCCGTCATGATACTGCTGGCCTTCCTCGGCGTTGGTCAGGGCTGGGGGGTCTTGTCTGCCGGGGCGGCGGTACGCTCGGTAGCAGCGGCAGGGGGAGGCGCAATATGGCCGGAGCCCGCACGGGGGGCGTCATCCATCGGTTCGTCATCGGCCATGTGTTTCTTGAAGGATTTTATGCCCTTGGCCATATCCCCCATGATGGTGCTGATCTTGCCGCCACCACCAAACAACACCAGCACGACCACCAGAACAATAAGCCAGTGCCAGATGCTCAAGCTGCCCATTCCACTCTTCCTTAAACCCGATGGCGCGCACATGCGGCCAGTCTGCTTGCCGTAATTGGTCTTGTACATGAGGGCGAACACGCCGTGATGCAAGTTTTTCCTTTTTAACCCCGCGCAAACACCCTGCTCAGCTATTTCCGGGGGCATACGGTTCTATAAATCCGTAGGTTGGGTAAACCGTCTTGCCATAGGCATGTGTGGGGGACCACCACACGCGCACACGTGTCCAGTCATTACGGGGGGACACGTCCTGTACCGGGGCGTGGCGTGTGACCTCACCCGGCTCCCAGTTGGCGTGGTCCACCAGCACCAGACGGCTGCTCCGCACCTCCCTGACCACCGAAACATGGCCCGAAGGCAGCCTGCGGGTGGAGCGGAACACAAGCACATCCCCCGCTCTGGGGCTGGAGGCGCGCGCGTACTGCCCCCGCGCCTCCCACCACCATGCTGCGGCATCTCCGCGCAGGTTGATGTCCGAATGTTCCCGCGCATAGGGCGCACACTGCACGGCTCCATGCCAGTTGCCGCCCCCAGCACAGGCCGCCAGCAGCGGCAGCAGGGCAAGGCATGACCAGCCCGCCTTCACGACTCGGCCCTCAGGCGGTCCATCCACTCCTCCGCTTCCTCGTGCTGCATTTCCAGCACACGCTGGGCCACATCGCGCGCAAAGCCCGCCCGGGCGAGCACACCCAGCGCCCTGTTCCGCCGGGCCATGCCTGTGGCATCGTCCTCATCTTCCGTGGCGGGTTCGGTGGCAAAGGGGCCAAGCCTGCGCTTGCGCGCCAGCACCAGTGCGGCACAGAGCTCCTGCTCGGCTGCACTCAGGCTGCCTACGGCCATATCCAGCGCTTCATCGCGCACCTGTGGCGCCACACCTTTTGCGGCCAGATGCGCCTGCACCGCACGGGCCGAACGCCCCGAGCGCACAAGCCTGCGCACGCGGGAACGGGCAAACACCGCATCATCCACCGCACCAAGGCGCACCATATCGTCCACCACTGCGCTCACAACGGGGTGCAGCCCGGCAGCGTGTTCTGCCACGCTCTCCGCGCAGTCCCCTGCCCTCTGGGCTTTTTGTACCCAGCGGGCAACGCGGCGCAGCAGAACCTGCTCCAGCCCCTGCCGGGTCGTGCCAAACCGGGCCAGATGCGCCAAGGCGGCCTCCCGCAGAGTGGAACGCTGCGGAGGCGGGCAGGCAAAAGAAGGAGGCACGGTCTTGTCCATTACGGAAGATAGTATGCCCATGTCGCACCTTTGCGCCACTCCGCGCTCGCGCTTAAATTGCCATGCTGCATACTTGATATGCAAAGTATTCAATACAGAAGTTTGACACCCGCAACATGAACACGGCATTATGCTGCCATGCGCAACGGGCCACCCGCTTCACCCTTGTACGGTAGCGGGCGTTTTCTGTTTTGCGCTGTTCCAGATTCCCTCATTCAGGTTTGATAACCACCAACGTAAAGACCGGATTCCATGATTCCTCCCCTGATGCCGACCTATAAGCGTGCCGACCTCGCCTTTGAGCGGGGCGAAGGCTCCTGGCTGTACGCATCGGACGGGCGACGATTCCTGGACTTTGCGGCGGGCATTGCCACCTGCTCCATTGGTCACGCGCACCCGCATCTGGTGGAAACCATAAGCCAGCAGGCCGGGCGGGTTATGCATGTGTCCAACCTGTTCCGCATTCCGCAGGCGGAAAAACTGGCCGAACGGCTTGTGGCCAACACATTTGCCGATAGCGTGTTCTTCTGCAATTCCGGCGCGGAAGCCAACGAAGGCATGGTCAAGATGGCCCGCCGCGCCCAGATGCTGGCAGGCCACCCCGAGCGGACCCAGATCATCTGCATGGATGGTGCATTCCATGGCCGGACACTGGCCATGCTTTCCGCCACCGGCAACCCGAAATATCTGGAAGGGTTTGGCACGCCGGTTACTGACTTTGTGCATGTACCCTTTAATGACCTTGAAGCCGTAAAGGCCGCCATTACCCCGCGCACCGCAGCGGTAATGCTGGAGCCCATTCAGGGGGAAAGCGGCATCAAGCGCGCCAGCGTGGAATATCTGCGCGCCCTGCGCGCCCTGTGCGACCAGACAGGCGTGCTGCTTGCCCTTGATGAGGTGCAAAGCGGTGTTGGCCGTACAGGCCGTCTGTTTGCCCACCAGTGGGCAGGTATTACACCCGATGTCATGAGCACGGCCAAGGGGCTTGGCGGGGGGTTTCCCATCGGGGCCATTCTGGCGACCGAGACTGTGGCCAAAGCCATGACCGCAGGCACGCACGGCACCACCTTTGGCGGCAACCCGCTGGCCTGTGCTGCCGCCAACGCGGTGCTGGACGTGCTGCTCGCCCCCGGCTTTATGGATCAGGTCTGCGCCCGCGCCGCCCTGCTGGACGAACTGCTGGACAGTCTGGTGGCCGATGCGCCCGACGTGTTTGAACAGCGCCGTGGCCTTGGCCTGCTGATCGGCCTGCGCTGCGTGCCCGCAGTGGGCGATGTTCAGGCCGCTGCCCAGAATGCAGGGCTCCTGTGCGTTACAGCGGGGGACAACGTCCTGCGCCTTGTACCGCCGCTGACCGTAACGGAAGAAGACTGCCGCAAGGCTGTAGCCATGCTGGTGCAGGCCGTCACAACGCTGCGCGCCCATCCTGATCACAAAAACAAGACAGTTCTGGAGACAACCCCATGAGCGCGGCTCTTTCCACCTCCTCCATTACGCCGGTGCAGACGGGGCTCCGCCACTTCCTCGACCTCAGGGATCTGGACGGGGCAACCCTGCGCCAGATTCTGGACGTTGCCAGCAGCATGAAGCGGATGCAGCAGAACCGCCGCTTTCCGCTCCACCCCCGCCAGCCTCTGGCGGGGCGGCAGCTTGGGCTTATCCTCTCCAAGCCCTCCACCCGTACCCGCGTATCCTTTGAAGTGGGCATGCGCCAGCTTGGGGGGGATGCCGTTGTGCTCAGCCCGCAGGACATGCAGATCGGGCGGGGGGAAACACTGGCCGATACAGCCCGTGTGCTCTCCCGCTTTGTGGATGCCATTGTGCTGCGGACGGGCACCACCACAAACCTGCACGAACTGGCACGCTGGAGCACAAGCCCGGTCATTAACGGGCTGACCCCGCACTCCCACCCAGTGCAGATTCTGGCCGACATCATGACGTTTGAGGAACATCGCGGCCCCGTGCGTGGCCGCACGTTTGCCTGGACGGGAGACGGCAACAACGTTCTGGTCTCCCTGATCGAAGGGGCTGTGCGCTTTGGCTTCAAGCTTCGTGCGGCAACACCCGCCAAAATGAAGCCCCCACAGGCCGTACTGGACTGGGCCCGACAGGAAGGCGGCGATGTGGAATGGATGGAAGACCCCCGCGCTGCGGTGGAAAAGGCGGACTGCATTGTAACAGACACGTGGGTCAGCATGTCCGACTCGCACGAGGAAGCGGCTTCCCGCATGACGCGGCTCGAACCTTACCGTGTGGATGCAAAATTGATGGCGCTGGCAGCCCCCGACGCCCTGTTCATGCACTGCCTGCCTGCCCATATTGGGGAGGAAGTCACGCAGGATGTGTTTGAAGGCCCTCATTCCGTTGTGTTTGACGAAGCCGAAAACCGCCTGCACGCCCAGAAGGGCATTCTGGCATGGACAATGGGGGGGGCGAACTGGACCTCCTTTGGCAAGGAATAAGCATATGTGCGATACGGAAAAACCCGTAACCCCCACAACAACGGAAGAAACACCCTCCGTTCCCGGCTGGGTTGAACCGGCACTGGACTCCATTCTGGCCACCCTTCCCTTTACTGCGGATAAGCTGGCCCCTTTGCGCGCGTCGTATCTGGACTGTCTGGCCGGATGTGGCCGCGCGGGTGATCTGGACATGGAGCACGACGCCTGCCGCAAGGGCATTCTGCGCGCTCTGGCCGACACGCTGGGCCTGCCCGCCGATGCGGCCCGCACGCTTGAACAGCAGCTTGAAAAACTCGAACTGGATATTTCCGCTCAGGTCTGAGCCACCCTTATGCTCCCTGCCGCAGGCCCCACCCTGTGGCAGGAAGAGGCGGGACCTTGATGTTTATGTTGGCAGGATAGAACGTTTTTATGGAAAAACCGGCTTTTCTCGACCGTGACCGCCCCGATGTGCCCGGTCTGGTGGTTCCGGGCGGTGTAACGCCCTTCTATCTGGCAGGCCGTCCTGTCCGTGGGCGGCTGATCCGCCTTGGCGTGCTGGCCGACGCCATGCTGACCCGCCATGACAACCCCGATCAGGTTACCGCCT
Organism: Acetobacter fabarum; assembly: GCF_040702925.2. Classification (GTDB taxonomy): domain Bacteria; phylum Pseudomonadota; class Alphaproteobacteria; order Acetobacterales; family Acetobacteraceae; genus Acetobacter; species Acetobacter fabarum_B. Next base: position 49,089 of record NZ_JBFCXX020000003.1, on the reverse strand, counting down.
TAGCAGGCAAGGCGCTGGCTCTGGTGGCGGCACTGGCCTCCGCCCTTAAGTTTCAGGGGTCATTCTCCCTCCAGATCAAGGGCGATGGCCCGGTTTCCATGATGGTGGCAGACTGCACGCATGATGGCGCCCTGCGCTTTTATGCCCGCCCGGATGAAGACGCACTGAACGCCCTGCTGGCCCGGAACCCCACCCCCACGGACAGGGAACTGCTGGGGAATGGCTACCTTGCCCTGACTGTTGACCAGGGGGCGGACATGGAGCGCCATCAGGGTATTGTGGAAATTGCGGGGGATGACCTGTCCGCCATGGCCACCCATTACTTTGCCACCAGCGAGCAGCATGCCTGCTGGATCATGCTGGCGTGCAAAATGACCGATGCGGGCTGGCGCTCTGGCGCGCTCGTGCTTGAACGCATTGCGGGGGAAGGTGGCACGGCCGAAGCCGAACTGACCACGCCTGACGGCACAACCCATGACGACACAGCATGGGAGACAGCGACCATTCTGGCAACCACGCTCAGCGTGGGCGAACTGCTCGATGACACCCTGCCCGCCCCCCAGCTTCTGCACCGCCTGTTCCATGAGGAAGATCTGCGTGTCAGCCAGTCCCGCGCTCTGGCGTTTGGCTGCCGCTGCTCGCGCGCACGGCTGGTAGAGGTGCTCCAGCACTTCCCCGAAGATGATCTGGACCACATGTGCGTGAACAATGACACCATCGTTATGACCTGCGAGTTCTGTAACAAGGATTTTCATTTTCCACGCAGGGACATCGCCTCCGCTACAAGCTGAGCGCCCTGCCCGTAACACACGGTTGACGCAGCCCCATGCCGGGGCCCGCGTTGGCTTATTTCAGTCGGCTGTTCAAGAGGTTGTGCATGATGCCGTTCCCCCGTATGCGCCTTTCCCATCTGGTTGCCGCTTTTGTTCTGCCAGCAGCACTTGCCGGGTGTGCGGACCAGCCCCAGCCAACCCGGTTTGCACCGCTGAGCTATGATTATCTGGGCCAGATTCACCTGAACGTGGCCACGCTGGATGTGGTGGACAATTCTGTAGCTAACCCCGAGCCGGGGGATATCGGTTACAAATCCCCCTCTCCGCCCGACCACACGCTACGGCAGATGGCGGCAGACCGGCTGATCGCAACGGGTAATGCGACAGCCACCAGCACCGCCCATTTTGTGATTGACCGTGCATTTATCCTGCATCAGCCCGGCGGCACGCTGGACGGGCAGATGGATATTCATCTGGACATCCTCAACCCCGAAGGCAGGCGCGTGGCCACCGCCTCCGCACAGGCGACCCAGACCCTCCACCCCGATCCTTCGCAGACTGTGGAAAGCCCGGCCAACCTGTACGAAATTACAAAAGACATGATGCAGACCATCAATGTCGAATTCGAGTACCAGATCCGGCATTCCCTGAACAAATGGCTGGTGGATGCGGGGGGCACCCCCATGAACAACGCCATCCAGACCCAGCCCCTGACTGGCGCGCCCGATGCCACGCCCCCTGCGGCTCCTTCCCCTGAGGCGCTCTCTCCTGCCGTACCCTCCCCTGCGGCAGGCACGATGTCTGACACCAGAAGCCTGACCGAACTGCCATCCACGGGGGCCACCTCCGCAAATGCGGGTGTGGACACCGCCAGCACAGGCACCTCATCCAGCGCGGCGGTCCCCACCATGCCAGCGCCCACACCGGCACCGGCAGCGCCACAGGAGAGTGAACCCAGCGTCATCTTCCCCGCAGGCGTGGAAGACACTCCGGCTCCGGCTAAAGCCCTTTCCCCCAAAGCGGGTTTTTTAACCCTGCCCGCCAGCAAAAAAACACGCTAACTCCGGCTCCACCGGCATCTGGCCTGCCCCCATGCACCGCAGAGGTCATGGGGGATGTGAGCAACCGTGCAGCCAGCCCGCCAGAGCAACATAAAAGGCGGCACGATGCCCCAGACCCTTTTTCCCGACCCTGATGACATTGCAAACGGACTGCCGGTCAAGGAGATTCTCCCCCAGCTCCGCGCGGTTCTGGCAGCAGAACCCACAGCCGAGCGCCCGGCCAGCGCCATTGTGGTAGCACCTCCGGGGGCAGGCAAAACCACCTCCATTCCCCCCGTGCTGGCAGCCAGCGCGTGGCGGAGCGAGAGCGGACGGATTATCATGCTCGAACCCCGCAGGCTGGCCGCCCGCGCAGCCGCCCTGCGCATTGCCAGCCTTATGGGGGAGGAGGCAGGCGGGTTTGTAGGCTACCGCACCCGCATTGACAGCGCCGTTTCTGCCCGCACCCGTATTGAGGTGCTGACCGAAGGACTGTTCCTGCGCCGCCTGCTGGGAGACCCCATGCTGGAGGATGTCGCCTGCGTTATTCTGGACGAGGTGCATGAACGTTCCTTAGAAGCGGATCTTGCCCTTGCGTTCTGTCTGGACCTGCAACGGACCCTGCGGCCCGACCTGCGGCTTGTTGCCATGTCCGCCACCGCCGAAACCGAACGGCTGGCCAGCCTGATGAACGCCCCCGTGCTCACCAGCGAAGGTCGCATGTTCGCGCTGGAAGTCCATCACACCAAAAAGGACATTCCCACCCTGCGCGACATAGCTCCCGCCACGGCTGCGGGCATACGGCAAGCACTGGCGGAAACCACAGGGGATATTCTGGCCTTTTTGCCCGGCACGGGGGAAATCCGGCGCACGGCCCAGTTGCTGGACGGCATAAGTGCGACTGTCCTGCCCCTGCATGGGGAGTTGCACCCCGCAGAACAGGCCCGTGTGCTGCGCTCGGCTGATAACGGGGAACGCCGCGTTATTCTGGCCACATCCATTGCGGAAACATCGCTGACCGTACCGGGTGTCCGTGTGGTGGTGGATTGCGGTTACCGCCGCGCGCCGCGGTTTGATGCCGGGGCTGGGCTTTCCCGTCTGGATACACTGCGTATTTCCAGAGCGGCGGCACGCCAGCGGGCAGGTCGCGCGGGGCGCGAGGCGCCGGGCACGGCCTACTGCCTATGGAGCGCCAGCACACAGCGCGCCATGCCCCAGCATGACCGCCCCGAAATTCTGGAAGCTGATCTGGCAGATTATGTTCTGGCCACAGCCCTGTGGGCTGATACGGTTGGAACAAATGAACCGTTACCCCTGCCTGACCAGCCCCCCGGCAGCGCGGTTGCCGCCGCGCGGGAGTTGCTGGAACAGCTGGGAGCGCTGGATCAGGCGGGGCATATTACCCTGCTTGGCAAGCGCATGGCCCAGCTTGGTACACATCCGCGCCTTGCCGCCATGCTTTTAGCGGCACGCACGGGGGAGGAGGCCGCCATGGCAGCCGACCTTGCCGCTTTGCTTGAAGAGCGTGACCCCTTGCGCCCACGCCACGCAGCGCACGGCAAGCCCCCCATAACACCTCCTGCCGATATCGGGTTAAGGCTGGACCTGATTGCTGGCGAGGACCACCCCGATGCAGACCGCGCCGCCCTGAGCCGCATAAGGCTGGCGGCAAAGCGGTTCCGCTCCCGGTTGAATGTGCCCCAGCACCTGCCCGCACAGGGCAACCCCGCCGCCCTGCTGGCAGCCGGGTTCCCTGACCGGATTGCCCTGTGCCGGGGCGAACCGGGCAGCTACCGGCTGGCCAATGGCAGCAATGCGCGCCTCCGGCGTGATGACGGGCTAAGCCCCCACCGCCTGCTGGCCGTGGCCGGGCTGCACCTGCGTACCGCAGCCGAAATACGGCTGGCAGCACCGCTGGACCTGAACGACCTGCCCTCCACCCTGCTGGCCCGTACGCAGGAACAGGTTGAAACCACGCTCGACCCCGTATCTGGCAATATTCTGGCCCGCAGGCGCACGCGCATTGGCTGCCTTGTGCTCAAGGACAGAACCGAAAAGGTCAAGCCGGAGGAAGCCGCAGCCCTTCTGCTGGTCCATGTGCGCGACAACATGGAAAACGCCCTGAACTGGACAGAAACCGTCAGGCAGTTGCAGGCCCGTGTTGCTCTGGCCCGGACCGTGCACACCCCCCCTGACTCCGCTGGCAGCACGCAGGAGGAAGAACCGGTCTGGCCCGATTTTTCCTCCCCGGCTCTGGCGCAGACTGTGGCGGACTGGCTGGCCCCCTATATGGAGGGCCGCAACTCCGTTGCCGCCATGAAGGAACTGGATGTACACACCCTGCTGCGCAACCTGCTGACATACACCCAGTCCCAGTGGCTGGAGCGGGAACTGCCAACCCACCTCTCCTTCCCCGGTGGACGGGCAGAGGTGGATTACACCCAGCCCGTACCCGTGGCCTCGGCCCGTGCGCAGGTTTTTTATGGCACGGAACAAACGCCTCTGCTGGCAGGCGGGCGGGTACCCCTGCGGCTGGCTCTGCTTTCCCCCGCCGGGCGGCCACAGGCCATTACGGCGGACCTTGGCGGGTTCTGGCAAGGCGGATGGGCGGATATGCGGCGGGACATGCGCGGCCGCTACCCGCGCCACGACTGGCCCGAAAACCCGGCCCTTGCCCCGGCAAAACCACGCCCGCGCCCAAGCTGAAGTAAAATTTCCAGAACAGCACGAGGCAGCAAGGCTTACATGCACCTGTCCTCAAGCTCTTCGAGCTTGTGCAGCGTATGTGCATCCTGCAGGTCTTCCAGAATATCCTTCAGGGTCGGCAGGAAATTATGCAAAACCCGCAGATCGTCCAGCCCCTGCGCATGGGCTATGCTGCGCTGTTTGAGAAAGTAATCCCAGAACGGGCTGCTCCCTGTCTCAAAATGTGTCTGCAGCAGGCCAAACACCTCGGCGGTCCTGCTTTCCCACTCCACATTCCTGAAACTCACGTAACGATCAAACTCTTCGGCCATATCTCTCCCCCAATATCTGCCAGACCGGAAAGGGAAGTGTGAAACACCACGCAGGCGCTGTCTGTCAGATGCCCGACATAAAACGCTTTCAGGTGTTCCTTATACCATCTCCACTGGCCCAGTTTTCAAGCAGGGAGACATCTCTCAACCGCAGATAACCCCGGCGTTCGCGCGCAAATGCGCCCTCGCGGATCATGGCATTGAATTCGGTGGAAACAGTCTGCCGGGTTGTACCCAGTAGCGCCGCCATTTCCTCCATACCCAATGCAAGCGGCACCACCTGACCCGGTTGCAATGCAATACCGGCCTGCGCCGCGCTGCGGACAACATAGCGGGCAATCCGCCCTCTGGCATGGTGGAAGGCAAGATCTTCCAGCAAGGTCATGGTCTGGCCCAGCACTTTTGCCAGACCATGAACAAGAGCCTGCTGGAATGCAGGATGGACCGCCAGCACCTGCTCCACGGCTGTCCGTCGGGCAATAAAAAGTCTGGTGGGTTCACTCGCCTGCATGTGCAACCGTGTATGGGTGCTGAACATGTCGCCCGGCCGCAGATAGGCAAGACTCAACTCCCGATCAAACGCCAGCCAGAACGCACGCATGCATCCTGTTTTGATAATAACAATATAATCCGCATCATCCGGGTGCGTCAGCAGTTGCCCGCGCTCGAACGCCACCTTCTGGAACACCCCGCGCGGCAGGTGTGACCCTTCTGTTTCCAGCAGCGCCAAAATAGAGGAGTGGGCAGGACTGTGTGGTGGCATCATTCAGACCCAAGCCGCAAATACCATGCCACATCCCCGACCCGCTCTCCCATGAGTATGCCGCAACCGGAGGAAAGGCGTGTTCAACCCGCCTTTGCACCCCACACCGTGAAAAAAAACAGGAAAACAGGCTTCGGCCCGGCAGCATGGTTGCGCAACTGCGCCAAACATGGCCTAAAGTTCATATGCTTGGCTCCAAGGCACCGCACCTCATGAACAGACTGTTGCAAGGCCTGCCCTGTATGGCCGTGGTCTACCTGTGCTGCACACCCCCACTGTGTGCTGGAGACGCGTGGGCTGGCACGCTGCCATCTTTTGCGCCCGCCACACCCCTTGTAACCTCCGGCCCGGTCAGCTTTGCCCCACTTGTGCGCAAGGTTGTGCCCGCGGTGGTCAATATTGCCGTCACGCGAGATGATTCTGCCGCAGACAGCCACCACAAGCTACCTTCCTCCGTCAAAGGCACGCCACTGGAGCGGCGTTACCGTGAACGCATGCGCCATCATGGGGATGAACTGCTGGAGGCCGGGTCCGGCTTTTTGATCGACCCCAGCGGTTTTATCGTAACCAACGGCCATGTGGTGGAAGATGCGGACACCATTACCGTCTCACTCGTCAGTGGCAAGGAGTTTACCGCAACACTGGTGGGCATGGACCCGCTGACGGATATTGCCGTTATCAAGATTACCAGCCCCGAGGCCCTGCCCTATGTGGAATGGGGGGATAGCCGACAGGTACAGGTAGGGGACTGGATTATGGCGGCGGGCAACCCGTTTGGTCTGGGGTCCTCCGTAACGGCGGGCATAGTCTCCGCCCGCGGGCGCGATATAGGAAGTAGCCCGTTTGATGACTTTTTGCAGCTTGATGCGCCCATAAACCCCGGCAATTCCGGCGGCCCGACCTTTAACCTTGCCGGGCAGGTTGTCGCACTCAATACCGCCATTGTTTCCCCTACCGGAGGGTCTGTGGGGCTCGGGTTTTCCATTCCGTCCGAAATTGTCATTCCCATTGTGGAGACCCTGCGCCAGACCGGGCACATAGACCGCGGCTGGCTGGGTGCAACGCTGGATGATGTTCTGACCCATAATGGCGCCAAGGTTACCGAGGTGGACCGCAACAGCCCCGCAGCACATGGCGGGCTCCGCAAAGGCGATGTTATTACCATGCTCAACGGGGAGCATGTGGATACCGCCCGCGCCATGATCCGCGCCATTGCCGCCGCCAGACCGGGGAGCGAGGCCGCTCTGGCCATCATGCGCAATACCCGCCCGCAAACGCTGACCATACATGTCGGCCTGCGCCCTTTGTCAGAGGATGGCGGGTTCCACTAGACCCGCAATCAGGCCGTGCAGCACAGGACCGGGCATGACCATCAGATCATGGCCAGCGGCTCCTTGCTGGCAGGGGGCGCAAAGGCGGCATCCAGTTCCGCCAGATCCTGCGGCTCCAGCCTGAGTTCCGCCGCGGCCACATTCAACCGCATATGCGCGGGGCTGCCTGCCTTGGGAATGGCGAGCACATTGGGCTGGCGCAGCACCCAGGCCAGTGCAACCTGCGCAGGCGTTGCCGCACCAAGCGATGTGGTATGCCGCGCCGCCACCCGCGCCAGCGCAGGATGAGCCAGCAGCGCACCCCCCTGCCCTATGGGAGAATAAGCCATGGTGACAACCCTGCGCTGCCTGTCCGCCTGTAGCAGGTCATACTCCACACCCCGGTGTTCCAGACTGTACAGCACCTGATTGGCCACGCACTCCCCCGGCCGGGAGCAGCCTTCAAGGTCGCGCATATCGTCGGTATCAAAATTGGAAACGCCCCAGTAGCGGATCAACCCTTCGCGCTGGAGGGTGCGGAAGGCCTCTACGGTTTCGGCCAGTGGCACGCTGCCGCGCCAGTGCAGAAGGTAAAGGTCCAGCCTGTCTGTGCCCAGATGTGTGAGCGAACGGCGGCAGCTTTGCGCAACCCCTTGGGCTGAAGCATTGCCCGGCAGCACCTTGCTGACCAGAAAAACCTGTTCACGCAAAGGAGCTATGGCCTCCCCCACCAGTTTTTCCGACCGGCCATTGCCATACATTTCCGCCGTATCCACAACCTGTATGCCCTGCTCCACCGCGTAACGCAGACTTGCTATTTCCTCCTCCCGGCGGGCGGGGGTGTCGCCCATATTCCATGTTCCAGCCCCCAATGCGGGCAGAGTTGTGCCATCTGGCAGGGTTATGGTTTGGACCATTACGGGTTTCTCCTTGTATCCTCGGGCCATCAGGCAGCATAAAACAGGGCAGGACCATGCTCTGTTCCGCCCCACGGCAAGACTGTTATAGTGGATATATGACCCAGATCGGCTTTTACCACCTGACCCGCACCAGCCTGACAGAAGCCTTGCCCATGCTGTTGACCCGCACGCTGGACAGTGGACACAAAGCGGTTGTGTGGTGCACGGACAAACCCGCGCTGGATGAACTGGACAAAACACTCTGGCAGATTGCCACCCCGCGCTGGCTGCCCCATGGCAGTGCGGGCATAGCCTGCCCCGACCTGCAACCCATATGGCTGAGCACTGGGGATGACTGCCCGAACGAGGCGCGTTTTCTGTTTTTAACGCAAAACCGGCACTGCGCGGACCCCGCCCGCTTTGAGCGGATATTCGACCTGTTTGACGGGCATGACGAAAGCGCCGTTACCGCCGCCCGCGCACGCTGGGCACAGGCCCACAACGCGGGACATGATCTGGCATACTGGCGGCAGGAAGATAAGGGCTGGAAGCGCGCGCGCTAAAAACCCGCCTGCCCGTATAATCGGGCAGACGGAAGCAGAGTATGCTCAGCCCTGCTCAAACCCGTTACGCACAAAGCGGTCAAGCAGGCGTACACCAAAGCCCGTTGCCCCTTTGGGCTGGCCGTTTTTGGCCTTGCTGGCCCAGGCGACCCCGGCAATATCCAGATGCGCCCAGGGGGTTTCGCCCACAAAGCGCTTGAGGAACTGTGCCGCGGTAATGGAACCACCAGCCCGGCCACCGCTAATGTTCTGCATATCCGCAATATCGGACTTCAGCAGCGCATCGTATTCCTTGCCCAAAGGCATGCGCCACAGCTTTTCGCCCGTAAAGGCCCCGGCATCGGCCAGCCCCACGGCCAGATCATCATCATTGGAGAACAGGCCCGCATATTCGTGGCCAAGGCCCACAATGATCGCCCCGGTCAGGGTTGCAAGGTCCACCATAAGGCGCGGAGCAAACCGGTCCCGCGCGTACCACAGCACATCAGCCAGAACCAGACGGCCCTCGGCATCGGTATTGAGCACCTCAATTGTCTGGCCAGAGGCGCTGCGCACCACATCCCCCGGACGCTGGGCCGTGCCGGACACCATGTTTTCCACCAGCCCCACAACACCCACAGCATTGACCGGGGCCTTGCGCAGCGCAAGCGAAGCCATAAGCCCGGTTACCGTTGCGGCACCGGCCATGTCCCACTTCATATCTTCCATACCGGCGGCGGGCTTGATGGAAATACCACCCGAGTCAAAGGTCACGCCCTTGCCAATAAAGGCTACGGGAGCATCCCCTTCCTTGCCGCCATTCCAGCGCATGACCACCGTACGCGGCTCATTGGCGCTCCCCTGCGCCACACCCAGCAGGGCACCAAAGCCCAGTTCGGTCATGGCGGCAACGTCAAGCACCTCTACCTCCAGCCCATGCGCACGCAGGGTTGTGGCGCGCTCGGCAAACTCGACCGGATTGAGCACATTGGCCGGTTCGCTCACCAGATCACGCGTCAGCACAACGCCGCGAGCGACGGCCTGCAGGGACGGCCAGAGGTCCTCTGCAGCACCCACATGCGCGCCCAGCACGGACAGTTCGGCCAGCACGTGTTTTTTGTCGTCTTCTTTTTTGGTCTGGTAGAGGCCAAAATGGTAGGCGCCCAGCACGGCGCCCAAGGCCACATGGGCGGCCAGCGCGCCAGAAAAATCGCCTACAGCCACAGCCGCTTCTGGCGCACGCGCCAGCAGGGAGGCCGCAAGCCCGCCTGCCTTTTCCGCCACCCATGCGTCCACATCACCAGCCTTGCCAATGCCGACCAGCACAATGCGTTCAAAACTGTCAGATGGCGCCAGCACAACACAGCTTGTACCGTCCTTGCCCTTGAACCCCTCTGCCTTGGCCGCACGGCTGAGAGCGCCCTGCGTTGCGGCGTCAAATGTCTGAAAAACAGTTGGGTACGCATCCCCTTCGGGCACCAGAATGGCCAGCGCCCCGACCGTGGGCTCTACCTGAGTGGAAAATGCAATCTGTAGCATGATTTGACCAATCTCCCTGAAAACCACATCTATTCTGCCTAAGTCCCCCACCCTGTCTTGGCAATAGCCAGAGCCACCCCCACGCCCCGATTGCACGATAAACACCAACACCACACCACAGGGCATGACGGCGGCCCCAAGCTGGCGTATGCTACGCCCATGAGCACCCTTGCAGATACAGACCTGCTGGCCCTTGCCGCCAGACTGGCCAATGAAGCCGCCGAAATCATCCGCACCATTCGCGCGCGGGGTTTTGAGACCGTGACCAAAACCGACTCCTCCCCCGTAACGGAGGCGGACCACGCGGCAGAAGCCCATATTCTGCGTGGACTGCGCGCAGCCACACCCGATATTCCCGTTATTGCGGAAGAAGAAGTTGCCGCAGGTCTGCAAGCCTATGCCACCCCGGCCTACTGGCTGGTGGACCCGCTGGACGGCACACGTGAGTTTGCCGCCGGACGGGACGATTTTACCGTCAATATCGGCCTTGTCCGCAATGGCCACGCCGCACTGGGGGCCATGGCCCTGCCAGCCTACCACCAGCTTTATACGGGGGGGGTGGGTCTGGGTGCGCACCGGCTGGACAAAAACGGGCTACAGGTTATTCATGTCCGCACGGCTCCTGCTGAAGGACTGAGCGTTCTGGCATCCCGCCATCATGCGGATGATACCCGTCTGGCCGAATACCTGAATGGCAAAAAAATTGCACATCTGGGCAATATCGGATCGGCCGTAAAGTTTGCCCGCGTAGCGGAAGGACTGGTTGATCTGTACCCCCGCCTCGGCCCCACCATGGAGTGGGACACAGCCGCCCCGCAGGCCATTGTGGAAGCCGCGGGTGGCCAGATTACGCTGCTGGATGGCTCCCCCCTTGTTTATGGCAAAACAGGCTGGAAAAACCCTCCCTTTGTCTGTACCGGAACGCTATAAACAGGGCAGGCCAACCGTAGCCCCTTTACGCAGGGGTCTCCTGTTGCCAAAACATTGTAGCCTCACTGATCGGCCTACGGATTGCGCCCTGTTGCCATGAGAACACCATGACCAGACGTCTGGATGCCACCCAAAGCGGCATTGCCACTGCTGCCAGCATTCTGCGGGCTGGTGGGCTTGTGGCCTTTGGCACGGAAACGGTTTATGGCCTTGGGGCAGACGCCAGCCAGCCACAGGCTGTCGCGCGGATTTTTGAGGCCAAGAACCGCCCGCGCTTTAACCCGCTGATCAGCCATTTTGCCAATGCACAGGCGGCATTTACGCAGGTGGTGCCCAATGCCATGGCCCACAGGCTGGCGCAGGCGTTCTGGCCGGGGCCACTTACGCTCATTCTGCCCCGCGCGCCGGGGGCAAGCATTAGCGATCTGGCGGCAGATGGCCTTGCCAGCCTTGCAGTGCGCGTACCCGCCAACGCCACAGCCCTCGCACTGCTGGAACAGGCGGACCGCCCCATAGCCGCTCCTTCCGCCAACCGCTCTGGCCGCATCAGCCCCGTGGACGCAGCCCATGTGCTGGAGGAACTGGACGGCCGGATAGACGCCGTGCTGGACAGTGGCCCCTGCACCGTGGGGGTGGAAAGTACCGTGGTGGACCTGACAGACCCGAACACCCCCACCCTGCTGCGCCCCGGTGGCATAACGTTGGAAGAGCTTGTCGCCATCTGCCCGCACATAAGCCTGCCGCAAACCGCAAGTGATGTAGCACCACATTCCCCCGGTCGCATGGTCTCGCATTACGCGCCACACCTGCCTGTGCGGCTGAACGCCTTGCAGGCCCAGCCGGACGAGGCCCTGCTGGCGTTTGGCACCACCCGCCCCACCCTTGCCCCGCTGGTATGGAACCTGAGTACCACTGGAAATCTGGAAGAAGCCGCGGCAAGGCTGTTTACCGGCCTGCGCACACTGGACCACGCAGGGCAGGCCCTTGGGTTACGTCGCATTGCCGTGCAGCCCATACCCCAGCACGGTCTGGGCCGTGCCATACAGGACCGCCTGAACCGCGCGGCAGCCCCCCGCCCGCAGGACGGAACAGAAGACATGGCACCATGACCGAGATTGATCCCAAGGAACTCAAAATCCTGTCGGACATTCTGGCGCTGGTGCTTGAAGACCACCCCGGCCAGTCGGACACGGCCCTGCAGGCCCTGCGCAACCGTGCCCGCAAGAACAGCACAACCGGGGGAGCGCTCAAAAACCTGTTCCAGACCATTGCGGTCAATCCATCCAAGGTCAAAAGCACAACCCGCCAGACTGGCACGCGGGCATCGGCCAGCAAGCCCAGAACAACGGATATGCCGGACCAGTACCGCGTACAGCTGCGCGAAATGGCCGACAGCATTACCCGGCTGGACCGCAACCTGCGTGTTGCCCACTCCCAGAACGAAACACTCAAATCCGAACTTTATCTGACCCAGAAATCCCGGGCGGAACTCCAGACCCATCTGGCGACACTTCAGGCCGCCAAACGTGTCCAGAAGCCGCTGACCATTGCCATTGGCCTGCTGGTTGGCATGCTGGTGGGGGTTGCGGGGTCGCAGGCCGTGCATGCCCTGTGGCCTGCGCCCCCGCCGCCGGCCCATACTATGGCCGACAACACCCATTATCTTTACTGACGGGTCACCCGCCCGCGCGTTCAATTTTGTCTTTTTATGCTTTTGCAGGGAAAACCAGAGCCATGCCACAAACGCCCCTCCCCCCGTCCTTACATGATGCGCTGGTGCAGATCCTTGGCCCTTCGGGTGTTCTGACCAACCCTGCGGATACAGAACCGTTCTGTGTGGACTGGCGCGCCCTCTACCACGGCCATTGTGCCGCAGTGCTACGCCCGGCCAATACCGAGGACTGTGCCAAAGCCGTGGCCCTGTGCCACGCACACAACGTGCCCATGGTGCCTCAGGGAGGCAATACCAGCATGGTAGGGGGAGCCACCCCGGATTCGAGCGGGCAGGCTGTTGTCATTTCCACCACCCGCATGAACCAGATCCACACGATTGACCATGCGGACCTGACCATGACCGTGGATGCAGGGGTCACCCTTAAAGCGGCGCAGGATGCGGCAAGCGCTCAGGGGCTATTGCTCCCGCTTTCCATCTCGTCCGAAGGATCGGCTGATATTGGCGGGATTCTGGCCACCAATGCAGGCGGCAACAATACGGTGCGCTACGGCAATGCACGCGAACTGGCTCTGGGGCTACAGGCCGTGCTGCCCGATGGCAGTGTGCTCAACCTGATGCGCAAGCTCCGCAAGGACAACACAGGGTATGCGCTGCGCCAGCTTCTGGTTGGTTCGGAAGGCACGCTGGGCATTATTACGCAGGCGGTCATCCAGCTTCAGCCCGCCCCACGCTCGCGCGAGACGGCACTCTGCGCAGTGGAAAACCCGCAGGGTGCACTCAACCTGTTTGCGGCCTTCCGCAAGCAGGACCCTTCCGCCATTCATGCGTTCGAGTTCATGTCCGGCACGTCCATGGCGCTGGTCAATACGCTGATTGATGGTGCCGCCCTGCCACTGGAAGCCCCGGCTCCGGCCTATGTGCTGGTGGAACTGGCCAGCCCCCGCGCTGATGACAGCCTGCGCAGCCTGATGGAAGATGTGCTGGGAAGCGCGCTGGAAAACGGGCTGGTAACTGACGCCGTTCTGGCCGAAAGCGAAAGCCAGCGCCAGAGCCTGTGGATGATCCGCGAAGAGCATGCCGAGGCACAAAAACGCGCAGGGGCATCGGTCAAGAACGATGTCTCCGTGCCACTGGCGGCCATACCGGAGTTTATTGAAGCGGCCACCAAAGCCTGCGAAGCTCTTATTCCGGGCATTCGGGTTGCGCCCTTTGGCCATATTGGCGACGGCAACATCCACTTTAATCTGGTGCAGCCCGAAGGTGCGGACCCCGCAGCATTTCTGGCGCAGGACCACGCCATGATGGATACGGTGGCTGAAATCGTGCGCAAACTGGGCGGGTCTTTTTCGGCCGAACATGGGGTCGGCCAGCTTAAAACCTACATGATGCCATCCTGGCGTGGAGGTGCGGAACTGCACACCATGCGCCGGATCAAAGCCGCACTGGACCCGCAGGACCTTATGAACCCCGGCAAGGTTTTACCCCCCGCCCAGGCATAATCCGTTACAGGACCGGGGGCATGACAACCCATGCCTCCGGTCCATTCCGGCACGGGCCTGTGGCCCACACAGGCATAAACACTGCCCCCGCACGCAATAAGGGCTTTATTACCCCCGTGAAGAAAAAGACAGTGTTGGATACCAAAAGCACAGTATTTGTAAAATAAAAGCAGGCAGAACAATCAGGCCGGGGTCAAACCCCACCATGAGTATTGCAAGGCCCGTGAGTATAGGGGCCGCAGCCCGTTCAACTCTGGCCCCCTGTGGTGTATTGCACGCCAGAACGGAGCACACGCCCCCCACACCCAGCGCCACGGCAGCCATAACCGCATAAAGCGGGTGGCTTGTGGCCTGCGGCACCAGACCGTCATGCACACTGGAAAGGGAGGACAGATCAGACGACCAGCCCGCCAGCCCGAACAGGAAGCTGAATGGTAGCACCAGCACGCCAAACACATCACGCAGCAGGCCGACAAACCCCATGACAACAGGGGGAAGCACAACACACGCCACCCCCAGAGCCACGTCCAGAACCAGAAGGGCCAGAGTAGGGGTGGCCGTATTATTTTTCATACCAGAAAACCCTCTGACGCAAGGTCAGGGATTAATCCTTCCACCACTTGACGGGCTGGGGCTCTTCCCCATTCTCCTCAGCGTCAACCTGCTCAGGTTCCTTGCGGGGGCGGCCACGCGGTTTGGCGTCCAGTTGCCGACGCAGGGCGGCTATTTCGGCCTCCTGCTCTTCTATCTGGCGGCGACCGGCGCGAATTTCGCGCCCGGCAAGAGCCAGTTCGGCTTCCCGTTCGGCCAGTTTGTTTTTCTGTTCGGCAATCAGGGCATCAGCATGGCCGATGCGTGTCGTCAGCCCACGCTGGACAGCCTGCATGTCCGCCAACTGGCGGTCATTTTCTTCCGCCCGCAGCTTTTCTTCCGCCAACTGGCGGCGCAGGCGGGAAAGTTCGCTGTTGTCTTCTTCATTAAAATGCACAGCGCGGGAAGTGCCTGCAATCCGTGGTGCGGCAACCGTACGCGGCGTTGTGCGCGCAAGGGAATGTTTTTCCACCTGCACCTCACCATCGCGCACGAAGCGGCGGCGCTTGTTGTTGGCATTCTCGACAGCAGGACGGGGTTGCGGAACAGCGGGGGAACGGGGGCGGGCGGAATGTCCAATACGCTCAAGCGCATTGCGCATGGACGCTTCTTCAAGCCCTTCCTCATGATCCCTGTCGACTACGGGGGCAGAGAGAAAAGATGATGTATTCATGAATTCAGATGTCACGTTTCAGATATATTATGGACTGTATTAAAAGCTGCCAGAAAACCAATTGTGTTTTTATGGCGCCCGTACAGGACAGATGCAAAGCATCTATGGTCATAGCCGGACGGTATAATAAAAACAGAGATATGGCCGCAGCACCGGCAGCAGGGTATTTTGCACACTGCCACGCAGGCAATGTCTGCTGTGGTCCTCCATAACATATCCCCCCTCTTTTTCCAAGAGGTTGTACAGCGGGGCGCTATTTTTCGCCTTCTGGCACGGGTTGCCACACAATATCCGTCTGTCCGTCATGGTTGAAGTGACGGGCCAGCACAAAAAAGTAATCGGATAATCTGTTCAGTATTTTCAGCAAAACCGGATTCACCTTTTCTACCCGCGCCAGAGCCACCATGCGGCGTTCGGCCCTGCGGATCTGTGTGCGGGTCATGTGCGCCATTGCCGCTGGCACGGAACCACCGGGCAGTACAAACCCGTCAAGAGGAGACTGGCGGACCCTTAGTTCCTCTATCCTGCGCTCAAGCACCAGCAGGGCAGCCTCCTCCACACGACGGGCGCGTGCGGCCATGGGGCCGTCTTCAGGCAGGCAGATATCGGCTCCCATATCAAACAGCAGATTCTGCACCTCTGTCAGCTGCCGGGCAGCGCTGCCATCTGCCGGAATGTGCGCCTGCACCAGACCGACCATGGCATTGATCTCATCCAGCGCACCCAGAACTTCTATACGGACTTCGTCCTTGGCAACGCGTGACCCGTCACCGAGCGATGTCTGCCCGCCATCTCCGCCACGGGTTACAATTTTATCAATCCGTATGCTCATACCCCGGGCTCCTGATGCTGACCTTTATTCCTGTATTCGTACAAATCGCACCACCTTACCCGGTATTGCAAAGACTAAAATCGGGAACAGACCATGCCGTCCTATTCCCGTTTGTCACAGACGCGCCTATACAGCTTTAATGATGTTGACCGGACCTTTCATGACACGTCTATGGCGGATCTGTGGTGCACTCCTTGTTGCCACAGGGACTATTATGGGCGCTTTGACCGCACACCTGCCCGATGCGCATTTTGCCGAAGGGGGGCGGGTCATGGCGCGTAGCGCCATGGATATGCAGATGTGGCAGGGCATTGCCCTGCTGGTTCTGGGGCTTGGGCTGGCTGAACGCACCAACCGCATCTTCATCGCAGGGGGCAGCGGGGTACTGGTGGGCACGCTCCTGTTCTGTGCCGGTGTGTACAATACGGCTTTTACCGGCCACCATGGCAGCCATATTGCCCCTATTGGCGGCAGCATTCTCATTCTTTCCTGGCTGGTGCTTGCCGCAGGCTGGGTCCGCCGGTCATGAGTACCTCCATACAGGGCGCATGGCTGGCAGCGGACGGGCTTAAACACGTTTTGCAAGAGGACCTGCTGCTCCGTGGAGTGGAGGTTGCGGCATGGCATGGCATGCTTGCCCTTTCCACCCACAAGGCACTCTACTCCCCCTGGGCGCTGGATATATGGACTGACCCGCAACGCGCCAGCATTACCTCCATCCGCAATGCGTCAGACACGCTGCGCGCCATCCAGCGCAACTGGAGCCTGTATGCGGTGGACAACTTCCGCCGCTCCGGGCTGATTGTGCAAAAACTGCCCCCGGTCAAAGCCGCACCTCTGGTTTTCCCCACCCCCGCACCGACCAGCCCACTTGGGGCATGGACCTTGCTGGACACCTCCTCCTTGCTGTTTTCGGCCACAAAAACCAGTCCGTTTGTCAATGGCGCACCCGAGTTTGTGGAAAACCGGACAGACCCACCTTCCCGCGCCTACCTTAAACTCTGGGAGGCCTGCACCCGGCTGGGCCGCTGGCCCACTGCGGGGGAGCGGTGTTATGATCTGGGCGCCACACCGGGTGGGTGGACATGGGCACTGGCAAGCCTTGGCGCACAGGTAACCGCATTTGACCGCGCGCCCCTTGCTCCATCGGTTGAGGCCATGCCGGGCGTAAGCTTCCAGCAGGCCAGCGCATTTGGGCTGGACCCAAAGCAGCTCCCCGCCACGGACTGGGTTTTTTCTGACATTATTGCCTATCCTCAGCGCCTGCTCCGCCTGACCCGAGCATGGATTGATTCGGGGCAGACCAAAAACATTGTGCTGACAGTCAAGTTTCAGGGTGAAACAGACCATGAAACCGTGGCTGCCTTTGAAGCCATACCCGGCGGAGCACTCGCCCATCTGGCGCATAACAAGCACGAACTGACATTCTTCTGGTCACAGGAGGCAGCCGACAAAGGCGTATCCCCCCTCCCCACCACCATAACCTAAGCGTGCACAAGCCGGGCTGGCTATAACGCCCAGCCCATGTCGTCACATGTCTAGCGTCTGGTCCGCCTGTGGTGGAGCAGGCGTTCAGCGCCATGCACCAGCAGTACGGCAAGCACAAAACACAGCACGATCATGACAACCGCAACGGTCTGCTGGGCCTGCGCCTGACCGTTGGAAGCCAGAAAACGCAGAATATCCCCCCCGGTGTGTCCGCCGGTCATGGCATCAAACCGGGGCAGAACACTCAACACCCAGCGCAGCAGAAAAACCAGAAGGGCCGTAAGCCCGATTGTGACCCCTGTCTTGATTACGGTCAGCCGGATGCTGCCTTCATCTTGCGCCATAGGGTTACAGGCGGTCTGCGGACTGCTGGTCCATATGCGCCTGATGCTCCTCCACCGAAGCCTTCAGTCCCGGCACGTCCTGCGCCACCAGCGTATCCACGTAAGTGTTGTTCTTCCACACCCAGCGGTCCGAGCCATCGACCAGAATATCGCGCAGGCCCCCATGCGTTGTGGGCAGCAGTTCAATAGGCCCGCTTACGGAATCCAGCACCTTGGTCCATGCCCCGTTGCGCTTGACATACACATCTGTCGAGCATCCGGCGGACCCGCACAGGCTGGCTGCCTGCACCTGCACAAACAGCGCCATATTCGCACCGTTGGCAGACAGGGGGGCTGACCCCACAAGCACGAGCGGTTTGTCATTATGCCGGGCGGCGGCGGCAAGGTCATCCGCGTTCAGCTCACGCGCGGCACTGTCCAGCGCACTGCCGCGCTGGTCAGTCAGGGCCACGGGATCGGTTTTGCCATGGGTGAATGCGCCCTGCCGGGCAGGCTTTGCGCCCAGCACCTGTGCTGCGCCAAAAACACCGCACGGCAGGGCAGACAACCCTGCCAACACACAATACAACCCTACACGATGCCTCAAGCGCACATTCCTTGTTTTACCAGACCAGAGTAGCCCCTTTGTGGAGTAGAGCCCAAGCATGCCCGAGCAGACAAGCCAAAATACCACGCCAGAACAGCCCCGGCACCCAAAGCCCGGCCTCTACCGCCATTATAAGGGAGGATTGTACACGCTTCTATGCGTAGGCCGCCACAGCGAGACGGAGGAATGGCTGGTCACTTACCGGTGCGAGTCACAGGGAACCTACTGGGTACGTCCGCTGGACATGTGGCTCCAGACAGTTCAGGGCGTGCCACGTTTTGCACTAATCGAGGATAAGCCAGAGCAAACCCGTGGCGCGTAAGGACACCCCCTCACACGCCACGGACCGAACGATCTAGCCTGCCTGCCCGGCAACCTGGGCAATAATCTCTTCCACAATATCCGGATCGGACAGGGTGGAAAGGTCGCCCAGATTGCTCAGGTCGTGCGAAGCGATCTTGCGCAGCAGGCGACGGACAATTTTGCCAGAGCGGGTTTTGGGCAGGTCCCGCACAACGTAAATCTGCTCCGGCACCGCATAACGGCCAACCCCATCGGCAATGGCGCGGCGCACGGCGGCGGGGTCCAGCGTCCCTTCAGTACGGGGCACAACAAACACCACCAGCCCCTGCCCCTTCAGGTCATGGGGCACGCCAACGGCGGCACTTTCCACCACCTCGGCATCGGTTGCCACGGCATCTTCAATTTCCGCCGTGCCAATCCGGTGGCCAGAGACATTCACCACATCATCCACGCGGCCCGTGATCCAGAAATATCCATCTGCCTCACGCCGCGCGCCATCGCCCGAAAAGTAGCGCCCCGGACAGGTGGTAAAATAGGTCTGGCGGAAACGCTCATGGTCCCCCCACAGGGTCATGGCCTGACCGGGCCATGAGCGGGCCATGCACAAAAGGCCATCCCCCGCCCCCTCAACCTCCGTCTGGGTCTGTGCATCCACCAGTACGGCGTTTACACCCGGCAACGGCAGGCCTGCGGCCCCCGGCCGACCCGGCACCTGCCCGGCACTGGAGGTCAGCATGACCCCCCCGGTTTCGGTCTGCCACCATGTGTCCACCACGGGGCAGCATGCCTTGCCGACCTCATCATGGAACCATTGCCATGCCTCGGGGCTGATCGGTTCGCCCACCGTGCCCAACACGCGCAGGCTGGACAGGGAGCGGCTGCGCACCACATCCGCATCCTCGCGCATGACAGCCCGCACCACGGTAGGAGATGTGTAAAAGACACTCACATTGTTGCGGTCGATCACATCCCACCACTGGCCCGGCTGCGGCCATGAGGGCAGGCCCTCATAAATCAGGATTGTCGCGCCGTTACACAGCGGGCCGTAAACAACATAGGTATGCCCGGTAATCCAGCTTGTATCTGCCGTGCACCAGAAGACGTCGTTCGGCTGGGCGGCAAAAACCACCTCATGCGTATAGGACGCCCAGACCAGATACCCCCCCGTGCCATGCACAACCCCCTTGGGCCGCCCCGTGCTGCCCGAAGTGTACATAAGAAACAGCGGGTCACACGCATCCATGACCTCGGGCGGGCAATCCGGAATCTCCATCGCCACTTCCGCAGTGTAGGACAGGTCCCGGCCGGGCTGCATGGGCACTTCCGTACCCGTAACAGGCACCACCAGCACATGGCGCACGGTACAGGCCGCACCGCAGGCCAGCAGGGCCTCGTCCATGGTCACCTTGCTGGGAATGGACTTGGCCCCACGCCGGGCCACGTCTGCGGTAATCACCACAGCAGCGCCGCTGTCCATAAGCCGCTCGGCCAGCCCTTCGGCCGAAAAACCGCCAAACAGCACAACATGGATCGCACCAATCCGCGCGCAGGCCAGCATGGACACCACGCCCTCGGCCACCATGGGCAGGTGAATGGCAACACGGTCCCCCTTGCCAACGCCCAGCCTGCGCAACGTATTGGCAAGGCGGCAGACCTGCGCATGCAGTTCACGGTAGGTCAGGACCAGTTTCTGCCCGTCATCCTGCCCTTCCCAGATCAGGGCGGCCTTGTCGGGCTGGGTCAGCACGTGGCGGTCAAGGCAGTTTTCGGCCACGTTAAGCTGGCCATCACCGTACCAGTCTACGCGCACATCGCCGTTAAAGTCGGAACGGGAGGCGTGAGAAGGCGCTTTATGCCAGACCAGTCTGCGCGCCTGCGACAGCCAGAAGGCCTCCGGATCGCGTTGCGCACGCTGCACTTGATCAAGGTAGCGATCAGAGACACCTGTCTCCGTCGTGCAGGGAATATTTTCTTCCACTCGGACTGGTCCTTTCATTTACGTTCTTATTTTGCACCCGAACCAGATGGTCTTTGACCATATCACGCCGTCAGAGGAAAGACATGCACACCCCTACAGGCACATAAAGTGACCGGGCAGGCATAAAAAAAGGCTGGCCACAGCAGTGACCAGCCTTTTTTGTTATGCCGTTTTTATTCCACACCTTCATTCCGGTTGGCACGGAACAAGGACCTGACCCTGTTATTACAGAGCAGCCTTGGCACGTTCGAGAACGGCCTTGCAGGTCTTCTGGCGCAGCGGCAGGGTTGCCATTGCCACGGTGTAGGTATGGTCGTTCAGGCGAATCTGGCCCGCGGAGCCGATCGCATAGAACATGTTGCCATCCGCACCATCGGACACGGCATTGGTCTTCTTGTTGTATTCAAGCAGCGTGCGGAAGGCGTCGTCATAATCCGGCACGTATTCGTTCTGGACGCAGTAGTTCAGCAGACCTGCGTTTTCCTTCGGGTCAATGGAGGCCACATAACCCGATGGGTCCACGGTTGAGAGGAGAGACTTATCCCCCCCGCGAATGACCGGCATGGTGAGGGTCTTATCCTCTGCATGAGCAAGTACTGGCACGGATGCCAGCACGGACGTGGTAAGGGCTAGCGCCGACAAGGCACGCACGGCAAACAGTTTCATTCAGAATCTCCCAAACGGAATATGCGCCAAACTGCCCCGTAACCCCCGCAAAGATCAAGCAGCCCCCGCGCGCACAAAAAACATGGCAGCCCACAGTCCTGTCCATGTGGAGCAGCACCATGCCTGTCATAACAGAAACGGCGCCCTGCCGCGCCACCATGCCGCTGGACCCTGCGCGCCTATGCAAACAGGCCATAAATGGTACGATAACCCACCGGACATAAAATAAGGGTCTTGAAACATTACGATATTATCTTTGTCTTCTGTAATTTTGCTGGCCCTATGCCGCTTTTACCCAACTCAGCCCGCCTTCATGACCAAACCGTGCCCTGACAGGGAAATCCGCCTTCCACCAGACGCTCCGCACCAAGCTGGCGAGAGTGTTTTCCCGCCCGATCAGGGGGGCATCACGATCAGGTGATATAACACTCCACCCCCGGTCCATCTGCCCGGTACAGGCTGCAATCGGTCAGTCGGGCGACTGGCCGATTGAACAGTTCGGGCATCCATGCCTATAACAACCTTAACGAGTGCGTAACAAAGTTAAGCGGGAGCTTATACCGACATGCTGCCTGCCAGCCTTTTCAAAAGTGTTGAAATTGCACCGCATGGCACCGCGTCAGAGAGCATCTGCACGGCTTTGCGCAAGGCCATACTGGAAGACCAGCTACCAGCGGGCCGCGCCCTGCCACAGTCTGAACTGGCCGCCGGGTTCGGGGTCAGCATTATCCCCGTGCGTGAAGCGCTCAAACACCTTGAGGCCGAAGGACTGGTCGCGTTTACCCCCAACAAGGGCGCGCTGGTTATTGGTCTGGATGAAGCCGATATTCTGGAATACTCCCAGATTCGCGCAGTGCTGGAAGAACAGGCCGCAGCCGAAGGCGTGCGCAACATGAGCCGTGTTGACTTTGCCCGCGTGGAAGACGCCTACGAAGCCTTTGTAGCCGGAGTGGAAGGCGCGCAGGGCATGATCCGCTCAGGTGTTCTTAACCGTGCGTTCCATAATGCCATCTATGCCGCGGCCCCCCGCCCGCGCCTGCTGGAAATGATAGAGGACCTGAATACCAGACTGGACCGTTACATACGCGGCCACCTGATTATTGAGGGCCGCACAACCATTACCCATGACGAGCACAAGGCTATTCTGGACGCCTGCCGTGACCGGGATGCGGATTTGTGTGCCCGGCTGACGCGCATCCATATTCTGGAAGCCGCCAGAATCTCGGTGGATGTCTTCCGTCGCAGGCAGGCCGGACACAGTCCGGGCTGAGCGTTTTCAGCTTATAAAAATCCATATTTTACAAACACTTGTTTATGCGGCCGATGTATCATGCCTGATTGAATAATATATGATGTTGCAAATCATATATTATCGTGTCAGAGCGAAAAAATCATTGTGAAGCCAAAACCAACCTGCGCCCCCGCAGAGGCCCGGTTTGGCGGTTGATTCGGATGAACAACGCCATGTCCTCTACCAACACATTTGCCCCCGATTTTTCCTCCCGCACGCCGCTGCGCAAAGCAATTACACAGGCCATCCGCCGCCCCGAGCAGACATGCATGGAGACGCTGGCCCCCGCTGCAACGCTGAGCGCGCCAGAGGACAACGCCGTGGCCGCACTGGCCACCAGACTGGCCGAAACCCTGCGCAGCCAACGCAACCCCGGACTGGTGGAAACACTGGTGCAGGAATTTGCCCTTTCCTCCGCCGAGGGCGTGGCGCTGATGTGTCTGGCCGAAGCCCTGCTGCGTATTCCCGACATGGCAACGCGCGATGCCCTTATTCAGGACAAGATTGGTGAGAGCGACTGGCTCTCTCACGTAGGGCGCGGCAAACCACTCTTTGCCAATGCTGCCGCATGGGGGCTGGCCCTGACAGGCCGTGTGGTGGCCGAGCATAATGACAGAACACTCTCTGGCGCGCTCATGGGTTTTGTGGAACGGAGCACGCGCCCCGTTATTCGTAAAGCCGTGGATGCGGCCATGCGCATGATGGGCGAACAGTTCGTGCTGGGCCAGACCATTGAGCAGGCACGCAGGAACAGCGCAAAACTTGAAGAAATCGGCTTCGCCTATTCCTACGACATGCTCGGAGAAGCCGCCTACACCGCAGCAGATGCCCAGCGTTACCGGCAGGACTACATTAACGCCATTAACGTTATCGGCCGTAGCGCCAAAGGGAGCAATGTATACGAACGCCCCGGTATTTCCATCAAACTTTCCGCCCTGCACCCCCGCTATGCCCGCGCCCAGCATGCGCGGGTCATGGGGGAACTCCTGCCTGTTGTGCAGGAACTGACCCTGCTCGCCCGCCAGTATGACATTGGCATCAACATTGATGCCGAAGAAAGCGAGCGGCTTGATATTTCGCTCGACCTGCTGGAAGCCCTATGCGCCACACCGGGGCTGGAAGGCTGGAACGGCATTGGCTTTGTGGTGCAGGCCTACGGCAAGCGCGCCCCCTTTGTGCTGGATTACATTATTGATCTGGCAAAGCGCACAAACCGGCGGATTATGGTGCGCCTTGTTAAAGGCGCTTACTGGGACAGCGAAATTAAAAAAGCACAGGTCGAGGGCATGGCAGACTACCCTGTGTACACCCGCAAATGCCATACAGACATCAGCTACATTGCCTGCGCGCGCAAACTGCTGAACGCGCGGGATGTGATTTTCCCCCAGTTTGCCACCCACAATGCCCGCACCCTTGCCACCATTTACACTCTGGCAGGGCAAAAATACGAGATCGGGTCTTACGAGTTCCAATGCCTGCACGGCATGGGCGAACCCCTCTACCACCAGGTTGTCGGGGCAGACAAACTCAACCGCCCCGCACGCATTTACGCACCAGTTGGCACGCATGAGACACTACTGGCCTATCTGGTCCGCCGCCTGCTGGAAAACGGGGCAAACTCCTCCTTTGTCAACCAGATCGGGGATAGCGCCATTGCCGTTTCCTCCCTGATTGAAAACCCCGTCACATCGGCCCAGCGCTACACGCCGTTTGGGGCCCCTCATTCCGAAATCCGCAAACCGCTCAATCTGTTCGCGCCAGAACGCCAGAACTCCGCAGGAATTGATCTGGCTGATGACCGCGCACTTGAGGCACTGGCAGCAGGCATTGCAGCCGCTCCCCGGCAGTGGCAGGCCGCCCCCATTGTGCCCGGAGCAACACCCGGAGGCACCCCACACCCGGTCACCAACCCCGCCGACCGGCGGGATCTGGTGGGCCATGTTACCTACGCCACGCCGGACACCGTAAAACAGGCCGTGGACACCGCACAAAAAGGCTTTGCGGACTGGGCAGCCCAGCCCCCCGCCGCACGGGCGGAATGCCTGCTCAAAGCCGCCAGCCTGCTGGAAGACCGCCACCCAGCCCTTATGGCCCTGATCTGCCGTGAAGCAGGCAAATCACTCCCCAACGCTGTGGCCGAAATCCGCGAGGCGGTAGACTTCCTGCGTTACTACGCCACCGCCATCCAGCGTGATTTTAATAACACGACCCATATCCCCCTTGGCGTTGTGGCCTGCATTAGCCCGTGGAACTTCCCGCTTGCCATTTTTATTGGCCAGATTGCCGCAGCCCTTGCCGCCGGCAACGCCGTCATTGCCAAACCGGCGGAAGAAACACCCCTGATTGCAGCCGTGGCGGTTGCCCTTCTGCACGAAGCAGGCATACCCGCCCCTGCCCTGCAACTCCTGCCCGGCGAGGGCGATATGGGGGCAGCCCTTGTAGGCGATGCCCGGATCATGGGGGTCATGTTCACCGGCTCCACCGCTGTGGCCCGACTGATCAACCGCCAACTGCTCGACCGGCGCACAGCCACCGGCCAGCCCGTGCCATTTGTGGCCGAAACCGGCGGACAGAACGCCATGATCGTAGATTCGTCCGCACTGGCGGAGCAGGTTGTGGCAGATGTGCTGGCCTCGGCGTTTGACAGTGCAGGCCAGCGCTGTTCCGCCCTGCGTATCCTGTGCGTGCAGGACGACTGCGCGGACCACATTCTGGCCATGTTGCGCGGCGCCATGCAGGAACTGCGGCTAGGTGACCCCAGCCTTCTGGCAACCGACGTGGGGCCGGTCATTACCCCCGAGGCCGCTGCCGGCATTACCGCGCATATTGAAGCCTTCCGCAGCAGAAACGCCTCGGTCCACGCCCTGCCCGTGCCAGACCACTGTGCCAATGGCAGCTTTGTGCCGCCAACACTGATCGAGGTCATGTCCATTCGGGAGGTCGGGCAGGAAGTGTTTGGCCCCGTCCTGCATGTGCTGCGCTACCCACGCGCCCAGCTTGCTTCTGTGCTGGCAGACATTAACGCCACCGGCTACGGCCTGACCTTTGGCCTGCATACCCGACTGGATTCCACCGTGCAGAGCGTTCTGGAGCAGGTGGACGCGGGCAATCTGTACGTCAACCGCAACACCATTGGCGCGGTTGTCGGCGTGCAGCCCTTTGGCGGGCGTGGCCTGTCTGGCACGGGGCCAAAAGCGGGGGGGCCGCTTATTCTGCGCCGCCTGCTGGCGCAGGTGCCCGCCCTGCCACAGATTGCGCGCGGCACGACCCCACAGGCCATGACCGAATGGGCAGACTGGCTCCGCACACAAGGCGAAGGCGAAGCCGCCCAGCGCGCCCAAGTCCTTGCCAGCCAGCCGCTGACCAATGCCCAGATCACCCTGCCCGGCCCTGTGGGAGAGCTGAACCTGTACAGGCTGGGCGCACGAGGCACGGTGCTGTGCATGGCCCAGACCACAGCGGGGCTTTATGACCAGATCTCCCTCACTCTGGCGGGCGGAAACACCGCAGCCATTCTGGCGGACGCCACGCTTCTGGCTGCCATTGCAACCCTGCCAGCATCTATCGGGCAGTTTGTACGGCCTGTTTCCTCCGCCAGGTCGCTCACATGCAGCATTTTGCTGAGCGATGCGGACAACGCGGCATTCCGCGCCACGCGCGCCCTGCTGGCTGCTGGCAGCGGGCCTGTTGTGTCGGCCTATATCACCCAGAATGGCCTGCCCTCGATCGAAGCCGTGCTGGAGGAGCAGTCCCGCAGCATCAACACCACCGCAGCAGGGGGGAACGCCAGCCTGATGACCCTGAACTAAACACTTGGGAGAGGACCCCAAAATATCCCGTAAACAGATAAAAGTTTTCGGGTGTCGCCTTTTTCCACAAAGGCGACGTTCCTCAAGAGCGCCAGTCTCTGAAGCTTTATGGAAAAAGCTTCACCAAAACTTTTACCTTCCCCCCGCTACAGCGGGCATTTTTCAGGTGGCAGGCCCAGTGCGGGGTTGGAAAGGAAAGTCCTGTCCGTCAACGTGGCCAGAAAAGCCTCGACCGCAGCTTCGTCTTCAGGGGGAAGGGGAGACAGACCCGTGTGCGCCACCAGCGCGTCATGCAGGGTTGGTGCCGACCCGTTGTGCCAATATGGTGCGGTAACGGCAACATTCCGCAAGGAGGGAGTTCTGATCAGGGTTTTTGTATCCGTCCCAAATGCATGAAATTTCTGGTCTGTGAACAGCAGGCCCGCATGGCAGGTAGAACAGGCGCCCTGCCCGAAAAACAGTTTCTGCCCGCGCTGTTCCTGACTGTTCAGCTTTATCTCGCCCCGCTGCTGCTGGTCCCACCGGCTGTTGCGCGAGACCAGTTGCCGCTCAAACGCGGCCACGGCTTGTGCAATGGTTTGCGGGGTAATCCGCCCGCCCTCGCGCGCAAAGCCCCGCGCAAAAAGTTTGCGGTAACAGGTATCGTCCGCAATACGCCCTACCAGTGTGGCCCGGTCAGGCATGCCCATCTCGACCGGGGTATGCCCCATGACCGGGACAAAAAACTGTGTTTCCAGACGGGAAATATGCTGGTCGATCCACGTCAGGGTTGTAAAAGACCCGACATTGCCCAATGAGGGCACGTTCCTGATCCCGGCCTCCTCCGTCACGCCTGGATGTGTTGCGTTTCCATCCGCGAAGGCATGGCGCTGCTCGTGGCATGTCGCGCACGACATGCTGCCATCGGCTGACAGGTCCGCGTCGTAAAAGAGGCGGCGTCCAAGCTGCACACGAGCGTCCTGCTCCGAAAAAGTTCCGCCCGAACCAAGCAGACTTACGCCAGCGCAACACAGGGCCAGCGCTCGGACCCACCGCCGCCACCGCTGCATCATGGAATGGAGATCACCATAATTTCGGCTTCGGGCTTTCCGCTTCCGCTCAACTGGATGACCGAACGTCCTGCGGGAAGGGAGAAGTCCACCATTTTACCGATGCCGCTACAGGCCGGGCCATGCTGGTGGTGAACGGAGTCCAGAGCCTTGCCGTCATGCACCACATCCAGCCATGCGCGCACTCCGAGCATGACGCGGTATGTCCCCGCTGCCGGGGCGTCAAACGCCACCATGCCCCCCCAACTGACTTTTCCGCCCGGTTCGTTCGGACGCAGTGCGTATGTGACATCCCCGGTGTGGTGCAATGCGGCGCGAAAGGCTTTTCCCGGTGTCAGGACCACCGCATTCAGGTCGGTTGTATTCGCAAGGGCGGTTCCTGTGGTGGGGGAGGTCCAGCCCTGCAACTCGGCGGGCAGAACGGTTTTTCCGGCTTCGCATGTGTTCTGCGCATGCGCGTGGGGCGTATCCGCCGAGCGCGCGGGGGGAGCAAGAACAACAAACAGACCCGCTACCAGAGCGGTTGCAAAGGTTTTTCGTTTTGCACTTGTAATCACTTGAGTCCATTCCCTATAACGCAAGAGAAATATATTCCATGATATATAGACATGAATGGATACGTTATGAAACCCCATATTCCATTTGCTGCCTTTTCCACGCTGCTTTACGCCACAACCACCTACGCCCAGACCCCGGCCACAGCGGCTGGAACGGTAACTCCCAGTCCGCAAAAGGCATTAAGCACATCTGTAAAAACTACAGCGAACATCCCGATGCGTACTGTGGCCGCCTCCCAAAACACCTCCGTGACAAGGAGCATGAGCCCGTCTGGCACGGCAGCCCCCGCCCCCGCGCGTGAGGACAGCGCCTATGATGCGCTGACACCGGGCAAATCCGTCTACAGCAGCACAAAAGCCGACCCCAACACCGCCAACATTTATGGCCCGGGTGAAATTACCGTCTATGGCACCGCCCACCAGCATGGGCTTGTGGGGAGTAACTCCCTTTCAGCCGAATCCATCTATGTTTTCAACAAGACAACGCTTGATCAGGCCGCCAACCTTATTCCCGGCGTCAACGCCGCCAATGCCGGAGGACCACGTAACGAAGCCACGCTCATGGTGCGTGGCTTCAACCGTTTTCAGGTGCCGCTGCTGGTGGATGGTATCCGTATTTATCTGCCAGCCGACAACCGCCTTGATTACGGGCGCTTTCTGACACCCGATATTGCCGAACTTCAGGTTGCCAAAGGTTATGCCTCCGTGCTTGACGGCCCGGATGCAATGGGCGGGATGGTCAACCTGGTAACGCGCAAGCCGCACAAGGTTATTGAAGGGGAACTCAGAGGCGGCACCATGCTGGGCCATGACGGCGGATATGGTGGCTATAATATTTTTGGCATGGTCGGGACAAAACACGACAAGTGGTACGCACAGGCCAGCTTTTCCATGAATGACGTGGAGCAGACGGACCTGTCGTCCAACTTTGTCGCAACCCCCACGCAGGGCAAGGGCAAGCGTCTGCTGTCTGACTCGCAGGACTGGCGCGTGAACGTCAAGGCAGGTTATACGCCCAACTCCACGGATGAATATACTGTCAACTACACGCGACAGGAGGGTCAGAAACGCGCGCCTTTTGATGTCAAGGACTCTGTCAGTATCCAAAAGGACTGGACATGGCCCGCGTGGGATCTGGACAGCCTCTCCCTCACTTCCAGAACGCGGCTGTCCGACCGCCTGACGCTGCGGTCAAAACTTTATCGCAATACGTTCTACAACCTGTTGAGAAGCTTTGATAACGCCAACCTGAACACCCAGACAAAACCCAAGGCTTTCAACAGTTACTACAACGATACCGCATGGGGTGGGGATGTCCGCCTGGATGCCGAACTCTCCCGCAAGGACACGCTTGGTGTGGCCTTTTATGGTCGCCGGGACGAGCATAAGGAACAGGAACAGGTTTATCCGGGGGGCGGCTGGCAGTCCCAGGTTTCCTCCGTGGAGGAAAGCTATAGTATTGCGGCGGAAAATATTTTCCGTATCCTGCCCAACCTCGACCTGAGCACTGGTTTCAGTTACGAATGGCGCGCCCTTGACCGCGCACAGGGGTACTCCAACGGCATTATAAACTATCCTACCCGCAACCGTGGCGCCCCCAACGGGCAGGCCCGGCTGAGTTGGCGGCCAGACCCCGCGTCCGAACTGCATATCAGCGTTTCCGACCGTGTGCGTTTTCCCACTTTGTTCGAGCGGTTCAGCACCCGTTTTGGGGGGGCTACGTCCAACCCCGGACTACGCCCCGAGCGCGCCCAGAACTACGAGCTTGGCGGTTCTCACAGTTTTGGAAAAATTGATGTCGCAGGCGCCCTGTTTTATTCACACCTTACGGATCTTATAGCCAATTTTCCAACACTTTATGAGGGCGTAGCCGTAACCCAGAGCCGCAACATCAGTTCTGGCAATTATGCCGGGGCGGAAATATCCATTTCCGTTCCCATCCGGCGGAACCTGCTTTTGGGGGGCAACTACACCTATATTCATCAAAATGTGCATGACCCTGTCAGCAGCATCTATCAGGTCACGGACGTACCCAGCCACAAGGCTTTTGCCTATGTGCAGTGGGAACCCGTCAAGGGTTTGCGTCTGGTGCCCAATGTTGCCATAAATTCCAACAGATGGACAACAAACTCAGCAGGGACGGCTTATTTTCGTACAGGGCACAACGTCAATATTGCCGCGCGTATTGACTACAGGATTACGCCCAATGTTCAGGTGGGCGTTAATGCGTCCAACCTTATGGACCAGAATTATGAGATGGCGGATGGCTTTCCGTCACAAGGGCGCAACTTTTTTGTCAACATGCGCATTTCCGGGTAAAACTGCATCATGGACCAGAGGCTGTTTTCAGCAGTTCACCCCTGAAATATTCTCTCAACAGATAAAAGTTTTTGAGTGTTGAGCTTTTCCAAAAAAGCACTGTTTGCTGAACCTTTTTTAAAAAGTCTTCATCAAAAACTTTTATCACTCTTTATCTGTGATAGTGTTTTACGTGTTTAGGCCGTAGGCTCATAAGCCCGGAGTGGCCAAAACCGGAAAAGCCCGCCAGTCATGACGGGCCTTTCCGGTTTACAGGGTAGGGTTGAAAATCAGGCGGCCTGTTTGTTCTGCATGGCAAAGTAGGATGCCAGAGCGTAGCAGACCACCGACGTCCCCAGCGTTGCCAGAGCGGTCATACGCTCCTCGGGGTTGATCAGCATGGCAACAAACACCAGCACCACACCGGCAAGGGTTGCATAATTGCACAGCGGGAACAGGAACAGCGTGTAATTCCCTTTTTCCGTCCCATTCCGGCGGGCTGCAAAACGGGTGGTGATGTAAGCTGTCACAATCAGGCTGTAGATCAGCAGGATAACCCCACCACTACAGCTCAGCAGAAAGGCAAAAATGGTCTGTGGCGCCAGAATGGAAGAAAACGCCACCAGAGTACCTGCAATGCTGCTGACCGTAATGGCAAGCCTTGGCGCGGAACTGACGGAGCGACGGGTCAGGAACGCCGGGGCATCGCCCTGTGCGGCCAGTTCGGTCAGCACGCGCGAGGTAATATACATGGCGGAGTTAAGGCAGGAGAGAATGGCGCTCAGCACCACAATGCGCATCATCATGCCCGCACCGGGAATGCCCATTGTATCCATGGCGGTTACAAAAGGGGAGCGCCCGGCCACAATGCTGCTCCACGGCACAACAAGCAGGATCATGGCAACAGAGGCCAGATAGAACAGGGTTACACGCGTGCCAAGGCTGCGGGTGACCCGCGCCACGTTCTTGTCCGGCTCGGGAGATTCGCCTGCAGCAACCGTTGCGATTTCCGACCCCATCATGGTGAACAGAATGGTGGGAATAATGGACAGCACCGCCACAATACCATGCGGCATAAGGCCACCATGCCCCACAAGGTTATGCCATGCCGGTACGCCGGGGCCAAAAACATGCATCACATACAGCCCGCCAACAGCCACAAAAGCCAGAATGCTGAACACCTTGACTGCGGAAAGCCAGAACTCGCATTCCCCAAACACGCGTGGTGCAGCAAAGTTGACCAGCTTAAGCAGCACGATCAGCCCGATGGACAACACCCATATCGGCAGGTGAATCCAGTCCTGAATCAAGATTGCTCCGGCTATGGCCTCGCTCCCCAGCACCACGACCCAGAAAAACCAGTAAAGCCAGCCCGAGGTAAAGCCGAGCCTGTCCCCGTGTGCGGCGCGGATATATTCCACAAATGAACCACGGCCGGGGTCCGCCACCACCATCTCGCCCAGCATGCGCATGACCAGAATGACCAGAAACCCGACCATGACAAAAGCCAGCAGAACCGCCGGACCAGTAGCCTGAATTGCGGCCCCGCTCCCCACAAACAGGCCAGCACCAATGGTCCCGCCCAGCGCGATCATGGCGATGTGGCGGCTCCGTAGCCCGGTGGCAGGTTTAACGGCGCGCCTGATAGTCTGCTCAGCCATGGAGAGGTCCTTTGTTCTTGTTGGTTTGATGCGTTCATAACTCAAGAGAAATAAACTGGGAAACGTCCCTTAAAAATGCTTGTAGAAATATGCCTCGACCACTCCGGCATGGTGGCCAATTCTGGGCATGGGCTGCCCCCCCGGCACCCCGGCTTTAGACAGGGCGCGCCCTGCCGGTCCGGCAAAAGCCGCTCCGCCAGCCAGAGCAGCGGATGTGTTTTCGTCCAGCGTGTATTCAACCGAGGCATCAAGCTCGTCCGACACGTGGCGGCCCGTGTTTTTGAGCCCCATGCCCGTGACATGGAT
This sequence comes from Acetobacter fabarum, assembly GCF_040702925.2. GTDB lineage: Bacteria > Pseudomonadota > Alphaproteobacteria > Acetobacterales > Acetobacteraceae > Acetobacter > Acetobacter fabarum_B. The sequence continues at coordinate 16,670 of NZ_JBFCXX020000003.1, read as the reverse complement.
AAGCGACAGATCATAAAAATGCAGACCGAGCTTGACCTGATCACCGGAGCGGATCAGGTGCACGGGGGGTGTCACTGTCAGGTCAATCTGGTGGTCCTCCAGATCGGACAGGGGGGCCAGATACATGCCCACAATTTCGCCCGGCCAGTAACCGCCATAGGTGTAACGCTTACCGTCATACAAAAAGAACGTATCGTAGTTGTGCTTGACGCCCCCCTTGGCATTTTTGCCACCACCAAAGCGGGTGTAACGGTAAAAAACATGCGGGGTCCATGGCAGCATGGAAAACGTATAACCCGGCTCAAAATACATTCCGTAAGCCGAAACCCCCTGATACCCATTGCCCGGATGGCTGTTCTGCTCCGAAACAAAATTCCCATAGACCGTAAAGTTTCTGGAAATACCGAGGGCCTTGACCGGCAGTACCGTGCCTCCCCAGCTCAGGGCGGCCACGTTCATGCCATTCCGGTCCGCGCGGGTTGAATAATCATAATGGGCGGATGTATCGGCATCGCGCACATGAAAATAGGTGAGCGTCACATAGGCGGCGCGGTCAGCATAAACCGATGCCCCATGCCCGCCAGCCTTGTTGGCGAACCATGTCACGTCAAACCCGACAAAGCTGGTTTTGGGCCGGTCAAAGCCCCGATCAATATCGTTATCCGAATTGCTCTCAAGCATGAACACATCGGCGCGGATGGGGTCGCCTTCCAGCTTGATCACACCGGGGCCGGAAAAAGCAAAACGTGGCGCATACCACCACGCCCCCCGCTCGCCCGAGCTATAGGTGCCCTTGCCGATCAAAAATCCGTCATCCACCGCAAAAGCCTGACGCCCGCCCTGAACGGTAAAGACCTGATGCCCACCCGCCAGACGCACCGGCACCCTTACCCCGGCATAAGCCTCTTCCAGATAGACCGAGCGGGGCGTGCCTGATGTTTGCGAGACCTGCTCGGCGTCCCCATCCCCAAGGGTCGTTGCACCAATAGCTGAGGCACTGCCTATGATGTCAAACCCCCAGTCGGTCTTCCATTCCCCTTTAAGCATGGGTTTGCCATACAGTTCGCCGTAAGTTGTGTTGGCATGGCGTGTGTACCCACCCGATGCCCGGGGAGCATAGGAGCCACCGCCAAAATTGATGTGCGGCAGATGGAACGCGGAACCCCCAATATCCAGCCCGCTCTGGATGGTTACACCGCTGACCGAGACAAGTGTCTGCTCCGCCTGAGCGGGTACGATCTCACCCAGCATGCAGAGCAGCAGGGAACAGAAGCCAAACCTGAGTGCGCCCGAAAGCGCGGCTTCCACTCCCCGGGCAGAACACACGCGCCCCCTGCCAGCAGGATGATGGACCGCAGCATGACCAAAAGCATAACAGAACAGACCAATATGATTTTTGGGTCTTTGCAGCAGACCAGTCACGCCCAGAAGCACTCCCCTTGAAAATAAGCTATAGAACCCGCGCACCCATAACCCGGACAAAGCAATGGCATATAATGATTGCATTATCCTATAATATGTTCAAGATGATATAAGAAAAAATACACCAACCCAGTATTTATGTATTATTGAAATCGCAGCTACATGGATACAAGTAATGGTGAAATTTTATATCGTTTCTTTTACGATTTATAATGAAAAATAACCTCAATATACCGATACCGAAATAATATATACGGCAATAAATTCAGCCCCTGTTAACCAGGGCAGCCCAATATGTTCTAATGGATACATAAAGCGCGGGCCGCCCTCCCCGCTTATTGCGCGTAAAATGCAGGCACACAGCTCTTCCAAGCCTAACATGCCCGGCAGCAGGTCTGGCGTGAGCTGGAAACATTTTTATCAATGATTAGAAGGGAAAAACACGCATGGAGCGGATGAGGGGAATCGAACCCCCGTATGCAGCTTGGGAAGCTGCCGTTCTACCATTGAACTACATCCGCATGGCGCGTGGGCGGCTTATAGCGCGCTCCAACACGACTTGCAATGCCATACGGATATTATTCCGCCTCCGCATCCGGGCCAACCAGATCGGAAATATGGCCCAGTTCAAGCAGACTCATGCCTTCAGGCGGACGGGAACGTGCGCTCCCCCGTGCTATGCGGCGTGGCAGAACGGCCTGTGTAAAGCCCAGCTTGGCGGCCTCCTTGAGCCGCGCATCCGCCTGCGGCACCTGCCTGACCTCCCCCGACAGCCCGACCTCTCCAAAATACACGGCACCGGGGCTTGTGGGCACACCACTGGCAGCAGAAACCAGAGCTGCCGCCACAGCCAGATCCGCCGCAGGCTCAACCACCCTGAGCCCGCCTGCCACGTTGAGGTAAACATCCATGCCGGACAGTTTGAGCCCACAGCGTGTTTCCAGCACCGCCAGCAGCATGGCCAGACGCCCGCTATCCCACCCCACCACGGCACGGCGGGGCGCGCCATCCCCCCCTTTGGGGGAGAGTAGCGCCTGCACCTCCAGCAGCACAGGGCGCGACCCTTCCAGCCCTGCAAACACGGCGGAACCAGCAATATTACCCCGCCGCTCGGCCAGAAACAGGGCAGACGGGTTACTGACCTCTTCCAGCCCACGGTCTGTCATGGCGAAGACGCCAATCTCATCCGTAGCGCCGTAACGGTTTTTGGCAGCGCGCAGAATACGGAACTGGTGGCCCCGGTCGCCTTCAAAATACATGACCGCATCCACCATGTGCTCCAGCACACGCGGGCCAGCCAGTGCCCCCTCCTTGGTCACATGCCCGACCAGAATAAGGCTGAAACCCCGGCGCTTGGCAGCCCTGATCAGCTCAAACGCGCACGCTCGCACCTGCGAGACTGTTCCGGGCGCGCTATCCACCGTTTCCAGCCACATGGTCTGGATGGAATCGATCACCACCACCTTAACGTCCGGCTCGGCCTCAAGCGTTGCCACAATATCCGCAACGTTAATGGAGGCTGCCAGGTCCAGACTGGATTCCACAACCCCCAGACGGATGGCGCGCAGGCGGATCTGGTCCACCGCCTCTTCCCCCGAAATGTAGAGAACCCGCTCCCCCTTACCCGCCAGACGGCTGGCCGCCTGCAACAGCAGGGTGGATTTGCCAATACCCGGGTCCCCCCCGACCAGAACCACAGAAGCCGGAACCAGCCCCCCACCCAGCACCCGGTCCAGCTCCGCAATCCCCGTGCCCGTGCGCGGAGGCAGTTCAACCTTGCCCCCCAGCCCGTGCAACTGCACACGCCGCCCCTTGCCTGCGCGGGATGAGGCCGAGGAGGCCGCCAGAGGCTCCACGGCCATTTCTTCCAGCGTATTCCATTCCTGGCAGGCATCACACTGGCCTGCCCACTTGGCGTGAACAGCGCCGCACGCTCTGCACACGTACTGGCGGGACGTTTTTTTGGCCACGAAGACTCCCCTGTTCCTGCCCTGCTGGAGCGTTATAAATGGAATAAAACAAGAACAAACTCAAGCCCCGGTACAGGTATAATCCCACCCCACACCATTACGGGCCAGACGCCTCCGGGCCGACAAAACAAAACCATGCTTTGACGAACCCGACCCGAACGGGTTACGGCTCACACCACAGCAGACCCAGACCACACACAACAGGAACAGACAGCCCGAACCCATGGATATGGTGCTTGATCTTGTGGCCCGCACAGGCCGCGCCACACTCTCGCTTGTCCGCAGCGCGGGCGCTCTGGCGCTCTTTGCAGTGGCGGGGCTGTCCCACATTCTGCGGCCACCGTTCTACGGGCGCGTGTTTGTACGCACGTTTCTGGAAACCGGGTTTTTCTCTCTGCCGGTTGTGGCTCTGACCGCTCTGTTCTCGGGCGGGGTTATTGCGCTGCAATCCTATACGGGCTTTGCACAGTACCATGCTCAGAGCGCCATAGCCGGTATTGTGGTGCTGGCCGTAACCCGCGAGCTTGGGCCCGTGCTGGCTGGCCTTATGGTGGCTGGCCGCGTGGGGGCCGCCATGGCCGCCCAGATCGGCACCATGCGCGTGACCGACCAGATTGATGCGCTGAGCACACTCTCCACCAACCCCATGAAGTATCTGGTCGCCCCACGCCTGCTGGCGGGCATGATCGCCCTGCCCCTGCTGGTTCTGGTGGCGGACGTACTGGGTGTGGCTGGTGGCTTTACGGTTTCCGTGGTCAAGCTCGGGTTTTCTCCCACAGCCTATATTACGGCAACGCTTAACGCGGTTAAGACCATAGACGTAACGGTAGGGCTGATTAAGGCCGGGCTGTTCGGGTTCCTGATCACGCTCATGGGCTGCTATTATGGCTATAACAGCAAGGGCGGGGCCGAGGGTGTCGGCTCTGCCACCACATCGGCCGTTGTGGTGGCGTCCATTCTGCTGCTGGCCTTTGACTACCTGATTACAGACCTGTTTTTCTCACAATGAGTGCCGCAGCCATGGACCAGAGCATGACCAGTGCTCCCCCCAAAATCCGTATTCGGGACCTGCACAAATCCTTCGGGGATAAAAAGGTGCTCGATGGCATTTCGCTCGATGTGCCGCAGGGAACGTCGTTTGTCATTATTGGCGGCTCAGGCTCTGGCAAGTCCGTTCTGCTCCGCTGCATTCTGGGCCTGATGACCCCGGATTCGGGCAGTATTGAAATTGATGGCGAGGACGTACTGGCAGCCTCCGCCAGGCGACGCGACCAGCTCCGTAGCGAAATTGGCATGCTGTTCCAGAACGGCGCGCTGTTTGACAGCCTGCCCGTATGGGAAAACGTGACTTTTGGCCTGCTCGCCCTCAACAAGCTGACCCGTGCCAACGCGCGCGACAAGGCCGGGGCCATTCTGGAGCAGGTGGGGCTGGCCCCTTCCGTGGGGGACCTGTTCCCTTCCGAACTGTCTGGCGGCATGCAAAAGCGTGTCGGGCTGGCACGCGCCATTGCTGCCCAGCCCAACATTCTGTTTTTTGATGAACCCACAACCGGGCTGGACCCGATTATGGGCGCGGTCATTGACGGGCTGATTGTGGATTGCGTTAAAAAACTCGGCTCCACCGCCATTGCCATTACGCATGACATGGCCTCCGCCCAGCGGATCGGGGATGAAGCCGCCATGCTCTACAAGGGTAAACTGGTCTGGCAGGGGGCTGCGGCATCGCTCATGCAGAGCGGCAACGATTACGTGGACCAGTTTACCCACGGTCGCCGCGAAGGCCCGATTACGATGGAATTAAGACGATAACGATTTTAACGGCCGTCTAATTACCTTGCCCATGGCAGGCGGGAATGAGATAGAGACATTCATATCCTTCTGTGGAGAAAGACACATAATGAAACGTGCGGTTCTGTTGCTGGCATGCGCGCTTGGACTTTCCGCCTGTGGAATGTTCCACCACCCTCCGCGCCAACTGACCAAACCCGCACAGTGGGAGCCCTTGGGCTATCACGACCACCTGAGCAGCAGCGACAACTAACCCGCTAACCCGCACAGGCAACCCACCGGGCACAACACAGGGTTACCCGGGCAGTCTATCCGGGCGCATGTAGGTATATGCACCATGCACCCGTGGCGACTGGCGGCATGGCGTGGGTGCCCTTCGTGCCATCGGGCGCAGGTCGCGCAATGGCAGGCTGGTAATGCCAGTGCGCTTTACAGTATGGCGCTTGCGGTCGGACTGTTTCCAAAAAAGATAAACTTTTCTCACATTAATCCGGCCATGGTATAAAGCGCTCCGGCTTTGCGCCATGGCGGCATGCAACCTGTTATCCGCCCTGATCGTTCCAAGCCGTAATGTTTCCTCCCCACGGCGCAAGGTTGCCTGATGCTTCGTATGCCTGTCCGCGTAGTTTTTTTACTTTCGCTCTTCCTCTTTTCCCTCTCTGGCCTGTCCCTTCCAGCAGGCGCGCAGAATACCGATCAGCCCGTAGCGGCAGACAGTACGCTCACGCCCCTGATCATGGGCGCGCAGGATATTGTTTCTGACAAAACGCTTGATGAAATCGGGGTGGAAATCCGCTCGATCTACACAAGTGGTGTCATGGAACGGCAGGCAGGGCACAGCGCGCTGGACCTGAGCACACTGCTCCAGCGTGCAACCGCTGTTTCCACCCGGACAGACAGATTGCTGGCGCGGATCAAACCGTATCAGGACATCTACCAGAACTTTGTGGATATTCTGGGCAAGCCCCCCGGCAAGGATGACCCGCCCGAAGCCGCATCCATTACCGAGCAGCGCGCAAGCCTGAACCGGCGGCAAAAAGATATTTCCGCCCGTATGACCCGGCTCAGGCTTTATCAGGTCGAGGCGCAGCAGCTTGTGAATGAACTGCGCCAGCATGACAGCGCCATCCAGCAGGCCACGCTGTGGCAGCAGATGCCCTCCCCGCTTGGTGTCAACTTCTGGTCGCAGTTCGTGCAAACTGCGCCACAGGATGGCCGCAGGCTGAACGCACTTGGGGCCGAAACCCTTGCCATGCTGGCAACAGCCCTGACTGGCAAACGGGTTTTTATAACACTGGCAGGCCTGTGCGCATCCATCCTGCTGCTGGTGGGGTGGCTGAACGCACGCAGGCCCGTGCGCCTGCTCTGTAGCCGTTTTTTGCCCACAGGCCGCGTGCGCCCCATTGCCGCAACGGTTCTGTGCGGGGCGATAAGCGTGCTGGCCTGTGGTATTTCCTTTCAGGTTTTCTGGAACACGCTGGCGTTTGACAACCCCGGCGTGGGGGATGATCTGGTCCAGCTTGCCAGCATGGTCGCCACACAGGCCCCGTTGTGCGGGTTGGTGCTTGAGCTTGGGTTCTGCTTTTTAAGCAGCAAGGCGGAATGGCGTGTTTTCAACATGTCAGACGATCTGGCCCGCAGCCTGCGCCTGTTCCCCGCATGGTTGGCCATTGCCATGATCGTGCGGGGCATCCTACGGTATGTGGATACGCAGAGCGGACTTTCCCTACTGAGTGTGCAGCTTATGGACGGGCTTTATACCCTTGCGGTCAGCCCTCTCCTGTTTGCCATTCCGCGCAAGCTGCGCCTGACAGCCTTACAGGATCAGGAGGAAGATGCCGAACCGGGCATAACGGAGCAGACCGCGCCACTCGCACAGTTCCTGCGCAGCATGGCCATGGGCATTTCCATCATCTGCTGGATTGCGGTACTTTCGGGTTATATTCCCCTCGCCTACACCCTGATCTCGTGGGTGAGTGTCATGGCGCTGAGCATGACCACGCTCTTGCTGCTGTCCATGCTCACAACCGCCATTGGGGGCGCACTGTTTGCCTCCCGCGCCCCGCTGGGCCGCCATCTGGTGGAACTGGGGCTGCCACCACGCCTGATCAATCAGGCCAGTATTCTTATCCCCGGCCTGATCAACGTGCTGCTACTGGCTGTAGCCTATGCCGTAGCCACATCGGGCGCCAATTTTGACCCACCCCAGATATGGCAGCAGCTTTACGCCCTGTTCCACGGCACGGAAGACAGCAATACGTCCTCCGTCTCGCTCGATGCCATTCTGCTGTGCATTGCCTTGCCTCTGGTGGGGTACCAGGCCATCAAAATGGTTAAATCGTGGTTCCAGCAAAGGTTTTTCCCTGCCACCAATCTGGACATAGGCGCGCAGGCCTCCATCCTGAGCATACTGGGATATGCTGCGTGGATCCTGATCGGGCTGGCCATGTTTGCAGCCCTTGGGGTTACGGTCAAAAGCATGACATGGGTTGTCAGCGCCCTGTCGGTAGGGATTGGTTTTGGCCTGCAATCCATTGTGCAGAACTTTGTATCGGGCATTATCCTTATGGCCGAACGCCCTGTATCTGTTGGGGATGTGGTGACCATTGCAGGGGTTACCGGCAAGGTGGAGCGCATTAGCGTACGCTCCACGGACATAAGGCTGGATGACAAATCCACCATGATTGTCCCGAACTCGCAGTTCATTACATCGGCGGTTAAAAATGCCACACGGGCACAAAAGCCCGGTGTGTTTACCGTGGAACTGGACCTGCCCTTTGCCTCGGACCTGAACAAGGCCAGCAGCGTGGTTATTGCCACCCTGAGCGCTTGTGCCGATACCGACCCGGACAGCCCCCCGACCGTAAGCATGACATCGGTTGCCGACGGCTCGGCCGTGCTAACCGGCTCAGCCAAAGCACGCGAGGGGGTGGAAATAAAAACTGCCCGCAGCAGCGCGCTGTTTGCAATCTGGCAGGCTTTTCAGGAAAACGAGATCCCCGTCACATTCCGCCAGACCGTACGCGCACCCTAAACGCCAGCCCATACCCGGCTCTGTGACGCACACTCCCCACAGAGCCGGATTTTTTACCTGCACCGCACAGCAAAAAGCCCGGCCCCATTATGGGAGCCGGGCTTTTTTACGCGCAGATCACACCTGCCAGACGGGGCGGGCATTACTGCTCGTGAATATTATCCAGATCGGCAAAGCGTGTGTATTCGCCTTCGAAGAACAGGTTGATGGTGCCTGTTGGCCCATGACGCTGTTTTTCCAGAATCAGTTCGGCCTTGTTATGGACCAGCCCCATCTTGCGCTGCCATTCGTCCATGGCCACTGCGTATTTGTCCATGGAATCATAGGCTGTTTCCTTGGGCATACGCTGTTGCAGGTAATATTCGTCACGATAGACGAACATCACCGCATCGGCGTCCTGCTCAATGGAGCCGGATTCACGCAAGTCGGACAGCATTGGCCGCTTGTCCTCGCGGCTTTCCACCTGACGGGAGAGCTGGGACAACGCAATAACCGGCACTTCCAGTTCCTTGGCAATGGCCTTGAGGCCCTGCGTGATCATGGAAATTTCGAGCACGCGGCTTTCGGGGCGGGTACCAACGGAGGGGCGCATGAGCTGGAGGTAATCCACCACGATCAGGCTCAGCCCCTGCGTGCGCTTGAGGCGGCGGCAGCGTGTACGCATGGCCGAGAGCGAAATGGCTGGCGTATCATCAATCAGCAGTGGCAGGCGGGAAAGCTCGTGGCTGACCCGCACAAACCGGTCAAACTCCTTTTGCCCGATATCACCCCGGCGGATACGCTCGCCCGATACCTCGGCCTGTTCGGACAAAATACGTGTCGCAAGCTGCTCGGCCGACATTTCGAGCGAGAAAATGGCCACTGACCCATTGGGTTTGCCCCCTTTTTCCTCCGCGTCGTCCATCAGGGACCGCGCGGCGGAAAAGGCTATCTTGGTCGCCAGCGCCGTTTTACCCATAGCCGGACGCCCTGCCAGAATAAGCAGATCGGACGGATGCAGACCACCGGTCTTTTTATCCAGATCCCGCAGGCCAGATGTCAGGCCCGTGACGTGCCCTTCGCTCTGGAAAGCAAGGGCCGCCACATTGATCGCGCCTGTGAGGGCCTTGTTGAAGGCGACAAAATCGCCCTCCTTGCCTTTTTCGGTCGCCAGTTTGAACAGGGCTTCTTCCCCTGCCTCAATTTGGTCAGGGCCGGACAGGTCCCCCGTTGCCCCAAAGGCGCTGTTAACAACATTTTCGCCAATCTCAATCAACTGGCGGCGGATCCACGCATCATGGATGGCGCGCCCGTAATCCCCGGCGTTGATAATCCCGACCATGGAAGTCAGCAGTTTGGCCAGATAGGCCATGCCGCCCACGTTATCGAGCATGCCGGAGTTTTCCAGCTCCGCGCGCATGGTAACCGGGTCGGCCAGCTGCCCGTTTTCTATCCTGCGAGCAATAGCGGCATATAACAGCCCGTTCACACGATTGGCAAAATGCTCACCGGCCAGAAAGTCGGATACCCGGTCATACGCCCGGTTATTGGTCAGCAACGCGCCCAGCAGCGCCTGCTCGGCCTCGATATTGGCCGGGGGCTGGCGCAGGGTCAGCCCCAGCAGGCCATCTTCCTTTGGTTTGTCGGTCTGTGTTGTCATGCTCACATTAATGGCCTGTTACGGGTGCGGGTCTGGCATATGGCGCAGGGCAAGCAGGTATTTCAGGCACCAAAGGTTGCCACAAAATCGGCAAGTCCGGTCTGCCTGCGCGTAAGCAGGCGGCCCGCCACCAGCACGGAGCGCGCCTCGGCCACGGCCCGGTCCAGCTCTGTGTTGATGATAACATTATCAAACTCCTGCCAGTGTGAAATTTCATCCCGCGCGGCAGCCATACGCCGGGCAATTTCATCCGGATGGTCGGAACCGCGGCCCTTGAGACGGCGCTCCAGTTCCTCCAGAGAAGGCGGGAGCACAAACAGACCGATCACATCCCCCGGCAGGGCCTCGCGTATCTGCCGGTGTCCCTGCCAGTCTATGTCGAACACCATGTCATGGCCTGCGGCAAGGGCCTGCTCCACCGGAGCACGGGGAGTGCCGTAGCCCCGGCCGAACACAATGGCCCATTCCAGCAGTTCACCCGCCTGCGCCATCGCCTCAAACTGCTCCATGGTCCGAAAATAGTAATGCACACCCTCTTTTTCCCCCGGTCGGGGCTGGCGCGTGGTCACGGACACGGAATGCTTCAGTCTTGTGTCCGACGCACGCAGTGCATTGGCAATCGTTGACTTGCCAGCACCCGAAGGAGCGGAAATAACAAGGCATACGCCCCGCCGCGTTGCCTGACCCGGATGAGCCGTTCCATTGTGCGCCATGTTGCTCTTTTTACACCCTGCCTGTTCAAACTTACACTCTTGCCTCTTCATGCCAGAAGCGGCCATGCTGCGCCACCGCGCTCTATGCCACAAGGAAGGCGGACCTTGCCATGCAACACAATACTGTTCTCATAACCGGCGCATCCTCTGGTCTGGGGCGCGCACTGGCCCAGACTCTGGCCCGCCCCGGCCGCACGCTCTGGCTGGGAGGGCGCAACACGGCACGGCTGGAAGAAACGGCACGGCACTGCATAAGCCGTGGCGCTGCCGTACACCTGAATATATGCGATGTCACAGATACCGCAGCCATGGCGCAATGGGTTCATGGCACAGGTGGGGTAGACATGGTTCTGGCCTGTGCGGGCATTACCGGTGGCACGCGCAGGCCCACAGGCCCGGATAGTGCGGCTACCGAACCACAGGCCCAGATCCGCCGGATTTTTGCAACCGACCTGACCGGCGTGCTCAATACCGTGCTCCCCGCACTGGAGCTGATGCAAGGCCAGCCCCGCGCCGCAGATGGCCTGCGCGGGCGCATCTGCGCCATTTCCTCCGTAGCGGGGCTTGTCTCCTTCCCCGGTACGCCATCTTACAGTGCGGCCAAGGCGGCGGTGGACCGGTTTATGGTGGCAACCGGGGGCAACGCCAAAAAGGCGGGTATTCTGCTCAGCTCGGTTGTCTGCGGTTTTCTGGACACGCCCATGGTGGCGCACAACGCGTTCCCCATGCCCGGCTTGACCGATGTTAACAGCGCATGCCGCCGCATTCTGCGCGGGCTTGCCCGCAATGAGCGGCGTATTACCTTCCCACTCTGGCTGGCGGCGGGCTCACGCCTTATGGACCTGTTGCCCATCACACTGGCAGAAGCCTACTATAACAACCAGCCTTCCGGAGCTCCCGGCAGCATGCCCGAACCCGACCTGAGTTGACCCCAGCCCCAGCCCCCAGCCCAATGCAGAAAAAACCTCTGACATGACGCAGGATACCCGCCTGCGCACACATGCCTTAATGGAGGACATGTCCGCCGCCGCCGTGCGCGAACCAGTGCCCGAACACCTGAAAACCATGCGAATGGACCGCGTGTTCTGGAGCCATTTTGCTCCCAATCTGGGTCTGGGCGGCTGGGTTACGGGGGCGCTGCTGGTCAGCATGGGGCTGGATTTTAAAACAGGCGTTGCCGCCGTACTACTGGGCAACCTGATTGGCGCGCTGCCCGTGGCACTGGCCGCAGCCATTGGCCCTGTAACCGGGCTGACGCAAATGGAGGCATCACGCCGTGCGCTGGGGCAGATGGGCCTGCGCCTGCCTGCGTTCCTGAACTGGATTTACTGCGTGGGGTGGGACGCGGTGAACAACGTCCCCGCCGCAACCGCCCTGATTGCACTGCTTCTGGCAGGCGGCATACACGCCCCGTTCTGGGCGGCCCTTGGCGTGCTGGCCGGGGTGCAGATGCTGGCCTCCATTTACGGCCATCATGTGGTGCAGACCTTGCAGAAATATCTTGGCGCGTTCCTGCTGCTGGCCTTTGCGTTAATTGGCATTGTGTTTGCCATGCGTGGGCAGGCGCCACTTGGTAGTCATCACCCCGTCAGCGTGAGCACATTCCTGCTGGCTGTGGGGGTTCTGGTCAGCTTCAACCTGTCATGGGCGTCCTATTCTTCGGATTATACGCGCTACCTGCCTGCCAGCGCCAACCCCAAAAAAGTGGTGTGGCTTGCGCTGGCCGGGTTGCTGGCTTCGGCCATTCCATTCCAGATTCTGGGCCTGATCTCAGCCAGTAGTGTGGCGGATGCCTCGCCCACAGCGGTTATTGCATCGCTCCTGCATACCCTTGGCCCACTGGGCACGTTTGCGCTGGCGGCTATTGCGCTGTCTTCCATTACCGGCAATTCGTTCAATGACAACACGGCAAGCTACAGCCTTATTTCCGCCGGGGTGCATGTGCCCCGTATTGCCGCAGCCATACTGACAGCCACACTGGGTTACGTGCTGGCTGTAGCCGGTGCAGGGCGGTACACAACGCTCTACACCGACTACCTGATGGTCACCATGTACTGGATTGCGCCGTGGATCGGCATTGTGCTGGCGGACTGGTACTGCACAGACCACGCCCCAAGGCCTACCCCAAGCGGATGGACGCGGGGTGCCAGCATATTTGCCATAACCACTGCCCTGACCATTGGCCTGTTTTCCACCAGCAGCCTGTACACCGGCCCCATTGCCCGCTGGCTGGGTGGGGCCGATATTGGGTATTACGTCGGGTTTTTTGTCGCCGCTGGCTGTTATGCGGCAGGCATGCCGCGCCGCACCAGCTCGTAAAGTCCGAGTGCTGCCGCAACAGACACATTCAGGCTTTCCATCTCACCGGGCATGTACAGCCCGGCAATTTCATCACAGCTTTCACGCGTCAGGCGGCGCAGGCCGCGCCCTTCGGCCCCCAGCACAAGGGCTACGCGCCGCCCGTCAAACCCGGCACCGTTGAGAATTGTGCCGCCGGCATCCAGCCCCACCGTCCAGCAGCCCGCCTTTTGCAGCATTTCTATTGCGCGGGAGAGGTTGACCTCGCGCACAAAAGGCACGGTTTCCAGTGCGCCGGATGCGGCCTTGGCCAGCACGGCGGTTTCCTCCGGGGCATTGCGGTCCTGCACCACAATGCAGGCCGCCCCAAAGGCTGCGGCAGAGCGCAGTATGGCGCCAACATTGCGCGGGTCTGTGACCTGATCAAGCACCAGCACGGGGCCGGGACGTTCCAGCGCATCCTCCAGCGAGAGCGAAGGCAGAATCTGCGCCAGCATGGCCACACCCTGATGCACCGCCTCCGGCCCCAGCAGATCGTCCAGCCGCGCGCGCTGCACCAGTTCGGGGTTGACCTGCAAGCCCCGCCCACCTGCACGGGCGGCTTCTTCGAGCACCGGGTGTTCGGCCTCGGTCACCAGCAGGCGCTCGTACACCCTGCGCGGGTTGGCCAGAGCCGCCGCCACGGCATGTGTGCCAAACAGCCAGCACTTGCCCGCCGGGGCCGTACCATCGCGCCCACCGCCACCATGGGCGGATGAACGGGAACGGCGTGCGGGGCGTGCGGCTTTGCGGGGGTTCTGCATGGACGATACGGTTCCAGGTTGGAGTCACTCTGCCTCTCCCCTAGCGCATGAGCGGGGTCTCCGCCTATCCCTGCAACGGCGCGGGGGTTATCTTTGTCTGTCGCATGTCCGAGTGCCGCAGGGAATGGACATTCCCCCCCTGCGGCTGTAATCCGTCTGAAGCAAAGCAGCCTAGACACAACAGCAGAACGGGAGCGCCCCATGTCCGCAGCTCAGGGCCCATGTGCGGGCGCCATTACCCTGTATAAAAACGATCTGCCCGATGGCCTGCGCTTTACCGGCTCCATTGCCGTGGATACGGAGACAATGGGCCTGAACCCGTACCGGGACCGGCTCTGCCTTGTCCAGCTTTCCAGCGGGGATGGCACGGCCCATCTGGTCCAGCTTATGCCGTCCTCCCTTGGTGGAACGGGGTATGACTGCCCCAACCTGAAGCGCGTTCTGGCAGACCCGACGCTTACCAAAATCATGCATTTCGCACGGTTTGATGTGCGCATTCTGCAACATGCGCTGGGTATTACGGTCAGCCCCGTTGTGTGTACCAAAATTGCGGCCCGGCTGGTCCGCACCTTTACGGACCGCCACGGGCTGGCCGCCCTGTGCCGGGACCTGCTGGGCGTGGACCTGAGCAAACAGCAGCAAAGCTCGGACTGGGGCGCGCCAGAACTCAAACCCGAGCAACTGGCCTATGCCGCCTCGGACGTGCTGTACCTGCACGCGCTGTGGCACAAGCTCGACGCCCTGCTGGAGCGTGAAAACAGGCGCGATCTGGCGCAGGCATGCTATGATTTTCTGCCCACGCGCGCCCGGCTGGACATGATGGGTTACGAAGACCCGGATATTTTCTCCCACCGCGCCTGAGCAACAGCGTATCTGGCACCCCTTTGCCACCGGACCGACCTGACACCCATGACACCCCCCGCCCACACCCCACACCCCACACCCGGCATGGACGCCGCGGCCACCGTGCGCATGGAGCAGGCCGGGCTGAACGCACTGGCCCTTGCGCTGGAAGACCCCTCCGGCCTTGGGGGGGCATTTGCTCAGGCTGTGGCTGTTCTGCTGGGCATTACCGGCCGAGTGGCGGTTACGGGCATTGGCAAGTCTGGCCATGTTGCGCGCAAGATACAGGCAACACTGGCCTCCACTGGCACGCCCTCGTTTTATGTGCACCCTGCCGAAGCCTCGCACGGGGATCTGGGCATGGTGTTGCCAGCAGACGCCATTCTGGCTTTTTCCAATTCGGGGGAAACCACGGAACTGGCCGATATTGCCGCCCATGCCCTGCGCACCGGCCAGCCTTTACTGGCCGTAACCAGCAAGGCCACCTCCACTCTGGCTACAACAGCCACACTGGCCCTGACCCTGCCCGCCATGCCAGAAGCCTGCCCCATGGGACTGGCCCCCACCACCAGCACGCTCATGCAGCTTGCCTTTGGCGATGCACTGGCCGTGGCCCTGCTGCGGCAGAGGGGCTTTACCGCAACCGAATTTGGAGCCTTCCACCCCGGTGGCAGGCTGGGCGCACGCCTGCGCACGGTGCGCGAGGTCATGCACACAGGCAACGCCATGCCACTGACCGCGCCTGACACGCCCATGCGGGATGTCATTATGGAAATGACACACAAGGCGCTAGGCTGCGTTGGCATTGTGGGGCAGAATGGGGAACTGGCGGGGCTGATCACGGATGGTGACCTGCGTCGCGCGCTGGACCATGACCTTACAACCACACTGGCACAAAACATTATGAATCCACGCCCGCTCACCATAAACCCGGATGTGCTTGCCTCCGAGGCGTTGCAGGTCATGAATGCGCGTGAGCGGCCCGTTACCGCCCTTTTTGTTCTTAACCCCGCAGGCCAGCCCATTGGGGTTGTGCATCTGCATGATCTGGTCCGGGCAGGCGTTGGATGACGGACACCCCCGGCAAACGCCCCGAGCGTGAGGACTACGCCCGCTCGGGCGTGAATATACAGCAGCAGCGCGAGCGTCTTGCGACGTCGTCCATCAGGCGCAAGGTGCCAGATGCCGCCACGCTGGCGCGCAGGCGCACCATGCTGCGCTGGGCCAAATGGCTGCTGCCCGCCACGGCTCTGCTGCTTTTGTCCGCCATTGCCGTCTGGCCTGAAGTGGAGCGCCTGATAAGCGCCAATCAGACCACCATGCGCGAGTTAAGCAAGGTCAAGATAGAAAGCGGCAACCTTGTCGGGGCCACCTACCGTGGCGTGGATGAATACAACCGCCCGTTCACGATCACGGCGGATACGGTGCATCAGGCACCCAGCAACAGGCTGGATCTGAACAACCCGGTGGCCGACATTCTGACACAGGGAGGGGACTGGCTTATGGTCCGATCGGAAAAAGGCGTTTACATGCAGCACGCACAGATTCTTGACCTGACCGGAGAAGTCACCCTGTACCGCAATGATGGCCTGATGATGCATACTCCCCTTGCCGATATTGACATCAAGACCGGTATTATCACCTCTGATTCATGGGTCCGGGCAGAAGGTCCGTTCGGCTCTCTGGATGCACATGGCTTCCTGCTCAGCCAGCACGATGGTCTGGCCCAGTTCCGTGGCCCCGGCCGCCTGATCCTTAATGATGACCGCCAGAACGATGCCAGGACTGGCAAAAAGGCATCCTGAAGCATGACAACACAAGCCTCGCCCTCCCCTTCCTCCGCCATACGTTCCTTTGCGCGCTGCTGCCTGCTGGCCAGCCTGCCCGCAGGCAGCATGCTCTGGCATGGTGCGGCACTGGCGCAGGCGATTGACCTGTCACATGGTGGGCAGATTGCGGTAACGGCTCTGGGCGGGTTTGACTGGGACCAGAACCTTAAAAAAGTGGTCGCCTATGATCAGGCCAAAGCCGTACGGAACAACGCCACGGTCACGGCTGACAAGCTGATTGCCTATTACCGCAAGAAGCAGCCCGCAGGTGCCACGACCACCGAACAGGCCGCTCCCCCACCTGCCGTCCAGCCGGGCCACCCCACCCCCG
>NZ_JBFCXX020000039.1:0-8789 GCF_040702925.2 Acetobacter fabarum | reverse complement strand
CCTATACCCCCACAGCCCCCGCTGCCCCCATACGCCATGGGCAAGAAAGCCGTTGTGCCCACACGCCAAAGGGCCATACTGCATACGGTCCGCAATAGAATGAGGAGCCATGCCATGGCCCTGCCGCGTATTCGTTCCCTTCTCGCGTCCTGCGCCTTAACCCTTGTGGCAGGCTGTGCAACGCAACCACAGCCGCTGAACACACCCGGCACGGACAACGGCGTGTATGAAGCCCGTGGGAACGAGCCATTCTGGAACTTCAGCATGGCAGCAGGTACACTGGCCCTGAGCACCCCCGATGGCCCCCGCCTGACCCGCATGATCACCCAGGCCTATACCCGTGGCAACACCCGCCATTACGAGGCCCCCGATCTGGCCGTAACCATAAGCCCCACCCCCTGCCAGGACAGCATGAGCGGGCAGATGTTCACACAAAGCGTGCGCATTACCACCAAGGAACAGACCCTTAACGGATGCGGCGGCAACATTGTGCCCCCCACGCAACTGAACGCCACACGCTGGGTTGCCACACAGCTTGATGGTCATACACTGCACAACGGCAATGTTCTGCCCGATGCGCATGACAGCGCCACGGACGAAAACCCCGACCCGGCGGCAGACATGTTTACCCCCACGCTGGATATTAACGACAGCGGCAAGGTATCCGGGTCAGATGGCTGCAACCGTTATGCCGGTGGCCTTGTTTTTGGCCATGACGGCAAGGTGAGCCAGTCGCCACAGGCGGGTATGAGCACGCTCATGGCCTGCCCGGGTGCGCATGGCCGTGCTTCTGCCCTGTTTTTGGACCTGTTGCACAATGTGCAGTCCTGGAGCATAGAAGAGGGAACCCTTGTGCTCCATACGCGGGAGGGAAAAACCATGCGCCTACGGCAAACTTTTTAAAACGCCGCCACGGCATAAAATTCATACGGACCGCGTTTTGTGCCGCCCTTTTTCCTTGTATGTAAAATACACACAAACACCCAAAAAGCTGTATGAAGGCACTGGGCCATTTTTTTGTCACAGTTCCAAATAAAGATTTCATACCGTCACTAAAGGTAGTTTTTAACAATAAATTTACATTTTTTGTGCAAAAGAGACTGAGTGTATTTTAAGCATAACCTTTCCCATAAGGATTCAAGGGCACGTCATGATACACCGCATTTTTAAAACCCCATCTGCTTCATCCCCTATTCTTTAAAGTATAACCATGCCCAACAGCCAACTTTCCGGGCCTTTTATTCTCACCAAAGCCAGATTTTACGATAAGTTTGTGGAGCTCACCCACGACCATAACCAAAAATTCCGCACAATCATCCATAGCATCAATCAGGAAGAGCTACTGGCCATAACCCTGCGTGCGTTCAAAGGAGCACAGTTGCGGGTTCCCAGTATTCTCAGCGTCGCAAAACGCTTTGCCGACCTGAACGGTACAATTCCGTTCGAAGTCAGCGCCAATCTTTATAAAAATTTTCTCAAGGCAACAGCGCGCGATACTGGAATTTATACAAAAATTACTTTTGCGGAATACCTGTATTATTCAATCCATTATGAACAATGCAAGGAAACCTATAACGCCGAAACACTTATTCCTACTATTTACAACCCGAGCCAGCCACTCGGACGGGTAATGGGTGGGCATATTGCGCTGGAAATTGTGCTGCTGAACGTCTGTCAGGCCAATGCCCGACGCCTGAACGAGACAGAATGGCTGGACACAAATCCGGATATGGACTGCCATACCCAGATCATGCACATCCTCCTCCGCCACCAGCTTTTGACCTTTGAAGATGTGCAGGAAGAGTTTGAGCGGATTATGCTGTACGCGACCGGATTTGTGCTTGATACCGTGCGCACGCTCTCTTCCCGACAGACACCACCTGCGGCCACACCGAAGACCTGAAGCAGGCAGGACCACACGCAGGCACACCCTGCAATGGCCCTGCCCCAAAAACCAGACGGCAGGTCATCAAGCCCGGTTACAGGTGTTCTTCCCCCTGCTGGCTGGCGGGCTGCTGTGGCTGGGCAGAGCCGGGCTGGGCACCGGAAGGAGCCATTGTGCTGCCCGGAGCAGTGGAATGCTCCACATCATAGGCTGTGGCTTTCTGCTCGTATGTGCCTTTTGCGCCGGGATGTTCCTGATCGTACAATTTGGCTTTATTCCGCGCCTCCTTACGATATTCATGCCTGCGGTACATACCAGTGACACACCCGGCCGTAGCGCCCAGCATGGTATGGTCCGCCAGATGCCCGCCAACCGCACCGGCCGCGCCATATTTAAGGCACCCACCCGGTTCGGCCCGTACAATAGTTGCGCCCACTGTTGCCGCCATAAGGCTGGCCAGTCCCAGTGTCATCACGCGGTGCAGTCTCATACGCCTGTCTCTTTCCCATTCCCAAACCAGCCCTGAATTCAGAACCTGTGTTTTTCATACCTCTATCTGGTGGCGGCATTATGGCTTTAAAAGATCCATTTTTCCATTTGAGGCGCTCCAGCGCCAAAGTCCGGCGAAACCCTTGCAACCGTCAGGCGGAAGCTCCCCCGCTCAGGTGATGTTTGCAGCGTTCTGCCCTCTGGGGCACAGTGCATACTCCGCTTTTCAGCCTGAGCACACAGCAAACCCCGCATGCCAGACGCCCCAGCCACCCCCGTAGCCGTATCCGCCCGCCGCATTCTGGTGCTTGGCATTCTGGCAGGGCACATAGATGCGCTCAGCTTTGCCCATCTGGGTGGCCTGTTCGCCTCGGCCATGACCGGTAACACCACGCATCTTTCCGCAGCACTTGCCCATGCCAACTGGCACTACGCCGTGTTGCTGGGCTGCATACTGGCCGTTTTTTTTTGCGCGGGCTTTCTGGCCAGTCTTGTACGCCTGCTTTGGGGGGCCGCCAGAGGCGTAGGACTTATGGCGCTTTTACTACTGGTTGTGCAGGCGGCACAGTTTGGGACACATGCGCGGCTGATCGAACTTGTACTGCTCCCCACCCTTATGGCTATTCAGGGCGAGAGCATTGCCCGCTTTTCCGGCAATGCAATCCAGACCGTGGTCATCACCAGCAACATGCTCAAATGCGCATCCGCTCTGGCCAGCACTCTGGCCATGCGCTGCGGGGCCAGTCAGGGACCGGCATTGCCTGCGGGGGCCATTCTGCTGCCCGGTCTTTCCTGGGTCGGATTTGCCAGCGGGGCCATGCTTGGCGCACTGGCATTGCTATGGCATGCCCCCCTGCCTTTTTTGTGGCCCCTGCCATGGCTTGCCATTCTGTATGTTGATATTGCCCTCTACAAAACCGGATAGCTGAAGCATAAACCCTCCCTGCTACCGGCGATTCGGCGTCCCCTGCCGACACACTACGCAACCTGAAGCATATCCCCTTGATAGGGCGAGCCCCCTATGTTGCGTCCCCCCGGCTCATGGATGGCAGGATAACAGGCATGCATTCCTGCGGTAACAACACCTATAGGGTTGACGACGCTGGCGTGCGCAACCCCCTTATCATGAGAGGGGTCTGAACACCCCCACACCTTCCGCGCGCCAAGATGTGGGGGCGATTTCTGGTCCGGCTTCCACACGCCATGCGCTTGATATTGACGGTTTTCCCCATCCCCTGCATCGCCCGGGCTTAACCACGACTGAGGTGCGGATGACCCGCGCCCGCGGCCCGTTTCTCCTGTTTCCCGCCGTCCTCCCGGTACCCCGGCAGGCGGGCCCCGCCCGAAAATGCCACAACGCCATGCAGCAGATAGCAGTTGACCCCTAAAACCAAAGGAGTAGTGTGACGCTGTCAGATTTGTGAATGAATCCGGCAGGTTCTGCACAGTAGGCATTCCGCGCCAGAACACCAGCAGCTCCTGCCTTACAGGCTACAAAAGGGTTTTTGGAATGGGCATTTATCTGTGCGTAACACTTCTGGGTCTTGACCTGATCGCTTACCTGCTCGGCGGTAACACCGCTGTCATCGGCGTTGCGATCGTGGCGTTTCTGGTGCCGGTTGTCATTATGAGCAGCTACACGCTGACCCACATTGAAAAAGACGGCACCCCGAGCGCTCATCACTGAGCTCTGGTGGATTATCCGTTTAAAAAACCGCCAGCCTGAACGGTCTGGCGGTTTTTTTGTATCCGCTCCCCTAGTGCATGATCAGTGCGCTGAACACATCGGCCAGCAAGGGCTGAATAACGTACTGAATCCCCAGCAGCACCACCATGGGGCTAAAATCGACCCCGCCCGGTGTTGGCAGCACCCGTCGGATAGGAGCCAGAACCGGCTCGGTCAACCGTTCCAGAAACATGCCAATCTTCCAGACAAGCTGGTTGCGGCTGTCCAGTATGCCAAACGCATACAGATTGACAAAAATACAGGATATAAGGAGAATCCAGCAATAAATCTCCAGTATCCGCGTCAGCACCATGAAGAGCGAAAACACAAACACGATATAAAACCAGCTCCCTAAGATTGCAGGCCCGGCAGGGGTACCCTGTGGTTATAGCCCCTACAATACAACTTGACAGAAAAATCGTAAGCCCTGTAAACCACTGCCTGACAGATCAGGCGGGGCTGTAGCTCAGATGGGAGAGCGCCTCGTTCGCAATGAGGAGGTCAGGGGTTCGATCCCCCTCAGCTCCACCAACCGCCTGAGCATGCTGTTGTTTTCCTTAAAAATCTTTGCTTTTGTACACCACCGGCTTCCGTGTTGAGTCGGGGTGAGCGACCGCACACATCATAGGGTGATCAGACGCCGCCCTGGCGCATTAACCTGCCGTCAGCGCCCCCGGCTCCACGGGACTTTCCATGCCAATGCTGCGCACACCCGCGGTTGTCGCCGTGCCTAGCAGAGCGCTTTTAAGGCTTTCCACGGCATCCCTGACAAGTTGCACAATCGCATCCCGGCCCTGATACCCACCAAGCTCAAGCGCATTCTGGTACAGGCTCCAGACCGTGGACCAGATGATGCCCGGTGTAAGATAGAGCGACCATTCATTATCCGCAGGCAATGCGTTTTTGATCTCCTGCAGAATCTGCGCGATTTCTTTCAGATCGAAGGAAATCGCCGTATCTTCACAGGCCTTGTTTTCAACATCCGCGGCAAGACGTGCCAGCTTCCACAAAAGTGCATCCGGGGTGCCGGGGGGGGTGTCCATGGGGAATCGCTCTCCTGATTGCTGTATATCCGTACATGATGAACGCAGGAACAGGCTTGTAGCAACACCACCACTCCCGGCGTGGTGGCCTTTCCCGCACGCTGCAAGGCGCTCTCATCCCTGCATCGGGTCTGCGCGGAGATACGAATATATTCGTTTATATACAGATAATTTTCCCAAAAACCCGAACACATTCTTCATCCTTCCCATTTCGGAAACAAACCAGTTCCATTACATTGCAAGGCCCGGACCCACCCCAAGGAGCGACCATGCTGAGCCTGAACATAAACGGACAATCCCATCAGGTGGATGTCGATCCAGACACCCCCCTCCTGTGGGTTCTGCGCGATGTTCTGGGCATGAACGCCACCAAGTTCGGCTGCGGCATAGCCCAATGCGGTGCCTGCACCGTGCATATGGATGGCCGGGCCGTACGGGCGTGCAACCTGCCGGTAGGGCTGATCGGGGAGCAGCGCATCAGCACGCTGGAAGGGCTGCCCCCCACAGACCCCGTAACCAAAGCAGTGCAGGATGCATGGGTGGCACTGGATGTGGTACAGTGTGGTTACTGCCAGCCGGGACAGATCATGGCGGCCATTGCACTCCTGCGTGCAGTCCCCCACCCCACGGATGAGCAGATAGACAGCGCCATGTCGGCCAATCTGTGCCGTTGCGGCACGTATGTGCGTATTCGCGCAGCCATTCACCATGCGGCGGGAGCACTGGCATGAGCACACCAGCACCACGCCCCACACTGGCCAGCCGCAGGCAGATGCTGGGCGCCGGGGGGGGCCTCCTTCTGGCTACGTTCTGGCCCACGCCACGCCATGGCCGGGCGCAGGGCGCGTCCGTGCCCGCAGGCATGGCCCCCGAACAGGGTCTGTTGGTGGAAAACGCACAGGGAGCCTTTGCCCCCAACGCCTATATCCGCATTGCACCGGACAACAGCATCACCCTTATTCTGCCCAATGTGGAAATGGGACAGGGCATTTACACATCCTCCGTCATGCTGATTGCCGAAGAACTGGGCATAGACATGGCGCAGGTGGCAATTGAAGCTGCTCCCCCCGGTGGCGGGGCCGAAATTACGGGCGGCTCCACCTCGGTCATGACCGAGTGGCTTCCGCTCCGGCAGGCCGGAGCCGCAGCGCGCAGCATGCTGGTACAGGCCGCCGTCACGCGCTGGCAGGTGCCGGTGGCGGAGTGCACAACCCGCTCGGCCGCAATTATCCACGTGCCTACAAAGCGCTCTCTGCCTTTTGGTGCAGTCGCCGCTCAGGCAGCCACGCTGCCCGTGCCGCAGAAACCCACACTCAAGGACCCTGCGACCTACACCCTGCTGGGCAGGCCCCAGCACCGCATAGATAGCGCGGTCAAGGTGCAGGGCCGCGCCATTTTTGGTATGGACTTACAGGTGCCGGGGCAAAAAATCGGCACCGTGGCCGCCTGCCCGGTGGTCGGTGGCACGCTGGCAGGCATGAACAAGGCCGCAGCCCTAGCCATACGGGGTGTGCAGGCCGTGCTGGTCAACACGGCCAACACCACCGTATGCGTTGTAGCCGACCATTACTGGGCCGCGCGCAAGGGCCTGCGCGCGCTCAAGCCCCAATGGCATGATGGCCCTAACGCCCATGTTACGACCCAGACCATCTATGACCAGTTGCATGATGGCCTGAATGGCCCCGCCATTGTGGCCAACACAAAGGGCGATGCCCCAGCCGTTATTGCCCACGCAGCGGCCACGCATACCGCCACCTACCAGCAACCCCTGCTGGCCCATGCCACCATGGAACCCATAAACTGCACCGCCCATGTACGCCCCGATGGGTGCGACATATGGACAGGCACACAAATTGCCGACCGCGCGCGGGACACAGCGGTAGAACTGACCGGCCTGCCCAAAGACAAGGTTAATGTGCACTGCCAGTATATTGGCGGGGGTTTTGGCCGCAGGCTGGAGCATGAATACGTCACCCAGTGCGTGGAGTTCGCCCGGCAGGTGCCCCACCCGCTCAAGATCATCTGGAGCCGCGAGGAAGACCTGACGCACGACCGCTACCGCCCCGCCTATGTGGACCAGATGACCGCCGCACTGGACAGCAAGGGTTTTATAACCGCGCTGACCCACCGCATTGTCGGCCCCGCCGTGGTTGCCCGCTGGGACCCGCCGGAACTGACCAAAGACGGGTATGACGAAGATCTTTCCGTCGCTACCGTTATTACGCCGTACACCTACCCCGCCTACCGGCTGGAGTTTGCCCGGCGCGAAGCCCCCGGCATTGTCACCGCATGGTGGCGCGGCGTAGGCGGTACACGCGGCCTGTTTGTGGTGGAAGGTTTTATTGACGAACTGGCCCACCGCGCAGGCGCGGACCCCGTAGCCTACCGGCGCGCCATGCTGGCCCGGAACCCCCGCGCTCTGGCCGTGCTGGACAAGGCCGCACAGGCCGCAGGCTGGAACACCCCCCTGCCACCGGGCCGCGCACGCGGTGTGGCCGTGCAGTTTGCCTTTGGCTCTTACATGGCCAGCATTGCAGAAGTGGAGATGCCCGAACCCGATAACGTGATTATCCACCGCGTAACCGCAGTGGTGGATTGCGGGCGGGTGCTCAACCCCGATCAGGTCATCTCCCAGATCGAAGGGGGGCTGATCTTTGGCTTTAGCGCTGCCCTTTATAACGAAATCACGCTCGAAGGGGGCCGTGTGCAGCAAAGCAACTTCAACACATGGCGCGTCATGCGCATGAACGAAGCGCCTTGCAAAATTGATGTCCTGCTCATGCCCAGCACGGAAGACCCCGGCGGCATTGGCGAGGTTGGCACCGCAGCCGCAGCCCCCGTTCTGGCCAATGCCATGGCAGCGGCACAGGGGCGGCGCTACCGCACATTGCCACTCCTTTCCCCCCGCAATGGGGCAGACCACAAGGAGCAGGGCTGATGCGTAACCCCATGTCCTTCTCCTTTATTCCCAGTTGTGCGCAGAGCGCACGGGTAAAGTCCTTCCGGGTGGGTAGCGTCCTGTCTGGCGTGTTCCTTGGCGGGGCAGCCCTGCTGGCCACGACAACGCATGCCCATGCAGCGGCCCCTCCCGCCAGTGTGGAAAACGGGCGCTATCTGGCCCGCGCGGCCGACTGCGAGGTCTGCCACACAGCCGAAGGCGGAACACCCTACGCGGGTGGACGGGCCTTCAGCCTGCCGGGGGTGGGGGTTATGTACGCCCCCAACATTACGCCGGACAAAACCGCAGGTATTGGCGCATGGACCGACCAGCAGTTTGTAGATGCCGTGCGCAAAGGTCTATCCCCCCACTGGAAGCACCTTTACCCCGCCATGCCCTACCCCGCCTATGCCCGCATGAGCGATGCAGAGGTTCGGGACATACGCGCCTATCTGGCGACCCTTCCGCCATCACCTCAGAAAACACCTGAAAACTCTGTCAAATTTCCGTTCTCTATCCGCAGCCTCATGGTCTTCTGGAACATGCTCAACGGCCCTGCCGCCAGCTATGCGGATGACCCGGGCAAACCAGTGGAATGGAACCGTGGCCGCTATCTGGTGGAAGGTCCGGGCTGTTGATTTTCACTGAGAACTGACCCGGGTTTTTCATCAGGAATTGACCCAGCCAGATGCTATTTCAGGCACAGTC
>NZ_JBFCXX020000038.1:0-12384 GCF_040702925.2 Acetobacter fabarum | reverse complement strand
GGCGATGACCGTGCGCGCGGCGCAGCGGTTGAGCACGAAGCGGGCCAGCAGGCCGGGACGGAAGAAGCGCGCGTCCTCCAGCAGCCGCAGCATCTCGGCCGAAGCCCATCCGTCGAACGGCGAAGGCTGCGCGGGAATCAGCACCAGGTCGGCAGCCAGCAGAGCGGAGCGCAATAATGCCGCCACCCGAGGCGGACCGTCGATGACGACGTGATCCACCCCCTGAGCTAGTTGGGGCGCCTCGTGGTGGAGTGTGTCGCGTGCCAGCCCGATCACGCCGAACAGCCGGGGCAGTCCTTCCCGCGCGCGCTGCGCCGACCAGTCCAGCGCCGAACCCTGCGGATCGGCGTCGATGACCGTCACGCGCTGGCCTTCCCGAGCCCATTGGCCGGCGAGATGCAGCGCCAGAGTCGTCTTGCCGACGCCGCCCTTCTGGTTGAGGAAAGCCACGATCATGGCCCCTCTCCGGGGGTTTTCCACGGATCGGCAGGGGGGCCAACATCCTTAAAGTTAGACTCTTTTAAGTTAGAATCTAAGTTAAGGGCGTCGTAACCAATTGATTCAATGTCATGATTCGGCGTTTTCCGCAAACGATAGCACGGATGCCGTGGCAGTGATGGCACGGATAAATCCACAACTGATAGCACGGATGAACTCACAGCTTGTCCACAGACGCCTGTGGATAATTTGACAGGTGCAAAGGCCAGCGTGTCATTGCCGTTGCGGTCGGGACGCACCGACAGCCGATAGCCGGCAAAGGGCTGCCGCTTCGCCATGTCGCGCAGTTCGAAGGCAAAGCGCCGATAGGGGGAAAGACTGGCGGATTTTTCGTAGAGATGGCGCAGGCCGAAGGCCCAGCCCGCACGCTGGCGACCGCCATGCTTGCGCACGATGCGATAGAGCCAGCGCTCCAGACCGCCGGTGAGGCCAAAATAGGCCGGGTCGATGGTCAGCACGAGCGCGTCATCGAGAACCGCCTGGTAGAACCAGTCGGGCAGGATCAGTTCGATCACGCGGGTGCGCCCTTCCCGCGCGGTATGCCGTTTCCATTCGTTGATCCAGGAAAAGCGGTGCAGTTGCCCCTTGCCGGTCTGCCGCAGCGACGTCTTGATCGTGGTGGATTGCAGCCGGTCGAAGGCCGCTTCCAGCCGCTCATAGTCCCGCGCGCTGTCGCCCCGACCGATGAAGGTCAGGATCTCGCGCGGGCTGGCCACCATCAGCCGCGACGTGCGCCGACCGGCGTCACGCGCGGCAACGAGATGGCTGGCGGCCCAGATCAGCACGTCAGCATCCCAGATCGTGGCCATGCCATGTTCGGCAGACGCCTCGACCCGGATGGTGACGTCCGGGGTCCGGTAATCGATCGGGACCATGCGGGGGGATTTGGCGAGGCTGAAGAACGGAAACGCCATCAGATCCTGTGCGTCACGAGGAGCGAAATCTCCCGCGATAGCGTGGAAGAGTTCCAGTTGCTCGCGCTCGGAGCGCGCCCTGCCGGGCGGAGGCATCAGCGACGGCTCCCGCGTGATGTCGGCGGAATCAGCGGACTTTGCCGCGCGGCCGCCGGCACGACGCCGGCAGTGGTGTCCGAGGTATGGGCGCGGGCACCACTCTCGACCCAGGCCTGCAACTCATCCACCCGATAGACCACGCGGCCACCGAGCTTCGAGTAGCGCGGTCCGGTGCCGTAGATCCGGTGTTTCTCCAGTGTGCGAATAGATAGTCCGACGAAGCGCGAGGCGTCGGGCGTGCGCAGATAGCGCGGCGGCAGATCGCTGTAATTGGCGGACATGAGGTGGCTCCGTGGTCGCTGGCTGGGGCCGCGGGACAGATGCGGCCAGCAGGGATCAGCGTGGCGGAGCGAGGTCTTCCGGGACTAGGACCGATCTCATCGGGGGGCGAGATCGGTCCTTGACTGGCGGGAGATGGCGACGCGGCCGCCTCGAACCGGGCGACCGAACCAACTGGATTTCGGCTTTCGCCCTCGTCCCAATCATACAAAGTTCTGCTGAAGGTTTCGGTAAGCGGACATCATGCTGCGATGACACGAGCCAGTCTGCCAGTTTCTGAACCATAACCCATGCCATATGGTCTGCTCTCAGCAAATTGCGAACTTAGCCCATGCCGGGCCCCATGACCCAGTAGCCAAGGACATGGGGCCTGGACCGCTTACTGCATCGTGTCGCCGTCCGGTTCAGCCAACAGAGAAAGAAAGCCGGGTTCAACAGTGGGGCAGCGGTCTACAGTCCATACGTTCTGGGACGTTGGGATGTCGGTCCTCACAAGACGATCACGCCATTGCAGCAGTCAACGTTGTGTTGGCTGGTCTGTCTTCTCGGGTTGCATCGACCTCACGACCTGACTACCCTGCAAGCACCATTGCCGCGTCGGGCCACAATACGACGAAACCTTATTGAGCGTGCTTACTACCTAGAGAGGTTTCGAAAAAACGCCATGAACTTTGCGACTTATCGGTCGCAGTGGGCTTATAACCCGCTGCGCGAAGTGCTGGCCGGAATGGTCGGCACCTTCGCCCTCATTCCCGAGGTCATTGCTTTCTCCTACGTTGCCGGCGTCTCTCCCGCCGTCTCCCTTTTCGCGTCATTTGTCATTAGCGTCGCCATTTCCATCACCGGTGGCCGCCCGGGAATGATCTCAGGGGCGGCGGGTTCCGTGGCCCTCGTAGCCGCGGCCCTCGTGCATAGCTACGGGCTTCAATACCTTCTCGTCGCGACATTACTGGCTGGCGGACTACAGATCATTTTCGGTGCGCTTGGCTTTCAGGTCATTATGCGCTTCGTATCGGCTGAGGTCCGCACCGGCTTTGTGAATGCTCTCGCGATCCTGATCTTTTCGGCACAGTTACCACAAATGCTTCATGTGACGTGGCACACGTATGCACTGATTGCCCTTGGGCTTGCCATCATCTATCTCATGCCACGGATATCAACCCTGATACCGTCGCCCCTGATCTGTATCGTAGTTCTGACAGGCATCACGATGTGGTATCCAATGCCGGTGCACACTGTCTCTGATCTGGGCACGCTGCCGACAGGCCTTCCTGCTTTTACGATCCCCCACGTACCATTCAATCTGGCCACACTGAAAATTGTGTTTCCCTATGCCCTTGCGATGGCATCTGTGGGCCTCCTTGAATCTCTAATGACAGCAGGTGTCGTGGATGATGAGACCGACACGCACGGTGATCCCAGAATGGAATGCGTAGGTCTTGGTGTCTCGAATGTGTTTGTAGGACTGTTCGGCGGCATCGCCGGGTGCGGTATGGTAGGGCAGACAGTCGGCAATCTTCGGTACGGCGGCCAAGGACGTCTGTCGACCTTTACTGCCGGCGCTTTCCTGCTGTTTCTGATGGTCATGCTGCATACTTATGTCGCCCGCATTCCAATGGCTGCCCTTGTCGCCATTATGTGCATGGTCTCAATCAGCACATTCTCGTGGTCATCCCTGCGTGATCTTGCGCGTTTTCCAAAGCTCTCAAGCCTCGTCATGGTCGTAACCGTTGCCGTGACTGTCGCATCCTCGGATCTGGCTCTAGGTGTGCTCGTCGGTGTTCTGCTCAGTGGTGTGTTCTTTGCCTGGTCTATGACGCATTTGATGCACGTCAAAAAGATCAGAGAAGAGGGTACGGATATCTACGAGGTTGAGGGACAGGTTTTCTTTGCTTCGTCTGACCTTCTTCACGATCAGATCGACTTCAGGACCAATGCGCGCCGGGTCGTCATCAGGCTGAACAACGCCCATTTCTGGGACGTGACCTCGGTGGCTATGATTGAGAAGATCGTATCCAAACTCAAGGCTCGCGACATTGAAGTTGAAATCGAGGGCTTGCATGCGCTCCGGCATGGCATCGTCATGCGGTTGACCAGTGAAAAGCTCCTGACCACCTGATAAACTTCGAATAAATGTCCGGAAAAATTCGCCGTCAGGCCAATTTTTCCGGGCAGGTTTTCCATATCTGGGTTGCGGTATTCGATTACAAAATAACTGCCCCTGCAGAAACATTCCCGATGCAAACATGCGATGGCTCGTGTCAACGTTATCTTTTGACGTATAATGTTCAGGAATGGACTATTTTCTCCTTATGTATCTGAAGCCTCACTTCTTCTTTTCAACGAACCGTCACGCGTCTCCAATAGCGGACCATTTTCGGTTTTCCTCGACACAAAGCACCGGAGCGGCCAGCAGTGAGGCCATGGATACTATCAGCCTCCTTGTTCTGTTCTTCCGGCCCTACAAGACATTCATCATCCACTATCGTCCCCGAAACGGGTGCAGTAGCAGGCGCCGATATCCTCCGTCAGTCAGTCCCCGCGCAAAACGCACCAGCCGTTTCATGCGGAAATGCAGATCATGGGAGAGCCAGTCCCCTGCGGAAACCTCCCGACCGAACAGGACGCCGGCGATCTCGCGCTGCGACACCCCGTCGTCCAGGCCATCGAGCGTCCGGAGCGCCAGGATCAGCCTGCGGATGCGATCGGATGACAGGCAGGCCGGATCACGACCGGGACGCCGATCCATCAGCACGCGCCAGAGCCGCAGGGCGGCCTGGACACGCACCTCGAACAGCGCGTCGAGCGGCAGGAGCACGCCGAGCTGAGCCCCGTCAGGCGGCAAGACGTACAGCCGCAGGATCATCTCCCCCTGCTCGACCAGCACTTCTCCCGCCATATCAGGCGGCAGTTCTGCCCGAGCGAGGGAGACCGGATGATACGCCGCGTCAGCCAGTGCTGTCGGCAGGCGGACAACCGCAATCACGGCCGGCGATACCGCAACAGTCCAGCGGGCGGTACGCGGATTGAGGGCCGTGCGGACACTCTCGAAATCGCAACCCCCAGCGCCGGGCGAAGGCTTCGGCGTCTGACGTGGACAGCGCGGCCCGGAGCGCGGCGCGCTGAAGGGCGGCACGATCACGGATAAAGTCCCGATTGCGACTGACAAACTGCAAGGCAAAGGCAGGAGCGTCGAGCGACCGCAGGCCCTCGTACGCGCCCGCCGACCGCCAGTTGGCGCGGCTCATGGCGTCGTCTCCGATGCGTAACGGGTGGGAACAGGGCAAGTACTTGCTCGCGAGAGTATGCCAGACCGTCCCGTTGCCCGCTACGCCCCGCACCTGCAACAGGTCTTGCAGGTCACGCAACGATTCAGGGTGTCAGTGGGGCGCGCCGCCGCGCAGCAGATGCTGGTAGCCATGCTCGGTCATCCAGTGCGCCCGCGCCAGATGACTGTGCCAGCAGCGGTGGACGCCCTCGGGGTCAACCACCGGGTCGCGGTGGAGCACGATGCGGGCGACCTCGCGCCAGTCGGCGCCGTCGGCCTCGGCATCCAGCAGGCGGAGATAGGTAATCAGATGCTGTTCGTCGTAGCCGGTGAGACAGGACGCTTCCGGAGCGCTGTCGGCGACAGACGGGTCGAGCGGGGGCTTCTGCATGATGGAGTCGATCAGGTCGGAGAACGAACGCGACGCACCCTAGCCTGCCGCGTTTCGATGCCGGAAGTCTCGTTAAGAAACATGACGCCACGCCCTTGTCCGGACTCGATGAACAGGATGCCCGCCGCTTCCAGCGCGCGGCGAACCTGGTCGGTCGTGCCCTCATGAACGCCGAGACCGCGTTCGGATTCAAGGCGCTTGAGCGCGGTCAGTGCTACGAGGGCTTTTTCAGCGAGCATCTCCTGTGTCCAGTTCAGGAGTGCCCGTGCCGCCCTTACCTGTCGGCCAGTGATCATCCATGATCACATCCGACACGCGGGGCATGCACACCAGTAATACGACTATAATAGTCGTGTTAGAGAGATTCAACAACGTTCTTTCAGGAGGATGGCAAAGTGGAATCGGCGCCTGGATATCCGATGGCACGGGCGACCATACGAAAAGCCCCCCGCTCTATGCGGGGGGGGTCTCGTCGTATCGGTCCGCCGCGAATTGCGCGCATGCCAGCTTCAGTTCTCGTTCGATCCGTCGGCGCTCCCCGTGGCTCAGGTAAAAGCTGGTCAGTTCGGCGCGCAGCATCTGGATATGGTCGTGTAGCGTGGTCATCGTCCTGCTCCTTTCGTTTCTCGAAGACAGGACTCCGCCTCATGCACGCGGGAGCCGGGTCAGGGATCGCCGCAGGCGACCGCGCCAGCGGCGCCCGGGGGAGCCGATTTTGTCCGGTGTGCCCGTAGGGTGCGCCGGGCAAAATTGGGGGGACCGCGCGTCCTTGAGGCGGTTCACGCCGGGCATGGTATAATGGGAAGACTGAGGGAAGCCCTGTTCCCCTTTCTTGCCCGCACCCCGGCAGATCGAGAGGAGCGCGACTGCTGCGCACGCCCGCTGGTTTCCAACCGGTCATGCGAAGGCCCCGCCCGGACCGGCCGGGCGGGGATCGCGGGCACTTCAGTCGCCGTTGCGGCGACCATTGGGGCGGGACCAGATCAGGCTGTAACCCTCGCCGTCCTCGTCATCGAAGAGATTGGCGAAGATCGGGGCGTTGAAGCTCGGATCGTCGAGCTTGAGGCTCAGATAGTCGCGCCCCTCGTTGGAGCGCCGGGACCAGGCCGCCCCGATCTCCACCCTGCCTACGAAGACGCGGTGGCTGGGGGCGTTGTCGTTCGCGCGCGTGGTCTCGGGAGCGATACGGACGTTGGGGGTCTGGAGCGAGAGGGTGACGATCTCGCCGTTATACCCGTTGCCGACTTTCTTGAAGGTGCCGATGGTGGCCATGATACTCTCCGTGATCTCTGTTATCGAGCCCGCACCATTGCGGCCTCGATGGCGATCGGACAGACGGAGGCGAGCGGCGGCGCATCCCTTGGGGCCGAAGCGCAGCGGAGGACGGCGGGACAGAATTTTCTTGGTGCGCGAGGAATGACGGCGCAGCCGGCAGGGGAAGAAAATTATGGCCCGTTGTTGCGCCATAGCCGATCGAGGCGTAGCCGGCCTTCGGCTAGATCAGCCATCTTGAGAGGCAGCATGCGTGCGCGGCCCGACAGAGCACACATCACGGAGACTATGGCGACCGGCACAGCGCACGAGATCCGGCGGCAACCAGAATGACGGCGTCATCCTCCCTCCATACCAGCCCACCGAACCGGCCCGTTCCGGGACTGCGCCTCACCGGACATGCCCGGCTTCCCCGTTGCGATCGGCCTGCGGGAAATCAGAGCGCCAGTTCGTTTGCTTCAACAGGCGGACCGTATCTGGAACAGCGCGTCGCATCCGCGCTTCGCTGCCCATCGCTCCCCGCCTCTCGATGACGTGGAAAGACAGGCAGGTACCTGATCCATGCCTGCCCGCCGGCTGCCGCGCAGGCGGTCAGACCCGCGCGACGCTCCCGTTGGCCGGTTCGGGCGGGGCCATGCCGGTAAAGCGGACGAACGCGGTGATGCCGACCGCAATGGCGCCGATGACCGAAAAGAAGAGCTGCCAGACGACGGACGGCATCATCATCTCGGCGAGACCGTGCGTGGCGCTATAACCGGCAATGATGGCGGGCACGGTATAGAGCAGGACGATCAGCCCTCTCAGCCAGATCCACGGCGCGCAGGCGAGTGCGATCTGACCGGCGACGAAAGTCGCTATCCCCGCCACGACGCCGACGATCAGGGCGCCAATCACTCCGGCACCGGTATGAAACGCCCAGAGCCCGGCATACAACCCGCCAGCAAACGGCAAGGCGAAGACCGCGAGCGTGAACATGAGCCAGCAGAAAAATCCGATGCCGGCGACGATCAGGAACGGTGCGAAGATCACCATGGTGGCGGCTCCCGTAAAGATGACATGATCTGACGGTCACGCCTGCCAC
Organism: Acetobacter fabarum; assembly: GCF_040702925.2. Lineage (GTDB taxonomy): Bacteria > Pseudomonadota > Alphaproteobacteria > Acetobacterales > Acetobacteraceae > Acetobacter > Acetobacter fabarum_B. The sequence continues at coordinate 4,582 of NZ_JBFCXX020000038.1, read as the reverse complement.
CACCACCACGGCGCAATCCGCATCATAGAGAAAACGATGTATCGACGGAACGAGAATCGTACTGACGTCCGCCAAGCGGACGTGCATCGTGGGGCTGCTCAGGGAGACAACGTCATGGCGGACATCACGGGACGCGAACTGCATCTGGTCAAAAAGGCGCTCGCCATTGCAGTGCTGGCCATTGAACAGCAACCAGGGCCGTTTCAGTCCTATTCGGACATGCAGGACATGAAGGGCCTGCTCGACCTTCTGGCGCCCGGCGATACCGAGCTGGCCTTCTATGCCCGTTCCGCGCGGATCGCCGTCACGGGTAATCCGGACTGAAGACGGCGCTCACGCGCCGCCTCCGAACCGCAGGACCGGGATACCGAGGCGCTTCGCCTTGTCGGCCAAATTCTCCTGGATACCGGTTCCGGGAAAGACGATGACGCCAATCGGCAAGGTATCGAGCATGGCGTCGTTGCGGCGGAAGGGCGCGGCCTTGGCATGCTTCGTCCAGTCCGGCTTGAAAGCGATCTGCACGATCTCGCGGTGATCAGCCCAGCGAGACGCGACGAACTCCGCGCCCCTGGGCGAACCACCATGCAGCAGCACCATGTCGGGATGCTTGGCACGGACCTTGTCCAGCCGGTCCCAGATCAGGATATGGTCGTCGAAGTCCAGCCCCCCGGTCACGACGACCTTGGGGCCGGGCGGGACCAGCAATTCGCTCTCGGCGCGGCGTCGGGCGTTGAGAAAGTCACGGCTGTCGATCATAGAGGCCGTCATGGTCCGCCGCGATACCAGCGAGCCGGTCTTCGGCCGCCACGCGCTCAGGGTCAGCCGCTCGAACTGCTCCTGCGCCTCGTCGCGGAAGATCTCGTAGGCGTTGCGGCGTTCGATCAGTGTCAGCCCTTCGGCGATCAGTCGCTCCAGTTCCACCGAGCGGATCTCGCTGCCATCCTGATCCTGCTGGCTGCGTTTCTGCGCCTGCTCGTTGCGGTCAAGCTCACGCTCGACCTGGCCGACCATGCGGTGGAAGATGTTCACGGTGGACCAGAGCAGCGCTTCGAGGTCCGGTTCCAGCCGTGTGTCAGTCAGCGTCGCGGCGACGGCGTCGAAGATGTCGGCCACAGCACCCCCGATGCGCGGAGCTTCGGGCAGCGGCCTTGGATCAGGCTCGTCCTCGAAGGGACGGTAGCCATACATCTGAAGTTCAGCCAGCACATGGGCGGTGGATGAAGCGGCGTGCGGCGGTTCAAAATCATCGGTGCGGGTCATGATGCGGTCCTCCCAGGTCTCCGGCCGCGCCCTTCGCGGCCTTTCCGGGGGCGGATAGCGGCAGACCAGGGACGGGCCGGAACCGCGCGCTCGCGCGCGGCCGCAGCACAGCGAAGGATGGCAGGGGGCCGGCTATTTTGCTTCGCGATGTAAAGCGCCCCCAAAGGGGCGCGACGGAAAATAGCTGGCTCACGCCATTGAAGGCCCGGCCCGGCTGACGCCCGCTCCCCACTTGAAAGGCCGGGGCGCGAACCTGCCGAACGGGAGGCACGACAGGACCGCCGATAGAAGACGGAAACCGCCCGCCCCTCTTTCCGGCCCGCTCATGTGCCGGCAGTCTCCAGAAACCGTGCCACGTCCGGTGGCGCAAGTTGCGGATGCAGGATCGCCCGCAGTGCGCCGCGTCCGAGCGCCCGGAGATCATCGTTGAAATCGCCCAGCCGTGGCGACAGCCCGATCACCTCGATCCCGGCGTCATCCGCGCGGGCGTGCAGCGTCGCCAGCGCCTGATCCCCGGCCGGATCATCGTCGCGCAGCACGTAGAGCCGGCGCAGCAGCGGCGGAAAGATCAGGGCGGCGAGATGCGCCGAGGACAGGCATGCGGCCAATGGCAGATCGGGCAGAACCTGCCGCAGCGACAGCACCGTCTCGATGCCTTCCCCGGCGGCGAGCACATCGGATGCCACCCCAAAGCGCACGGCATGGCCGAGCAGCCCGCCCAGGGCGCGACGCGGATGATCGACCGGCGCCTTGCCGCGCCCTTCCGCCGCCAGCCAGGTGCGATGCACACCGGTCAGAGTGCCGTCGAGATCGGTGACGGCGGCGATCATGGCGGGCCAGGTCTCGGTCGGACTGTCCTCGTCCGGGCGGTAAAAGCAGCGCGGATGGAAGCGCAGGGCGCCGGCTCCGTGCAAAAGCGTAATATCGCGTCTACGGAGATACGCTTCTACGGATGTACCCACGATCGGCCCGGACATGGCCCAGAGCCGATGTGCGGCTTCAGAAGAACTGGCAGAGCCACGCTCACGGGCCGGACGGTCCTGTGACGACGGTACCGGATCGGGACGCGGCAGGCTGAGAAAGGCGCGCGCCTCGTCGGCCACGTCGCGGAAATCCACCAGGCCGAGGCTTTCGCGGATCACGTCCAGCAGGTCGCCATGTTCAGCGGACTGCGCGTCCGTCCATTTTCCCGCCCTGCCGTTGGCGGTGTTGTGCAGCCGGACAAACAGCGACCGGCCGGGCGTGTTGCGTACGTCACCGACCAGCCAGTAATTGCCGTGACGACGACCAGCGGACAGATACCGACGGCACACCGCCTCTGCGTTCTCCGCCAGACGGCGGGCCAGATCGCCCGCGTCATGCAAGGTCATCGCCCTGCCCTCCTGTGTCGGGATTGCCTCCGTCCAGGGCGATCGCCAGCCAGCGATCGGTGGTCATCCATGAAATCGTCTTGCGCCTGCCAAGGTCAAGCAGATGCGCGCCTCCGCTGAAGGCGCCGATCCGGGGACGTGAACAGCTATTGGCCCACTGGAACCCCCATCGCCCCCGCAGCCGGAATGCCCGCGCACAGCGTAGCACGAAATCCACCACCTGATGCGGATCGCCGGTTGTCTCATCGTGCATCCAGAGTTTCGTGCCACCATATTCAGGCACGATCGACAGGACAAAACCGTCAGAGGGCGGGTCTTCCGCCGCCAGTTCGTCGATGAATTCATTGTAGAGGTCGAGCGCCTTTGCGGCATTGTCCACTGTGCCCACATCGAGAACGCAGGAAAAATGCGTGAAGAAATCAGCCATCGGAAAACTCCCGAAACGAAAAAGCCCGGCGCGGTGGCCGGGCTCGTAAAAACGTATTGGCGGAAAAGCGTGCAGTCGGCTTTCAGGAAGCCCGTTCCATCAGCCTGCGGGCCTTCTCTTCCAGATCCAGCCGCGTATCCTGATTGGCCCTGGTGCGGGCCAGTGCGGTAATCCCCTGCACGAAATCGAACACGCTCTCGGGCTTGTGCCCTTCCTCATGCAAGACCGTTTCGATGATCTTTGTGGTTTCCGGTTTTGAGAACCCGCGACGACGTAAGAATGTTTCACGATCATCATCGTTCTTCGCCACCAGAGCGCGACGCGAGGCCTGAATGCCCGAGATGAACGAGGCCGGACTGGCCGTGGCGAAATTCCGCAGGGCCGGTGTCGCCTGATGCACGAAACGCGAGGCCGCGAACTTGCTATGCCGGATCGTGATCTGTTCGAAATTCTCTACGCCCCAGAGCATCCTGTTCTGGCACACTCCGCGCAGGTAGAATGACGCAATGCCGAGACTTTTACTGCCGACTTCCGAATTCCACGCGTAGAAACCCCGGAAATAGAGATCGGGGTCACCATTGGGCAGGCGTCCGGCTTCAATGGGATGCGTGTCGTCGACCAGAAACAGGAACACGTCACGATCCGATGCGTAGAGTGTCGTGGTCTCCTTGGTGATGTCCACATAGGGATTGTGAGTCATGGTCGCCCAGTCGATGACGCCCGGCACCTTCCAGGTGGTATCGCCTGTGCCGTCACCGGCAATCTTCCGTACGGCACCAACCAGTTCATGGTCCCATATGCGGCCATAATCAGGGCCCGTTACGGCCCGCAGTTCAACGCGCCCGTCTTCCGTCTCCAGCGTTTTGACCAGTTCGGCCCGATGCGACAGCAGTCCGTGCTGCAGATTGATCGCCGCAAGTGGCGCTGGAAGATTGCGCAGGTAGGACGACGGTGCCCCGACCAGGCTGCACATCTGGCCGAACGACCAGTGTGTGGGGGCGATAGGCTCATTCTGTCCCGGCACAGTCAGGGTCAGGCGTTCGGCATTGTCGCGGGAAGCTTCGACACGAATGGCGCGGCTTTCGACGGTGCGGGCCGTAGCCCGATCCGCACGCGCCAGCGTGGCGGCATGGAGGTCGGACAGCGACAGGTAGCGCTCGTCATCGGGGCGGGAGAACCACTCCGAAGACACGCGGGCATTGCGCTCCCCACGAGAAGGATCGATCTTAAAGCCGCCGGAAGCAGCGCCACGGGACGCAGGAGGCAGGATGGTGGTCGTAGTCATGGAAAACTCTCCTCTGATACCGGTTATTCGGCACCAGAGGCGAAACCACCCTCTTCCTCCTATGACTACTTCCCGCGCGGGACCCCATCCGACCACGGAGACACCCTGCCCCTCGTTCCGCAACACGGCGAGGCCGCAGCCTCGCCGAAATCACGACGGCAACGGGGGGTAAACTGCCTGTCCGTTTTCTGGCTGACTTACACAGGAAACGGCCGAAACATGGCCCTTATAACGACGCGC
>NZ_JBFCXX020000037.1:0-12872 GCF_040702925.2 Acetobacter fabarum | reverse complement strand
GGTCCCTGTTACACCCATCCGAACAGGCCGCAGGTCTGTCCATATCTGCTCGGAGTGGTTCAAAACCATAGTCCTGAAAAAAGCTTCAGGCTGATCGCCAAAACGACTTAGCCGCGCCACCTGCCCCTCTGTGGCGGCACGCATGAGCGCATGACGCGTGCGATTATTTTTCTGCTCATATCAAGGCCGCCATGCACGGAAAGTATTGCGACTAATTATCATTTATGGTTCAGTAAGGTCAGACTCGTAACCATGAGGTGCAAAGTAATGGTTGTCTGCTCCTGCAACCTGCTGACTCATAAAGATGTTGAAGCCGCCGTGGCCGATGGCGCAAACCATCCGCGCGAGATTTATGCCGCCCGCGGGTGCAAGGCCCAGTGCGGCAACTGCGTTAAAGGTGTTGTGTGCCTGCTGCGCGAAGCCAAGATGAGGCACATGCAGCAGGCTGAACTGGCCGCCCACGCCGCCCGCCAGCAGAGCGTGGCCATGGCAGCTTCTGCCTGAACACCCGCCAGCCGGACCTGTCCCGGCTCTTTTACCGCGCTTGCACTCTCCTCCTGCTTCTGGCACCGAAGCAGGTATGAGCGATCCAGTTTTTGTACTTGGCGGCGGTGCATGGGGCACTGCACTGGCCCTGCATGCTGCCCGCACCGGAGCACAGGTGCATTTATGGGCACGTAACGCGCAAACCCTGCCCAACGGGGCCATGCCGCGCCTGCCGGACTACCCGCTCCCCCCTGCCATTCACCCTTGCTCCGCATTGCCACAGGTTACGCCGCGCTGTGTGCTGGTTGCCGTGCCCACGCAGTATCTGGCCTCTGTTCTGCCCCTGCTGCCTCCTGGTGTTGCTGCCATTTTGTGCTGCAAGGGCATAGAACGCCAGACACTGGCTTTTCCGCTGGATATTCTCGCACGGGAGCGGGCAGATGTACCCGGCGCCGTACTGTGTGGCCCCAATTTTGCGCGTGAGATTGCCGCTGGCCTGCCCGCGGCCGCCGTACTGGCGGCCCCGGACGCCACACGCGCACAAAGCCTGAGCACGCAGCTTTCCACCCCCCTGTTTCGCCTTTACGCCAGCACGGACTGCGTGGGAGTGCAGCTTGGGGCTGCAGCCAAAAACGTGATTGCCGTAGCCTCGGGCGTGACCATAGGCGCGGGTCTGGGCGAAAATGCACGCGCAGCCCTGATTACCCGTGGACTGGCCGAAATAACCCGGCTGGCCACAGCCCTTGGCGGGCAGGCCACAACACTGGCGGGCCTTGCAGGGCTGGGGGATCTTCTGCTGACCTGCACGGGGGCATCCTCGCGCAATTATCAGATGGGGCTTGCCCTTGGGCAGGGCATGAGCACACAAACCGCCCTGAACAGCCTGCCCGGCGTGGCCGAGGGGGTAACAACGGCTGCCGCCCTGCAAAGCCTTGCCCGCACCCATGGGGTGGAAACCCCCATAACCGACTGCATTGCCGCCTTTATGGAAGGACGGATCACCCTGCCGCAGGCTACGCACAGCCTGCTCAGCCGCCCGCTTAAAAGCGAGGCGTAACATCCCCTGAACCAGCAGACAGCAAACAGCAAACAGCAAACAGCAAACAGGTTACGGCAGACCACGCAACTGGCAATGCCTGCACTCCGTCTTGGTCACGTTCGTGTGAGGGCTGGAGTCTTTACCCGTGTGGGGTTGTATCCCTTCATTCACTTTCCACGTTGGATGCAGCGGTGGGGGAACACCCCGCACCGCAGACTGACATTTATTGGAAAGGCTGGCATTCCCATGACCAAACCCAATGCTTCAGAACGTCACATCAAGGAATATCTTGGCACGCCCACAGACCTGAAGGCCGAAAAGGTCAAGGCTGTGGCCGCAGGTCTGGCCGAGGTTCTGGCGGATGTGTTCGCCCTTTACATCAAAACCAAAAACTTCCACTGGCATATGAGTGGTCGCCACTTTCGTGATTACCACCTGCTGCTGGACGAGCAGAGCCAGCAGATTTTTGCCATGACCGACCCTCTGGCCGAGCGCGCACGCAAGATTGGCGGCACCACGCTGCACTCCGTTGGGGAAATCAGCCGCAAAACGGCCATTCTGGATAACGATGCCCTGTACGTCACCCCCGAGGACATGCTGGCCGAACTGCGCGAAGACAACCTGACCCTGACCAAACGCCTGCGCGCGGTGCATGACATCTGTGATGATGCACACGACGTTGCCACCGCCAGCCTGCTGGAAAACTGGATTGATGAAACAGAACGCCGCACATGGTTCCTGTTTGAAACCACCCGTCCGGTTTTTGGCAAAAACGACTGACGCCCACAGGAGCTAGCTCCCCCACGCAACCAGCCCCACGCAGATAATGCGGGGCAATACCGGGCAGGCTGGAGCAGGGTTTACCCCTCCCCCGGCCCTTGCCCGGCTTTAGTGCGCCGGGTGTGCCGCTGGTGCGGGGGCTGCGGCCTTAACCTCTTTTTCCGTGCAGTAGCGGGCATAATATTCATCCGCCATGCGCCGCAGGGCCGTGCCTATGGCGGCGTACTGGTACTCGTTCAGATTGGCGAGCGAGGCCCGGGCAGATGGGCGCTTGACGGCAAAGCCATCACCGGGCAGCAGCACCACGCCTGTTTCCTCCGCAATGCGGAACAGGATGGTCTGGTAGTCCACCTTGGTCATCAACCACCGGGCAAAGCGGCGGCCATAAAGCTGTGTGACCACATTGGCCAGATCGATCAGCGTGTAATAGTGGGTGCTGCCATCATCATCCGGCGCTTTTACGCCCAGATCGCGGTACAGGGCCAGTTCGCGCCGGTGTAGCAGACGTTTGAGCGCGTTTTTATACGCATCCCGCCCATCCATAAGGGCAAAAAGGGCAAACAGCACCATCTGCACCTGCTGGGGGGTGGACAGGCCCGCCGTGTGGTTAAGTGCCACGGTACGGCTATCGGCCACCAGCCGGTCAATAAACTTCAGCCCGCGCACATCGGGGGTGAGAGAGGCGTAACGCTTGTCCAGTTCCTGTTTTTCGGCTTCGGGCAGGGCTGCCAGCGCGTGGTCCAGCACGTTGTTCTGGTGCATGGCCACAACACCAAGCCGCCAGCCCGTGGAACCAAAATACTTGGAGAAGGAATAAACCAGCACCGTGTTGTACGGGCAAATGGCGTAAATGGACCGGAAATCATCGGCAAAAGTACCGTACACGTCATCGGTGACAATAATCAGGTCCGGGCGTTTTTTGACAATTTCGGCAATGCGGGCAAGCCCTGCATCGCTCATGCGGACCGATGGCGGGTTGCTGGGGTTCACCACCAGAAAAATCTTGACCGAGGGATCAAGTAGCTTGTCCAGTTCCTCTGGCGGGTACTGCCACCCGGCCTCGGGGTCGGCATTAATGGCCACTTCCTGCAACTGGTAGTCCCGCAGTTCCGGGATTTCCACGTACGGGGTAAAGACCGGCATGCCAATGGCGGCCTTGTCCCCCGGCCGGATCAGCCCGTTTTCCCGCAGGGAGGCAAAAATATAGCTGATGGCAGCCGTCCCCCCTTCCAGCGCAAACAGGTCCGTCGTACTTTCGGGCATGGTGCCGCCTGCCATTTCGTGCAGCAGGTAGTGGCGCACCACCTGTTCGGCGTAGCGGAGCATGCGGGGTGGGGTCGGGTAGTCACACCCCAGAATACCCGCTGTGGCTTCGAGCAGAAACGCATCGGCTGACAGGCCCATCTGGTCACGCACATAGGACAGGGCGCGACGCAGGAAGGCCACACCGGGCACATCCTTGTTGGCTGCCAGAAATGCCTCAAACCGGGCTTCTATCCCTGCGCGGCGGGGCATACCCCCCACCCCTTCGGCCATATAGGAGAATGTGAGAGCAGAATCGGCTGCGGCAAACATGCCAAGCTGAAAAAAGCCCTGCCGGGGCAGGGTCGCCAGAAAGTTGGGGTTGCCGCGCCCTGCATCCAGCATGGCCCGCTGCGCCCGCCCCGAGGCCAGCCGGATAAGCTGGTCCTTGAGTTCAAACGGGCTGAGGTGCCGGTATTTCTGAAAATCGTCGGCTGGGCTGGACATCCCGTGCTTCCTTCAAGCGGATATTCTTGTTGTGTGGAATGTGCATGCACACAAGCGGGAAAACCACCCCAAAAAACGCAGATCGCACCTGTTTTGTCCTGCTTTTTACCCTTTTATGCTAAAAATATACCCTGTCAGACCTGTTCTTCCTCCGGCAGGGGAGCGGTCAGGTGGTCGATCACCGCCAGCAGCACGGCGGTAATGGGGGAGGCAAAAGCAAAGCCCCACATCCCCAGAAAAGCGCCAAATATGGTCTGGGAGAGAATGGTCAGCGCAGGCGGCATGCTGACCGCCCTTTTCTGAATGAAAGGGGACATGACATACCCTTCAAACGCCTGAATAAAGGCATATAACCCCGCCACCATAAGAGCTTCCCGCGGGCTGATGGACAGGGCGATCAGCACGGCAGGCACCGCCCCGATAAACGTGCCCAGATAGGGAATGAAGTTGGCGGTACCTGCAACCAGCCCAAGCGGAAAAGCAAGCGGCATGCCCAGCAGGGACAGGCCACCCCATGTCAGCACGCCCACCACGGTCATATCCAGCAACTGCCCTGCAACCCAGGCAGACAGCACATGGGCTGTTGTGCGGATCAACTCACGCGCGGTGCCGCGGTAGCGCGTGGGCACCAGCCGCAGCAGGCCATTGGCATACAGGTGGGGGGAGAGCGCAAAATATACCCCCGCAATCACAATAACCACCAGCGTACCTGCCGACCCGAAGGTGGAGGTCAGCACATTGGTCATGGACCCTGCAAAGTCCATCCCACTCGTCCCCTCCGACCCAAGAGGACCGGATGTCTGGTTGCCACCCAGAAAGCGGGGAATGTGGTTCAGCACCGAATGTCCAACCGGATTCTCATTCAGAGTAGCATGCAGGGCATCACGTTCATGGGTCAGGGCCGCATACAGGTGGGAAAGCTGGGTTACCAGCTCGGGGCCGGACACATGCACAACAAACGAAACGCCCCCCACAAGGGTGGCAAGGAACAGCACCACCGCCACCCACTGCCGCATGGGCAGCACCCGGCAGATCACCCGTGCAGCACCATGCAGGACCACCGCCACAAGGGCTGCGGCAAACACCACCATAACCACAGCCCCACCCGCGTAAATGAACAGCCCCACGCACAGGGCCGCCACCACGGCTATGGCAAGCTGATAAAAACGGCGCAGAATACGCCCCAGTTTCTGCACGTTCAGGGCCAGAAGAGCTATCTGCTCCGCGCTGGCGGTCCCTGCCGTATCCGCATGGGGGGTGGGGGGCAGCCTTTTGTTCGCACTGGTCTGGCTGGTCTGGTCTGGTGCGGGGGCCTGTTCGCCCTCAAGCATCTGCTGTTCCACTGGGGTTATTTCCTGACATGATCGTGCGCCACGTGGTATGTGTGTTTTGTGTGTGGCGGAAAAGAGCGGCCGCAACACCCCCTTTTCTTGCAACACATTCTTGCGTCGCACGGAAAGACCTCGAAATAAAAACACGACACAGGTATAAAACCGCCACATTGCAGATGTGTTGTCCTACCCCTGCCCTACACCAGCTAACACAAAGCGGATAATCGTTGTCTGAGCCCCCAGCCCCCCGTTCACCCAAAGGTTACCTGAGCAAGGCCCTTACCTTTGCCACCCGTCCTCTGGACATGGCAAACCCTTGCCTGCAGGGGCGTAAACGGCGCTGTGGGCGCCCCACGACCGATGTTACGGAAGACCTTGACCAGTATCTGCTGGAAATAGCGGCGGGCCTGTTTGTGCAGCATGGCTATGCGGGCACCTCCATCGACCAGATCGCCCGCAAGGCCTGCGCCAGCAAACAGACAATCTACCGCCGCTATTCCTCCAAGGAGGCGCTGTTCATAGCAGTGGTCACCAACCTGACCGGCTCGGTGCTGCGGGCCATGGAACAGACCCCCCTGACCAACCCGCTGGAGGAACTGCGCCACATCAGCCGCCTGATGCTGGATCTGACCCTCCGCCCTGATGCACTGGGCACGTACCGGATTCTCATAGCCGACGGGCACCGCCACCCTTCCCTGCAACAGCAGGCGGTGGCGGCTATTGGCCAGCCTTTTCACAATAATTTTGTGCGCCTGCTCAAAGCCGCGGAGCAGAAGGGCCAGATCAACCCCGGCCATGCCACGGACACCACGGCCCGCCTGCTGACCGGCATGATCACCGGCTGGCCAATGGAAGACAGTCTTTTTGGCCTTGATCCGCTCAAGACCGAGGAAGAGCGCGATGCTTTTTTTAGCGAAGCATGGTCTTTTTTCCTCAACGCCGTAGGGGGAAGGCAGACAGCCCATGCCCCGCAGCAGGTGCCGGGCTGAGCACACGTCAGCCCGCCCCGCCACACCGGGGCTGTGTGTTTATCCGGCGCTGCCCGCAGCACTGGGCCGAAAGTCCAGTGCAAGCCCGTTCATGCAGTAACGCAGCCCGGTAGGGGGTGGCCCGTCGTTAAAGACATGGCCCAGATGGCCCTCGCACTGCGCGCAGTGGGCCTCCTCCCTGACCATGCCGTGGCTTGTATCGCGCCGGGTGGCAACACCCTCCGGCTCTGCCGCCCAGAAGGATGGCCACCCGCTCCCGCTCTCATACTTGGTGGTAGAGGAAAACAGCAGCGTACCGCATGCCGCGCAATGGTAAGTACCGGGGCGTTTTTCCCCGTTCAGGGGGCTGGAGCCGGGGTATTCCGTGCCATGGCCGAGCAGAATCTGCTCCTGTTCGGGGGTCAGGGGGGCACGGGGGTCACACCCGCCAGAACTGCAACTGCTGGTCATAACGGTTCCTTTCTGCCTCCCACCGGGGCGATGCACAGTTCCCCCGCACCGGGGCAATACCTGCCGTCCAGACTACCGCCCGCAAGCCTGCCGCGCCAAGCCCCCGGCCTGTCACACTCGGGCGAGCCCGTCCCCCGGACAGGCCCGCCACATGGGGCAATGGAATAGAGACTTGCTGCCCGCGCGGGCTGTTTCTAAAGTTCGTGTGCGCCATGCCAGCCTTACCCCGCATGCGGGCTGGTCTGCCCGGTATGGCGTTCTCCCACCTCGGCCCTGCCCCACGGCATGAACAGGACCATACCATGAGCCTTACCGATCTGCTGGTCATGCTGGCCTATCTGGCAGCCATGCCGGTTGTGGCCCTTATGCTGGCGGGCCGCCAGTCCTCCCCCACCGCGTATCTGGAAGGGCACAGGGACCTGCCATGGTGGGCGCTGTGCCTGTCCCTTGTTGCAACGGAAACCTCTACCCTGACCGTCATCAGCGTGCCGGGCATTGCCTATGGGTCGGGCATGGTTTTTGTGGGGCTGGCCCTTGGCTACCTTGTGGGCCGGGCCATTGTTGCGTGGTGGTTCCTGCCCCTTTACCAGCAGGGGCACATGCTCAGCGCCTATGACTGGCTGGGCCAGCGCTTTGGCTCCACCATGCAGCGGCTGGCCTCCGCCACATTCCTGACCACCCGCCTGCTGGCGGAGGCCGTGCGCCTGTTTGCGGGCATGCTCCCCTTGGCCACCATGCTGGCGGCCCTGCATATACACCTGCCCCAGCCCGTACTGCTGGGGGGCATTATGCTGCTGACCCTGTTCTACACTGTTTGTGGCGGCCTGCGCGCAGTGGTCTGGTCAGACAGCATCCAGTTTGGTCTGTATCTGTTCGGGGCTACAGCCTGCGCGCTGCTGTTATGGCATGGCGCACCCGCGGGCACATGGCACAGCCTGCAACAGGCGGGGCGGCTGCACCTGTTTGCCCATGATGCTCCGTTGCTGAACAGCCCGTTTACCCCCCTTGCCGCCCTTGCCGGGGGGGCTTTGCTCTCGGTTGCATCTCACGGCACCGACCAGCTTATGGTCCAGCGTGTGCTGGCCGCACGCAGCCTGCGGGATGCGCGGCTGGCCCTTATGGGCAGCGCGCTGGGGGTGGGCATACTGTTTACCCTGCTCAGCCTGACCGGCGTGCTGCTCTGGGCGCGCAATCGTGGGCTCACACTTGCGCAGGCAGGCTATGCCAGCCCGGACGCCATTTTTCCCGCATATATTGTGCATGACCTGCCACCGGGCCTGCGCGGGCTTATGCTGGCGGGTATTCTGGCCGCCACCATGGGATCGCTCTCGGCCACCCTGTCGGCCATGACCGCAGCCAGTGTGGGGGATTTTGCCCCTCTATGCGCGCGCGCCGCACGCAGGCTGCGCTGCTCCGCGCTGGGCTTTGCCCGGCTGGTTAGCGTGGTGTGGGCCTGCGCGCTGGTGGCCTGTGCCGGACTGTTTGCCCATGCCAGCCAGTCCGCCATCCTGCTTGGCCTGTCCATTGCCGCGTGCGGGTATGGCCCCATGCTGGGCACGTTTGTTGCGGGTATGGTCATGCCCCGTGTGCAGGCACGCACACTGGCACCCGCCTTTGCATTGAGCGTACCGTGCATGGTCTGGGCCATGCTGGCCCTGCGCCCCAATGGGCACCCCCTTGCCTTTGCGTGGCTGATCGTGCTGGGCGTGATGATCCTATTCGGGCTAGCCGGCCTGCTCCATATCATGCACCTTAGTCCATACCCCCTGCCCGCCCGCAACCGGAGGCCAAAATCATGACCACCCAGCACACACCAAACCAGCCCCCCCGCACGGAAATGCAGGACCCGCGTTATGACGGGCTGGACACATGGCCCACCGCCACCGTGCTGGAAAGCCTGCTGGAAAGCCAGCTTGCGGCCACGGCGGCAGTACGCTCCGCTCTGGCGGACATGGAGGCCGCCATTGCGCAGGCCGTGCCGCGGCTGGAGCGCGGCGGGCGGCTGTTTTACGTAGGGGCGGGCACATCGGGGCGGATTGGCTTGCAGGATGGTGTGGAACTGATCCCGACCTATGGCTGGCCGTCGGAGCGGCTGGTGCTGCTGCTGGCAGGTGGAGAGGCCGCCCTGTTCAGCCCCGTGGAAGGCGCTGAAGATGATGAGGACGAAGCCCAGCGCGCCATAACCCGCCACACCCCCACGGCTGATGATGTGGTGATCGGCATTGCCGCAAGCGGGAACACCCCCTACACCTGCGCAGCCCTTGCCAGCGCCCGCTTTTGCGGCAGCCTGACCATTGGCCTGTCCTGTACCCCCGCAGCCCGCCTGCTGGCCGAAACTGACATAGGTATTCTGACCGAAACCGGGCCGGAAGTCGTGGCAGGCTCCACCCGCATGAAGGCAGGCACTGCGCAGAAAATCTGCCTCAACCTGCTTTCCACCACACTCATGATCCGTCTTGGCCATACATGGCGGGGGCATATGGTGGACATGCGCATTGTAAACACCAAACTGGTGCACCGCGCACTGCGGATGATTACCCAGTTAACCGATTGTTCGGACACGCAGGCACAGGCCGCCCTGCTCAAGGCGGATGGGTCCATCAAACTGGCTATTCTGCTGCGTCAGGGGCTGGAACCCGCACAGGGGCGTATGCTGCTCCGCCTGTGCGACGGGCACCTGCGCCGGGCACTGGACCTGCTGGCCGTGCAGGCTGCACGTGGCGTAGGCCCCACCTCCCATAACCCACCCGCACCCGAACAGATCCTGTATTAATGCCCCCCGCCCAGACCCTTCTTGCACTCGACGGCGGGGGCACCCATACCCGCGTTGCCCTGATCACGCGGAATGCCAGCCTGCTGGCCCACACCACCGGACCCGGCTGCAACCCCTATGACCGGCCAGACTGGGCCGAGCACCTGCATGCCCTGCTGCGCGCACTCCCCCATAACGGCCTGTGCGCGGCCGTACTGGGCATGGCCGGGTATGACGGGGCGCGTCCTTCCTCCCACCAGCAGGTGGAGGTTGCCCGCGCAGCCCTTGGACCAGACATCCCGCTGGAACTGGAAAACGATGTGCAGACCGCCCACCGGGCGGCCTTTGCCGGAGGGGCAGGGGTTTTTGTGCTGGCAGGCACAGGCTCCGTAGCGCAGGCACGCACGCAAGATGGGCACACCACCCGCGCAGGCGGCTGGGGCTGGCTGTTCGGGGATGAAGGGGGCGGCTACTGGATTGGCTGTCAGGCCCTTAACCACGCCGCCCGTTTTCTGGACGACCCCACGACACCCTTTGCTCCCTTTGCACGCGCCATGCTGCATGCGCTGGAATTGCCCAGTCACGGCCCCCACGCAGCCGATGCCCTGCGCGAGTGGCTGCGCACCCGCCCCCACCCACGCTCCGCCGTGGGGGATGTGGCTCCCATAGTCCATACACTGGCCCAGACGCATGACCCCCACGCTCTGGCCATACTGCATGCGGCGGGCACGCATCTGGCCGATCTGGCGCACACGGCCTGCCGCGGCCTTGCGCTGCCAGCCCCTGCTGCACCCGCCACACACCCGGCTGCACAGCCCCTGATGGGCCTGCCATGGAGCTATGGCGGGAGTGTAATGACCAGCGCGGCCGTCCGTGCGCGCGTGAGCACACTGCTGGGCCAGCCCGCAACCCCTCCTGCCCTGCCCCCACTGGGCGGGGCCACCCTGCGCGCGGCCCAGCTGGCAGGCTGGGAAGTGGACGCGGCATGGGTACGCAGGCTTGCAACCTCATTCTCGGTGCAAAACACACAGCCATGATTGCTCACTTTTTCAAATCCCTTCCAGCCAGAACGCTGCTCCTGTGCGGCCTTGCCATAGCAGGGGGCATACCCTGTGTGGCCATGGCGCAAAATGCGCCGGACACACTCTCCGGCACGTCCGAACCAGCTTTTGTACGCAATAGCGTACGCCTGCCGCTGGTCATGCCCGCACCGGCTGTTCTACAGGCATCAGGGGCCGCCTTTGCCTTGCCCCAAAGCCTGACCCTGCACTGGAACAGCCCGCCAACCCCACTGTTGCTCCGGGCTGTGGAGCGGCTGCGCACACGGCTTGGCATACTGGCAGGCAGGCCCATTGTGTTCACTCAGCCCCCCCCTCCACCGGACGGGCTTGTGCTGAACATCAGCACTCCCAAGGACATCACATTCCCCAGCCCCAGCATGCGTGAGGGCTATACGCTGGATGTCGCCCCCACCGGCATAACCCTGAATGCGCAGGGGGTGGCTGGGGTGCTGCATGGCCTGACCAGCCTGAGCCAGCTTGTACGGCAAGAACGCGATGGCCCCGTGCTGGCACAGGCCCATATTGAGGATACCCCGCGCTTTGCCTGGCGCGGGCTTATGCTGGATACCAGCAGGCACTTCATGCCCCTGCCCGACCTGCTACGCCAGCTGGACGCCATGGAAATGGTCAAGCTGAACGTGCTGCACATCCATCTGTCCGATGGTGCCGCCTTCAGGGTAGAGAGCAGGGTTTTCCCGCGCCTGCACACACTTGGCAGCCACGGGCAGTATTACACGCAGGAACAGGTCCGCCAGCTTGTGCGCGAGGCTGCGGACAGGGGTATCCGTGTGGTGCCCGAGTTCGATACACCCGGCCACAGTTACGCCATGCTGCTGGCATACCCGCGCTACGCCGCCAACACCCCGCTCAACACCACCGACCGGGCCGAGATCAACCGCGCGGCTCTGGACCCCACCAACCCGGCCACACTCAGCTTTGTCAACGCCGTGTACGCAGAAATGGCGAGCCTGTTTCCCGACCCCGTTTTTCATATCGGGGGGGACGAGGTGGTGGCAAAACAATGGGCGCAATCTCCCCATATTGCCGCGTATATGAAGCAGCACCACATAGCCTCGGTTGCGGCCTTGCAGGCGGACTACACCCGCCACGTGGCCCACGCCCTGCGCCTGCGTGGCAAAACCGTTATGGGCTGGGATGAGGTACAGGAAGCCGATATTCCCCCTGACACCATTATAGAAAGCTGGCGTGGCCCCGCCCATACCGCACAGGCCACGGCCGCTGGCCATGACACGGTTATTTCCGGCCCCTATTATCTGGACCGCCTGCTCCCCGCGAGTGCCTATTACACCACAGACCCGCTGGACATGCGCAAGGATGCAGCGGAGGCACAGGCCGCCGCCCAGACCACCGGCCCCAACCCGCCCGATACCCCGCCAACACTCCCCACCGCCACAGCAAAGGCGGAGGACACCCCTCCACCACCCCTGAATGACGCACAGAAAGCCCATGTACTGGGTGCGGAAGCCGTTTTATGGGCCGAGGTTGTCTCCCCCGACATGCTGGATGCGCGCATATGGCCACGGGCGGCAGCACTGGCCGAACGGTTCTGGTCCGCGCAGGACCGGTGCGATGCCACGACCCTGTACCCCAGACTGGCGATTATAGCAGACCGGCTGGACCTGCTGGGGCTGGAGGCCCATGCCAACACCCGGCGCATGCTTGATCGTCTGGCTCCGGGGGAGACGGAGGCCGCCGCCGTGCTGCTTCAGACGGTCTCACCCGTGCGTAATTACGCCCATAACCATGAGTTTCTGCAAATCCGGCACAAACAGACCGCCACCTTGCAACAGCTCGGCACCCCGGCGGATATTGCCAGCCCGGACAGCTTCGAGGCTGAAACCTTTAACGCCGAAGCCAGAGCCTTTATTGCCGGTCATACCGAACTACGCCATGATCTGGAAAACAGGCTCACCCGCTGGGCCGATAATGACAGCGCCTTCACCCGCGCGGCAGCCCATAACGCGGGGCTGACCCCGGCACTGGCGGCCTCGGCCCAACTGGCCGATCTGGCCCGTGCGGGGCTGGCCGCCCTTGGCACGGGGCGTACGCTGAACTGGCGCGAAAACGCCCGCACAGCACTTCTTGCCGCCAAAAAGGGCATAGCGGCCTCGGCCAGTATCCATGTCGTAACCAGCACGCCCCAGCCCGAAGGCGACCTGATCCAGCGGATCGTACCCGGGGTGGAAATCCTGCTTGATCAGGCCATGCCCTAGG
>NZ_JBFCXX020000036.1:0-12874 GCF_040702925.2 Acetobacter fabarum | reverse complement strand
GCCACTCCTCCAGTCATCACACAAGAGATGGAATCACAGAAAAAGGCCCAAAACCAGAGGGTTCTTCGAACCCTCCAGGTGCACGGATATGCACCAGTATCTTTAGATCGATGCGCTGGCGCTGACAGGCCGGTCGGGATGTCCAGGCCCGGTAACCACGTGCCGAGACCTGCAAGACGCGGCAGAGCCTCTCGATTGGCCACTCATGCCGATGCCCATGGATGAGGCGAGCCTCATGGCTTTTGGCTCGCAAAGAACTGTGTAGCTTTTTTAGGATTTCTCTCTCCTCCCGCAGAACCTGGTTCTCCAGACGAAGACGTTCATTCTCGCGGGCCAGGTCACCCTGAGGCGCGGGTGTCGGCCCGATCGGACGGTAATCCACTATCCATTTACCCAGAGTGGATTTGCCAATACCAAGGTCGGCCGCAATGCGCGTACGTGACAGCCCGCTGCTCAACGCAATTCTCACGGCCCCGCGTTTGAAATCTTCCGTATGCTTCATGATCGCGTCGGTCTCCTGATACGAGCTTAAAACGCTCAGATGACCGGCACAAAATCGTTACAAATTCAGTCTTTGCCGACCAGAAATCAGGCGCAAGGGGAATCAATCCAGGGTTCTTCGAACCCTCCATCTGAATGCGCTACGTCTTGATAGATATCCAAAATATTGTCAGCATGTTGTTCCATAGTATAGAGATTTCTATGTAATTTCCAAAAATCAGAGATCATTTCTTTCTTTGTAACAATTTTCCTCATTTTCTCCCAAAAGCTGTTAATGTTTCCGGAGGAGAAAATAAAAGAGGAATCAACTGTTATTTCTTTTTGTCCCCCTGTATCAGAAACGAAAATGGGAATTTGATGGCATAGAAACTCTATTGCCACTTGCGGTAATGCATCATGCCATAAGGGGGGGACGATCCCGATATCGACTTTCTCTAGTATGCCTTTTAGATCGTTGTGCTTGTAGCCATCAATGATTGTTAGGCTTTGGAATTTTTGCCGATTTTTTTCAAGTTTCGAAATGGAACCCGGGTCTGTAATTTTTCCGGCAAATAAGAAGCCTAATTTCCCGTACAAATCGCTGGGCATATTTTCAAAGGCATCGACTATGAACTGGAACCCTTTATCCGGGCGCGTATAGCCCAAAAAGGCGAGCGTAAATCTGTTTTCAACCAAAGGTTTCCCATGTATATCTTGGTTTTTGAAATGCTTTGTGCCAATATAGCTAACAATGGATTTGCCTTGCTCAACGCCATTTTCAATAAGTATATTCTCAACTTCCTTAGAAACAGAAATTATAGTATCACAATATTTATTGATCATTTCAACCGCATATTCTCTGCGTCGGAGAAATTTTCCGGCTACCGGGCTATGCTCAATGTTGCCTTCAAGGCTCAATCGCTTGAAATGTAATTTTCTCAGCCAATTGCTATTAAGGTTTAAATAGAAAGTGCCAAGCATAAAAAGGAAAAGGATAAATTTATCGTCCTTAACGGCATCTCTGCCTAAGTAGTAAGATGCATTTCGTTTGGAAAATGTTCTAATGTAATTTTCTACAAATATGTTGCAACTATAACATTTTTCGCCCCTGTTGTAATCGGTGCAATTGCTACGGTCTTGATACCAAAGATTGACTTGCTGACAAATAGCATGAAAATTATGATTTGATAAAATAAATTTTGCCTTAGGGAAATATTTCTTTAGCTCCAGCACATTCCAGGGCAACCCTTCAACGTTCTGGAAGTGAACAATATCAATATCTCCTAATTTGTCTAAAATAGATTTGAAAACTTTTACAGTTTTGTCTTCCTTCATTGCCCGTTCAATATTCTGGAACATGAGATAAGATGGCGCCAAAACACCACTATTAACTATATCTACATATTTAACGCCATTTATGGTCTTGGTGCGTTTCACATATGTATCATTTTTCAGTATATTGTAAAAAAAACCCGATGAAATAACAGTAATGTTGTGACCTTTTTTAGAAAAAGCATCAACGATATTTTTCAGATAAATGCTAACGCCACCACCTTCATTGAAGGAGCCGTAAACAGGAGCCCAGTTAAATAGAACTATTTTCACCTATTTATCTCCCTGAAGGAATTTTGTATTCCAAGTTTCCCATGACTGTACGGAATGGAGGTTATTTTTGTAGTATGTTCTCATATCTGAGAATTTTTCCTCGTACAGACCTATGAGAATTTTTTCACGCTTCAATAAGTCGCTGGCCCATTTGCTATTGAACCTGCACGCGATCTCGTATCCTTCAGCCTGAGAGACATAAATCATGCCCTTTCGGGCGGCGGCTTCTATTGGCTGTGGCCACATATTATATGAGACGCCCGGCGTTCTAAATTTCAAACGTGCGAAAAGAGGGAGCGTGAGCTGTAATTTATACCAAACACGCCCAAATTTGCGTCCTATTTGATTGTGATCTGTGGGAGATGCCCTGTGCAATTGGGATATTTCTGAATTCTGCTTTTCCATCTGTTTCAGACGGGCAAGGCGCGCCAATGTGTTGCGCTCATCGCTCCAGAAGGAGTTGCCTATCATAATATCTTCTAAGGCTGCCAGCATTGCTTCAGCAATAGGATACCGATATCCATCTATTTCTCTTCGAATATGCTGCGAAAATCCTGCAATTACCTTTTTGCAATCCCAATGTTCGTCTTCATCCAGGATGGGTAACATCAGAAAGCTGCGGTTGGCCAAATATTCGGTAGGCGCTGATATTTTATATTCGAATGAAGGTTGCCATGCTGACACACTAGAGAGTGTGAGGATGTTGAAGTTATTCTGTAAAGAAAATGCGACATCATCGCCACGTACAAAAAACGGAAATGGTGGAACAATATATTTTTTTATTGGAAAAAGAAAATACCACCAAGGTCCAAATATTGGACTATCTGATAGTTCATTTTTAATTGTATTTTCAAAATAACCCATATCATAATTTTGGTTTATGGATTTAATACCATATAGGGTATTGGTTGCGCCTAGTTCATATTGTAAATAGGGAGTTCCAGAATATAGCATCGCACCTGCAATAGATGCGTTATCATCTGTGCAGTATTCCAAGAATGTCATGGATTTTTTTAAAGAGCTGGGATGTGAATATGCATCATCATCCATAAACAAGGCGTGCGTGAACTGATTTTTCTCATGGATAAGTTCATACAGACCGCGGGCAAATCCACCCGACCCACCTAAATTCAGGTTGTCGATTATATGAATTTTATCGCTTTCAAATGGTATCGTTATTTCGTTACCATTATTTATGATGAACAGCTTGGATTGGCTGTCATGAATGGCAGGCAAGATGTTTTCTATAGCATTAATTAAATCAGCTTGCCTATTATAGGTCGTGATGATAATACCAGTATTCAGGCTGCGCAATTTATTTTCAGAGGTAAAATAGGAAACATTTTTAATATATGAGTCTTCCCTGCACAATATTTCACAAGAAAGCATCAATATGTCTTTGTTGTGGATGTCACTTATCTTATGTGTGACAGATATTTCCTCATCGCTTTCAGGAAGTGGAAACGTATCAAGGAGTATTCTTTTTTGTTTAGTTTCACCAAATATAAGTAGATCGCCACCACCACCTTTGTAATTACATCGAATAAAAAAGTCCTTGATATTAGTATGGTCTTTCCACTTTTTTATCGGGAAAGCGTTCATATATGTTTTGAACGAAAGAGTTTTATTTTTTGGCGCATGAATTTCATTTTCTTGGGGGAAATAAACCATTTCCTCTCCAAAAAAATACAGAAATTGATAGCTATAATGCTCTTTTAATGGTGATGAAAATGGCCATATTTCTGTTAGTGTAAGGTCAGACACAGTTGTTGTCTCCTAATACCCAAGAGCTTCATTCAATGATTTCATGCCGGATATTTCAAAATACTTTTCAAAAGCATCGCACCAGATGTCGTCATCATCTTGTTTTTTGGGAATGAAAGTAGGGGTTGAACTTCCATATAGTGTCAAAAGCTGCTTTTTAAACTCATCATTGAATCCATCATATTGCTGAAATGCAGTATCAAATTTCGTGGAAGTTTCACCATGGATTAAATCTTCGTATCTTAATATGATCGCGTCATCCTTTACCCTCAAAATCATTTTTGCTATTTCGCTGATGTGTTCAAATGCAGGCGAATGAGCGCACATAATGAACCCAACTTTTTGCAGGTCTGGCGATAAGGATCTCCAATATTTTCCCATGAGGTCATAGTCGTTCGGAGGAACCCTGTGTGTTTGAAACCGAAAAAGACTTTTCATAACGTCTTTCAGGTTTCGTATTACATTTACGACTGTAATATTTTGTTTGGATATATTTTCTATTACAGATTCTATCTCTACATGCCCAACAAAATGGCCGCCACTGATCGTTGCGCCCAGATACTCGAGGGGGCAGGTGAGGCGACATCTATCGGGAAACTTGTGGATATCCTGGTCCGGCAAGCCCCGATAATCATCAACAGTGTCATAGCCGCTGACATGCAGCCTGTGTGAAGGGCAGCCCGCTTGTGTAAGCGCCGCTTCTACAAAGTACGTGCCAGATTTTGGAATGGAATTAACAAAAATTTTTGGTGCGGAGACGGTATCAAAATCAGATGTTGCAATGATCGGCACCAGATAGAGAGGGTGCTTTTCGCCTTCTACCTCTCCTAAAAAAACCGATCCATTGTATTTATATCTACTTGTAATCTCGTTATTGGCGTTTGTTATGAATAAAACATCACCATCAAGATTCCATCCACACTCACGATCGCTAATGTATCCATATATGCTTCCGTCCGGAAGCATGACCATTTTACCATATTCGCCATATTCGGGGGAACCGAATGAGTAGACAGTTCTATTAATTTCAAGCATCTATTGAACCTGCAAACTCCATTCCAAAGAATGGTCACTTATATTATTCTTCAGAAAAAAGTCGATAGATAAAAAGAGAGTAGAAAACTAACGGGATTGAAATTTGTCGGTTTTGGGCATCAGCCTGCGATCGTTATGCACGGTTGTGCGGTGCGTCGGTCAATCATCCTGTCATCAGTTACTCGTTATAAACCGCAAGTGTTTCAGCAATAACCGTTTCCTGCGAAAATTCGGTTTCGGCCAGTCTGCGGCTGGCCTGCCCCATAAGAATACGTCTGGGTCGGTCTGCAAGCAACGCGCGCAGGGCATTGGCCAGACGGGTAGGGTCGCGGGGGGGAACCATCAGCCCGTTGACGCCTTCAATAACCGTCTCGCGGCAGCCTTCGACATTGGTCGTTACAATGGGGCGTGCGGCAGCCAGCCCTTCCAGCAGCGCTTTGGGTAATCCTTCCCTGTAAGCCGAGGGTAGGCAGACAAGGGCGCATTGCCGCAGCAGATCGGGAATATCGGAGCGGAAGCCAAGATATTCTACGCTGCCTTCGTCTGCCCAAGCATGCAGTGTTTCTTCTGGAATGGCAGCAAAATTGGCTGTATCGGGGGCGCCGACCAGCAGAAAGCGGGCCTGCACGCCTTCTGCCTTCAACTGGCGTGCGGCATCTACAAAATCCTTCACGCCTTTATCCCATAGCATGCGGGCTGGCAGAACAACCGTTGGCACGCCGTCTGGTTCGGGGGTGGGGGCAAACAGAGCCAGATCGACACCGGCCCCCCGGATCAGCCGGGCATCTTCTGCACGTACTGTGTGTTCTTCGATAAAGGCTTTTTTCGCATCCGGGCTTTCAAAAATGACCTTGCTGTTCGGCGGGTTGAGCAGCAGGCGCAAGGCCAGCCGGATGGGCGCGCGCAGGAGGCGTGCGCGCAAGTTGCTGGAGGAAAAAATGTAGCCCATCCCCACCGGGGCATTGATAATTTTCGGAACCCCAGCAAGCCGCGCAGCAAGCGACCCGTAAAGAAGGGGTTTAAGCGCTATATGGTGCACGAGCGCAGGCCGCTCCGACCGATAGATACGCCAGACCTGAAAGATACTTTTTAGTGCGCTCATAGGGTTGAGGCTGCGGCGGTCAAGGTTCCACGGTAGCACGCGCAGGCCGTGACTTCTAATGGTGTCGGCATGTGTGCCAACACGGGTCATGACCACAACCTCAAATCCGGCTTTTTGGGCAGCTTGTGCGCGTGCGAGAAAATGCGAGCAAAAGAACCAGTCTTCGGAAATAAGATACAGAATCTTTGGCATCAAAATTTTATCATAATGGCTGCGCTAAACTTCTTCTCATGAGCATGAAAGTTACAAAAAAAAGAATTCTTTCTTTGGTACCGCTAATACGATGATCATGCAAGATACGGATTATCTCCCGATGTCCTGTCAGATCATGGATGCAACACTGGTGGCCGCTCCCAAGCAGCGCAATACGAACGCCGAGAAAGCGGATCTCCGGGCAGGACGTATTCCAGAAGACAGGCAGGACAAGCACGCAAAGATGTCGTACAAGGATCGTCATGCACGATGGACACTGAAGTTCACGAAGGCGAAGCAGCAGGACGATGGAACCATGTCATCGAGCGATCTCGCCATCCTGTTCTTTGGCTACAAATCTCACGTCTCCATCAACCGGAAGTTTCGGTTCATCCGAAAATGGAAGATGACGGATGCCGCCACCAGTGATGGCGCGCGATTGAGAGAGAGGCTGTTAGATAAAACCAATACGACCGCCAGCGTTTGGGCTGATACAGCTTATCGCTTGAAAGCGAATGAGGACTTCATGGACAAAGAGGGTTTTGTCTCAAAGGTTCACAGAAAAAAGCCGCATCTCAAGCCTATGCCCCGACATATCCAGAAATCGAATGCTGGAAAGTCCGTGATCCGATCACGCGTCGAGCACGTCTCTGCCGACCAGGAATCACGAGCCAAGCGCATCAACCAACGGTTCTTTGATCCCTCCATGTCCACGAACCAGCAATCAACACGACAAAGAACTGAAATCAGGCAAAAGGGGAATCAATAAACGGTTTCCACCTGCTGGATTGCTACGCTGCGGCGTTGATCGGCTTCAGGAAGAGGACGCCGCACATATTGTTGACGATGGCAATTCTCCCTCCAGATTATAGCAATCAACGGTAGGTATAATCTGTGCACAATGCCATGATCTCAGAATGTGAGCGGGAAAAATTATTCCGTATTCCATCGGCCAGCGCCACGGCAAAGATCCGTAAGAACAGCCCCGGATTACTATAATGCAGGGTTGGTTTCAGAAACTTGGCTATGAGAAGTGGCAGAATAAACGGGAAATAAGCGCCAGCGAGTTGACGGAAAAACGGTATGTCGTTGCGGATAATGTAATACGCTTTCCAGAGCGGTGTGTAGACTCGCACCCCAGATGACGGGGTCGCACAATCATGTACAAAGCGGACACATGGCGCAAAGAGCAACGTAAATCCAGCCTGTGTGAGTGTGAGGGTGTAAAGGGAATCATCTCGGTAAATAAACAGTTCTGACCGGGGTGGCCCCAATATGTCACGTGCCACGGCGCACCGCACGAACAACCCGACAAACGAAGAAAAAACAACAGGTACGGGTTGCGTGCCAGCATAAGCTGCGTCCTCCAACCCCAGCGCGCTGGAACGGCTGAACAGGACGGATAGAAGCGCTCGGGGCGAATGAAAGACATTCCGCCCCGGGCGATTCATTGGGCATATCCGGCCATCGGGAAAATAGACTGCAGCCGCTACGCCGCCGACATTCTCCGCAGGCGCCAATGTGACAAACTGGGCCAGAGCATCCGGTGCAGGATAAGCATCGTCGTCAAAGCAGACGAGCCATTCCGCCGCGTGGTTTTTCAATGCAAGGGCAAACCCGCGCTCAAACCCACCCGCCCCACCGTTGTTAACCGACTCGTGCACGATCTCCAGTCGTTCGTCATCAAGACCATCCAGATACGCGCCGGTACCATCGGTGGAAGCATTGTTGATCACAATCACACGGGCAAAAGGCTGAGCCAGCGTTTCTGTCAGCGTGTGTCGCAATTTCTCGAGGCGATTATAGGTTACAATAACCGCCGTAACACTGGGTGGGCTCAGGGATAAAGCCATTATGCCAGCGGGTCGATGCAGAAGGTCGGAACCGCTACGCCAGAATCCCGTGCCGCCAAAAACTGCTCGGCTGCGGATAGCGCCTCAGCAACGGTAATATGCATATCCAGATACCGGTACGTGCCGAGGCGGCCGACAAAGGTTACACCCTGCTCGGCCTTAGCCAATGCCACATACTGTTGCAGGCGCGCTTTGTCATGCACCAGACGGATCGGGTAGTAGGGGGTATCGTTCTCGCCACACAGGCGGCTATGCTCACGGAAAAGAACGGTCTGCTCGTGTTCTTCCCATGGGGTAAAGTGCTTGTGCTCAGCCACACGGGTCCAGGGCACGCTCTCATCACAATAATTGATGACCGGGTTTCCCTGATAGTCACCTACGCTACGCACGGTTTCAAAGTCCAGAGTCCGGTAGCTCAAGCGGCCTTCAGTATAGTTGAACCACGCATCAATCGGGCCGCTGTAAAAGACATGGGCATAGTCTTGTGCCTGTGCGCGGGCAAAGCTGGTGGAGAGATGCACGCGGATATTGGCATGATCAAGGATGCGTTCGACAATATAAGTATAGCCGTGTTCCGGAATACCCTGAAACTTGCTGCCGTAATAGTTATCATCATAATTAAAGCGCACTGGCAAACGCTTGAGAATGCTGGCGGGGAGTTCAGACGGTTCCAGCCCCCACTGTTTGCGAGTATAGCCACGGAAGAAGGTTTCGTAAATTTTCTGTCCGACAAAAGCCAGCGCCTGATCTTCGAACGTACGCGGCTCAGTAATGCTCTGGTCGGCCTGCCCGGCAATAAATTCTCGGGCTTCTGCGGGTGAGAACTGCTTGTTAAACAGCTGGTTGATCGTCATCAGGTTGATCGGTAGGGAAAAAACCTGCCCGTTAGCATGCGCCTTGACTCGGTTGATAAAAGGCATGAACCGGTCAAACTGGCGCACATATTCCCAGACACGCTCGTTGCTGGTGTGAAAAATATGAGGCCCATAAACATGGAGCATGATGCCGCTCTGCGCATCACGCTCGGTGTGGCAGTTCCCTGCTACATGTGCACGGGTATCGAATACATCCACCTCATAACCGCGTTCGGCCAGTTCCCGCGCGATGGTGCTACCAGAAAATCCCGCACCAACAACCGCTATTTTTTGCATTTTATCCAACTTTCAGCCACTTTGACTAGAGAACAGCAGATATGCCCCTCAGGATCGTGCTCTCAGCAGTTCCTCAAAATCATGACGGGGCAAATAAGACTCGAACACTTCCATTGGCGCGCCATCAGCGACAATCCGGCCATTATCAAGCCAGATCAGCCGGTTGGTCCACTCTGCCAGAATAGACGGAGAATGACTCGCCAACACCAGAATATCCGCATGCCGTACCATGCCTTCCACCCGCTTTTTGGCTTTTGCCATGAACGCGGCGTCTCCGGCGAGAATCCATTCATCCATCAGCAGGATCTCAGGCGGGAAAGCCGTGGCCATACCGAAAGCCAGGCGCACCACCATGCCTGAGGAATAATTACGAACGGGAATATCCAGAAATTCTTTCAGGTCGGTAAAGCCAATGACATCGGCCTCGAACTCATGACTTTTGGCTTTGGAAAGGCCCAGATAACAACTCCGCAGACGTATGTTTTCCCGGCCAGTCAGTTCCTTATTCATGCCCTGTCCGGGATCAAGGAGAGAGATCAACTTCCCTTCCATGGATAAGGTGCCGGCTGTCGGCTGGTAAATGCCGGACAAGGCGCGCAGGAGCGTTGTTTTGCCAGAACCATTGGAGCCAATGAGGCCCAGCCGGTCACCCGATTTAAGGGAGAAGGAAACATCCCTGAGCGCCTGTACAACCGGGCGGCTTTTCTGATCGACACTGAAACGCGAGGAAACCTTGCCTAGCAGAGCTTTCTTCAGCGACCGGCTTTCCGAATGATACAGAGGAAAATCAATGGAGATGCTGGATGCTTCTAAATACGCCATGTCGCTCAAACCCAAAATGCAATGCGGCCGCGGAGACGGGCAAAACTGACCAGTGAAACAAGTATGACAACTGCGGAAATGGCGAGTGCTTTTCCAATGAAAACAATATCGAGTGGTTCATTCAAAATTGGATTGCGAACAATATCAAGAATATAGACGAAGGGGTTATACAGAATAATGTTTTCTGTACCCGGGTGCCCCTTGAGCGTGGTCGCCTGCCACATAACGGGACTAACAAAAAACGCAACCTGTATAATTGCTGCAATAATCTGGGGAATATCCCTGAAACGGGCGCAGAGAACGCCCAGAAAAATCGATATGGCAACCCCGTCAATCAACCAGAGCAGGAACCCCGGAATGGCTGCCAGCATATAAAGGCTGGGGTGTACATCCATAAGAACAAACACGACTACAATCACAATAACATTGTGCGCCAAGATGATTGTATTCCGTATGACGCTCCTGACCACATGCACCAGAAAAGGCATGCGTGTTCCCTTGATCAACGTGTCATACGCGCTGAAACAAGTGCAGCCGTCGTTAATGATCGAACTGAGATACCCCCACAGAGTAAGGGAGACCGTCAGAAAAGGAATATAGGTGTGAATATCTGTCTGGAGTAGATCCGCATACAGGAACGACATGGCGCCGATCTGGATGGCGGTTGAAATGGTCAGCCAGAAAGGACCAATGAGCGACCCCCGATACCGTAGCTTGATATCCGAAAAGGCCAGCGACCAAATCAGCCTGTAAAGCTTAGTCCCTTCGACAAAGTCATCCATGACCAACTGAAACCGCTGAGCCCAGCCATTATCCGCCGCTAACTTGTAACGAATCTTGGCGGAAGATTTCTGGTGTAATTTAGGCTGCGCGAGTTCAGTCATGGCAAGATGAGCCTCCAGAATGCTGCGTCATTTTCTTTCCATCTTACCTAATCGAATGTGATTAAGATGCAAGTGAGCCGCACCGGGCTTGCCCGAGTGAGATCTGTTGAACGATTAAGGATTGCGATATCAGGCCTGTTCTGATTTGCATAGAAGCTATGTGCGGGTTCTACCGGGCTTGTAACCGGTCTCTGGGGCAGATGGAGGGTTCGAAGACCCCTTTGGCTTTGAGGCATGTCCTGTCATTCCGTATTCTTCTGTAGGCTCAGGACCCGTTGATTTAAGTAGCGAAATCTGATTCAGGTTCTGTAAGGAGACTGAAGATGAGCGACCTGTACAGGCAGAGGTGGCCCCTGAAAATCGGACAGGGTGATAAGCTATCCCCGGCCTGGATAGGGACAGGGACTGATGGGCAAGGTTACGAGGAAACGATATTCGGGTGAGCTCAAGTCTCGTGTGGCTCTTGAGGCGATCCGTGGCGAGTAGACGTTATCGGAACTGGCGTCGAAGCACGGTGTGCATCAGACGATGATTGCCCAGTGGAAGCGCCAGGCGATCGAGGGCATGGCTGCGACTGAATTGCCCCGGGTTTTGTGGAGACAGAACGACCCGAGAGGTAAGAAGAATTCATGAGCAACAAATCGAAGCGTTTCCCGCCGGAATTTCGTGAACGTGCAACTCGCATGGTTCTGGAGGAAGAGAAGAACCATCCATCACGCTGGTCCGCAGTGATGATGATAGCGCCAAAGCTGGATATTCATCCTGACACGCTGTCAAAATGGACAGGTCTGCATGAGCGGGCCAATGCGCCTGCGGTAAGTGACCTCCCTGATCGGGAGAAGATCAGACAACTGGAGCGAGAAAACCGCGAACTGCGGCAGGCCAATGAAATCCTGCGTAAGGCATCGGCATATTTTGCGGAAGGAGAACGCGACCGCCGGTTCAGGCCATGACACGCTTCATTGAGGAGCATCGGCAGATATATGGTGTCGGGTCAATCTGCAGGGTTCTGTCGATTGCACCATCTGTCTATTATGCTTATCGGGCGAGACAGAAAAATCCTTGTATGCGCAGCCAGAAAAACAAAGGACTGTGTGATGAAATCCGTAGGATATGGAACGATAATTTTTGTGTTTATGGAGCGCGTAAGGTCTGGCGTCAGCTCAGACGCGAAGGCAGGACTATCGCCCGCTGCACGGTAGAGCGCCGGATGGAGCTGAAAGGCGTCATTCGTGGCAAAGGGGTCAGAACCACACGGCCCGATCCGGCACGGCCCTGTCCACAGGATCTGGTGCAACGCCAGTTTCATGCACCAGCCCCTAACAGGCTCCGGGTTTCGGATTTTACTTACGTTTCCACCTGGCAGGGCTTTGTTTATGTGGCCTTCATCATTGATGTGTTTGCCCGGGTCATTGTAGGCTGGCGTGTCTCCTCAACGGCCCATACCGACTTCGTGCTGGATGCCCTTGAGCAGGCTCTGTGCCAAAGGCGGCCAGAGGGAAAAGTGATCCACCATTCCGACCGCGGCTGTCAATATGTGTCCATTTGCTACACGCAAAGACTGGCTGAAGCAGGCCTCGTTGCCTCTGTCGGAAGTGTTGGGGATTCCTATGATAACGCCCTGGCCGAGACCATAAATGGTCTCTACAGAACCAAACTCATCTATCGGCAGGGGCCATGGAAAAACAGAGACGCTGTTGAACTGACTACACTCAAATGGGTGGACTGGTTCAATAATCGCCGCATTCTGTCATCCATTGGAAACATCCCCCCAGCAGAAGCTGAGGCTCGCTTTTATGCTCAGCAGAAATCATATGCTTTAGGCTCAGGACTCATAGCCAGAACATGACTGTTGCGGCGAGACAGACTGCCGAGAAGAAAACCGTAGGGCATCTGTCGTAGCGCGTGGCTGTTGATTTTCACTGAGAACTGACCCGGGTAGGGCGGAAATTTTCATCGAGATTTGACCCATGCCTTCACACTCCC
>NZ_JBFCXX020000035.1:0-13444 GCF_040702925.2 Acetobacter fabarum | reverse complement strand
CACGCGTGGCACTCCGTGCGCCAGAGGGAAAAACGGCTCAATCCGCTCCATCTGCCTCTCAGACAGCATAAACACATCACTCACAGGCCCACCCTTCATCGGTAAGACTGTGAATCACAACCTCTCGCTCAGTTCAATAAATTAATAGGTCCTGAGCCTAGGATCATGCATCGTTTGTGAATTAACGTCTGTGAGAAATTTTCTTCACAGAAATTACGATAATGAGAACATTTCAGCATCTTCTGTTAAGACATCTGTCACGTGTTCTCGCAATGTCTGCTTGAAACAGGAGTCTACGAGAACATTGTAGAAACATTTTTAACTTTTAAACCACTTACGATCCTCTGACGATCTAGCAATATCGATAGGTCATTTTGAATGGGATGCCGTGACAGTATAAAAATTATATATTTATTCAGTATTTCTGTAGAGAGAATATCGATGAGCGCTCAGTTGCATCCCCAGTTTGATATTGAGAAAGATATTTATACAGAAATTATCCGGCCTTTTCTTCTTGAATCCATTGAGGTTCTTGCATCTGTTGTTGGAGATACAGATCCCGTCGGTCGCAGACATTTTATAGATATGATTTATCATGATACTAATCGCAGGGGAGCATTTGCGCTCAAGCTTGCAACTGCCGTAATGTACGAAGTGGGTAAAATTTCACCCCCGGATGCAGGTGCGGTAGCCGGCTGTATTGTTCAATTAAGCCCTGATCTCGGGGTTGGAACAATTAGCACAGGGCAATTACTTTATGCCAGCGCATTGTATGATAATAATAAAGTTTCGTATTCTGACCTTAACCTTGCTTCGTATAATGATAATACGGCAAATACATCGCTTGGGTTTCAGGTTGGGGAATATCTTGCAGCAAACTGTATTGCAAGCTGGACGTGTATGCTATCCGTGAACCTGGAGTATGATGTATCTGGTATCTTGTGCCCCGGAGGACGTGAAAGTAAAAATGTTATAAACCAACTATTTTTTTATGGGTGTATTGAGTCAATCAATGTCCTGTCCGGGGTATCATCTGTATTTGATAAAATCTATAAACAGGTTAAAATCATATCAGCCCGAATTTAATTGCTTTCGCCACGGCGCCACAGGTTGTCTGCGCACAAAGTTTATGTCGGGCCGTGGCAAGATACAGTCTTACTGTTGCTTCAGAGATATTCAGCCTGAACGACACTTCCTGCGTCATTAAACCTTCGCCATGATAAGCGAGGCACTCTCGTTCACGAACTGATAGCCGGGGAGGCGTCAAAGGCTCCCGGCGACCCGCATAGTTGGCAAACCACTCATGCATGTAAGCCCCGATCTGGGAGAATGTTGCGGCATAAACTCTCCGTCGTTCCTGTCCGAAGTCATTGATATTACGACTGGTTATGGTCAGGAGGCCGACCTCGCCACGTAGCCCTCTTAACGGAATGGACATTCCATCTTTGCCCAGATTCTGTTGGGAGAAAAGTTGCATAACCCGCTTTTCTTTGTGGGAAAGTAACTTGATTTCTGACCATAAAAACGGAAGCGCACTGCTTAATGCAGTACGAACCACCGGATCTGAGTGAACGAGATTTTTTTCGGTATACAGAACTTGCCAGGAGAGTGGATATGTCGTGACCCCCAACTCTCCGCCCTCCCTTACCCAGGGGTTGGAAAGAAAGTGATAGGTCAGGTGGGCTGCGCCACTGTTATCCCTGATTTCAAATGCCAATTCCTGCATCGTGGAAATGCTTTCGCATGACTGGATGCGTTCGAGAAGAGTATCCCCTAAGGGAAGCAGTGCATTATGTGTATCAGGAACCATTGCGATAAGGCCAGCCAAGGTGTTCTTGGCTGGCATATAAGATTTTAAGCCGCCAATGCAAACTTTTTATTAATTTCTTCAAGACGGGCCTGTGACACATCAAACGTTGCGAGTGTAATCATCTTCCCTTCGAGCTTGGCGCTCATAATAGGTTCAGGTGGCCAGCCTGCGCGTTCATAGATCCGTAGCATTGGTCGAAAAAAAATACCTGTAAGATGAGTTATGCCGTTTTCCAGACATGTCTGACAAAGAGAACGCGCCAGTTCTCCTGTATAGTGTATCTCACCCGGCTGTAGTGTTGCACAGTAACGGGTGCTTTCCCATATTGTTGAACTATAAATATCCGGGCAGTCTGGAAAAAAGGAATGAAATTTGTCACGCAACATGGTTGGTCCCGTGGTAGGAATAATACGCATGGATGTTGCGTGGGAACCGTCGGGTCTCTCGGCTACAAAATAAAGAGGGTTATGTTCTCTGTCGTATTCGTCTTCTTCTTTCCCATCGACGACATTAACGTCCCATTTCAGGCGATCTCCAAAAACAATAGCACGAGCCTGAAGCATTTGTGTGTACGTTTGGCAATGAATATGACGCTGATTGTGGCTGAATACTTTTATCATCGGAGTCTCCTTTCTGGAGATTCTGATCTATTGCATCGTATAATCCATTGTAATTAGTTAATATTGATAGATTATCAATGTGAATATTATTTGTATAGTTCTGAAATTTTATCGTGATCTTCCGAGCTTCGGGGATTCATGACTGTGAGTATCGTCTTTACCCGAAGAACATCAATGTGCAGCCTGCTGATTCACACGACTACAGCGTGATGTTGCGGCGTGGCCGAGGGTGAACCGCATGCACAAAGTCCACCCGCAGGCATAGGGGAGAGCCAGTCGCCCAAAACGTCTTCGTCTATTTCGCGTGCATTATGTTTGGGTTGCGTTGACTGTGGACAGGCTCTGATGGGGGAGGGGGAAGATCCGGTCATACGCCATGTTGAAGACAAAAGCGTAAACCAGATAAAACAGCGCAAGGGAGAGCGAGAGCGAGATTGTCTCCATCAGCGGGGCATGGGTGTACAGGGCAATCCCCGGCACAAGGGCTACCTGCAGCCCGGCTTCGAACAGTATGGTATGCACCAGCCGCCCGTGCATGGTTTTGTGCGTGGTGCGGTAAAGACGGGTCATCACCCGGTCAAAAATCAGGTTGTACAGGTAGTTCCACACCATGGCGGTTATGGCGCTGCCAAGACCAATAATGCCCATTGCGGATTCGTGCAGGCCAAACAGGGTACTGCCTGCCGGAATGGTAATGGCAAGTGCGATAAGCTCGAACAGCAGAACATGGCGCAGACGGTCCATGCCCGAACGCATGGGAACTACAGGGGGTGCGGGTAGCCCTGCCGCGCTCAGGGCCGGGGGCTGGCTGGAAGAGGAAGTTGACATGGCGGCAATCTATCGAGCCTGATAGGAAAGGAAAGATGGAACCTATCAGAAAAACAGATGGATGAACGTTTCTCTCGAACAGCTTGAAGCTTTTGTGGCCACGGTAGATGCCGGGTCTTTTTCCGCAGCGGCGCGTGCGCTGGGGCGTGCCCAGTCGGCCATTAGTACGCATGTGGCCAATCTGGAGGTGGACCTCGGGGTGGTTCTGTTTGTGCGTACGGGGCGTACTCCCGTGCTGAGCGTGGATGGCGAGCGCCTGCTGCGCGAGGCCCGCGTGGTGCTGGAGCGGCGTGAGCACCTGATTGGTGTTGCCCGCTCTCTGGAAAGCGGGGTGGAGAACAAGCTGGTTGTCGCCATAGACGAATTATACCCCGAGCATGCCCTTGGTCCGGTTTTTGCGGAATTTGCGCAGGTTTTTCCGCATGTGGAAATGGAAATCCTGTTTCCACTCATGGAGGATGTCGGCCAGTTGGTGCGTGATGGTACCGCGCAGCTTGGAGTGATGTGGCAGCAGCACCGCATGCCGCCCGAACTTGCGTTCCGCACCATCGGGCGGGTGCCGCTCAAGCTGGTTTGCGGGCGTAATCACCCGCTGGCACAGGGTGGCCCCGTAGCGTGGGAGGACCTTAAACGTTACCGCCAGATTCTGGTCGCTGCCCGTGGGCAGGAGCGCGAGCGGCATTATCTGCGTCTGGCCGGGGAGGTCTGGTGGGTGGAAAGTCACTGGGTCATTCTGGAACTGGTGCGTCACGGCATAGGCTGGGCCTTTGTGTCCGACCATGTTCTGGCGGCATCCCCCGCCGCACCGGACATTGTGGTGTTGGAGCAACAATTTGATGCAGGCAACCGTCTGGTACCCCTTGCCGTGGTCTGGCACGCCAAGGGTTCCCACGGGGTTGCCGCGCGGTGGCTTTTGCAACGATTTTTTAAAAAAGAAGGGAATTTTTAAAACCGGCCACCGGATTCCCGCAGGGGTTTCCGGTTGTGTCGGGTTGTTGACATATGTGTGTAAGTTTTGTGTTGAAAAGGCAACAGTAACGACTATGATATGAAAACCCTGAAGGAAAACGAGAGAAAAACAGGTCTGCATGTCCCTTCTTAGCCCCCGCAAATCATGGCTTGGCCTGCTTCTTGGCAGTGCGGCCTTTTTTTCAGCAGCCACCGTTCAGGCCGCCGAACCCGTCCTGCAAACCGAGCAGAGCGACGTGGTTACCTTAAAACCTTACAGCCCCCACACCATTCTGGTGGAAGACGCGGTTTACACCCATAACAAGGATGGCCGTGTCGATGTGGTGGACGCCGATCGTGGCGTCCTGCTGGGTATGGTGCAGGCTGCCTACAACCCCAACATGGTGCTCAGCCCCGATGCCAGCCATTTTTATGTGGGTGAAACCACATGGGAGCGCGGCAACCGTGGCGCACGCAACGACCTTCTGGCCGAATACGATTCCCGGACACTCAAGCTGACTGCGGATGAAAAACTGCCCTCCCGTGCGCTGGTGACCCCCAAGCGGAACGACATGGCCATCAGTGCCGATGGCGCACGGGTCTATGTGTACCAGATGAGCCCCGCCAACGCGGTGCAAGTGGTGGACACAAAGGAACACAAGGTTACCCATACGGTGGAAATTCCCGGCTGTGCCCTTGCATATGCGTGGGGCAATGCCGGTTTTTCCTCCCTGTGTGGTGACGGGACTCTGAGCAATGTCAGCGTCGAAGCGGATGGCAAGGCCAGTGTAACCCATAGTGCCGCGTTCTTTGCACCTGACAAAGATGGCATTTTTGAACAGAGCCCCAGTGTCGCCAAAGACGGTGTTACGTATTTCATCAGCTATAGCGGTAAGGTTTATCCAACCACCCTGTCCGCCAATAGCGTTGTGCAGCCAGCATGGTCCTTGCAGGAAGGAGCCGGTCTCAAACCGGCATCCGATGCCAGCGCACCGTTTGAGGTCACCTGGCGTCCGGGTGGGTGGCAGATGTCCGCCCTGCATAAAGATACGCACGAACTGTATGTTCTCATGCACCGTGGTACGTTCTGGACCCACAAGGATGCGGGGACGGAAGTCTGGGTGTACAATACGGACACGCACAAGCGTATTCGCCGTATACCGCTCAAGGTGGCCAGCACCATGGTCGGTGTCACGCAGGATGCAAGTCCGCTGATGTTTACAACGGATGACAATGGCGACTTCTTCATCTCCGACGCTCGCACCGGCAAGCTGCTGCGGACCATGAAGGGACTTGGTACGTCTTTGATTTTCACGGTTGCGCCGGGTGAAGGATGAGCCTGCAGGCTTCGTTCTTTCTGGTGCTTGCATGGTGTGCTGAAGCAGGGCAGCTGGTAGCGGCTTTGTGCGCAGGTGGTATTGGTGCCCTGTTTATGGTGGCCGGTATTGCCAAACTGCGGGCGCATGACACGTTTTTGGGCACGCTTGCCGCTTACCGCCTGTTGCCTGCAGGGTTGTACGAAAGTGCAGCCTGGGCACTGGCTGTGGCCGAAATCGGGGTCGCTGTTCTGCTGTTTTCCGGTATTGGGGCAGGTGCTGGCAGCATTGCTGCGGCAGGGTTGCTGGTCGTGTTTGCCTGCGCCATGGGCGTGAATGTGCTGCGCGGCCGTACGGACCTGTCGTGCGGGTGCACACCGGGAGTGGCTGGTCAGAAGCTTTCCTGGGCAGTTGTGCTGCGTACTCTGGCCTGTGCCGTGCTGGCTCTTGTGCCCTGTCTGGGCCTTGCCTTCGGGGACGGGGTTGCTCCCGTACTGTGGGGGCAGGGTGTTGTAGGGGGCGTGTGCCTGTATCTGCTGTGGCAGGCCATGCAGGTGCTGCCACCTGTCGACGTGCCCGGGTCCGGCATGCAGGAGCATGGCGCATGATTATGCTGTTGTGTCTCTGGCAGGCGGTTCTGGTCGTGCTGGTGCTTGTGCTGGCCGTTGTGCTGGTTGCACTGGCCCGCCAGATTGGTGTTCTGCACGAGCGGCTGGCACCGCTGGGTCATCAGGAGGTCAAGCCCGGTCTGGACGTGGGGCAGGTGGTTCCGCGCCTGATCCTGCATACGCTGGACGGCCAGCCCTTTACCGTGGGGGATGTTCTTCCCGCAGGTCGCAGGCAGCTTTTGCTGTTTGTGGCGGCGGAGTGCCCTGTATGCAAGCGTGTCTCTCCCATTGCGCGCCAGATTGCTGCCGAGCGTGGGCTGGACCTTGTGTTTGTAGGGGACGGCCCCGAGCCCGAACTCAAAGCCATGCAACTGGCCCGGCCAGAAATGCAGGGTGTTCCACTTATAACCGGGGTTGAACTGGCTCTGGTTCTTCAAATCAACCGTATGCCAGCGGTGGTACTGCTTGATGAGCGCGGCACTATACTGGCCAAAGACCTAGTTAATACGCGGCGGCAGATTGAAGGGGTGTTGGATGGCGTGGCCCCCACACACTCCGCAGCGCCAGCCGATACAGGAGCGAATGCGCATGTTGCCTTCTGAACACACTCAAAAAACGGAACAGGATGTCTCCCTGTTCGACCGTCTGACCGAATCCGTGCTGCGCCGCTTTGCGGGGCGTACGTCCCGCCGTGGCGTGGTGGCCCGTCTGGGCGGGCTTGCGGCGGCCGTGCCGCTGTTCCCGCTGCTGCCGGTCAGCCGGGCTTCGGCAGCAGCGCCTGCTGCGGGCAAGGCTGCCTCCAGGGCTCCGACCCCTTTTGGCGCCAAGGCGCAGGTCAAGGATGCCAATGCGTGCGATTACTGGCGTTATTGCGCCATTGACGGCAACCTGTGCACGTCCTGCGGCGGTGGGGTTCACAGCTGCCCGCCCGGCACGGCTCCGTCTCCCACATCGTGGATCGGGAGCTGCTACAACCCGCAGGATGGTAATTCCTACATGATTGCCTACCGCGACTGCTGTGGTCAGGATTCGTGTAACGAAGTAACCTGCCTTGGCACGGACGGGGACCAGCCCTCTTACCGCCCCATGGCCAATAACGACATCATCTGGTGCTTTGGCACAGGGACGTCGGAAATGTATAACTGCTCTACCGCCGCCGTGGTCGGGAAAGCTTCCTGAGCATGCGCATGGCGTTGTTGCGTTGTGTTCTGCCTGCCTGCGTTACGGTGCTGGCCCTTATGGCCGGGACCGTGCGCGCCCATGCGGCGCCAGACGCCGTGCCGGGTGCAACGGCCCTGAGCCATACGCAGTCTGTGTATGTTTCGCATTGTGGTGGGTGC
Organism: Acetobacter fabarum; assembly: GCF_040702925.2. Classification (GTDB taxonomy): domain Bacteria; phylum Pseudomonadota; class Alphaproteobacteria; order Acetobacterales; family Acetobacteraceae; genus Acetobacter; species Acetobacter fabarum_B. Next base: position 5,974 of record NZ_JBFCXX020000035.1, on the reverse strand, counting down.
CACGGGATTGAGGGCATATCCGGCCCGACCTTTGTGCCCATGCTGCGCAACACTGTCGGCAGTTTTGCCTGCACGGAGGAGGGGCGATCCTATCTGGTGCGTGTGCCAGGTGTGTCCATGTCCCTGATCCGTGATGACCAGACTCTGGCGGATGTCATGAACTTTGTGCTGATCACACTGGGTGGGGCCAGCACACCGCCCAGCTTCAGGCCCTACACGGCAGCGGAGGTGCACACATGGCGTGCGCATCTGCTCTCGGGGCCGGACTTCATGAGCCAGCGTGCGCATGTGCTCGAACGTTCGCTTGCCGCCTGCGCGCATACACCCGGCAAAGGGTGAGTGCGGCGCGCTCCTTGTAGCGGTGCGGCAACACGGAGCGGGCTCGGCTTGTGGCAGGTCCGGTGGATGACATGAAAACTTAAAGTGACTTCTGGTTGTTTCTTATCCAGCCTGCATCCGGTGCGACCCGCTACTCTTGTCCGGCCGGGTTTTACTGAATAATTTGGTTCTGATCTGTGGAGCAAAAAAAGTATGTTTCTTCGCCGCCCTTTGCCCGTTGGGATGTGGCTGACCATGCAACTGGCGGCGCTGCCCGCTCTGGCGCAGGAAAAAGTAATTCCCGGTGATTCCGCGCGCCCTCTGGTGCTGGAAGAAACCCCTGCGGAAAAAGCACAGGCGGACAAGGAAGAGGTTAATCTTAAAACCTCCAAGAACCATACATGGTTTGATGATCTGGAAGGCCACCTTGTGGTCGAAGCTGGCGTAAACGGCAACCCGTGGACACATACAGGCCGTAACTGGGCACAGTCCTACGTGGACCGCGCCAACACGGCTACCCTGAACCAGATTACGGGTACACTCTCCCACCCCACGACCGACATAGGTGGCGGCTATGGCATCGGGTTTGTGTTCGAGGTGCTGTACGGTTCGGATGCCCGCTTTAACCCGACCATTGGCATGGGCGATGGCAATCTGACGGGCATCTACCAGTGGGCGCCGACACAGGCCCATATTGATGCGCATCTCCCCTGGCTGAGCAAGGGCGGCATAGACCTGCAGATTGGCCAGCAATATGGTATTCAGGGTTTTGAGGGGACGGATGCGCTGGAACGTCCTTTTTATTCCTACAATTATTCATCCGATTATATTGTGCCGTTTGAAACCGTGGGCGTGCTGGCCACATGGCACATGACCGACACGGTTGCCTGGGTCATGGGGGTTAATGCGGGTAACTCCACCACATTTGGCGGTGCCAAAAACAACAAGCGCCCCAAAGGGTATTTTGGCGTGCAGCTTACCGGCCTTGCCGATGGCAATCTGGATGTGGCGGCCATTGCCTATCTTGGCCCGCAGCAGAGCGTATATGCCATTGGCAATCTGGCCAACCAGAAAATGGAATATGTTGGCGATATTCTGGCTACGTACAAACTGAATACTACCACCTCCATAACGCTCAATGGCACCTATTACCACGACGACTATCTGCAGGATGACGTGTACGGCGTGACCACCTATTTTGCGCATGATTTCTCCCCCTCGCTGACCTTTAACGCGCGTGGCGAAATCTTCCGTGACAATAACGGCCAGCTTGTGGGTGCGAATACGTCCCCCATGTCCTACGTGAACGAACTGCGCGGGCGGCCTTACTCCTATGATCAGGCGCCCGGCACCACGTATGGGGAACTGACCGTGGGCGTGACCTACCGGCCGGAGTTCCTCAAGCTGCCGCGCGGCAGCTTTTCCCTTCGCCCCGAAGTGCGGCTGGACAAGTCGCTCAATGGCACCCGTCCGTTCAACCGTGTTTCTCCCACGGATGATCCAAACGTCAATTTGGCCAATAACGGCACCAACAATATGTTCTGGTTCAGTTGCGATGCCATCTGGTCTTACTGATATGCCCGTACCGGGGGGGAAGGCGCAGGTATGACACAGGCCAGCCTGCAAACTCTTGTCCTTGCAAACGCCATGCTGAGCCTGCTGCTGTGTGCCGCGTTTTTTGTGGCGTATCGCATGGTGCTCAGGCTGCGCAGGCTTTTTCAGGAAATCGCACCTGTGGGTGCGCTGACAAATACACGCGGCCCCCAGCCGGGGGATAGGGCCCCCGCAGGCTCTTTTGCAACGCTGGATGGACAGGCCATGGTGCTGGCTGGTGGAGCCACGCCCCGCCTGCTGCTGTTTGTGTCGGCTACCTGCCCGATCTCGCGCAAGGTCATACCCATTGCGCGCAGCTTCTGCGCCAGGGAGCAGTTGGAACTGGTGTTGGCGGGGGATGATAACCCAGCCGCACAAACCCTTTTTGCACAGCAGACTGCTACACCACCCGCCCTCTTTATAAACGACCCCGCCCTGGGCCGTGCGCTGGAAGTGGACAAGCTGCCAGCCGCTTTCCTGCTCGATCAGCAGGGGGTGCTGATCGCACGCGGGCTGGTGAACAACCGTGAACATCTTGAAAGCCTGCTCAATGCGTGGGAGAGCGGGTTTGACACGGTGCAGGCCTATATCGCCCATAAGCGCAAAGCAGCCCATACCAGCACGTAGGGGAGTGCTGGCGCACGGCCCTTTGTGGCCGCGTGCCAGCGTACCATGCGTACCCTGCCTGCCTGTTCCGGCCTTGTGGATGGCCGAACCTTCATGCACACAGAAGCGTTGAGGTTAATCCGTGCGGGAGACTGCGCGGGGTCCATCCATACTCAAGGAGAACGCAGGCGTGAGCATTCCTGAACTAACCCTGAACGATGGCCGGAGCTTTCCAGTTATAGCTTTTGGTACATACAAATTAAACGGTGCGGCAGGCGTGCAGAGCATGCTCAGTGCGCTTGATGTCGGCTACCGTGCGCTGGACAGCGCATTTAATTACGAAAACGAAGGGGCCGTGGGTGAGGCCATACGCAAAAGCGGGCGTGTGCGCGAGGAATTAAGCATTGCCTCCAAACTGCCTGGCCGCCACCAGAAATATGATGAAGCCCTTGCCTGTATTGAGGAATCCCTCTACCGCGCCGGGCTGGATTATTATGATCTGTACTTCATCCACTGGCCCAACCCCAAGCAGGGCCTGTATGTGGAGGCATGGCAGGCGCTGATCGAGGCGCAAAAGCGCGGTTATGTGCGCTCCATTGCCGTATGCAACTTTCTGGTCGAACATCTGGACAGGCTGCATGCCGAAACAGGCGTGCTGCCTACCATCAACCAGATCGAGCTTTCGCCCTACTTTCCACAGGACGATATGCGGGCTTACCACCAGAAGCACGGTATTGTGACCGAAGGCTGGAGCCCGATTGGCCGGGGTGGCAAAATCCTGTCTGATGAGCTGATAGCAGGCATTGCCAGACGGCTGGGCAAAACCCCGGCGCAGATTGTGCTGCGCTGGCATGTGCAGGTGGGTTCCGTGCCTATTCCCAAGGCATCGCACCGTGAGCGGCAGGTGGAGAACATGTCCGTGTTCGATTTTGAACTGACGGATCAGGACATGAAGGACATCGCCACTCTGGCCCGCCCCGATGGGCGCTCCTTCGGGCAGGACCCCGCGACATACGAGGAGTTCTAAGGGCGGCAGGGGCGGGGGCAGCCTCAGGCTGATCCTCCAGACCCGCATCACCCGTGTGGTCTGCCAGTCTTCCTGAGCAGACCACATGGCAGTCACATAAGGTCAGAACCGGAAGCGGACATGGGCCTTGGCGCCGCTTTCCACGGACTGGTTGCCATATTGGCCAATATAGGAAAGCCCGACATCAATCCGGTCTGTCAGGCGTGCCGTCAGCCCCGTATCCAGCACTGCGGCATTGGTGGACAGGGCAACCCCGGCAATGTCCATTCCAGCGTTCCCCAGGCTGGCGAAGTTCTGGCGCTGGGTTGGTACCGTCAGCCCGAAGGCGTGGCGGTAGGCCAGCATTCCGTGGGGTACCAGCACCAGCTTTCCTACCCGCATGGCTGAAGAAACACGCAGACCGAACGTGGAGAACGTGACCCCGGTATCCATGGCTTTTCCGTTCACCGCCCCTGCATTGCCATGTTCATGATAGCTGTCGGTATGCAGGTTGACATAGGCGACATTGCCAAAAGGTTCGATAATGCTTCTGCCAGCGTGCAGCCTGTAGCTGAGTTCGCCAAAGCCCTGCGCCGTGCCGCCCAGATAGCCGCTGCTCAGACGCTCACCCAGCCCCGGAACGGCCACCGTCCGGCTCGTGCTGAGCATGTCCCACGTATAGGTCGCCCCCAGCCGCAGGTTGAGACGCCCCCAGTGTGTGCCCGCATAGCCGCCAACCGAGACATTGTTACTATGCCCTGATGAGGCACGCCCGGATCCGATATCAAACATGGAGCGGCCATAGCTGATCAGCCCCCCTATGCGCCATGTTTCCATGACCGGCGCATCCACCCCCATGACAAAACCCGCGGTCGAATGTTGCATGGTCGCGGCGTTGCCATCGCCCGCATTATGGCCAAGGCTGCCATAGGCTTCGCCCCACAGCATGGCCCTGTCCGCATGGCACCCGTCATCACGCTGGGTATGCAGGTTCGCCGTGCGGATCGTGCCGTCGGCCGAAGCGCTGTCGCACCCGGCACTCTCCAGCCGGTCCAGTGCTGCCTGCCTGACAAAGAAACTGTCCTGAATAAGTGCTGTGCGGGCCGAAGCATGAACCTCGCCCGACAGGGCGTTGAAAGCCGCGCGCGCACCCTGCGCACCCAACTGCGAAACAGCACCAGCCACGGGGTTACCTGTTGGCAGGCTGTCCAGCGCCCCGCCTGTCGTCCTTTCATTACGGCTATTCCCGACAGAGGCGAAGGTGACAGTGTTACGGGCCTGCATGATATCGACACTCTCCGCTCCATAAACCAGAGAGGGTGTGAGGAATGTGTAAGTATCGCCCAGATCGGTGGTCAATCCGTCATAGCGACCGGACACGCCCTGCGCTGACGAAACAATCTGGTAAGCCTGACCATATTGCAGTGTCGGCGCGCCAGCCACATTCAGGCGCACTGTTCCACCAGAAAGGGTGACCGCTCCCATGACATTCACCAGATCACTGTTCATCCGCTGATAGGACGTGCCATTCACGGACAGGCTTGCACCTGTGGGTGTTCCGGTCGCGTCAATGACGAGGGTCGATCCGGCGGCCATGCCCAGATTGCCATTGACAGTCATGGTTCCGATCTGGCCGCTACTGGCCGGTGCAAGAATACCCCCTGTGGCAATCTGCGTGTTTCCGACCGTACCCGTACCGGCCAGCGTGCCGCCGTTACTGACGCTGACAGCCGAGTTGGCCAGAGAACCGCCTACGTCCAGTGTGCCCCCGACAAGACTGGTCGTCCCGGTAAAGGCTCTGTCATCCCCCTCGATTCCGACTGAACCGGTGCCGGATTTCGTAAAAGACCCGGTTCCTGAAAGCGGGTTTGCTAGAATGCCAGATGTCTCCTGCGCGACTTCCAGCGCGGCATCATCCACGATCCCGCCCGAGCCGAAGCTGGAAGTCGTTCCGACCAGAGTTCCCCCCGTAATGTTCGTGCCCCCGGTATAGGTGTTCTGACCGGACAGAAGCAGTGTGCCCGAACCGGCCTTTGTCAGACTGGCGCTATCACCAGAAAGAACACCGGACAGGGTCGTGTTCAGGCCATTCGTATCAACGGTTGAGTTCGTGCCATAGAATAATGTGATATTGACCGCGCTTGTCAGGTCGGAGCCCGTATCCTTCAGTGTGCCGCCTGCCAGGTAGAATGCATAACTACCAGCACTTCCCTCATTATCAACAATACCATTTGTGCCGCCCACTGCGATTGTACTACCCGCGCCAACCCCCAGAACACCCCGACTGCCAGATGTGACGGTGGAACCATCTCCAAAAGAAATCGGTCCGGCAGAGTTGAGCGTGCCACCTCCATCAACATAAAGGGTACCAGTCCTGTTGATTTTCACTGAGAACTGACCCGGGTAGGGCGGAAATTTTCATCGAGATTTGACCCATGCCTTCACACTCCC
>NZ_JBFCXX020000034.1:0-14433 GCF_040702925.2 Acetobacter fabarum | reverse complement strand
CGCGGGGTGGAGCAGCCCGGTAGCTCGTCAGGCTCATAACCTGAAGGCCGTAGGTTCAAATCCTACCCCCGCAACCAGAAATTCCGTTTAATGTCAAACACTTAGGCCGCATCAAGGGCGGCCTTTTGCGTTTCGGCGCCACGCGCAGGATGCACATAGGATGCAGTTGGGAGTGAAAGCGCAGCGTAGTTGGGGCTGATCGCAGGTGTTTCATGATCGCGTGTTGGGTGTGATGTGACCTTGCCCCCTGAAATGCCCTTGATTTGAAGTAAGGTCTGTCCACTGGAGACAGACGATGAAGAAAGCGCGATTTGCGCAGGACCAGATTATCGAGATCCTGAAAGAGCATCAGGCGGGCGCGACGGCTGCGGATCTGTGCCGCAAGCACGGGATCAGCGATGCGACGTTCTACACCTGGTGGTCGAAATATGGCGGGATGGATGTGTCGGAAGCGCGGCGGCTCAAGGCTCTGGAAGACGAGAACGCGAAACTGAAGCGGCTCCTGGCCGAGAGCGTGATGGACGTCTCGACGCTGAAAGAGCTCCTGGCAAAAAACTCGTGACGCCCGGTTTGCGGCGCGATGCCGTGACCTGGGCGATCCGGGAGAAAGACTGTTCGCAACGCCGCGCGTGCCAGTTGGTCGGCATCAATCCGAAGACGTGGCGCTATGCGTCATGCCGCCCGGACGACAAGGCAGCGCGTGCCCGTCTGCGGGAACTGGCGGGAGAGCGGCGCCGGTTCGGGTATCGGCGGCTGCACATCTTGCTCAACCGCGAAGAGATCGCCATGAACCACAAGAAGCTGTTTTGGCTGTATCGCGAGGAGGGGCTGTCGGTCTGCAAGCGGGGCGGTCGGAAACGGGCGCTGGGCACGCGTGCGCAATGGTGCTGCCCGACGGGCCGAACCAGCGCTGGAGCCTAGGCTCAGGACTCATTCTTTGAGATAGAAGATGAAGCTTGCTGCGATGTGGATTGCGGACACGAAGGTATGAGCGCACCGGTCATATCAGGTCGCAACGCGTCGCCAGTCCTTCAGCTTTGCGAACATGTTTTCGATCAGATGACGCTTTTTATACAGATGCCAGTTGTAAGGCAGCTTTGATTTCCGGTTCTTTTTCGGGGGAATACAGCCAGTGATATTACGTTCTGCAAGCGTAACCTGATCCGGTTGCTGTCATAACCTCTGTCCCCAATGACGTCTTCTGTCTCATCGGGGAGGTCTGCCAGAAGCACGTCTGCGCCTCTGAAATCACTGACCTGTCCCGCAGTCAGATGAAGACGGACAGGTCGGCCCTGATCATCGCACACGGCATGAAGTTTTGAGTTCAGGCCGCCTTTTGTCCGTCCGATATGGCGGGGAAAAGCCTCTTTTTGAGCAGGGACGCCGATGTCCGGTGTGCCTTGAGGTGTGTTGCATCGATCATCAGACGCTTTGAACAGCCAGCCTGTTCTGTCTGGGCGACAAAGATCCTGTCAAAAACACCAAGGCGGCTCCACCGGATAAAGCGATTATACAAAGTCTTGTGCGGACCATATGCTTTCGGGGCGTCTTTCCACTGAAGACCGTTGCGGATCACATAAACGATCCCGCTCAGAACACGCCGGTCATCCACGCGTGGCACTCCGTGCGCCAGAGGGAAAAACGGCTCAATCCGCTCCATCCGCCTCTCAGACAGCATAAACACATCACTCACAGGCCCACCCTCCATTGGTAAGCCTGTGGATCACAACCTCTCGCTCAGTTCAATAAATTAATAGGTCCTGAGCCTAGACTTCGTGTCGGACGCGCTGAACAGCGGACGGCACTTCCGGGTGCTGACGGTGGTCGACGACTACACCCGGGAATGCCTCGGTCTGGTCGCCGACACATCGCTGTCAGGCGAACGGCTTGGCTGCGAGTTGGACCGGATCGCAGAAATATGCGGCTTCCCCTTGATGATTGTCAGTGACAATGGCACCGAGATGACCTCGAACGCGATCCTAGCCTGGCAGCAGAAGCGGTCGGTGCTGTGGCACTATATCGCGCCGGGAAAGCCGCAGCAGAACGGGTTCGTCGAGAGCTTCAACGGCCGGTTCCGCGACGAATGCCTCAATGAGCATCTGTTCCGCAATCTCGCTCACGCCCGTTCCGTCATCGAGAACTGGCGGGCCGACTATAACGCCGTCAGGCCCCACACCAGCCTCAATGGCATGACGCCAGAGGCTTTCGTTCAACACACCAACAAGGCATTCAACAACCCACAGACCCTAACTCAAAACTGGGGGCACGTTCGGGGCAGGGTCAAACTGAGCGAGAGGTTGTGATTCACAGGCTGGTGGGCCTGTGAGTAATGTGTTTATGCTGTCTGAGCGCCAGATGGAGCGGATTGAGCCGTTTTTTCCTCTGGCGCACGGAGTGCCGCACGTGGATGACCGGCGTGTTCTGAGCGGGATCGTTTATGTGATCCGCAACGGTCTTCAGTGGAAAGACGCCCCGAAAGCATATGGTCCGCACAAGACTTTGTATAATCGCTTCATCAGGTGGAGCCGTCTGGGTGTCTTTGACAGGATTTTTGTCGCCCTGACAGAACAGGCTGGCCGTTCGAAGCGTCTGATGATCGATGCAACACATCTCAAGGCACACCGGACATCGGCCTTCCTGCTCAAAAAGGGGCTTTTCCCCGCCATATCGGACGGACAAAAGGCGGCCTGAACTCAAAACTTCAAGCCGTGTACGATGATCAGGCCGACCTGTCCGCCTTCATCTGACTGCGGGACAGGTCAGTGATTTCAAAGGGGCTGATGTTCTGCTGGCGGACCTGCCGGATGAGACAGAGGAAGTCATCGGTGATCGGGGATACGACAGCAATAAAATCAGACAGTCTCTCGCAGACCGGAACATCATCGCCTGTATTCCGCCGAAGAAGAACAGGACATCAAAGCCACCTTACAATTGGCATCTGTATAAAAAGCGCCACCTCATCGAAAACATGTTCGCAAAGCTCAAAGACTGGCGACGTGTTGCGACCCGGTATGACCGGTGCGCTCATACCTTCATGTCTGCAATCCACATCGCAGCAAGCTTCATCTTTTATCTCAAAGAATGTGTCCTGAGCCTAAGTTCGAAAGCAGACGTCGATATTTATCCTAAAGTGCGGAGCATGCTTTCAGAGCATCCATGGTTCTCCTCCGGTCTTGCGATGTTAACGGCAAAATTGGACGCGGAGGCTGGGCGGACGACAGTTCCAGAAGATTGATGGCAGCATAAGCAACACGCAGGCTTCCAAATTTCCGAAAAAGTGCCCATATCGGCTCCAGCATCTGCTGATACTGGTTTACGGCATGGACATCGCCCTCATGTGCGGCTGTCACCATCGCCTTGGCCATCTTTGGCAGGAAGCCGCCCAGAACGCTAAACCAGCCATCACTTCCGGCAAGCAGGGCTTCCGCCGCAATCCAGTCTCCACTGTAGCCTATAGCGATTTTTCCAACCGGGCTGGATCGTAGCTCGGCCAGTTCCTGTGCGACCGTGCCTTCTGCCGGAGCGGGCATTTTCACGGCGGCGATGTTGGGTAACTCTGCCAGCCGTTCAAGAAGCTCACGGCTGAATCTGAAATGGGTTGTACTGGGATTGTTGTAGATGCAGAGCGGTAGAGACGTAACTTCGGCCACTGCTTTGTAATGCTGATAGGCTTCTTCATGAGTCAGGGGCGTATAGGATACAGGGGCCATCAGCAGACCGTCGGCACCTTCGGCCGCGGCATCGCGTGCAAGGTTCTGGGCATCGTCGGTGCGCAGCGTGCCGATGCCCACGATCAGCGGCGTTTTCCCTACGACCGTTTTGACGGCTGCGCGAATGGCGCGGCACCGCTCGGTGCGGCTCAGATAAGTATAGGTTCCGGTGCTGCCTAACAGGCCAATGGAGTCTACACCGTTACTCGATAGATGTGCCGTCAGGCGCATGACACCCTCCATATCCACCACACCATGTTCGTTGGCGGGCGTAATGGGGAAAGCGGATAGACCGTGAAAGATCGACATTGTTAGACCTCGTTACCGGATGGAACATTGACGCCCATTGATTTCAGGTAGCGCTGGATGTTGCGGGCTGCCTGCCGGATGCGTTGTTCGTTTTCCACCAGTGCAATCCGGACATAGCCTTCACCATTTGCACCATCTCCGACACCTGAGGCAACGGCGACTTTGGCGTGGGTCAGAAGCTGTTTTGAGAATTCCAGACTATCGAGATGGGCCAGTGTAGGTGGAAAGGGAACCCAGACGAACATAGAGGCATGGGGACGACAGATCATCTCGGCACCGTTTGGTCTGTAGTCTCTTGTCGAGCATGTCTTTGCTGATCAGAAATCACAGACGGGGCTGTTCGTTCGAACCGTAGGCATAATGCGAGCCACTATGAGGATTGGGCTGACCACGGGCCAAAATGAACGGGAAGCCTCTCCCAGCCATCGCTTGAGCGGACAAGATAACGCAGTGCATTGATGATCTCACGAAAATCGGTTGTTCGTTTCCAGCCTGCCGGTTCGCAGGCGGCATTAGGGGGAGGGGCTATACGCTCCTATCCCTCATCGGCTTTGTTGCAGAAATACTGGCAAGGGATTCCCTGTTTGAATCCAGTTTGTTAGCTGTGAGTGATGAGCAAGCCGAAGCGCACGCGCTACCGAACGACGAACTGGTCCTCCTACAACGCAGCACTGAAGAAGCGTGGGTGTCTGACGGTGTGGTTTGACCCGTCCATGAATGGGGAAGGTCTTCCGACGGGGCGCCGCGGTCGCCAGCGAAGTTACAGCGATGCTGCGATCCAGGCCTGTCTGACGCTGAAGGTTCTGTTTGGTTTTGCCCTACGACAGACGACGGGCTTTGTCGAAAGCCTCCTGCGTTTGGCGCGGCTGGCATGGTCTGTGCCGGATTTCAGCACGCTGAGTCGTCGGCAGAAAGCCCTGACGGTCGATATCCCCTATCGCAGTTCGGACGGTCCGCTTCATCTTCTGATCGACAGCACCGGGATCAAGGTTGAGGGAGAAGGCGAATGGCACAGGCGCAAACATGGCGGTTCGAAACATCGTATATGGCGCAAACTTCATATTGCTGTTGACGAAGGCTCTCTGGAAATCCGCGCCGTTGAAATGACGGGAAACGAGATCGGTGATGCCCCGGTTCTGCCAATGCTTCTGGAGCAGATCCCTCAAGATGAAGACATCGCTAGTGTCACGGCTGATGGCGCGTATGATACAAGGCGATCCCATGACACCATTGCCGAACGTGGCGCTCAGGCCATCATTTCCCCGCGGAAAAACGCAAAGACATGGTGCCCCACATCAGCAGGAGCCATCGCCCGAAATGAAACTCTACGGGCTTGCAGACATCTCGGGCGGGCTATCTGGAGACGATGGAGTGGTTATCATCGACGAAGCCGCGTTGAGACGAAAATGCACTGCATCAAGCTGCTGGGCCAGCGTCTGACAGCACGCGATTTCGACCGTCAGATCACCGAAGTTCATGTCCGGATCGCCGTCCTCAATCGCTTCACAGCCCTCGGAATCCCCCTCACGCACCCTGTCGCGTAAGAAAACCCCTCAAAGATTGCAGCACGCCCAATCGCTGGAATTGTGCAACAGAGCCGCTTTCATGACATATAATTCCTATTGAATCCTGCTTCCTCTAACTGGTCAAGTGGGTTCCAATTATGTGGTGGAGCTACCACTTGCGAAGACCATATACATCCGGTCTCGATCCATTCCCGCCTTAATTTTTCGTGAGAAAAACCTGCATCACTATATCCAAATTGGTTTCCACAACATGGGCAGATATCGTATGAGGCACAACCATGGTCATCATAAGCCGGCTCACTAAGCTTCGCATATCCGCATATTGGGCATACATAATTGTTATTGAGCATTAAAATAATCCTGTGGTGATGAGTATCTCTGTGGGTCATAGCCTCTTGGATTTAACGGGCTTTTAGGTTCTGGTTTATAGAACGTACGAATATTCCCATCCTTACTCATAACGCCAAGGTATTACTTTGGGTACCATATCTTAAAATGTCACCATTCGAACGTATTGTCTCCAAAACATTATCTTTTTTGGTCCCGTCAGAAAATCTCTTGCTAAAATTTCATACTCCGTTTCCGATGAAGCGCCAAACTCAGAACCATGATTCTCATAGTGGACATTTAATTTTTCGTTGTCAGAAATATTGGGCGTTATTATTTGCAGGCTTTCCTTTTGGTTCTTCCCCTTCGGGTTCTGGAGCAGCAGTTCCACTGCCGCGGACGTGGATGCTCCGGTTGAAGCTGCCGAATTACAGAAGATGAACTCCTTTTCGCCTCATGAACCAGATAATCACCGTTCACGCCCATCCTGTCGAGCAACTGGCTCACAGCATAGGCAGAATGCCCCGCCTCCAATACTTCTTTAACCGCCGAAACAATGCGGGCGCCCGCAGCCGTTCCTTCAGTCACTTCCAGAGCAATAGACGCGGCTTCAACGACAAGAGGAATCAGCTGAACTAAATTGTTCTGCTCAACAGCAGATGCCGTTCCTGCACTGTTGAGAATAGCTGCTGACTGACCTCCACTGAGTGCTGCGCCGCCAGCCGCAGAAACTGCATCCGCAAGACTGTTCATCACTGCACTGACCAGAATTCTCTGCGTGTTCGGGTCACTGCTTTGCTGGACAGCCCATTTAGCGACTTCCGGCGCCGCAGCCGCTATGGTTTCCCCTGCAATCGCTGTGCCCACACCAGAAGCGGCTACATTCCCATGACCCAGAGCAGTAACACCCGCACTTCCAGCCGCTTCCAGCAGCGCGCGCCCGTAATTGTCCTTCCAGTTGGTTTTGTCAAATATTTCGAGAAAATCCTGATATCATATGATTTAATAAATAGTTTTTCAAAATTTCGATTTAATTTTATTCTTGTATTTTATTTATTTTATCTTTAAAATTAACAAATGACTGTATATCGGTTTCCCATGTTGATATTTTTTGGTCATCTTCATCAATAAGTCGTAAAGGTCCCAGATCGACCTCATTAAAAATTACTTTGTCTAATGGATACTGATCAGCAAATATTATCCTATTTTGTAAATAAACAATATTGTCTTGGAAATAACACGGCCATGATATAAAGAAATTAGATGTGTTCGGATTGTGGAGATCAACAAGAAAATAAGATTTTTTCTCCTTTAAAAGTAACTCTGCTGCATGTCGCCATTGCTTCTGATAAGAAGCCTTATCAAAAAAAGTCGTATTCGAAAAAAATATTTCGTTGAAATCATCGACAATTATTTTTCCCCAGTAACCGTCTTCATCATAATAATTACCACTTTTTTCAAAAAACAAGTCAAACATAGCTATCCCTTTATCGGATTGAGTGAAGAATCAAACGTGCCCATTCTGTCACCTTTTTTATTAAACATTTTCCATCCATTTTCAACATTATGAGCATCAGTGTCTCTTGTGATAAATGCTCTCCCATTCCAATAACTTGGCTGACCATGGGAATTAAAAGGGAGTTTATTGTAGGGAACCCTTTTCTTATAGCCTAGTGCAGCAGCACGAATTTTATCCCATGCGTTTCGGGTTAAGTTTTCCGGGCGATCCTCCGATCCGTTTTTTTTCGGCTTATCTCCTTCAGGTTCTGGAGCAGCGGCTCCACTGCTGACTGGCCTCCACTCAGTGCTGAGCCGCCAGCCGCAGAAACTGCATCTGCAAGACTGTTCATCACTGCACTGACCAGAATTCTCTGCGTGTTCGGGTCACTGCTTTGCTGGACAGCCCATTTAGCGACTTCCGGTGCCGTAGCCGCTATGGTTTCCCCTGCAATCGCTGTGCCCACACCAGAAGCGGCTACATTCCCATGACCCAGAGCAGCAACATCCGCACTTCCAGCCGCTTCCAGCAGCGCGTGCCCGTAATTGTCCTTCCAATTCGTTTCGTCAAAACCTGAAACACCTGTATTATGCAGGGTATCTGCAACCAGACCGCCGACTTCACCTACAACCTGTGATCCGACCTGCTGGATCTGCAGGTCGTTCTGCATCTTCTGCGCATCAAAGCTGTTCGTCAGTGGATGATTGGCACTCGAAGGATCACGCGAGAGCGTGCCGCTTACACTCCTTGCTGTGACCACCACGTTTGCCCCGATTGCTGACTGGGTTACAGAACGGGCATCCTGATGCACCGCAGCACCCAGAAGACCTCCCGCGTTGGACGCCATGCCCGTACCAATCGCCGTCAGCATCCCACCCGTGCCACCACCCGTCGCACCACCGGGATTCATGACATTGGCCTGATACCCCATCGTCTTCGCACTGGCATCGGCATAATTGGCAATGTCGTTGGCGATCAGCGAACCGGTTGTCAGATGGTTCAGAGCCGCATCGGCCGTGCTTTCGATAACGCCCCCGTTCAGCGTCGTCGCATCCGCCACAGAAACAGTCAGGCCACTCGCACCCGCATAAAGCCCGGACTGGGTCGCTTCCGTCGACGCGTAACTGTCTGTCGTCTTGCTGTGGCTGAAACTCGCACTCCCGCCTATATCTCCTGCTCCCCACACCGGAACAGATCATACATTTGGGAATATTACACGTGTAATCAGAACAGTGATTGAGACTTTTTAAAATTTCACAGGATAAAAAGCATGTTTGTCAAATCCAACATCATTGGCGTTAAATATATCTATAAGTTTCTGATCATAAAGATTACCATCACCTGAACGCTGCCACGCGTCTAAAAAATGCTGCCCTTGTTCCGTTAAATACAGCTGATATGTTGACCAGATTGCCCCCCCCTCAGCCTCATTAGGAGAGTTTTGAGACATCTGTTCAAAAATCTCATTCAGCTCTTCAGGTGTTGGACCACCATCAGTGTAATCAATTCCCATAAAACCTATTTTTATTACTCTGAAGGCAAAATCCAGCGCATCTTGGCACCATATTTTGTTATATTGGATTCCGTATATTTCCCGAAGCTGAACTCTTTTATTTCCAAAAAAATACAATAGAGTATAAACATCATGCTGGCATAGATCAAAAAAATCTTTGTATCGTATTAATGTTTTCATTTTCTCCCCCTTGGGAAACTTTAATTTCAAATTTTTGTTGTTGTTTATTTTCCCATATCATCTGATTTTACTTCCACAGTTGCTATATCGTTTGGTGTGAAAATACTTGCCGCTGCTGTCGAACCTTCCGGCGTTGTGCTGGTGACTGTCGTGCTCGCCTTCTCAAGGGCAAACTCAATATTGGGCTTCGCTGCGATCGGATCGATGTTACTTTCTTCCCCGCGCTTATTTAAAATATCTTTTTTTGCCAGAGATAATGCGAAGACGAATATGTCATATCTCACTTTGTTTTTTTTACATTTCTCCTCACAATCGGGGAATACTATGCTAATTTTATCAATTCCATCGTCCGTAGACAAAAGACATATATATACTCCGTCAATGTATATCTCACAAACTAGATTGTTATATTCAGAATCACTGAATATTTTTGTTTCTATTATTGATCCATAAAAATCAAACTTCATGGTTCTGGAAATCCTCTAAATATACCGTTAGTATCGAAGCGTGCTCCTCGGCCGTTACCTGCTATCACATCTTTTCCTTCAAATCTGTTCCCGTTGTTAATCATTTATGTGTGTCACTAAGTATGGCATCTAGGGTCTGTTAGATCTTGAAATTCTTCCCATATTATAAGGATGGAAGAAGGAGACGGGACAGGCATTTTTACGGACGAGACATGGGCGATCTGGGAACCTCTGATCGGGGCGGTTCGTCCAAAGGGCGAGACGCCACTCTATGATCTGCGGCGCATGATAGCAGCGATTTTCTGGCGTCATGAGAATGGTGCGAAATGGCGGCGTATCCCCGCTGTACTGGGGCCGTGGTGGTGGGCGGCACAGCTTTTCATCCGCTGGGCGAGGCGCGGCGTATGGAAACGCATGCTCGAACGGGTTCAGGCGCAACGTGGCGTGGCGCTCGGAATGACTTTTCTTCTGGATGACACGAATATCAGGGCTCACCATAAAGCGGCGGGAGCCCAAAAAAAGGGGCCTGTTTCGAAGAACCAGACCATCGTGAAGTACTTGGCCGCTCTCGCGGCGGCTATGGCACAAAAGTCTGCGTGATGGCAGACGGACATGGGAACCCGGCCGGCCATTCCCGCGAAACGACGCGACGGGCTGGTCGCCTGCCCAAAATGGGCCTATCGGTGTCGACATCTTGTCGAGAACCTCTGGGCGCGCTTCAAGGAATGGCGTGCTGTTGCAACCAGATATGAAAAAACAGCAACGTCGTTTCTCGCGGTCATCCACATCGCTGCCACAGCAGACTGGATTAAGCCCTAACAGGCCCTAGACCCTTACATTTTATTTTGCGTCAATATTTTATAGGATAGAAAGCATGTTTATCGAAACCGACGTTATGGGCATTGAATATATCAATCAGTTTCTGTCCAAAAAGTGTATCATCACCAGAAGTCAGCCATGCATCAATAAAATTACGGCCTTTTTCCATTAAATCAAACTGATAGGTTGTCCATATTACTCCTCCATCCATTCCATTTGGGGAATTGTGGGACATCTGCTTGAACATATCATCCATTCCTTCATCTGTAGGATCCGGATAGAAATACTCGACACCCATAAAATTTATTTTTGTTGCTCTATAGGCAAAATCGAGAGCTTCCTGACACCATGTACTCGCGTAACCAACTCCCGAAATTTTGTACAGTCGGAAACTTTCGGAAGACCAGAAATAAAACAGGGTGTTAACATCATGACGACAGATTTCAAGAAACTTTTTGTATTGAAGGATTAATTCCATGTTCTATTCTCCCGGGAGTTTTAATTTTAAAACACGACCTTTGTTAAGAGTCACAACATTTTTCATTTTTATTTCAATTGTCATCACATTCTCTGGTGTCTGCCGACCCGCCGCCCCAGCAGGTCTATACGCTACAGCACTGTCATCCGCAAATTGAGCATACCATCCTGTATATCCGTTCACTATCACAGGTTTTACTAATAACGGAACAGTATTCCCCAAAGCCTGTTTTGCAAAGGCTTCTGCCGTGGCGTGAGGGGCGCTACTCACTGACATTATTCGCACGCTCCCTGTGCCTTTTGTGCCGACAAAATTGAAAAACTGTCCGTCTGGACAGTCGACATTACTCATGGGGACCGGGTTCGCAAATATCGTTTACAACATACGCCAACCCCTGTTCAGGGAGAGGATGAACGCCCCAGCATAAAAATACAGAAGATGGATCTATCGCTCCACTAAGATTAAAATCAATATTCTGAACAAAAAATAAACAATACGTGCTGCATGGTTAAAAATAATGTTACATGTCGCCTAATAAGTGTTATTTTATATTTTTAAACCGTGTATTATTTAGAAATAATCACTAGTAAATGATCAAATTCACTTTTTATGTTTATCTCTTTTAATTGAAAAATAACATGAAACGGGATTGCTGGACGATCCCATGCCACTCCTAAGTTTATGGGTTTGCTCCATTCTTCACCAGCAGAAGACAGAGTTTCTATAAACCCTTTAAGAACTGTTCTTTCTTCTTTTATTAATATATTTTCTGAATTTTGAAAAAATAATACATATTCTTTTTGGTCTATCCATTCGAGATCAGTCAGAATCTCCAAGAGAGCGTTATAATTTTTCCCTGCATAGTCTGGGGCGCGAAGTTTTTTATATATCTCATTATAAGCGTCATCAGTTGTTTGCATCGCATCACCCGATAAAATGATCGGATCAGTAAATTTGAATTTTTCTTCTCTATCTTCAGTTTGGAAAACCCATGGACCGTTGGTATTTTTTAGTGTGAAAATATCAAACATTTTATTTTAATCCATTCCTTTGAATGCCTGATAGTGATCAGATGTATAGTAAGATTTCCCGTTGCTGCCTATAACAAGATATTCTTTGCCACGATTAACCCCGCGGATATATGGACTTACATCATATTCCTTATATGTTATCGGGTTCCCGAATTCATCGCTACGCGGCAAAAATTCACTTTTCCCACATCCATCATTTTTGAAATTCCAACTTCCTTTATATCCATCAGATGGAGGGATCGAAGAACCGTTTTTTTGAACGTCTGTTTTCTGATTTTAAGGTTATGGCGTTTTGATTGATGGTTGTCAGGGTAACTTTTCCTCTGCGTTTTGATCTGTGTGGCGATATTGCCCCCGCTCAACTGCTAGGCGGTCGCACTGATCCGCTTCAGGAAGATAAAGCGGCACATGTTGTAGACGATGCCCGACGCGATAGAGATCTGCCCGCATTGGAAGGGAAAGCAGAACTATTTGCGCATTGAGGGATTTCCCTTATTTCCTCTCCACCGCAACGGTCTATGATCCAAGTTGTGCCGTGTCGTCCTGCTCTGTTTATGGAGATTCACAGGTTTCACCGTAAGCTGGTTACAGGCGACAGGTTTCATAACAGGAGAAGCTCCATGAGCAACGAACAACTGAGCCGCGCTCCAGTATCTGACCGTGCGGAAGACAATGCTTTCTTCCCATCAGAATACTCTCTGACCCAGTACACGTCTTCGAAGACCGACTTTGACGGCACGACCTATCCGAAGCCCTATACGGGTGGAAAATGGAAGGTCCTGATGATCGGTTCACAGGAACGGTATCTGATGATGAAGGGCGGCGAGTTTTTCTCGACCGGCAACCATCCTGTGGAGATGCTGCTGCCCATGTACCATCTCGACGCGGCCGGGTTTGAAATCGAAATCGCGACTATTTCTGGCGACCCGGTCAAACTTGAATGGTGGGCTTTCCCGCACGAGGATGAGGCCGTCAAGTCAATTTACAAAAAATACGAAAAACAGCTCAAACAGCCCAAAAAGCTGGCTGACGTGATAGGTGAGGGTTTTACAGCCGAAACCCCGTATCTCGGTGTCTTCATCCCCGGTGGTCATGGCGTGCTCAATGGTATTCCCTTCAGCAAGGAAGTCGGTGACATCCTGCATTGGGCGCAGGCCAATGAGCGTTTTACGATCTCTCTCTGTCACGGCCCGGCCAGTCTGCTGGCCACGGCGGTTGATGGCGGCAGGTTCGCCTATGAAGGGTATGAGATGTGCGTGTTCCCGGATAGTCTGGACACCGGGGCCAACATCGAGATCGGTTACATTCCCGGACCGATGACATGGCTGGTCGGTGAAAATCTTCGTAAACACAACGTCAAGATTCTCAATGCCGGAATTACCGGGCAGGTCCATCGCGATCGTCACCTGTTGACGGGTGACAGCCCGCTGGCCTCCAACAATCTCGGCAAACTTGCCGCCGCGGCCCTTCTCGAAGCTGCCAACGCATAACATAAACCGGGAGTCCCGGATGGCAACGTGCTGGCAGGTCGCCAGCAGCCGTGTGGGCCTCCCGTTTTTCCATAGCCCTGCGGGCCCGTGTGGCTGCCAGGGTGGCTCTGGCCCGGCTTACGCTACCGGTCCCGCCCTGTAGGCTATACTTGTCCCGTAATCCTGAAGATGAAAGCAGAACACATGTCTCGTGCATGGAACCTCATATCCCGTCCGAAGGGTTCTCCGACCATGGAGAACTTCGCTCTGCGGGACACACTCGATCAGCCGTTGAAAGAGGGCGAGATCAGGGTTTCGAACAGCTTCTTTTCTGTCGACCCTTACATGCGCCCGCGCATGGACGAGGGAGACAGCTACATTGCGCCGTTCGCACTGAACGAACCGATGACGGGGGCTGCTGTTGGCCGGGTGGTCGAAACGCGGTCCGAGCGTTTTAAGGTTGGTGATCGGGTCAGTCATTTTCTGGGCTGGCGGGATGTTGCGACCCTCAGGGCTACGGACGCGCTTGCCCTGCCCGCAGGAGATCTCAAGGACGAATACTTTCTTGATGTTCTGGGAACAATCGGCATGACGGCCTATTTCGGGCTGTTTGATGTGGCGCAGGCCAGACCGGGTGACATCGTCTTCGTTTCCGCTGCGGCTGGTGCTGTCGGATCGCTTGTGGTGCAGATTGCCAAACTGCGCGGCATGACGGTTATTGGCTCGGCTGGTGGCAAGGAAAAATGCGACTTCGTGCGGTCTCTGGGGGCCGATCATGTCATCGACTACAAAACGCCCGGCCCGTTCGAGGACAAACTGCGTGCTGTGGCGCCAGAAGGTCTGGATGTCTACTTTGACAATGTTGGTGGCGAGCAGTTCGACGCGGCAATGGGCGTTGCCAGACGCAATGCCCGTTTTGCGATCTGTGGCATGATCGGCATGTACAATTCCGATGCTCCGATCGGGTTTTCGAACCTGTTTCGGGTCATTTCCATGCGCTTGCAGGTTCGTGGTTTCATCAACAGTGATTTTGTTGATTTTCACTGAGAACTGACCCGGGTAGGGCGGAAATTTTCATCGAGATTTGACCCATGCCTTCACACTCC
>NZ_JBFCXX020000033.1:0-14771 GCF_040702925.2 Acetobacter fabarum | reverse complement strand
GACTGTGCCTGAAATAGCATCTGGCTGGGTCAATTCCTGATGAAAAACCCGGGTCAGTTCTCAGTGAAAATCAACAAGGAGATGTTCAGGAGAGTGGATATAACGCGCCACCCTCTGCCGCAGGCAAGGCGGCGCAACGCAGCCAGTGACGCAATGTGGGAGGCATGGCGGGAGGCATGGCGCACAGCCGGGCCGCACGGGATATGCGGGAATGAAAAGCGTTCACGGGCAGGCGTTCTGTAAGAACTCCGTACGGGCTACATGCCGTTTTACGGTGTTCTCTCGGGATGTATGCAGGCTGGCTGCTGCTTTCAGTTAGTTCTGATGTGAGAACATTTTTTGATTGCAACGAATGGGCGTTTGTGGTGAGTATCAGTAATACGGTTTTTGCAATTAGTATTACTGGAGTCCTCCCCCATGCGCTTCCCATCGCTTTTTCGCAAAGGCCTGCTTGCCAGTGTTTGTGCCGCGGTCTCTCTTTCCTCAGCGTCTGCCGCGTCGTTGAAGATTGGCTATAGTGACTGGCCGGGTTGGGTTGCGTGGCAGGTTGCCATCGATAAAGACTGGCTGAAGGAGGCGCAGGTTGATGCCGACTTCCAGTGGTTTGACTACAGTGCCTCGCTCGACGCATTTGCAGCGCATAAGCTGGATGCTGTCATGGCAACCAATGGGGATGCGCTGGTAACCGGTGCCAATGGCCACAAGGGGGAAATGATCCTTGTGACGGATTATTCCGATGGGAATGATATGGTCGTGGCGCAGCCCGGTATTCAGGACATGCAGGGTCTCAAGGGTAAATCCGTTGCGGTGGAAGAAGGGCTGGTGGACCACCTGCTTCTGCTCAAGGGGCTGGAAAAATCGGGCATGAATGAAAAAGACGTCAAGCTCGTGAATACAAAAACCAACGAAACACCGCAGGTTCTGGCCTCGGGGCAGGTTGCGGCCATTGCGGCATGGCAGCCTAACTCCGGTCAGGCGTTGCATGCGGTGCCCGGAGCGCGGCCGGTGTTTACCTCGCATGAAGTGCCGGGCCTGATTTACGATACCATTGCGGTCGATCCGCAGTCCCTGCACGACAATCATGACCAGTGGCAGCGTCTGGTTGGGGTGTGGGACCGTGTTGTCACCTATATTCATGACCCCAAAACACAGCCGGATGCCCTGCGTATTATGGCGGCGCGTACGGGTGTGACCCCGGAGGCTTACAAGCGCTTCCTCAAAGGCACGCATCTGCTAAGCCTTGCTGATGGAAAAGGCGTTTTTGTAAAAAAGGAAGGGCTTGGCTCTTTGTACGGATCGACCGAAGTTTCGGATGCCTTTAATGTTCAGCAGGGTGTTTACAAATCACCCCAGAACATTGACAGTTATATTGATCCGTCCTTTACGGCATCTGTGAAGTAACGGCAAAGGGCAGGAGCACATTATGCAGGGCTTCCTTGCCTCATGGAGGCTATATGGCCGGACAGACCGGATGTTGCGGAATATATTCGGTATTCTGGCGGTGCTCCTGCCTTTGCTTCTCTGGAGCGCGGTTAGTTATCTGCCTTTTATCTGGCATCCTCAGGTTCTGATTACCGACCCCGGGGGGGAGGAGTATCTGGAAACGGGGATGCGGATGAACCGTGCGGATTTTGCACGCGCGGTCACGGAAATGCAGGAGCAGCACCAGCCTGTTCCGCAGGGTATTCCAAGTAACCCTGTTTACCTGCCATCTCCGGGGGATGTGCTGAGCGCGTTTGTGCATGCCTTTACGTCTTCTGCCCCGGTTGGGGCCGAACATTCCATTACGCAGGCTTTTGCGCACAGTATCCGGATTATCTTCTGGGGGTTTGTTATTTCTTCCGTCATGGGTGTGCCTCTGGGCATTATGTGCGGCTCCATTCCGGCTGTTGCGCGGCTTGTTGAACCCTCGGTCGATTTTTTCCGCTACCTGCCAGCTCCGGCGTTTGGAGCACTCGCAGTTGCCATTCTGGGCATTTATGATGCCCCCAAGATTGCCATTATTGTTATAGGGACCCTGTTCCAGCAAATACTTGTTATTGCCAATACGACGCGCAAACTCGATTTTTCTCTGGTAGAGGCATCCCGCACTCTGGGTGCAAAAGGTCTGCGGCTGCTTTTTCGGGTGGTTATTCCGGGTATTCTGCCTGACCTGTACAGGGACCAGCGTATTCTGCTTGGCTGGGCCTGGACCTATCTGATTGTGGCAGAGCTGATTGGCACATCGTCGGGGATTACCTGGTTTATTACACAGCAGGCCCGTTACCAGCATTTTGACAACGTTTTTGCCGCCATGGCGCTGATCGGCATTGTCGGGCTGGGCACGGATATGGTCCTTGGCGTTGTTGGCCGCAAACTGTTTACGTGGAAAAGGGAGAATGGCTGATGGCTGACCATGTAGAGCATACGCTCCCTGATTACCGCATTCTGCCGCCAGATGTGGCCGCACGTATGGAGCAGCTCAAAAAGCGCGACTATGTTCTGGAAATTGACCGTGTTACCAAGGTTTTTACACAAAAGCGTAACCGGACCGTAGCTCTGGATTCCATAGAATTTGGTGTGCACCGGCGTGAACTGGTGTGTGTGGTTGGGCCATCGGGGTGTGGTAAATCCACCCTGATCCGTATTCTCGCCGGGCTGGAGGATGCTACTGAAGGGCGTATTCTCATGGACGGCAAGCCGGTCCGTGGTCCGGGGTCTGACCGGGGTATGGTCTTTCAGAAATACACGCTGTTCCCCTGGCTGGATGTCTGCCGCAACGTCATGTTCGGGATTGAGATGGGTGGTGTGGACCGGCTGGAAGCTCAGCGGCAGGCCATGCAGTGGCTCCAGATGATCGGGCTGGAACAGTTTGCTACCGCGTATCCGCACCAGCTTTCTGGTGGAATGCAGCAGCGTGTTGCCATTGCACGTGCCCTTGCCGCATCTCCCCGTGTGCTGCTGATGGATGAATCCTTTAGTGCGCTGGATGCCCAGACACGCACAAAAATGCAGAACTACCTGATGGAGATCTGGCGCAAGATCGACATTACCATAGTCTTTATCACGCATGATCTGGACGAGGCCATTTATCTGGCTGACCGTATTCTGGTGCTTAAACCCCACCCCGGGCAGGTGGAGGACGTGATTGAAGTACCGCTCTCCCGCCCCCGTCGTGCGGAACAGATGACATCGGCCGAGTTTCTGGCAACAAAGGCGCATCTGGAGGGGCTGATCCGCTCCTTTGGCACATCGGATGACATGGAGGAGGAGGAGGTAACAATTGATCTGCCGCTTCTCACCCTTGTAACAGACCAGGTCGAGTAGGGAATACAAGCATGAGTAGCAAGGAACAGATCAGCCGCGTCAGTATTTCCCTGTCGCCAGGCCTTCTGCATGAGCTTGACGCCATGGTGGCGGAAAAAGGCTATGCCAGCCGCTCCCAGGCGATCCAGAACATTCTGCATCAGGAGCTTATGGCGTGCCGACAGGAAAACGGCGATGAGCTGATGGCCGGTGTGATTATTCTTTTTTACAATAATGCCGCCACCAACCTGCAACAGAAACTTGCAGAGCTGCAATATGAAAACCTTGCAGAGGTTATCAGCTCACTGCACGTCAACCTCATTCGCAGGCAGACACTGGAAGTGCTGCTTGTTCAGGGTAAGGTTAAAAAACTGCAGGATATAGCCAATCAGTTTATCACGCAGCCCGGTGTTATTTCCGGACGCCTGCACCTGATTGCCTCCCTGATCCCTCCCGTTCATGAAAAAGGGCGGGAACTTACACTTGATATGGAAGCGTCCTGAACGCGCATTGCCATTCTTGCCTGAATACAGGAGATTTTCATGCAAATAGACCAGCAAACCCCAGATTGGTACCGGGCCCGCTACAACCAGCTCCGGGATCAGGCGCTCCAGTCCGAAAATACGGCACGCCCCGCTGTGGTGCCGATTGAAATGACTGAAGCCAGTGTTCTGCACCGTGAAACCATACCCGGCGGGTGGTACTGGAGCACATTTGTGCCGCGTGGGCAGGCACTGCGCCTGATCAACACATCCGGCAACAATGGTGTGTCGGTCATGTTGTGGAATGCGGATGACCTGAGCGAGCGCTACAATGCGGGCGATACCATAAAACTGCAATGGACCACCTGCCTGACCACAGGGCGCGTTCTGTTTTCTGATATGGGGCGTGTGCTGGCATCCGTTATTGGCGATAGCTGCGGGTTTAGCGATACGCTGGTTGGCGGGAGCACACCGCAGAGCAACCAGCGCAATTTTGGGTCTGCCGGTTTGCGCAATACCCGCAACAACCTGCGCCTGACTGCGGGAAAATACGGTATGGCGCAGCATGATGTGGCCTCCTGTATTACGTTTTTCTCCCATATCAGCACGCAGGCCGACGGCAGCTTCAAATGGGTGGAAGGCGATGTGCACCCCGGCGCGCATGTGGACCTGCGGGCAGAAATGAACCTGCTTGTTGCAGTCTCCAACTGTCCGCACCCTCTGGCCCCGGATGCCAGTTTTGCACCGGCCTCTGTTGAGGCCGTGCGCTGGCAGGCTCCTGCCCCGGCGGCGGATGATCTGTGCCGGACATTCAGTGAAGAAGCACGGCGCGGGTTTGATAACACAGATATTCTCTTTGCCTGATCAGGGAGCCAGATTTATGTCAGAACATGATCTCAGCAAGATTTTTTCCAATATTGTTCTTGATCATCATGTGGCCGCGCGCACTCCGTGGTCGGGTCTTGTGCGCAAAGGGCAGGTTATCCGGATTATTGACCTGAAAAGCCAGCAGGCTGTGGATGCCCTTTTTTACAATGCCCATGCCTACCATGAGCGCTACAGTGCGCAGGATACGCTGCTTAATCAGGGCTCGGCCTATATTGGCAAGGGGACTGGGCTGTATTCCAACGAAGGCAATGTGCTCATGACCGTGGTGGATGACACCTGCGGACGGCACGACACGCTGGCCGGGGCCTGTAGCTGTGAATCCAACACGGTGCGTTTTGGGCATGAGACCAAGTACATGCATTCGTGCCGCGAAAACTTCCTGCTGGAAGTTGAAAAATACGGCATGAGCAAGCGCGACATTGTCAATAACGTCAATTTTTTCATGAATGTGCCAGTTCTGCAAAATGGTGAACTGGTGATTGATGATGGCCTGTCCGACCCCGGCGGGTATGTGGACCTGCGCGCGGAAATGGACACGCTTGTGGTTATTTCCAACTGTCCGCAGGTCAACAACCCCTGCAACGGTTTTGTGCCGACCCCCATCCGCGTCGTTATCGGCGACCCTGTTTCCATCTGACCGTTCGGACTGCCTGCCATGTTCACAAAGGTTCTTATTGCCAACCGCGGAGAAATCGTGCGCCGTGTCGGCCGGACACTCAAACGGATGGGTATTGCCTCCGTTGCCGTGTGCTCCGAGGCAGACCGGTTTACGCCACCGGTGCTGGAGGCCGATGAATCCATTCTGATCGGGCCTGCCGCGGTAAGCGACAGCTATCTGAACATGGATGCCATTTTGCAGGCATGCGCCACCACAGGTGCGCAGGCAGTCCATCCCGGTTACGGCTTTTTGAGCGAACGGGCCGAATTTGCGGAAAAACTGGCAGCTCAGGGCATACGCTTCATGGGGCCACGGCCCGAGCATATGCGGGCTTTTGGCCTTAAACATACCGCGCGTGATCTGGCGAAACAGAACAATGTGCCGCTTCTGCCGGGCACGGATATTCTGGGCAGTGTGGAAGAGGCACTGGAGGCCGCCGCTGGCATTGGATATCCGGTTATGCTCAAAAGCACGGCGGGGGGGGGCGGCATTGGCATGCAGATCTGCCATAACGAGGCCGAACTGCGTGACTGCTTTGCCGCTGTCTCGCGCATGGGTGGGAACAATTTTGGCGATGCGCGTGTGTTTTTGGAAAAATTCATTGTCTGCGCGCGGCATGTGGAAGTGCAGATTTTTGGTGATGGCCGCGGGAACATTCTCACACTAGGTGAGCGCGACTGCTCCCTCCAGCGTCGCAACCAGAAAGTGATTGAGGAAACCCCAGCCCCGGGCCTGTCCGAAGCAACACGCGTGGGTCTGCGGAACGCGGCACGGGCCTTGTGTGCGGCGGTTGCGTATGAGTCCGCTGGCACGGTGGAGTTTATTTACGATACGGAAAGTGGCGCATTCTATTTCCTTGAGGTCAACACAAGGCTTCAGGTTGAACACTGCGTTACGGAAGAAATTTTCGGGATTGATCTGGTCGAGTGGATGGTCAGGCAGGCCGATGGCACTCTGGTTCTGCCAGCGCAGGAAAGTCTGGTGCCCAGAGGGGCTGCCGTAGAAGCGCGAATTTATGCCGAGAACGCAGCCGAGAATTTTCGCCCCTCCACCGGGCGGCTGACAGAGGTCAGCTTTGCACCGGGTGTGCGCGTGGATGGCTGGATAGAAACCGGGACCGAAGTCACCCCGTACTATGACCCGATGCTGGCCAAGATTATTGCCCGAGGTGCCACGCGGGAGGAGGCTTTTGCCAACCTGCATGCCGCGCTGACGACAAGCCGGATCAGCGGACTGGAAAGTAATCTGGATTATCTGCGCGCGGTTACGGCGGATGATGCCGTGCGTGCGGGGAATGTTTTTACAGGACTGCTCAACGGTTTTGCCTATACACCCGCTACGGTGGAAGTGATCGCACCGGGCCTTCAGTCCACGGTGCAGGACTGGCCGGGTCGCGTGGGATACTGGGATGTGGGGGTTCCCCCCAGTGGCCCGATGGATGACCGGAACTTCCGTCTGGCCAACCAGATTGTGGGGAATGCGCAGGGTGTGCCAGCACTGGAGTTTACGGCTACTGGTCCGGTGCTGCGCTTTAACACGGCCGCTGTGATCGGCCTGTCTGGCGCGTTCATGCCCGCAACGCTGGACGGTGTGGAGGTACCTTACTGGGAGCCGGTTACGGTGCAGGCGGGGCAGGTTCTGGCTCTGGGGCAGATCAGGGGGGCAGGGCACCGCACATATCTTGCCGTGCGTGGGGGCATTGATGCTCCACTTTACCTTGGGTCCAGTGCCACGTTCATGCTGGGGCAGTTTGGTGGGCATGCAACCGGACAACTCCGCACGGGGGATGTGCTGCGTCTGGCCAAACCTGTGGCCAATACGGCTGCCCCAGTGGCCATTGCTCCACAGGACCAGCCTGAGCTGACCCGTACATGGACCCTCGGGGTCATGTACGGCCCACATGGTGCGCCTGATTTCTTCCTGAATGAAGATATCGAAACCCTGTTTTCCAGTGAATACGAAGTACACTTCAACAGCGCGCGTACTGGTGTACGCCTGATCGGCCCCAAACCACGCTGGGCCAGAACAGATGGGGGGGAAGCCGGGCTGCATCCTTCCAACATTCACGATAACGCATATGCCATTGGGGCCATCGACTTTACCGGGGATATGCCCATCCTGCTTGGGCCGGATGGGCCAAGTCTGGGCGGTTTTGTGTGCCCCGCAGTGCTGACCAGCGATGAACTGTGGAAAATGGGGCAACTGCATCCGGGGGACAAGGTGCGTTTCCAGCGCATACAGCCCAAGCCGATCAGTGTATCCTTCCTACCCGAACCCATTGCGGGGGATAGCCCCATCCTGTTCCGTTCGGAAGGGGAGATCCCGGTTGTGTACCGCCGTGCGGGGGATTGTTACCTTCTGCTCGAATTTGGTCCGCCGGAACTCGATATTGCCCTGCGCCTGCGTGTGCAGCTTGTGCTGGAGCGGCTCAAGGCCGCAGCAGTAGAAGGGATTGTGGACCTTACTCCGGGTATTCGTTCGCTTCAGGTCCATTACAATCCGCAGGTGCTCCCCCTGCCGGTATTGCTGGAACGGCTGCATGGGATTGAGCAGGCCCTGCCTTCTGGCGAGGATGATATTGTTGTGCCCAGCCGCATCGTTTACCTTCCCGTTTCGTGGGATGACGAGCAGGCCCGACTGGCCATGCAGCGGTATCAGGAACTGGTGCGCCCCAATGCGCCGTGGTGCCCGTCCAATATCGAGTTTATCCGCCGGATTAATGGTCTTGCTTCCATAGAGGCGGTCAAGGAGATCATTTTTAATGCGTCCTACCTCGTCATGGGGTTGGGGGATGTGTATCTGGGTGCACCTGTGGCCACACCCATTGACCCGCGGCACAGGCTGGTCACAACCAAATACAACCCCGCACGCACATGGACCCCGGATAATGTTGTGGGCATTGGTGGTAGTTACATGTGCATTTACGGTATGGAAGGGCCGGGGGGCTACCAGCTTTTTGGCCGCACGACCCAGGTCTGGAATACATGGCGCACAACAGATGTGTTCCATGAAAAGACACCGTGGCTCCTGCGGTTTTTTGACCAGATACGTTTCTACCCCGTCTCGCACGATGAGCTGATGGAGGCACGTGCTGCCTTCCCCTACGGTCGTTTTTCCGTCAGGATTGAGGAAACGCAGTTCAGCCTCTCGGAATACCGGGCTTTTCTGGAGGCCAACAAGTCCGAGATCGCTCAGGCCTGCGCCCGCCAGCAGGCTGCCTTCGAGGCCGAACGTCAGGACTGGATTGCAAAAGGCCTTGATACGTTCGAGGAGGAAGCAAACACCACACAGGCTGATGAATCCATTCTGCCCGAAGGGCATATGGGCGTGGACAGCCCTGTACCGGGTAGTGTGTGGCAGCTCAGGGTTGCTGTGGGGGACCACGTAAAGGCAGGAGATGCCGTTGCGATTATTGAATCCATGAAAACGGAAATGAAGATCTTCTCCCCCGCAACCGGTGTGGTGAAAGACATTCTGTGCCGCAAAGGCCGTGAGGTGCGTGGAGGTGAGCGGATTATGGTGGTCTGCACGGACTAACCTCCACCCACACACGCCAGAACCTGTAGGCAAGGACAAACATTATGACATTTCCAGATATGTTGCAGATTGACCATCTCCTGACTGCCTGCCGGAACGGGGCACTCACCCCGACTGATATTGTCAGAGAGGTTCTGGCGCGTGTGCATGCCTATGCTTCCGTGGATGCGGCGGTGTGGATCAACCTTGTGCCTGCGGAGCACCTGCTGGCCAGAGCGGCAGAGCTGGAAAAACGACCGGGCGCGGACCTGCCGCTTTATGGCGTGCCCTTTGCGGTTAAAGACAATATCGATGTTGCTGGTCTGCCAACAACCGCGGCCTGCCCGGCTTTTGCCTATGACGCCACGGAAAGTGCCGAAGTTGTCCGTCGGCTGGAAGCCGCGGGGGCTATTGTTATTGGCAAGACCAATCTGGACCAGTTTGCAACAGGGCTGGTTGGCATGCGCTCCCCCTATGGGCAGCCTCATTGCGTGTTCAGTGCGAAGCATGTGTCCGGTGGTTCAAGTTCCGGCTCTGCCGTGGCGGTTGCCGCGGGGCTGGTGTCATTCGCACTGGGGACCGATACGGCGGGCTCAGGGCGTGTGCCTGCGGCGTTTAACAACATTGTGGGGCTTAAGCCCTCCCGCGGGGTGCTCAGCACGACAGGTCTTGTACCTGCGTGTGAATCTCTGGACTGTATTTCCGTCTTTGCGGCTTCGGCGGCAGATGCGTGGCGGGTTGAGCAGCTTGCCATGGCACCGGACGCCCATGCGCCGTACTCACGCGCCATGGTGCCACGCAGGTTGGCGGTGGAGACGTTCCGCTTTGGTGTCCTGCGGCAGAAAGATCGTTTTTTTGATGGTTGCACCGCCAATGCAGCGCTCTATGACCGCGCCATCCGCCAGCTTGTGGAACTGGGGGGCATTGCGGTTGAACTGGATTTTGCGCCGTTAAAGGAAACAGCCGAACTGCTCTACAGTGGTCCGTTTGTTGTGGAGCGCCTGGCCGCCATTACAGACTTCTACCACGCACATCGTGCGGATATGGACCCAACGGTTGGTGCTATCATGGACGGCGCTACCCGTTATTGCGCAACCGATGTGTTTAAAGGGATTTACCGCCAGCACCTGCTTAAACAGGTGGCGGATCGGATGTGGGCGGATTTTGATGTCATGCTGCTCCCCACCGCTCCGCGGCTTGTCAGCCGGGAGGAGGTCATTGCACAACCGGTTGCCGCCAACAGCATGCTTGGAACCTACACCAACTTTGTCAATCTGCTGGATATGGCCGCCTGTGCCGTGCCTGCAGGGTTTGGGCCGGATGGCCTGCCATTTGGGGTAACCTTTATTGGCCCTGCCTTTAGCGACCATGACCTTGCAGCTCTTGCCGGGCGCTTCCATGCGGCGGCGCATAATACCAGCGGGGTGTTCCGCAATGCGGTTCTGCCGCTGGTGGACAATGCCCCTGTGCCAGCACCGGGGCATGTGCTGCTGGCTGTTGTTGGCGCGCATCTCAAAGGTTTTCCGCTCCACTGGCAACTGGAGAAGGAACACGCAATTCTGCGTGCCACAACCCGTACGGCACCTGACTACCGCCTTTTCGCACTGCCGGATGCCTCTCCCCCCAAACCCGGACTGGTGCGGGAAAAAGGCTTTGTTGGTCCCGGTCTGGAGGTGGAGGTTTACGAACTGGATGCCGCAGGTTTTGGCCGCTTTGTTGCCGCTCTGCCGCAACCCATGGCTATTGGTAAAATATCGCTGGCAGATGGGAGCGAGGTCTGCGGATTTTTGTGCAGCGAGGCTGTTGCACGGAGCGGTAAGGAGATTACCGCCAGTGGTGGGTGGCGTTACGCAAAGCTCTGAATCCTATTTTTTGGGGAACTGGTTTAAAAATTAAAGGATTTTGCAGCATGCAGAGTTTCTGTGTGCTGCAAACGCGGTTGCCTGCAAAGCTGGTCCCTATGAGTGGATTGGGCAGAAAGGCAAGGGCATGGTGTTGTGTGTGCCTGAACGTACCTGAAACCATTGGCTGGAAAATTCGTTTTATAATCAGTCAGGTCAACGCAGGGGTATCGCATGCCGCTTCTTCATTTCCACGTCATTAAAGGGCGGAAACCTGAAGCCCTTCGTGCATTGCTGGACACGGCGCATGAGGCCATGCTGGAAGCATTCAAGGTACCCGCGCGCGACCGCTATCAGATTGTCTCCGAGCATGAGCGGGATCATATGGTCATCGAGGATACCGGGCTGGGTATCCCCCGGACCGATCAGGTCGTGCTGTTGCAAATGACCTCGCACCCTCGTTCCAGAGAGCAGATAACCGCATTTTACAAGCTGCTGGCCGAACGGCTGCACGAACGCTGTGGTCTGGCCCCATCGGACCTTGTGGTGTCCATTGTGCAGAATGCAGATGAGCACTGGAGCTTCGGGCTGGGGCGCGCCCAGTTTGTAACGGGCGAACTGTAGGCCCAGACCCTGCCGACGTGTGCCCACCTGTGGGGGCACGTCAGTTTACATTGTCGTTTCTGGGAGTGCTCTGGCCTGCACAGGCTCTAGGGGTTGTCCCACCCGGAGCGGAATGTCGGGCTAATGGCAAATTGTGGTTCAATCCTGTCCATGTGCCGGTGTGCGTCAAAACAGCCGAGTGCGAATTCTATCGTGCCGTCACATTGCCGGGCATGCTGGCCAGCTACGGCGTTCAGCCAGTAGAGGGCTCCCTTGCGGCGTTCTCCATATTGCCCGCTCAGCCAGCGGTTCCACTGCCTGCGTGCAGTCTGCCCAGCTTTATAGGAGGCTGCATTACGGTCCATTTGGGGGGAGGGGGCTGATTGCGCCATAAGAATATTGTCAGGTGGCGGCGGGGAACCCGCCAGAATACGCAGGCCGAGTGTAACGGTAATGACCGCAACCAGACTGACCAGACAGCCACGGATTATACGCGTTTCCCGCTGTTGAGGGGTTGGGGGCACGCTAATGGCAGCCAGCGCTCTGTTGGCTTTTTTCTCACAGCGCGCGCAACAGTATGGGGCATGGACAGTATTGCGGATGTCCCGCTCGCACCATGCGCAATGTGTGTTCATCCATGTCCCCGGCAAAGCGTGCCGCCTGTGTAATGGAAGCTGCTTCCGCGCGCCTGATATAGATCAGGGGTTCACGGGTTGGCTAGCCTTTTTGCCGATCCATGAACTCTGTTCAGCGGTGTGGAAGTGTATGCCCCCTGTGTTTAATCGCGCAGGCGGTCCAGAACTTTCTGGCGCAGGGTCTGCTGGCGCTCGAGTTCCTCCTCACGCAGTCTGCGCTTGCGCGCACGCTCCTGTGCCATGTTCATGCCCAGATGGGTTTCCCCCCTCTCGGCTGCCAGCCGGGTCTGGCGTTCACGCTCGGCATGGCGGGCGCGGTTATGCGCGCTCTGCGTGCCATGGCAATGTGGGCAACTCACGCCTGCCTCATACTGGGCAGAGGCTTTGTCCTGGGGGGAGAGGGGGGCGCGGCAGGCGTGGCATAGTTCCAGATTACCCGGTTTCAGGCCGTGTCCCACGGTCACGCGCTGGTCAAATACAAAGCATTCACCACGCCACAGGCTTTCTTCCTGCGGAATGGTTTCCAGGTATTTGAGAATACCACCTTCAAGGTGATAAACCTCATCCAGCCCTTCCGACTTGGCAAAGGCGGTGGATTTTTCGCAGCGAATCCCCCCTGTGCAGAACATGGCAACGCGGGGTTTGCGGCCCTGTGCTTCCATCTGGTCGCGCTTCTGGCGGAACCATTCGGGGAACTCCCGAAACGTCTTTATTTTGGGGTCCACAGCACCTTCAAATGTACCCACGGCCACTTCGTAATCATTGCGGGTGTCGATCAGAATGGTATCGGGGTGCTGGAGCAGGGCGTTCCAGTCCCTGGGGGCAACATAGGTGCCAACAATGTGGTTGGGGTCGGTCCCTTCTATCCCCATGGTGACAATTTCTTTTTTCAGGCGGACCTTCATGCGCAGGAATGGCATGGATGGTGCGCGGGAGAACTTGACCACAATATCCGCGCAGCCGGGTAACTGGCGAATATGGGCCAGAACGGCCTCTATGCCTGCATCACTGCCCGCTATGGTGCCGTTAATGCCTTCCCCCGCCAGCAGAAGAATACCTTTTACGCCGTTTGTCTCGCACGCCTGCAACAGCGGGCCGCGCAGGCCCGCCGGGTCTTCAAACCCTGTAAAGCGATAAAGAGCCGCCACGCAGATGGGCAGATCAGCGGAGGTGTTGGTAACAGGCGGGACAGAACTGGCGGTCACGGTATGTTCCTTGCAGGCATGTAAGGCGGTCCGGCCCTGCCAGTACATCCTGCTGGTGGAATGCAGCAGATCGCCTGACAGGCTGGCTCCTGCTTTAGCTGCCCACTTCCCTACCCGACAAGTGTTTTTAACCGCCTGTTCTGCCCGTCTGCGGGGGCTGCCAGATGCCTCAATCTATCTTTTTCGTAGGATTGAACAGATTCGAAGAGGAATATGCCGTTATCGGGCAGGATTCAATACATAACGGATGCGGAATGATGTTGACAGCGGCTGAACCCTGTCTTTATTCTGGAAATGTAATGAGTGGTTTATACCTTTCGCTTTGAACCGTTTTTCATAACGGGAATAGGTGTTTTTGCTAAGGAAGGGCAGCAGCATCGCGTGGTTTGCACTCTCTGTTCAGTTCCATTCCGGGAGCGCGGAAAGTGCGGGTTCTGGCTTTTGTTAACCTCTGGCATGTCATGGAATACATGGCCTCTGAAGGATGTGTGCTTATGAAAAAGACTTCTCTATGCTCGGCTTTTTTGTTTTATGGCACTCGCTTCTGTTCACGTGCGGGGGGTCTCTCATTGTCCATGGTTCAGCAAGCCGGGTGTATGGCCGCGCAAGGCGCTGCTCCGGCCCACCGCGTCGGGGAATGGGTAAAGGAACATACCCCCCTCTTTGCTGGTTCATAAGTAAACAAGAAAGGCAGATCATGCTTGTGGCTGGTTATGATAAAGAAGAACTGACATGACAAATGAGCTTGAACAGCAAAAGAAGAAAGCTCAGCGGTATGATCTGGAGGTCGGTACTGCTGTTATAGCTGGCGCTTTTATTGTTGTTCTTTTCCTGCACATTCTTGGCATATGGGGACTGATCTCCGGGATGGGCAAAGGCGACAGCCCGCCCCCTCCTGCCAGGCCGCCCATTCAGACGCGCGTTCTGCCGCCGCCCCCTCCTCCTCCGCCGCCGTTCATTCCGCCGCCAAAGATCGAGGTGCCTCCGCCGCCCAAGCCGCCGATGAAGCATGTGAGCCGCACACCGCCCAAGCAGCCCGCGGCGCCGCCAACACAGACCGCCAAGGCTCCCCCCGCGGACACGCCGCCCAATGACTCGCCCGATACAACGGCAGGCACATCGCCGCTGAACAATGTGCGCCCCGTCTATCCGCCAGAAATGGAGGAAGACAATGTTGAAGGCCGCGTAACCGTGGTGTGCGATGTGGAAACAACGGGCATGACCAGCAACTGCCGCGTGCAGTCGGTAACCGGTGGTCAGGCGTTTGCACAGGCCGCGCTGGATTACGTGCACAAGGCCCGCTACCGGCCCGCAAGCCGCAATGGTGTGCCCGTGCGGGAAGTGAACAAGACCTATGTCATCCGCTTCCGTCTGGATGACTGACACCGACTAACGGTCCGGCCCTGTGCCGGACCCTCTGGATAACACAGCAACACGGACCCGCCCGGTCCGCTCCGGCAGGGGAACAGGACCGGGCCTTTGAATGAGGATCTTGAGTAACATGAGCAGACTGCCCCGTTCTTTTGTGTCAGGTCTTGCCGCTCCGGCCCTTGCGCTGCTGATGAGCACGGCAGCCCCCGTCGCCGCCTTTGCGCAGGAGGCCGCCGCCCCCGCCGCCCCGACGGCTCCGGCTGCTCCCGCGGCCACGACCCCCGCAG
>NZ_JBFCXX020000032.1:0-16635 GCF_040702925.2 Acetobacter fabarum | reverse complement strand
GCCAGTGCGACGATCCCTGCACGATGCGATACGGGCACTGTAATATGCTCGCCATCTGACGTCTGCACAGAGCGGCAAAGCCACAAGCCGGCGAGGCCCCCGAGAACGATGGCCGCGATCTGGGCAAGCGGTGAGATGGCGAACAGAACGATGAGCGCGGCCGTGACCGCGATCGAAGCTCGCGTCCGGTCCGGACACAGCGTGCGCGCCATGCCCCATACGGCCTGTGCGACGATGGCGACGGCGACGAGTTTCAGTCCATGCAGAAGGCCTGCACCAGTCGGGCCGGCAAGCGCGTTCGCGCCATAGGCGAAGAGGACCAGTATAAGTGCCGAAGGCAGGGTGAACCCCGCCCACGCCGCAAAACCGCCTGCATAACCGGCCCGCATCAGGCCAATGGAAAATCCCACCTGGCTGCTCGCGGGACCGGGCAGGAACTGACACAGCCCGACGAGATCGGCATAGGCGCGCTCATTGAGCCACCGGCGTCGGACGACGAATTCGTCCCGGAAATACCCGATATGCGCGATCGGCCCGCCGAAGCAGGTGACGCCCAGCCTGAGAAAGATGAGGAGCACCTCAAGAGCCGACCCCGGTCTTTCTGGTCCCACGCCACGCGGCACGATCGTCATTGGGTCGATACTTTCTTATTTTCCCGTTCGACAGGAGACAATTCCCATGAACCGGCATTCATGTGGAGCTGCTGATGACAACAAAAAAATCATCACTTCTGGCTTGTTGGCGACCCAGCATCACGGTGTGCCCAGTCATACAATCAGACAGGATACTGACCGCCTCACTGACGGAGCAAGAAACACTGCGGCAACATGCGCCCGAGAACTTTGTCCTTCAGGACGAACTGATGAAAAAGCGCCGCCGCGCCATGGCCTGTCGCAAGACCCATAATCAACCAGGCGTTCCAGTAATGTAGCGTCTGAAACCACGTCACGGTTTCCGCCGGGAACCGCGCGAACGGGGATGGAATCAGGAGGCCGAAAAAACTCATCGTCTGCCCGGCACCCCATCGCCAGAGATAGCCCAGCAAGATTTCCGCCAGAAGCAGCACATAGAGCGTGTACTCTGCTCCAAGGGCGAATACCCGGTCCACAGGCACGAGAAGGTCCGACAGATGCCGGCCTTTCGTCAGACGCCAGACAATGCGGAACACCATAATTGCGGTCAGCAGGATGCCGGCTGTCAGATGCGCGACCACCATCAGATGATGGACGGGTTTTGTTGGCCAGTTCCAGGTTTCGCCAAGAGCAAACTGAAGCAGCACCAGAAAGGCCGTCATCCAGTGAAGGATGATCGTCGGCCTGTCGTAACGCAGCAGGCTATCTGTGATGTCCGGCGTTGAATAAGGCATATACGTCTCGGCAAAAAAGAACCCTGAATCCACTTCCGTATCATGCTTACCTGACAGGATTCTGAACAGAACAGATTTTCCTAAAACATAAACAATATTGAAAATAACTCGCAATATCAGAATGAAATATCTGTTGTCGCGGCAAATGATGCATCTTAACCTTTATTTGTATTCACCAGAAGCAGCAGGTCATCTTATGTCGCGTCTCCATCCTTTGGCCGAACGTCATGCCGTCGAGAAACTGGGATGGCTGCGTGCGGCTGTTCTCGGCGCCAATGACGGAACGCTGTCGACCGGCAGCCTCATCGTCGGCGTTGCCAGTTCTCATGCGACACGCGGCAGCATTCTCGTCGCGGGACTGTCCGCGCTTGTCGCGGGCGCCCTGTCCATGGCGGCGGGCGAGTATGTCTCGGTCAGTTCCCAGGCCGATTCCGAACACGCCGACATCGCCCGCGAGAAACAGGAACTGGTCACGGACTGGGAGGGCGAAGTCACCGAACTGGCCGGGATTTATCAGAAGAGAGGGCTGGATAAAGACCTCTCGCGCAAGGTCGCCGTTGCCCTCATGAAGCATGATGCGCTCGGTGCCCATGCAAGGGATGAACTGGGTCTGTCCGAAGCCACGGCGGCACGACCCATACAGGCGGCATTCGCCTCAGCAACCGCCTTTTCATCCGGAGCACTACTGCCTGTGCTGGCGGCGGTTCTGACGCCCGTGGCGTGGGTGTCCTGGGGCGTGTCCCTGACGTCCGTCGTGGTTCTCGCTGTTCTGGGGGTCGTTGGCGCGATTGCCGGCGGCGCAGCGCCTCTGCGCCCAGCACTGCGTGTGACGTTCTGGGGTATTGTGGCAATGATCGTCACGGGCGGGATCGGCCGCCTGTTCGGCGTGTGAAGCCGCGTTCCAAGCTCTGAACGAGGCATGTCCTGGGTAGTCTTGACTTCATCCCATATATCTGTGATCGTCGATTTATGGATACAGAATCCGCACTCTCGGCCCTCAACGCGCTGTCCCAGTCCACGCGGCTGGAGATCTTCCGCCTGCTGGTGCGCCACGAACCGGACGGACTACCCGCCGGAGACGTCGCGCGGCATCTCGATGTCCCGCAGAACACGATCTCGGCCCATCTTGCCACCCTGACCCGTGCCGGCCTGCTGACCTCGCAGCGCCACAGCCGGCTGATCGTCTATCGTGCGTGTCTTCCGCGCCTGCGCGACCTGATGCTTTTCCTCGTCAGGGACTGCTGTGCGGGCAGCCCCGAACTCTGCGCGCCCCTGATCGCGAACCTGTCTTCCTGCAGCCCGAGCCCGGCCTCCTGCCCATGACCGTCACCATCTACCACAATCCGGCCTGCGGCACGTC
This sequence comes from Acetobacter fabarum, assembly GCF_040702925.2. Taxonomy (GTDB): domain Bacteria; phylum Pseudomonadota; class Alphaproteobacteria; order Acetobacterales; family Acetobacteraceae; genus Acetobacter; species Acetobacter fabarum_B. Next base: position 13,909 of record NZ_JBFCXX020000032.1, on the reverse strand, counting down.
GCGCAACGTGCTGGCACTGATCCGCAATAGCGGCGAGGAGCCCAGGATCATCGAATATCTGAAAACCCCACCGAGCCGCGCGGAACTGTTCGATCTGATCGCCCGTATGGGGGTTCCGGTGCGCGCGGTCCTGCGGGAAAAGGGCACGCCCTTTCACGAGCTCGGCCTCGATAATCCGGCCCTGAGCGATGATACGCTGATCGACGCCATGATCGCACACCCGATCCTGATCAACCGGCCCATCGTCGCAACGCCACTCGGTGTTGCGCTCTGCCGTCCGTCCGAAACGGTGCTGGATATTCTTCCCTCCCCACAGCGCGGCGCATTCGCCAGGGAGGACGGCGAGAAGATCGTGGATGAGGCCGGAAAGCGGATCGTCTGATGCTGGCCCTCGCCATTTTCATTGCAACGCTGGTCTTCGTCATCTGGCAGCCACGGGGTCTCGGCATCGGCTGGAGTGCGATGGCCGGTGCCGCCGTGGCACTGGCGACCGATGTCATCCACTGGCACGATATTCCTGTCGTCTGGCACATCGTCTGGGACGCGACCTTCACCTTTATCGCGCTGATCGTCATCTCGCTGTTGCTGGATGAGGCAGGGTTCTTCCATTGGGCCGCCCTGCACGTCGTACGCTGGGGCAAAGGGCGAGGCCGGACGCTATTCCCGCTGATCGTGGTGCTGGGAGCGGCCATTGCAGCGGTTTTCGCCAATGACGGCGCGGCGCTGCTGCTGACGCCCATTGTCATCGCTATCCTGACGCAACTGCGCCTGAGCCATGGCGCGGCGCTGGCCTTTATTATCGCCACTGGGTTCGTCGCGGATACCACCAGCCTGCCGCTTGTCATTTCCAACCTGGTGAACATCGTCAGCGCCAATTTCTTTGGCATTGCGTTTGATCGCTATGCCGCGATCATGGTCCCTGTCGATCTGGTGGCGCTGGGCGCGACGCTGGCTGTGCTTTGGCTGTGGTACCGGCGGCAGGTGCCTGCGACCTATCCCGTCGCCGAACTGCCAGCACCCGCTGCGGCAATTCGTGACCACCATGTATTTCGGGCGGCATTTCCGCTGCTGGTCCTCGTTCTGGCGGCCTATTTCCTGACAGCGCCGTTTCATATCCCGGTCTGTGTTGTAGCCTGTCTGGCCGCCGGAACCCTGTTGCTCGTCGCCGGATATGGCCGGGTGATCCCTGTTCGCAAGGTGCTGATAGGCGCACCATGGCAGATCGTGATCTTCTCGCTGGGCATGTATCTGGTGGTGTATGGCCTGCGCAATGCCGGGCTGACCGACTACCTTGCGGCCGCACTGGTCTGGCTTGGCCATCAGGGGCCGTTCATCGCCACCATCGGCGCCGGCTTTCTGGCGGCTGTTCTGTCGTCCATCATGAACAATATGCCGAGTGTGCTGGTCGGGGCACTAGCGATCCAGCAGGCTCACGACATCACGCCGCTGACACGCGACCTGATGGTCTATGCCAACATCATCGGCTGCGACCTCGGGCCGAAATTCACGCCGATCGGCAGTCTCGCGACACTGCTCTGGCTGCATGTGCTGGCATCCAAAAATCATCGGGTCACATGGAGGCAGTATATGAAGGTCGGACTGGTGATCACCCCGCCCGTCCTGCTGGCAACACTCGCGGCGCTGGCCCTATGGCTGCCCCGGATCAGTCACCCGTAATACACGACAGGACCGATATATATGACCGAACCTGAGCTGCCAGCCTTGCATCCGGAGTATCTTGAACCGGTCGATCTCGCGCGGCTGGAACCGCAACCGCGTGTGGACCATCCGCCGCGTATCCTTCTGCTCTATGGCTCTTTGCGTCCCCGCTCGTTCAGCCGCCTGCTGGTGCTGGAGGCAGAGCGCATTCTGAAAGTCCTCGGCGCCGAGACACGGGTGTTCGACCCGACCGACCTGCCGGTAGCGGATTCCGTGCCCGCGACCCATCCGAAAGTGCAGGAACTGCGGAAACTCTCGATCTGGTCGGAAGGTCAGGTCTGGTGCAGCCCCGAACGGCACGGCAACATCACTGCCGTGTTCAAGAACCAGATCGACTGGCTGCCGTTGTTCGAAGGCTCGATCCGCCCGACGCAGGGCCGCACGCTGGCCGTCATGCAGGTTTCGGGTGGATCGCAGAGCTTCAATTCCGTCAATGCCCTTCGGGTGCTGGGCCGGTGGATGCGGATGTTCACCATCCCCAACCAGTCCAGTGTGCCGATGGCCTATACCCAGTTCGGTGACGACGACCGGATGAAACCGTCTCCCCTCTATGACCGGATGGTAGATGTCATGGAGGAGCTGATGAAGTTCACATGGCTGCTGCGCGACCGGGCCGACTACCTCGTTGATCGCTACAGCGAACGCAAGGCGGAATTCCGTCTCCCGGAAAGTCTGTGAGCCGGGCAATGGCGGAACAGTTCGATGTTGTGATCGTGGGAGGCGGTCAGGCGGCCCTCGCCGCGTCGTATTTTCTACGACGGACCGGACTGCGTTACGTCATTCTTGATAACGGGACGCAGGCGGGTGGTGCATGGGTGCATGGCTGGGACTCCCTGCATCTGTTTTCACCCGCGTCCTACAGTTCGCTGCTCGGCTGGCCGATGCCAGACACGCCGGATGGCGGCTATCCGACCCGTGACGAGGTGTTGGACTATCTGCACCGCTACGAGGCGCGCTATGCGCCGCCGATCCGCCGTCCTGTAACGGTCGGGCGCGTGGAACGGGCCGGTGGGAAATTCCTGAATATCCGCACAAACGCGGGCGATTTTCTGAGCCGTGCCGTCATCGGTGCGACCGGCACATGGTCGGTCCCGTTCGTTCCTGATGTCGCGGGGCATGAATTCTTTGGCGGGACGCAGATCCATTCCGCGCACTATCAGAGCGCCGCACCTTTTGCCGGTCGGCGCGTGCTCGTGGTCGGTGGCGGCAATTCCGGGGCGCAGATCCTGCCGGAAGTGTCACTGCTCGCGAACGCAACGTGGGTGACGCTGGAGGATCCGGTATTCCTGCCCGACGATGTGGACGGACGGGTTCTGTTCGAACGGGCGACCGCACGTGTTTTGGGCAACGCCGGCGCCATGCCGACAGGAGGCTTTGGCGATATCGTCATGGTGCCACCCGTGCGGGCCGCCAAGGCGCGCGGCGTACTCCACGCGGTACGGCCGTTCGTGCGCATGACGGCAACGGGCGTCGTCTGGCCCGACGGGCGGGAAGAAGCCATTGACGCGATCATCTGGTGTACAGGCTTCCGTCCCGCGCTCTCTGCATTTGCACCACTCGACGTGATCGAGCCGGACGGGCTGATTCACGTGAACGGGCAGCAGGCCATCAGGGAGCCACGCCTGTGGCTGCTGGGGTATGGTTCCTGGTGCGGCCCCGCATCCGCAACCCTCCTGGGGGCGGGCCGTGTCGCGAGATCCATGGTCCGGCAACTGGCGGGCTGGCTTGCGTCGCCGACACAGGATGTCCGCTTACCAAAACCTTGAGCGACTCTCTTTACGACCGACATGTAGGCGACTGCCGCCTGTCTGCTCCTACATCACTGAGCAGACAGGCGGACTAGGGGGGAATGCAGAAGGTCCGGTTTGCATACCTGGCTCATTGGAAGCGGACATTGGCTACTTTTAGCTTGAAACAGAAGTGGCCGAAGGTGTATCTACAATGTAGACACACAAAGGAGAGATCCAATGCATGGGACCGTTCGCAAATGGGGGAACAGCGCTGCCATCCGTCTACCAGCCAATATCCTTGAAGCGGTTCACCTACAGATCAATCAGGCTGTTGATGTCCGGGAAGAAGATGGGCGTATCATCATTCAACCGGTTCACCCTGCTGTCCTTTCGCTGGACACCCTGACTGCCGCCATCACGGATGATAACCGTCACGGTGAAGTGAGTTTTGGGCCTGAAATTGGCGGAGAGATCTGGTAAATGTCAGCATGGGTGCCAGATTGCGGAGACATCGTCTGGCTGGAGTTTGATCCTCAGGCAGGGCGTGAACAATCTGGGCATCGCCCGGCTGTGGTGCTTTCGCCAGTTAGTTACAACAAAAAATCTGGTATGATTGTTTGTTGCCCGACAACGACAAAAATCAAAGGGTATCCCTTTGAAGTGCCTTTGACAGGAGAGCCGACAAGCGTGGTTCTCTCTGATCAGGTTCGCAGTCTTGATTGGCGCGCCAGACGAGCAAAGCATAAAGGTCGGGTCTCCGAAAGAGAACTGGAAGCGGTGCGCGAACGAACAAGACTACTCGTCGGGTGACTGGGGGAAACAGACAGTCGGCTATCGGGATAGAGTTACCGAAAACAGCCTTTCGCAGTGTTCACATTCATGGCAGGGAGTAGAACTATTCAGGTGATTTCGCCTACTTCACGACAAGTATCACGTCGGCGGCTAAATATTTTCTATAGTTCAAATGCAAGTTCCTTCCATTGGAAGGAACTTGCGGGAAAAATAGGGTATCAGCGAGCAAGCGGATAATCCGTATAGCCTTCTGCACCCTGCGAGTACCAGGTGCGGATATCGTCCTTGTTCTGGGGCAGATTGTCTTCCAGACGACGCACGAGGTCCGGATTGGCGAGGAAAGGCCGACCAAACGAAATGGCGTCCGCAACACCGGTAGCGACTGTCTCGATCGCTTCTTCCCGTGTGTAGTCCTGATTCAGAACCAGCGGCTTCCTGAAGACTTCGCGGATCGGACCATGCAGCTTGGGCTGGTCGGTCTTGCCGAACGTGCCGTTCGGTCCGGGCTCGCGCAGTTCAAGGAAAGCGATATCGAGGTCATTCAGCAGCTTTGCGGCCGGCACAAAAACCTGCCCTGGATGACTGTCGATGCAGCCCTGCGTATCGCCATTGGGGGACAGCCTTACTGACGTTTTGTGCGCGCCAATCGTTGCGATCACGCGTTCGGTGACTTCACGCAGGAAGCGGATGCGGTTTTCCGGCGAACCGCCATATTCGTCGGAACGATGATTGGTGCCGTCCCGCAGAAATTCGTCGATCAGATAACCGTTGGCGGCATGAATCTGCACACCGTCAAAGCCTGCCTGAAGGGCATTGCGAGCAGCATTTTCGTAGTCGTTCAGGATGCGGGCAATGTCCTCCTTGGTGAGAGGGCGGGCGACTTCGGGAGCCTGCTTGCCATCGTACGTATGGAGGGCTTCAGGCGCTTTTGTCGCCGAGCAGGACACAGGTTGCTGGCCCGTCACGCTGGAATGAACCATCCGACCCATATGCCAGAGCTGGGCCACAATCTTTCCGCCCTTGGCGTGAACTGCGGCGGTGATGGGCTTCCAGGCTTCCACCTGTTCCTGCGACCACAGGCCCGGCGCATACGGCCAGCCAAGACCTTCGCGGCTGATCCCGGTCGCTTCTGAGATGATCAGACCGGCTCCGGCCCGTTGCGCGTAATATTCGGCCATGATGGGGGTGGGCACATGATCACGGGTGCTCCGACCGCGTGTCAGCGGCGCCATGAGAATTCTGTTTTTGGCGTAAATGCTTCCCAGTTCAATCGGCTCAAACAGGCTGGTCATGACAGATCCTTCTTAAAAGATGCAGTTCCTATGAATTTGGGAAGCCTCACGAGGAATACAACAGAAGGCTTACAACCTCGTCTGACTTGAGGTGAGCACTGCCTGTCTGCTGAATTGGTGAAGCCGACAGGCAGATTTGGGGGGGAAGCTGAATGTCGGCTGTCAGGCATGAAAATCTGACCTGACCGAGAGGCAGATTCGCATCATAAACGCGTTACGTCCTGCGTCTGATCCTGACCTGTCAGACAGGGTGTTCAATTATCGTCCTGCCCGGAACGCTCCGTTTTCCAGATATCCCGGTATAGAAAGACAAGGAAAGGGACGGGCCAGAGGAACGGAAAACTACCGTGCAGGGCCAGCCCCGTAGCGGCGGCCATCACGCCTGCCAGAAAAGCCCCCCACGAAAGTAGCGGCAGAAAAATGCTTCCTGCGATAGGGCGAATGTTCCTGTCCGGCGCAATCCATGACGCCATCCATTCCGCAATTCCCGATGCGGCTTTTAACAGGTTTGTCGTCACGACGATCGTGGGCATGGGCGTGCCGGAGAATTTCGCGATCGTTTCGCCCTGCACGGCCAGAAGTGCCGGAAGCACGAGAAATTCTCCCCAGTAACGCAGGGACGATCCCTGAACCGCCTGCGCCAGAACCATGAAGATCGTCATGACCATGACCCCGCAAGCTGGCGACCATAACAGCCGCATCAGGCTGGCCAGAATAGCGGCAAGAAAAAATACGCCCAGCACACCCATCAGAAGCAGGCCGTGCTGCCAGTTCCCACTGATAAACGAGGCGCCCATATGCGTGGTATTGCCGGTCATCGCGCCGGCAAAGACACCGCTCAGATCGACGAAACTCAGGGCATCCACATAGCCTGCGACAAGCCCGAGAATGAGAACCCGCCGGGCGGAAATCGAGACGGGAAGAAGGGAAGACGGCATTACTGCGGCCGGGAGACGATTGACGGATAGAGCCTGCGGGCGACCCGCTCCATGGTCAGCCCCTGCACGATGATGGTGAACACCACGACACCGTAACAGACAGGCAGCAGCAGATCACGCAGGTCTCCGTGCGGCAGGCCAAGCGCCAGAGAAACCGAGATGCCGCCACGCAGGCCGCCCCATGTCAGGATGCCGAGGACACGGCCCCGCTCCCACTGCCGGAGATGAACCGGCAGGGTGGAGAACAGCACACTCAATGCCCGCACGGCAATGGACAGCGGGATCACGGCAAGCGTCGCCAGAACCGTGAACAGATGCGGCGTGATCTCCAGTATTTCAAAGCCGATGAGCATGAACAGCAGGACGTTCAGCACTTCGTCAATCAGCGTCCATGCAATGTCGAGTTCCTTGCGCGATACTTCATCGAAAATGGAATGGCTGTAGCTGGTTCCGAAGCAGAGACCGGCCACGACGACGGCAATCGCACCGGACATCCCCAACTGATTGGCGATGCTGAAGGTTCCGGTCGCCAGAGCCAGCGAGGTCAGCAGATCAATATGCGGGTCACGCTGTCCCTTGAGCACACGAAGAGCAATCCACCCGGTTATCGCTCCAAGAAGACCACCACCGAGCGCTTCGCGGCAGAAGCTCATGGCAATCTCAGAAGCGCCCACCCCTTGACTGTCTCCAGTCGCCAGCCCGATCGTCACACCGAAAATGACGACGCCCACGCCGTCATTGAACAGGCTCTCGCCCGCAAAGACGGCCTGTAGCGGTCCTGGCAGTCCCAGACGTTTCAGCATTCCCACGACCGAAACCGGGTCTGTCGGAGCGAGGATAGCGCCGAGCACGATGCACCATGTAAAGGGAACGGCATGGCCCAGCAGCGGGAAAACACACCACGCCGCGACCGCCAGAAACGCCACGGCCAGAACGGTTCCCAGAATGGAGAGAGCGGTCACAGACATCAGCTTTGCTCGCAGATGCCCGACATCCACCTGCATGGCTCCCGCAAAAAGCAGCAGCGACAGGGCACCGTTCAGAAGTGCCGCAGGCAGATTGATCGCGCCGAGTACAGACCGTGGGAGAGCCTGAAGGTCATAGGCCGGGATCAGAGGGTTCAGGATCATGACCAGAAGCGAGGTCAGCAATGAGAAGACCAGAACGCCGATCGTGACAGGAACACGCAACGTATGGTGGTTGAGAATGCTGAAGCCTGCCGAGAGCGTCAGGAGTAGAGCAAGAAGGCTGATGGTATCCATGACCTCACCGCTGACTGCTCAGGCTCCTTACGTCAAGAAAAACCGAAAATAGTCCGCTATTCGAGAAGCTTAACCGGGCATTGAATGACAAAAATGAGGCGGGAGCTGACTTTCTACCAAGAAAGTAAATTCACTCTGTTCGCTTCGAAGCCAGTTCATAAATCTCATTATCGGCTCTCCGGCCAACGGCAATTACATAGATGACGATCCGTTCGTCGATGACCTGATAAACAAGGCGGTAACCATCTTTCAGAAGCTTGATCTTATAAAACCCTGATAGGTCGCGATGCAGTTCGTTTCCTGGAGAGTGAGGGTTCCAGATCAGCTTTTCCAGCTTCTTTTCAAATTTCTTACGCACGCTGCCGTCAAGAGCATCCCACTCTCTGAGCGCTCTGTCGTCGAATTCAAGACAATACTCTTTCATTCGCGATGACGGTTCTTAAGCTCTGCAAAAGTCATACGATGCTTTTGGGCAGGGTTTTTTAGGCGTTCGCGCACAATCTCGATAAGCTCCGCATCCTCGTCTGTGACAAGCCTCCGCTTGACGGGAGAGCGACCCGTTTCAGCAATATACGCGAGCGTATCGCGCAGTGCGTCAGAAAGTGAAATGCCTTGAGCCGACAACTTCTTAACTGCGGCTGCCTTCAGCGTTTCATCTACCCGGAATGTAACAGCAGACATACAAAGCCTCCTTGCGTGTATGCACATATGTATCACAGTTGTTGGTACAAATGAAGCGAAAGATGGTCGATGCTGATGTCTGCATTCGAGAAACCTGATCGGTTGCGGAAACGGCAGAAAAGAGGCGTAAGCCGACATTACGACGACGGAGACTGAGCTGAGATGAGCTCCACGTCACAAATCCAGATTGGCAACTCGCACCAGTCTGGTTCATTGTTTACCCGATGCGGCCATTCCATTCACCCAACGACGGCGACCTCCCCCTGTCGCATGCCCTCATACTGAAGGCCGCGCTGCTGACGATCGGCTATATCGAGGAACACGGCCCGATCGGCCTCACGCCCAGCAAGGCGCTGAAACGCTATTTTGTCGCATGAGCCGCCGAGGCATTTGACTGGCCCGGCTATACGGTTGAAGAGCTCTATGCCGTCAATAAAGTCCTCAATGAACATGATTTCCCGCCGCTGGTGATCCTGCATGAGGTTCTGCTCAGTGCGAAGCTCGCAAGGCATTTCAAGGGAACCCTGCGGCTGACCGACCTGGCGAGAAAGCTCAAATCGGAGCCAGCCCGGCTCTGGATGCTGTTGACGACTCATCTTCTCTTTGTCATCGACCACAGTCCATACACCCGAAGCGAAGAGCCACTGCTCGGCAACTGGGACATCTTTCTCAACGTCATTAATATCGAAGCTCAGGTTGCCGTCACCGAAGAGCGGCTGTGTTCGGTTCTCTACGGGGGCGAGGAAGATGATATCCGTCGCCGGGATTTCAAGCTGACCGCCAGTCTTTACGTCCATGTCCTGCGACCGCTGTGCTGGGCAGGACTGCTCAACGAGCACCGAACAGGCTCCGGCTTCAGCAGACCGGATTTCTATACCAAAACGCCTTTATGGCCAGTAGCCCTCAGCCTTGAAACGGACCGTCACCTGCAACCGGTGACCCATCACTAACGACTGCCGGCTTCCACTCCGGCGCGATATCGCTCCAATACAAAAGGCGGCTCCCGGAGACCGGAAGCCGCCCATGATATTCATCGACAGATCTCACTCGGCTGCGACCGCATCATGACTATCGGTCATACGCGCCGCCCCTTCTTCCCTTTCAGTTCGCTCCGGCACGTTCGCCGTCCGCAGAGCCTCGGGCAGCCAGCCGGCGCCCTCAAGCAGCCTTTCGGCCGCCTGCGCCATGTCGTTCTTTTTCAGATGTGCAATACGCTCGGCTGCCTCACTTCCCCGCGCCTCGCGCACGGCTTCGAGAATACGGGCCTTGGTGACGCGGCCCAGATAGTTCTCCACCGTCGGCTGCCAGCCCGCTTCGACCAGATCAAGCGTAAGCGCAGTGGCGAGGCGGTCGGCTCGCGCCAGCCGTTCCCTGACGCTGCGTGCCAGAGACGGGCCATGGGACGATTCATGCAACGCGTTGATCCCGAAAGACAGGCAATGCGCCAGCAGGGCCAGACGGCTGGTGTCATCCAGTCCGTCGATCCAGCGCCACAACGCGTCCTCATCCTCCGGCAGATCGTGCTTCCAACCTTCGTTGCGCTGGCGCAGCGCATGAGCCGGCAGGCTGCCCGGCATGTCGGGGGAATGCACCGGCAGGGAGATTTCCCGAACATAGGCTTCCAGGCAGTCCGCGCCCGAGACCTGCCAGTACAGGTCGCGCATCAGCGTGTGGAGCAGTTCCGTCAGCGCGATATGCGGATTGCCGGCAAACGCATCGCGCAGGGCCAGCGTGCGCCAGGCCGTCAGTTCGGTCAGCAGGCGGTCGGAAAGCGGCTTGAGTCCGTCTTCTTCTTCGGGCTCGGTATCGAAGGTATCTTCCATCCCAATTCCTTCGACATCGTCACCCGTGCCGTGATGAACGACCGTGTCATCATATCCCTCGGACTCATCGTGACCATCCTCGGGCTCCACCGGCATATCCTCGGGCAGAACGAAGCCCCGTTCGACCAGCAACGTGCCGTCGGTATCGAGACTGACAAAGACGCCGGCTCGCTGCATGTCCACCGGATCGAAGGACACAGGGCGTTCTTCCAGCGCCTCAATGGCCTGCTCGATCTCGCCCAGGCGGATATCAACGTCTTCGGGGAATTCATCGGCCTGCGCGTATTCCGCCTCGATCGTTTCCTGCTCGCTGTGCAGCGCGGTCAGGCGGGCGGCTTCTTCTTCCAAGAGCACCACTGGCACACCGTCGATCTCCGCTAAGTGCCGTGTGTGCCCCCAGGGGAAGGATAGCGCCGTCTCGACCCATTTCCAGCCTTCGGCACGGACCTGTTCGGCCGCCTCCTGCAGCTTTTCCATCACCAACTGATCGAGCAGGGTCGGATCCTGCAGCCAGCCGCCGTCGTCTGCCTCGAACAGGTCACGCATGACGGGACCGCCGGCGGCAAGATAGACGTCCAGCCCGACAAAGCGCACCCGGCGATCTGACGCCCGCACGGTTTTCTCCGTCAGCATGCGGCGGATCAGATAGGGTTCGCGATTGTGGCTCTGGGCAATAATCTCCCAGACCTGTTCCTGACGGGTGTGGTCATCGCTGATCGAAAAGGCCATGAGCTGGTCGAGCTTCATGCCATCCTGCTCGTAGATCTCGCGCAGTTTGTCGGACACGGTCATCAGGCGCAGACGCTGTTTGACCACGGTGGGCACGACGAAGAACGCGGCCGCGATTTCTTCCTCGGACATGCCCTTCTCCAGCATGTCACGGAAAGCCCGAAACTGGTCCAGCGGATGCAGGGCCACGCGCTGGACGTTTTCGGCCAGGGAATCATCCTCGGCGAGAATGGCCGATCCTGCCTCACGCACGACACAAGGCACCGGGGCGGTTTTCGCCAGTTTCTTCTGCTTCACCAACAGTTCGAGGGCGCGGAACCGGCGCCCTCCAGCAGGCACCTCGTAGGCACCGGTTTCCGCCCCCTCACCATTCAGGACGGGACGGACGTTCAGGCTCTGCAGCAGGCCGCGGCGTTCGATGTCGCGGGCCAGTTCCTCGATCGACAGACCGGACTTCACACGCCGCACATTGGACTGCGACAGCACCAGCTTGTTGAAAGGAATATCACGGGACGCATTGAGGGCGATTTTCTGGATGGCGCTCGCCATGGCAGGACACTCCGTAACGGACGGGCGGAAGCCTCTCTCCCACCCCTGAATCCGTCACGAAAAACCCCACGTCCCTCTTCCTCTCTCCCGGCCCCACGAGAGGTCAAACCGCATCCACGGAATGGCACGGACACGACTTTACGGAAGCTACATCTGCTCCAGTCGATCTGCGAGTCGACACGCGTCACGATAAAATACGACCATTATAGTCGTTCAATCACTGATTTGTGATAGTGCCGACCATGATAGCCGCGAATGTTCGCGCGTATCCCCAAGCCCTCTCTGCACGGCGCATCTCCCTGTTTCCACGTATTTTTCTGTTCACGCCTATCCCGTCCGACCTCCACAGTGCTGTCAGAACCACTCACAGGTCCATGCAGAAAGGACGGGAAGATGGCACGCCAACGCGATACGATAGCGGGCAAGGTGCGGCTCGTTCTCGACGCCCCGGAGGCCAACGTGACACCATTACGCAATGGAGCCGATCCTCGGCTGGTCAGTCTGGTCCGGCTTCTGGCCCGTCAGGCCGCACGGGATTTCGTCAACGCTGAAGTGGAGGCCGCGAGGCGACGCGATCTCCAGGATTAAGGAGATGGGATTGTGAAAGTCGCGCTCTACGCCCGCTACTCATCCGACAACCAGCGCGATGCGTCGATCGAGGATCAGTTGCGCCTCTGCCGGCTTCATGCGGAGAAACAGGGCTGGACGATCATCGACAGCTACACCGACCGTGCCATCTCCGGTGCTTCCCTGCTCCGCCCAGGTATTCAGGAACTGATCCAGGACGCTACGCGCGGCCGCTTCACGATCATCGTGGCCGAAGCCATGGACCGGCTGTCGCGCGACCAGGAAGATATCGCCGGCCTGTTCAAACGGATGACGTTCGCTGGCGTGCGGATCATCACCCTCTCCGAGGGCGACGTTACCCACCTGCATATCGGCCTCAAGGGCACCATGAATGCCCTGTTCCTCAAGGATCTGGCCGAGAAGGTTCGGCGGGGGCTGCGCGGGCGTATTGAGGACGGCAAGTCCGGCGGCGGCAATTCCTATGGCTATGATGTCGTGCGCCAGTTCGATGCGAAAGGCGAGCGCATCCGGGGCGACCGGACCATCAACGAGGAGGAGGCCCGCACAGTCAGACGGATCTTCACCGATTACACACGGGGAAAGTCGTCCCGCACGATCGCCATGGAATTGAACCGGGACGGCGTTCCGGGTCCGCAGGGACGTGATTGGGGACCGTCCACCATTCACGGCAATCGGGAACGCGGCACCGGTATCCTCAACAACGAGATGTATGTCGGGCGCCTGGTCTGGAACCGGCTGCGTTATCTGAAGGATCCGGATAGCGGCAAGCGCGTCTCACGCCTCAATCCTGAATCCGAATGGGTGATCCAGGAGGTGCCGGAATTACGGATCGTCGAACAGGATCTGTGGGATGCCGTAAAGGCCCGCCAGGCCGAAACGACGTTCAGCCAGCCGGCACGGGGAAACGAGGCCCTCAGCGCGCAACGGCGTCCCCGCCATCTCTTTGCCGGGCTGATCCGCTGCGGCTGGTGTGGTGGTGGTTACAGCATGATCTCAAAAGATCTGCTCGGCTGCTCGACAGCACGCAACAAGGGCACCTGCGACAATCGGCTCAACATCCGTCGCGACGCCCTCGAAGCATCAGTGCTGAGCGGGCTGCGCACGCATCTGATGGAACCGGACCTGTTCAAGGAGTTCTGCAACGAGTTCACCCGCGAGGTGAACCGACTGCGCATGGAACTGGGTGCCGATCTCGCAGCAATGCGGAATGAAATTCCCCGCATCGACAGAGAACTGGATAAGCTTCTGAATCTTATCCTTGCCTCAGATGACATTGAGGCATCCAAGCGGGTCATGAAAAAAATGACGACGCTCGAAGCCCGCAAGGAGGAACTGGAACAGAAAGTCGCCAATACCGAGGAGCCGCCTCCCCTTCTCCATCCGAACATGGCGGAGATCTACCAGCAGCGGATCACGTCTCTTTATGAGAGCCTTCAGGCCGAAGAGACGAAGACCGAGGCTGCCGAGCGCCTGCGCACACTGGTCTCGCAGATCACGCTCCAGCCGACCGACGGCGAACTGACGATCATCCTGCGCGGCGACCTAGCGGCGATCCTGCAGTTCGCGGCGCACAAGAAAAACGCCACGGTCCATCCGGACAGTGGCGTTCTCGATGCGTTCGTATCGCAAGTATCGTTGGTTGCGGGGAACCGCACACTACGATCACGGCGAAATGTGGCGAATGGTCATTCGCAAGCGTCGTTGGTTGCGGGGGTAGGATTTGAACCTACGGCCTTCAGGTTATGAGCCTGACGAGCTACCGGGCTGCTCCACCCCGCGGTTGAGAGAGTGCTGATTTTGTTTTGG
>NZ_JBFCXX020000031.1:0-17095 GCF_040702925.2 Acetobacter fabarum | reverse complement strand
TCAACCCACCATGTTGCGTAACATGGCCACGTCAGCGAGGGGTCCGCAGTCACAGCCATATTAACAGTAATCGACGAGACCGTTGGGGCTCCAATGATCTGTGCAAATTGGTCATTATTCGTGGTAGATGTATTGACGTTCCAGAACGTGGTAGCCCCCCACGCCCCAGGTAGAATGCCATTCAGGGTCAGGGGCAACGAGATGGTTTGGCGACTTTCCCCCGTAAATGCTGCCGTCTGCCCCGAAATGCGGTAACGTTTCCCGCTTGGTGTGGACGGGTCTGTGTAGACAGTAATGGCGAAACTACCCGCATCTCCGGCATTTCCTGAATGGGTGGTTTGGGAGATGTCAGACAGGAAAGCGCAAGTCCCAGACCCGCTCATAATTCTCCCGTTCAATCCGCAACTGAAGTATTGCGCATTCGCTCCTGAACGCAGATACAGAGTTCCAGCAGCAGAACCCCCATTTGTATTCTGAGAATAGATTGAAAACGATGTATTGCTATCGGCTTGCGATATCCATGCAGGCCCATAATTGGTCACCCCGGCTGCCGAGCTAGGGTTGACTAGCATAGCCAACAATGCCCCAGTCAATAAATCGCCGGTTTTTTTCACATATCGCGCATCTGCAACAGACGCACCTATGGCCTGATTCTGGGTGTAGTCCGTAGGGGCTGGAACCTTAGTTATTCCAGAGAACGTAACAGGCCCGGTTACCGCCTGCACTGCAGCATTGGTGAGTTGCAGAAACTGCCCGTTGGCCCATGTCTGCGTGGCATAGCCATTGAACAGACTCTGCCAGGTCGCGCCGGTTGCACCTGGGATGGAAACATTGGCATCCGCCGTGCTGACCCAGAACGTGCCGGGGGTTGCTCCGGATACGATTGCACCAGCGGGATAACCGCCAATACCCTGCGCAAATGTCGCGTCAAACGGGCCAAGGTAGCCTGCCTGCAGCACCTGTGTGGCGCTGGAGAGCAGGTTGAGTAGGCCGTTCATGTCCTGCCCACGGGGCGGTTCGCCCCCGGCTGCGCGGGCAATAAAGGTTTCGGGTGGGAAGCCAAGTGCGACCGAGGCCGTGCCATCGCCCACCGTGGCCTGTGTTTGCGGAATAACCGCAATATTCCCCGTAGCCGCAGACGCCCCAATGGGAGAGCCAAACAGCTTGCGGTCATCTGTGCTTTTCATGGTCAGTCGCTCTGAATTGAATAGGAAACTGAAACACCCGCAGGCCGGGGCAACACGCCGCTGTTCTGGATGATGCTCACTTGCACGTCAGTCGGCACAAACTTGAACACATACGTCATGCTCATATCGGCCCCATCATGCACATATGCATCGCCCTGCCCGGCAAAGAGCGTGGTCAATATCTGGTTGAGAGACAGAATTGAGCCGTCAGAAATGTTCGCCAGCGCCTTGGCGTAAATAAGCTGGCGGTATCCATCGTCAGACAGGCGGTAATTGCTTGTGGCGTCCACGCCCCGGTACCAAGGGGCCTGATTGAAGCTGTCTTCCGTCAGGTCATTGGCCTCACGCCAACCCAGATATTTGACTGAGGCAATACTGAGGATGCGAGAAACCCCAACAATGCGGCCCCATACATCCAGCCCATAGCCCTGCGCCGTTTGCACGTTCCAGACCAGATTGTACCAATCGTTTATCATGGCGGACGGATCCAGCATCTGGTTCCACGCCTCGATAAACGAGCAGAGCGCCGGACTGTTCGCATATTGCGACAGAATGGTTTGGCTTACGTCCTGCATCAGTCCACCGATACGTTGATGTTTGCCGCCTCCAGCGTGGGAATCTGGTCAATATCCATAGGCGCCGTAAACCCGACCGGAAGACTGGACGTGCCTATGGTGATCTCAACAATCTTTACCCACGACCCAAGGGCGGCCACGGCGGAATAAAAGCTGCTGGCGTAAAGGGTCTGACCGATCTGGGAGCCCTCCATGCCATCAAAAGCTGCCAGTATGGCGGCCTGCACCTCTGCCGCCGCCGTTGCCGGGACGCCACTGTTTTTCTGCAATGAGACAGCGAAAAACACAGGCGTATCCGTGGCCCGTGTGAACTGCACCGTATAGGTCGGGGGCGTGTGGTAGGCGCTATTGGGGTCGGTCACGGTCACGCTTGTCGTTCCCGTGTAGCCGCAGCCGGGCGGCTTCTTGCTGATAATAGCCAGAGCCACATCCTCATCCGTGCCACCGTTGACGCATACGAACAGGCTGTTTGCCGGGATAGAAACCCCGCCCGTGGTCACGGCGGCAGCCGTGCTGTTGTCGGTCACATACGCATCTGTCACACCATCCACGGAAAGCACCGCGCCAGCAATGGCGTTGAGGGAGCCAATGGCGTTACCCTCTACCGTTGCCTCGCGCCGGGCTTCAAACGCCTGACGCCCTTCCTCCGCACTCCCTGTCACGCCCGCCGCCGGGTTATTGACCGAGGTCAGGCCCGTAACGGACTGATAAACAGACACACTGTTGGCCGGGCAGTAGATCACGCCCGTGGTAGTGCAGGAGAATGACCCCGTGCCCGTACCGGTCGCATCCAGCGTTATGGCCCCGTCCGCCGCGTAATAGTTGCCGCTGCCATCCTGAATGAGCGTTCCCTCTGGCACAACCGTTCCGACCGCACCCACGCAGGTAACGCCTACCACCGTAGCTGTCGCACCCTTGCGACTGATAAAGTAAATATTGCCAATGGCGTCCTGCATGCGTCCGAAGGCCCGGGCCGGGTCCACACCGTTGAAGATGGCAAGCATCTGGTCATACGCATCGCCCAGAATGGCCGTGAGCGACATGGCAAGCTGGCCCTGTGGCGTGGTCAGAGCGGTATTCAGGTTTCCACCCATGGCCGCGTTCAGGTCCGCCAGAGCGCCGGTCAGCATGTCGCTCTCAGCCGGGGCCACAAACCCCGCCTCCGTAAAGGACGGTGCGGGGACTGACGTGGTACCGTAATCAGAACCCGACATTGCTGGTTGTCCCGTCTGTGGTGGTGAAAAGGATTGCCCCGGAAAGAACCCGGTCATAACTCAGGCTGGAGACAAGGCATCGCGCCTCTGCCACTTCTGGCACTGCTGCGGCCTCCCGCTCGGCCTGCGCCTGAAAAACAGAAAGAGACTGATTTTTCCCGAGGATATTGCCGAGGTAAGACAGCCCAGCGTCCGTGTTGTAATAGCACTCACCCTGAAACACGCGCACGGCGGAAGATATATCCTGCCCGATGGCATAGGCGCTGGAGGCCACGGCTATGTTGCCGTCATGGTCAAGCAGTAAGTCCCACGTGCTTCGGTCGAGCAACAACGTGTTCATGGCTTCACCAACAAAAAAGCCGCCCCAAAGGGCGGCTGACAGAATTATGAGAGAGTAAGGAAAAACTACCGTAAAAAGGTACCGGGTACAAGCGGTATCTGCGTAGCCCGCGCAACGGTAGAGGAACTATGCCAAAAACCGCGCGCGGGTACAAGGCTGTTTTGACTTGGCGTTACGCCAGCGCCTTCTTCCCCGCCTCCCTGCGCTGCTCTTCCACCAGCACGTCATCCCAAAGCTGGGTGATAGCCCGCGCGGCCGTGCGTAAATGTGCAAGCAAATCGTCCGCTGAGCGGCCAAAGTTTTTTCTTACGTCCGGCAGGGCATAAGTGGCGTGAAGGAGGGCAACGGAAACAGCATTATCACTCATTCTCTCACCAGCGTTGCCACCCCCGAAGGGATGGCTGGCCGTTACGGCGCTTACGCTGGCACTTTCGCAAAAGGGCGCAGGAACTCCACTGTAGAAGGTTTCCATTTGAGCATTTGCTGGGAACCTGTGGACCCGGCTCGGACGCCATCAAACATGCGTCCGTAGGCCAAGCCTTTGTCGGTCATGCTCCAGTTGCTACTGGAAGAAGAGCCTTTGGTGTGGACCTGTAGCCCCTTTTCTTCCAAAATCTTGTTCACCCTCTGCCCAGACAGACCAAGCGGGCGCCCAAGCTCAGTAACCGTCTGGTAGTTATCCTGCGTGGGTGCCGCTCGAGTATCCAACCCAAGCGCCGGGAGAGGATTTTCGCCACATTTATGCAGGCAATACCGGCCAGCATGCGATGCAGCCTGATTATCATCAAGCCCAAGGGTTTTTGCTATTCCATATCCATCCCGGAAAGCGCGAAGCACGGGAGTTTTGCGGATGCGCTTAGGTTTCGGGGTAGCGCTGGGGATTTGGCCCTTTACCAAGGCATCGAAGGCAGAGATTACCGTGAGATAAAAATCAGGGCTGATCCACGTCGCGTAGTGAATGACCGCCTTGCGATCTGCCCAATATCCACGCCCCTCATTTGGACCGGTTGTGACCAAGGAAACTGGGGTGACCGGAGATCCCCGGTCACCTTCAAGAGCCCGCAGGAACTCCTTGGTTTTCTCTTGAGAATGCCATTCAGACGGTTGGTTCTTCTTATCCTTCCCAGACACCTTCCAGCAGTCACTGAGAGAATACCGCCCCTCCGCGTCCCGGCGGATAGTGGTGGAAAGAATGGTCAGGTTTGTGTTATTGTTCGACATGACGAATTTGTCCATTCGTTGTGGTTGAGGGGATGCTGGGGCAGTCGCCAAACTTTTCCCCGGCATCTCCGTTACTTGCTTGTTCAAGCCAAAACAAAACCTCTGCGTTCTGACTTCTCTTGTTTTTCTCTGCTGATTTCTGCACCCATTCTTTTATATGGACCGGTAATCGCAGCCTTAAGTGGCTTTTGTTCATACTCCACCCCTTATGACGCAATGTGCGTCATGTCCGTATGGTGTGCCAAAGTGCGTCATTGCAGTCAACTGGAAAATGCGTCATTTATGCGTCATGGCAGATGAAGCTCATTTCCGCTTACGGATTCCTCGCGACCTGAAAGAATGGGTCGAGAAGGAAGCCGAGAAAAATCACCGCTCCATCAATGCGGAAATTGTTCACCTGATTGATACAGCGAAAGGCGAAGCCGAATTTCATGCAGATATGGAGGAGCCCTGCATGACGAGTGAGGAATTCGACGAAGCACTCCAATCACATGAGCGCGTAGAGACTGCGCTTTCTGAATTGAATAACAGCGAACTCTTGCAAATACTCTCTGAGAGACTGCTTGGTCGCTTTCCTCACACCCCCCGAGGATAGCGACCCCGAAAGGGCAGCGGGCCTCAATCAGACTGCTTACGCTGGCGTTTGGGAGAAAGGGACGGGGGCGGCCTTCTTTGCTCCGTTCAGCCTGCGCGCCGGTTCCGAATTGATGCCGCACAGCAGGACCGCCAGCCGGGCGAGGCCGCGAGGCGTGATTTTGAAGTCATGCCCCACGCATGTTTCGCCTGAATGCCGCTCCGGGTAAGTTTTGGTCACAAGGCGGCAATACCCCTGTGTCTGGCCATAATGAGCAGGGCGGAGCTTCTTCTTTTTCTCGCCTTCACGGCAGGCCCATTTGTGATCGAGCAGGAAATCAACCACCCTGGACATGCCAATGCCAAGCTCCCGCCCAGCATCCCGAACGCCCATATCGCCCTCAGCTTCCGATATAGCGTCCAGCGCGGCGGCTTTGGGGGAAAGTTCGGCAATCTGACTTTTCTGGCGATCCACCGTTTCCTTGGCAATCGTTAATGCCCGAAGCATGATTTCTTCCGGCGTCTCTTCGGGCGCGACTGCCATGTAGCCGCCAGTTTTACGGATGGCGGGGAGGATTTCGCCCACCACCTTCTCTTCAAAAGCGATTGCGTCTGGCTTCTCAGAATTCATCACAAGGCGATAAAGATCTCGCTCTGGAATTAATTTCAGTCCTCGGGGAGATTTTGCGATAATTCCCAAACCCGTCAATTCGACGGGTTTAAGGTTTTCTGCGGCCTTACAGTGCTTTCGTATTGCCTGATCGGTATCTGAGTATCCAAGAGCTTTGGCTACCTCCATCCCGACAAACCAAACATCGCCATTGCGGTTTACAGCTTGCACATCAACACCATCGAAGGAGAAGGATACAATGTTGTTCGCGCTCATGCCGCCCCTCCTTCACGAAGGAACGGGAACGCACTTAGAACGCGCTCGTGCATCACGAAGTATTCGCAGAATTCGCTCCCACATGCCAAACGAAGAGCGTTCCCTACGCAGGCGCGAATTTTATTCACATCATCGCCGCAAAGAAGAACATCCGCGGTAAGCATCATAAATGCCTCAAGGGCAATTTGGTGCTGCGCCATAGATGCGGCTTGCGGGTCTATCCCATCTTTGAGCATACAAGCCACAGCATCAGGAGATTGATGAAGATTTTGATATTTTTCGTCCATTCTGATACGATCAGACATAGCAGTTTTCCTATTCTGCGTGAGAGGCATCGGGGCGGTCGCCAAACTCAGCCGCGATGCCTTTTCTTTCCTGATAATTTCCCGCTCAATAATTAAATTTATTGTCGAGTTGATTGACCTACCCTCGCTTGTGGAGATCTGAGTTAGCCAATCCTTGCACCGAGATGGTACTCGAAGTTTGATTTGTGGCCATTCTCGCAACATTTATCCTCCGTGTGTCTTTGTGACGACACAACGTCACACCACCAGTGGTGTATTGTCAAATATTTTTTTCTGCTATGGTCGTCGCATGGCACGTGAAGATTCTCAATTCCGCATCCGACTTCCTGCAGAACTCAAGGACGCACTCGAAGAGGCTGCCCTGGCTTCCGGATCGTCGTTTAACGCAGAAATTACCGAGCGTTTAGCTCGTAGTTTTTGGCCCAAATCAGAAACTGATGCAGACCGCGCGCCGGAAATACTATCCAAAAAAATATCATATTTACATCAAGATTATGAAAATGCTGAATCTGCGATAGAAGAGATATTGACGGCCATAAATAAAATAAAATCTCAGGATTATGTAAGTGACGAAATCAGAGGTTTCCTAATAAAAAGGCTAGCTGAACTGGAAAACGAAAAAAAAGAAATTGATCAGAAATTAAGGTTATTAGATTTTAGAAGATCTTACGCCCGCGACTGATACTCTTATCCATTCCGACGGCGGGTATGGTCATCATAACCATACCCTTTGAAAGAGCGGGAATAGACGCAGAAGAGGTTCCTAACCCCGTTCCCCATCTGCCCAATCCAAATTATATATACAATATGACTTGCCCAATCTGGTCTTATCGTATATACAATAATCCATGAGATACGATTGGGACGAAGCAAAAAGACAGAGCAACATCGCCAAACACGGCGTTGATTTTGTCGTCGCAGAGGGCTTCGAATGGGACGTTGCTCTCATTATGGCCAGCCAGAGTGCCAACGAGCCTCGCCTCGTCGCAGTCGCCCCGATCAGTCTGCGGCTTCATGTTCTGGTATTCAGCATTGAAACCCGCACTGTTCGGATAATCAGCCTGCGTAAGGCCAACAAACGGGAGGCAAAGCTCTATGCCGCGCAAACCTGAATTTATCATGCCCACGGATGATGAAGATGCCCGGATCAATCAGGGTATTGCCATGGACCCGGACAGCCCGGAACTGACAGAGGCAGACTTCCTGCGGGCACAGACTGCCCAAGAGGTCGCCCCTGCCCTAGCCAACGCACGCCGGGTGCGCGGGCCGCAGAAAGCCCCCACGAAGGCACTGGTCTCTATACGGCTAGACCCCGATCTTGTGGAGCGCCTCAAGGCTAGTGGCCCCGGCTGGCAGAGCCGGGCAAATGATCTGCTGCGTCAGGCGGTGGGGCTTTAAGGCGTTCCCCATCTGTGTACCTTTTGGGGGCGGGTGGGTACTGGCAGGCTGGGTGGGAAGGGAATCCACATGACCGACAAAAAGCCCGCGCCTTCATCCGCGCCCAAGCCGACACGCCCAAGCAACGCGTCATTAATTAGTAAAATCAAACCCTCTCGGGGAGCATTCGTGGGCGATGCCGCATTAAGGCCCCCGCAGACATCCCCAAGCAGTAGCAAGAAAAAATGATGCGGGCGGCGTTAGGCTCAACATGATCCATGCAGCCTTGAGCCAACGCCTGTCACGCTTTATCGTTTTGATGCACTCTTCGTTTACGGCAAACGTGGCGAAAGCAAGCCATAGGCTAGCGCTCTCCACATCACGCTCCGGCGCGTCCTTGAGAACTCTATCAACCGTATCCGGGTCTATGTTTTTTGACAGTAGCGTAGTGGAGAACAAGCCTCCAATGCAGAGCAGTGCAGTGACACTGAACCCAGCAGCTAGAAACGAACAGACAAGGCTATAACCTTGACTAGAGAAGGCACCCGCAAGGGATGCGGTCGTAAGTGTAACTGAAAGGGGAAGGATTGCTCCAAGCCGAGCCTTTATCCTGTCGAATGACGCAATAGTTTCCTTGTATGCCTCATCAGCAAGGGTGCGCTTTTCCTTTGCCAGCCAGAGGTCAAACCCTTCGTCGCTCATCACTCCGGCCCCCCTGTATTCCCGCTTCCCGTCTGCACGCCCGAGTGCTTGTGGCTCTCAAGGCTGATACTGCCTGCCTTCACGTCCCCGGTGGCTGTCACAGTCCCGGCCACGTTCACCGCGCAGTTAATGTCACACTCAGCGGCATCGACCACAAACTTGCCCGCCGTCTTGACGTGCACATCGCCCCCGACCCAGCCGATGTATTCTGCCGGGGCCGCGTTGAGGAAGCCGCCGATGTACAGCGCATCCGCGTAATCATGCTGGCGGAAGCTGCCGGGGGCGGACGCGGCGCGGTTGGCCTTTACGCCGGATATGTCCCGCCCGCACACAATGAGCGCGCCAATATCCCCCACAGCCGGGTCACAGATCACCGCCCGCGTGCCGCCCTGTAGGCGGAAATAGGGAATGCCGTAGATAATGCCGTGCGGCACCGTGCGCCCTGCCCCGTCCTGCTGGTGCACCATAATCTGCACGTCCACCGTGCCGACCGGCTCCAACCCTGTGGCGTGGACGCCCTTCACCTGCACCAGCGTGTCTGCGCCGATCATGGAGAGGACGCGGCGGATTGCGGCATTGGTGCCGTTGAAACCAGAAGCCCCATCAGGCCTTTGCCAAGAACCGGGGAGATTACCCAAGTTTGTAGTTTGCTGGGTTGTCACCGCGCGTTGCTCCTACAAAGGTTGTCCACTGGCCGTCCGGTACTTCTGATTCCAGATTGTGCTCGATGATGTACGGGGTCCAGATGCCATTGGCCGGGGAGGTCTGGGCTGGCACCTGCCCATTCTGGTTATCAACCCACCCAGCCGGGGCGTAATCGCTTTTGAGGCGAAGGGGGGAATTGTACCGGATATTGGGGTTGAACAGGCACTCGAACAGAACGCCCGCATCACTGTAAGCCGGGTAGCCGATAAGGCCATTCTTGGTGCTAATATCCGGCATGTCTTTTTCTGCGGATATGTCCACACTGTCTAAGGGCCATATATGCAATGATTCCAGATCTTCATTTACATGGAAAACTACCTTTGCCGCCAAGGCAAGGCGCTCCAAAATACTTCTGGCATCACCCCAACCATAGAAGCTGGGGAAAACTGTGTGCACGCCATGATTCACAAGCGTCCATCCCATTGCGTTCGCAACAACGGAGGCCACCGTTACCAAAGAAACTGCGGAAGAAAATGAAATTGTCGGAATGATCTTTGCCGCCGCCAAGCACAAATTATTTGCCTCCACTTGGAACGCTACATTGGGCGCGCCGGTAAAATCTGCGAATGCGGCAGTAACATATCCTGAAAATATAGTAGTCATGGGCGTTTTTTCATCGCCGCCATAAAGAGTGATTCGGTTTGCATTTTGCCAAGTTTGCCGCGCGCGAATAACAGACATGCGGTTCATTTCGCTTAATGTCATTCCCTCAATACGCAGGGAGAGAGACGATCCCGAAGCCATGCCTGCGTTTGTGATGTGAGCGCGGACCCTATGCCCAGAAAGGGTTAAATTATCCTTGCCGCCCGGTCCAAAACCTCCCGTAACGAGATTGAAATTCACATCCAATTTGCGGCTGTGAAGTTTTCCAGACGTTCTTTTCCCAACAACTTCAATTGGGGGATCGTTTGTTTCAGACATTCGCACCCTCCTGATACATCAGAACATACCGACCACTAAGGCCAGAGTAATCTGGGTCACTTTCCCCCTCTTGGTCAGCAAACATCATATCTCCCGGCATGCCGAAATAGGACTTCTGCACAAGCCACGTTCTGTCCTGGCACAGCAGCCCGGCGATAATCATTGTCCCATTCAGCCAGATATTCATGTACAGGCCGGTTGTGCGCTGCTGAATATCAAGCTGAACAGACTGACCGGACAAAGCGACCTGAACCAATTGCTGGGCAACGGCGTTCAGGGGAATAACAATAGGATCAGCCATCTTTCACCCACTTATAGAAGCGGCTTGCGCGCTTGTTGCGGCCTCGGTTGAAACCGGTCCTGAGAAAGACTTTGCCTCGCCGCTGGGTTTTACAGTTTTTGTTAACTGGTTGGAGGCAGTAAGCCGCACCTCCTGCAACCGGATCTCCGCCCACAGCAGAGTGATGCCCCGCTCAACCGAGCGGCGCAGAGAGTATTCCACCACGTTCATGTTCGTGTAGCTCTGCTCGGGCGTGGTCACGAGGTAGAGGTTCAGGTCCGCCACCAGAGCGTCCAGAGCGTTGGTAAAGCTGGTGCGGGCTTTCTGTTCCTTGGATGGGCCAGCAATGCCTGTAGCAGATAACAGATTGCTGATTGCGCTCAGGTTCCCGTAACTCATGGTGGTGCCGTCACACAGCATTTCCACCATGATCTCGCTCGGGCGCTTGACCTTGTTGTAGGACATAAATGCACCGTTCTCTAACGGCGCGTCAGAGATCATATACCCGGCGCGAATATCCACCGCCCGCACCCGGCCAGACGTAACCACGGCCACGCCCTTGCTGTCGAAAATACCCCACTGCTTGTCTGCCTGCTGGATCAGGTAGCTTTGCAGCAGCGTGTCCAGTTCGACCGAGGCCACGGCCTCCGCATCGGAAATGACCGTGGACCATAGCTTGGGAACGCCCGCGCCCGGAATAACATTGGCTGTGACCGGCTGGGCCACCGTTTGCATAACCATGATTGGCTCCTGAATGGTGGGGGCAGCGTAGTACAGGTTGGGGGGTGGGTACAAGGAACGTATTGACGTTGCGCTCGGGTTGTGGAACGTTATTGGAACGATGTCGGTATTCCGTTGTTGGTCCATATTCAGGATCAAGAAGTGTAAAAAACGTTTACACACATCTCTTGCATTTCCTTCTACTCAACCGAAATCTAGTATGGTATGCGGCTATCAATGATAGCGTTGTACCTGAAAGGAAGCAGCTATGGCTAACTACGCTCGCCGTTTGGCGAATAGTGCCGCAGCAGGATTCGCTGGCCTTTTGGCGTTTGCTACGCCCGTGCAGCACCAGAAAGTTGTTAGCGCGAATGAAATTACCGCGCGAGCATGGGCAAAAACAGGCGCTTCTCTGCGCAGATCTATGAAGAGCATTGATGCAGAACTCTCCAGCGCCAGAATATCATCCAATACACCCGACTAACCAGCCGGATATGCCGCGGATTAATGTGGTTGGTGTGGCCCAAGGCCAACCACAACCAGTGCCTATTGCTCAATTCGCATTCCAAAGCCACACAGGCCCGCTTCCCCTTGCATCTGAACTGGCCGCTTATGACAAGATACAGCCAGATCTCGTTAACCGAATCGTTTGCATGGCGGAGGCTAACGGACAAAGCGAGCGGGAGCAGATTAAGGCCGCGCAAAGAAGCTATTTTTGGCTCAATCTGGTCGGAAAATTCTTTGGCTTTGTATTCGCCATTTCCTCTCTTGCAGCCACTGTTTGGT
Organism: Acetobacter fabarum; assembly: GCF_040702925.2. Classification (GTDB taxonomy): domain Bacteria; phylum Pseudomonadota; class Alphaproteobacteria; order Acetobacterales; family Acetobacteraceae; genus Acetobacter; species Acetobacter fabarum_B. Next base: position 5,303 of record NZ_JBFCXX020000031.1, on the reverse strand, counting down.
TGTGCCTGAATGGACATGATGCAGTCGGCGGAAGCATTGGGGTGGCCGCAGTAGGCGGAACTGTAGCGGCGCTCATATCGGGGAAAGCAACAAGAGCCGAAGCTGCCAAATAACTCTCCCCTCTATTCCACTTCCCCGCTATCCTCCCTACAGAAATGTAATGGAGGCGGATTTGAGACGTTTACTGCTTGTGATCGCGGCCCTTGCGGTGGGCGGGAATTCCCGCTCACCCTTCCCCTAAGCCAGAGCCTTCCGCCCCACCCCCTTGCGCTGCTCTTCCACCAGCACGTCCCCATAAAGCTGGGTGATGGCGCGCGCGGCCGTGCGTAAATGTGCAAGCAAATCGTCCGTTGAGCGGCCAAAGTTTTTTCTTACGTCCGGCAGGGCATAAGTGGCGTGAAGGAGGGCAACGGAAACAGCATTATCACTCATTCTCTCACCAGCGTTGCCACCCCCGAAGGGATGGCTGGCCGTTACGGCGCTTACGCTGGCACTTTCGCAAAAGGGCGCAGGAACTCCACTGTAGAAGGTTTCCATTTGAGCATTTGCTGGGAACCTGTGGACCCGGCTCGGACGCCATCAAACATGCGTCCGTAGGCCAAGCCTTTGTCGGTCATGCTCCAGTTGCTACTGGAAGAAGAGCCTTTGGTGTGGACCTGTAGCCCCTTTTCTTCCAAAATCTTGTTCACCCTCTGCCCAGACAGACCAAGCGGGCGCCCAAGCTCAGTAACCGTCTGGTAGTTATCCTGCGTGGGTGCCGCTCGAGTATCCAACCCAAGCGCCGGGAGAGGATTTTCGCCACATTTATGCAGGCAATACCGGCCAGCATGCGATGCAGCCTGATTATCATCAAGCCCAAGGGTTTTTGCTATTCCATATCCATCCCGGAAAGCGCGAAGCACGGGAGTTTTGCGGATGCGTTTGAGCTTGAAGGGGGTCGGGGAATTTCCCGAGGGCTCAAGCTCCAACCAACGGTCCACCACCTTCTTGCGCTGCCGGGCGTCATAACCAGTGATCAGTGTGATGGTGTGGCTGCGATCAAGGTGGATGGTTTTGATAAAGCCACGATGGTCTTTTTCTACGATAACCCCTTGAATTTGTTCATTCCCCAAATCTGGGGAATGCCCGATAACCTGCTCCAGCATCGATTTGATGTCTCGGATAACATGGTCATGACGCTTGCCCGTCAGTTCGGCAATTTCCTTGCTGGACATCGTAGGGCTGGAATTTGGTGATGATGGTGTGATAATAGAAGTCATATCAGTGTTTCCTTATTCACTGTCAGAGGCATCGGGTGTCTGATTGGCGTCGAGACCCGGTGCCTTTTTTGTTTCTGCCAATCCGCGCTCAAGCAAATAAATGACTGCCGCGTTTCGGCTCCTAAACCCTTCGGGAATTCCGAAGCTGTCGATCGAATCCACGATCTTCTTCGGTACTCTCAATTGGATGCGCGAAACATCCTCTTTCTGAGTGCCAGGGCCATAGCCCGTTGTGTATGCCAATTTCTACTCCTTTCATGTATGGCGCACCTGCATGCGCCAGATGATGGATACATTAGTGTCAATTACTGTGTCAATTGATATGTCACCATCAATTGTGCTGAAATTATACATTCGCCGGATACGGAGATAGAAATGGCATTAGATCAGGATAAACCAACCACCGAGCGGCGCATCCACGTCTTGCCGATAGAACTTCTTGACCGGATACGCGCCTATCAATCTGAAAATAATATTCCATCAGAAGTAGAAGCTGTGCGCAGACTATTAAGTGAAGCTCTGCAAGCTCGGGATACCATTGATGATTTAATGAAACAGGTCCGTGCATACTTTCGGCAAGATAGAGACCTGCGCGCGATGGCCAAGGATGTCTTGAGTGGACATATCCTTGTCAATCGCATTGACATTGCAGATAACGAGGTCCGGTTCGGCATGAGGAATGGAGACGCTGGCTCGATTAAACGCGATGGCTCAATGAAGACGGGTTCTGTAACAGACGATGGGAATGTGTGGCTTAATAATGACTGGCCGCGCGGGCCTGAGCGCTCCACATCAAACTGGGATTCCCCCGTGCACGATTTAGACAAAGAAATCCCCTTCTAACCCCGTTCCCCATCTGTGTACCTTTTGGGGGTGGACGGGTACTGGCAGGCTGGGCGGGAAGGGAGCGAGTCAAAATGAGCGATAAAAAGAATATCTACGAGGAAAAACTCAAGCAGCTTGGAGCAGACAAAGACTGCCCTGCGTGCGGCGTGCATCCTGATTGGGTAATTATAGAAAGCTTTGATGCTGATAATGTTACCGCTGTTTTGCCGCATAGAAATTTTGATATGAAAATGGGAACAGTAACATTTGCTGGAACAAAGGTTGTTAATGTAGCCTGCAATAATTGTGGATACATTCGGCAGCACATGCTTGTTATATTGAATAGAGACCCATCAGAAATTAAATATTTTAATGGCAAAAAAAATGATGGACAGTAATATTGTATACCCAGAATCTTGGAAAAATGGGGGTAGTGAACCCCCTCGGGAGCCGCCGATCATGGCCGAACGCATAGCGATACTTGAGCATCAAGCGAAAACAGCCGAAAGCCGCATGGAACGGATTGAGGATAAGCTTGACCGCGCCATAGAAATGCTGGGCCGCACAGCAACGACAAACGGCCTATGGACCATGGTTGCAACTGTAGTCGGCCTCTGCGCTGCATCGGTAGGGGTAATCGTGGCAATTCTGACTTGGCTGCAAGGCTTCCACCACTAAACAAGCTGGCCGCGTCGTCCGCGAATTTCTGCTCCCATTCCTCCATCAGTGCGCTAAGGTGGAGGAAAATTTAGGAGGCGGATTTGAGACGTTTACTGCTTGTGATCGCGGCCCTTGCGGTGCCGGGGGTGGGGTGGTGTGAGGGGTATAAGCCTGATTTTAACTGCGCCTCAGACCACTCTAAAGACAGTATTGCAACGATGCTGTGTCAGAATAGTGAAGCAGCAAAGCACGAGTTAATTTTTGACCAAACCTACTATGCGCTCAGGAGCATAGTAGGAAAAGAAGGATGGAAAAGCCTTAAGGTTGAAGCAATATCAGACGATGAGGGCTTAAAAGACTGCATAGCCCCCCCTCTGCCCGACGGGACACTCCCGGTTGCTGACCCGGCCTGTTACATCACCAAAATGGACGCCATCACGGGAAAGTACAAACAGCGTCTTTCTGGAAATGCATTGCAAGAAGCAAACCGGCCAATAGATCAGCATATTGCTATTCAGCAAAAGCTTATTGACCTTGGCTACCTACCTACCGGGACAGTGGCCGATGGTGTTTACGGAGAATCTACTCGGCAGGCCATCTCAACATGGCAGAGAGTTACGCATCAGACTGACATAGATGGCTTTGTTTCCAATTCTCAGGCGTCTTTACTCTTAAATTCCACGCGGGCCGCCTCTGCAGAGAGCGTGCCTACGCAACAGGCCGGAGTAATTATCACCAGTGGGCGCAATCCCGTTCCCGGACTTCCTACAGAATGCCACGGAGATGCGAAGCCTATAACAATGATTATAGGTTTTGAAGATCCTTATGAGGTAACTGGAAAATGCTATATTATCCAGATAGCTACTCGATTTGGTTCAAAGCAATGGATAGACGAGAACACTGTTTTAATAATAGATAGCATTCCAAGCGGTGGAGAGTCATATTCTACAATTATACATGATCCGCATGGGCACGTTAAATATGGTTCTCCGGCAATAGTTATAGGCGGTAATCCGATTAAATACACTGCCGCTTCAGGGGAAATGATCATCGCCCCAACTCTTATCGTTCTTAAATATGGAACAGAGGGTGGCGCAGAGTGATCATTATGCCGCCCCAGAGTTAGAGAATGAAGCCGCCGTTCTCATTTCTACAATCTTGCGCTGCACAGCGTCCCCGGCCCGCTCTGGGCTGGGGGAAACTATTTTAATCTCTCCCACGTTGACCGTATTGTGTGTGGTGTTCTGGCTCGCATCCGCGCCACCTCGCGGCATGCCCCGCACGGCCTCCAGAGCTGCACTCACCCCCGATATATAGTTCTGGGTCTCACGCGGGGCATGGGCCTGCCAGTCCCCGCCATACTGAGACATGCTCTTGCTCAGGTTGCCATCGCCCCAGTTGTATTCGGCTATGCTGGCCGACAAAGACCCACCATAATTTGCAAAGTTGTTGTGGAACCGCTTTGCAGCATAGCGCGCGGCCTGCTCAAAGTTCATGGGATCAACACCAGCCTCCTTAGCCACGCCGGGCATGATCTGGAAGTCGCCCAGCGCCCCAGCGGAGGATGGCTTGGCGTTAGTGCCGCGTGAACTCTCACGAGCCCATATGGCGTCCATAAACCCCGCAGGCAGCCCGTATTGCGCATCCAACTTGCTCAGGAACATCTTCTTTGCAGCATTATTGGTGTCATTCTTGGAGAGTGACGGGGATGCCCCGTTCCAGAACAAATCACCTGCCATATAGGCATCAGCAGCAAGGTTCAGCCCCCCAAAGGCGCGGGACGCGATGCGGCCAATTCGGGCCGCACGGGACGCTCTGGCTGCGACTGGCGCGGCCTCTTTTGCGGTCTCGGCTACTGCCTCCCCCGCCTTTTCTGCACCACCAGCAATCTTCCCGCCCTCGGCCAGACGCTCGATGCTTTTTAGAGCGCGGAGGAAGCGAACGCCACCGACAATGCTGAGAACGCCTAGTATAGCAGTGCCAACGCCAGCAATGGCCGCAGACGTGCCAATCAGCCCTTTGGTCAGGCCCGGATTTCTTTTTTCAAAGTCGGACATGGCCCCAGTAATACTGGTCAGGGCCGGGAGTAGATTACCCTCTAACTCCTGCGCATACACTCGGTTCTGCTCGATCAGTTCCTTGTACCGCGCTTGCAGCTTTTCCGATGCCTCCGCGTTCTCCTGCATTCTTTTCCCGAAGGATTCATACGTGGAAAACGTGGACTTTACCGCGCTGCCTCCCTTGAGAACGAGATCAATAGACCCCTGATCCAGACCAATATCCTGCAAGAGTCCAACGCGCGGAGCATTGGCCAGCTTGGTCCTGTTTTCAGCAAGATTTTGGTAAAACTTGCTAATGTCATTGATCTGGCCTGTCTTGATGTCGATGCCATCACTCACACCCAACTGGGATAGCCTTTGCGCAAGCTGGGCGGCCTGCGCGGGGTCCGTCATGGCACTCTGAATGTTCTGTATGGACGCCGTTTGTTGATTTTCACTGAGAACTGACCCGGGTAGGGCGGAAATTTTCATCGAGATTTGACCCATGCCTTCACACTCC
>NZ_JBFCXX020000030.1:0-19157 GCF_040702925.2 Acetobacter fabarum | reverse complement strand
CCACTCCTCCAGTCATCACACAAGAGATGGAATCACAGAAAAAGGCCCAAAACCAGAGGGTTCTTCGAACCCTCCACCTGCAAACGGTAATGCCGTAGGAGCAAAATGACGGACAATGTCCCACCGGATTGCATGCCTGAAGGAGAGAATGCGGGCTGCGGAACTGGCGGCTGTGCCGATCGACAGGGTTGCAGGCACTTGGTTACCCGGCAATGCCAACCCCAGCAGGGGTATCAGAATAAGTCCTGCTCCACCGCCGGATACAGCGCTCAGGCCAAATGCTGCGGTTGATGCAACCAGAATAAGGAACCAGAGGAACATTGGTTATCAGACCCCGGATGTTGGTTCCTGCATATTGGGAGACTGCATGCAATTGCGTCTCAAAATGCAGGTGGTGCACCACATCTGGCTCAGGCCTCTGGTGGTGTCAGCTTACAATCCCCCAATCTTCTGCCAAAGTGCGGTTAGGATAGGTGATATCCATAATAGCATCCACGATAAATCATGATTTTTTATGGTGTTTTTATAGGTAGTGAGATCATGCACCGCAAACCGGGTTTATTATCGCGCAGGGTAATTGTGCCTGCATGCAGTTGTATGATCGCTTTGACCATGCTTAGCCCAAGTCCATTGCCATCATGCGTGCGGCTTGTATCCAGCCGGACAAAACGATCAAAAACCCGCAGCATGGCCTCGTCCGGAATACCGGGGCCGTTGTCGGTTATTTCTATGTGGATATTGTTGTCCATTACCTTAATGGCTGCTGTCATGGTGGTCTGGTTGGGGGTGTGCTGTATGGCGTTTTCAATCAGGTTGGAAAAAGCCTGCCGCAAAAGCACCGGATGCCCAATAATGGCAGGGCAGGCTGGCATGGGTGGGGCGAGCAAGTGCTGTCCATGGTCTTCTATGACGGAACGATAGGGTTCCAGCACGGATTCCAGCAGTTGGGCAGGGTCGAGAAGTTCCATTTCCTTATTCCATGCACCGGCTTCAAGCTGGGCGAGTTTGAGCAGGGAGGAAAATATTTCCAGTGCTGCATCCAGTTCCATAATCGCAAGCTCGACCTGCTCCTGCATGTTTTCGGCCGGTAAACGGGCCAGACTGGCGCGTTCAAGGTTCTGGCGCATGCGGGCCAATGGGCGGCGCATGTCATGTGCGATGTCATTGGAAACCTGTTTTAGGCTGGCAATCAGGAGTTCATTCCGATCAAGCATGGCATTGAGGCTTTCCGAGAGATGGTCAAGCTCATCATTGGTGCCACGCAGGGGAATACGGCGCGACATGTCCCCCTGCATAATGCTGCGCGCCGTTCTGTTTATGGTTTCGATCCACTTCAGAATCAGGTTGCTCAGAAAAAGACCACCAGCCATTCCCATCAGCCCAAAACCTGCAACTCCCCATAGGAGTGTGGTCCACAAAGCATGCTGTAGATGCGTCAGGGGGGAGGCATCCATGCCTACAAAGTAATAACCGCCATCATCCAGAAGGTAGCCTATGCCGTAAACAATGTTCTGGTTTGCTTCCTTTGGCAGGCGGTGGGACCAGGTTAGCCAGCGTTCCCCTGCTATAGGTTCCAGGCGCAGCATATTACCCGTAACAACTGCCTGACCGGGGTCTTGGAGAAGGTAATGAAAGCCGGGTTCATGTTCGATCAGCCCCTGCACAACAGGCAGGAGGTGACGTACATCTGCCATGCCTGCATCTGCAAATGTCTCGTGACCCTCGTTTTCTACCGCCTGACGGATTTGCTGGCGCAGGGTGGACTGGCTGTAAAGGCCGGATGTTACGGTCATAACCGTGCCGCCCAGTATAAAAAGACCGGTAAACAGCGTGACAATACGAAACGATGTTGTGGCCATGATACGCCGTGCCGCGGCACTCTGGCGTTTGAAGGATTTGTTCCTGAATCTCATGAAGTACAATGACACATTGCCGTAATCTCGCAAGGTATGCAGGAGAGGGTGTGTCCCAGATAGAGTGATTGATAAATTAAAAAATTCCCAATCATGACCGGTTTTGTATCATAGATGGTGCCATAGAGCACTGATCCTGATACCGTAAGACAGAAATGAGTCGCTTTCAGTAAGATGCAAAACTGGTGATTGGTCTATAGTCATGGCATCGGTCACACGCTCCCGCCTGCTTTTGGTTGAAGATGACCCTGTTACGACGGATTACCTCCAACAGGGACTGGAAAAAAGCGGGATTGATGTCGTCTCCGTGACAAACGGAAATGACGGATCGCATTATGCGCTCTCCCGGCCTTGGGATATCATTATTCTGGACCGGATGTTGCCGGGTCTGGACGGGCTGACCATTCTTATGCGTATGCGCACTCAGAACATTATGACACCCGTGCTGTTCTTGACCACCATGGACGATGTGCCAAGCCGCGTAGCCGGTTTACGGCATGGTGCGGATGACTACATGGTTAAACCTTTTGCCTTGCCTGAACTCGTTGCACGTGTGCAGGTTCTGCTCCGCCGAATATCCTCTTTCCGGAATACGGCAACCCTGAATGTAGATGATGTAGAGCTGAATCTGCTGACACTGGTAGTGACCCGTAATGGAGAGAAAATTCTTCTGCAACCACAGGAGTTCAAGCTCCTTGAATATTTTATGCGTAATGCCGGAACAGTTCTTTCCCGCCAGATGTTGCTGAAAGATGTCTGGGATATGGATTTTCCGGTTCGCACAAATATTGTTGAAACACATGTTTGTCGCCTGCGGGAAAAACTGGGGCAGGATGCTCCCCCTCTGCTTCATACCGTCAGAGGGAGTGGTTATGTTATGAGCGCGAACTTGAGTGATACTGTTTAATATAGCTGGAATGCCCGCCTGCCTTTCAATAAGGTTCATGATCATGGAGCAGGAATAGCGGATGATACTGACAAAGTGTGGATTGTAATAAATATTACTTTAAAAAATATAGTAAAATCAAAAAAATATCCATTTTATCAGTTCCAGGTATATTTTCATGAGCGGAATGATATCCGTGCACTGCAATTTGTATAAAAGGCGCTTTAACGTAAAATACATACCACAATGATGCTGCATCACGCTTACTTCTTCGAACAGGTCAGGCTGGTATAAGTTGTGGTTCAATGAGATGCTTAAGGGGCGGTGCATGCCAGAGACCACGGTCTATATCCGCAATTTCTCGGTCAATTTCGGCAATGACCTGTCGTGAAAAAGGACCAAGGTGCAAGTAAAGTGCGCTTGTCATAATAACGTACGGCAAGGCTTTTGGGTTATGCAAGGCGCAGTCCAGCAACATGCGCCAGAATGACCCGGCAGTGCCCGGTCCTGCTTGATGAATACGGGTGATAAGCCGGACAAAGCTGCGCAGATCTCCCTTTATCATCCTGTGGGCGCGTTCACGCCTTAACATCCGGCCAAGTCTGCGTACGCGCCCAAAATAAGCTGCTGGTGCATAGATTGTTGCCAGAACAGTCCTGTAGTCGTTTAATATATCCTGACGTGGACGCTTTGTTTTAAAATTCAGACCTGCCGTGCATTGATCTCCAGACAGTGTTTGTTCATCGCCGGAAAAAAGACGCCCTTCGGCCAATAGACGGCGTGTTAGCTGGGTTGTGGGCAAGGCATACAGCAGGCCGACCATACAGACCGGGATTGATGTTTCTTCAATGCAGTCAATCATACCTTGGGCTACACTGTCTTTTTCACTATCAAACCCGACAATGAACCCCGCATTAACGAAAATCCCGACCCCGTGGATTGTTTCAATGCTTTGTTGCAGGCTGCGCCGCGTGTTCTGCTTTTTCTGCATCAGCACAAGGGAATCCGTATCCGGGCTTTCTATCCCAACAAAAATAGCAAAGAAGTTGGTGTCAGACAGGCTGCGCAACAGCTCAGGATCATCAGCAAGATTGATCGATGCTTCAGTTGAAAATTCAAAGGGGAAGTTTTTCTTTTTTTGCCAGCGTTTGAGATCTGGCAGGAATGTCTTTAATGCTTTTTTGTTACCAATAAGGTTATCATCAACAAAATCCACATGTCCACGATAGCCAAGCGTGTACAAGGCATCAAGTTCAGCTATGACCTGCGCATTGGTTTTGGTACGGGGGACCCGGCCATACAGTTCAATAATATCACAGAATTCGCAGCTGAACGGACATCCCCGCGAAAACTGAATACCAACATGCAGGTACTGGTTGAGTTTCAGCAGGTCAAAACGGGGGAGAGGGCTTTTTGTAACATCTGTTTTGCCCATTGGAGCTTTGAATGTACCGCGTCTTTCACCACGTTGCCAGGCAGTGATAAAGTCGGCCATGATTTCCTCAGCTTCGCCCAGCACCTGAAAGTTGGCAGTGCTGTAGAGGGAAGGACTGGACGTGACATCCGGCCCACCGACCACTACTGGTTTACCATGGGTGCGACACATCTCGATCAGAAAGAGAGTATCATTGCGTTGGGGCAGCATGCCACCAGTCATCACGATATCCGCCCAGTCAAGATCCGTATCGGCCAGTTCTTCGGTATTACGGTTGACCAGCCTTACTTCCCAATTTTCAGGGAGCAAGGCCGCAACGGTAATGAGACCGAGCGGTGCGGCCGGGTAGCGTGCACCGGTCAGAGCACAGGTTTCCTTGTAATTCCAGAATGACCCTGCGTTGAAAAGCGGAAAGATCATCAGGATCTTGCACGGACTGGTCATGCTACAAACCGCCATTGTTGCAAGGTTGTCCGATAGTCAGTGCAGGTAAGCTGCCATTTATTTTGTAACCCAGTCATGATTGATTTTATTCCAGTTTCTGTATGAAGGCCGCACGCAAACAACTACTTATTATTTTGTGAATTATTTTCTTTAATATAAGAAGTTATTGTGAAAAACTTACATACTGATCTGTTATTATTTATAATAGAAATCTACAGCATTATTTATCAACACACAATATGCTTGTACAAAGATTGGGGTTTATTAATTCAGACCACGGAAGTGAGAAAAAGCACTTTTGTAATGTGGATATGTAGAGATGTTACCGGTCTTTTGCGTGTTTGCGGTTCCTGCCTTTAACCCAGTGGCAGCGGATATGGGAGTGAGTATATACAGGCCACCAGTTCTCTGGTCGGGATTCGTTTGCGAGGAAAAGTCAGGAGCAGAATGATCATGTCCTGATCAGGCATGACTGTTGGCCGCCTGTCTCAATCACCCTGTTCTTCATTCTGGATTTCCAGATCCGGAAAGCAGATGGAAACACCAAAACCACGTGTTGTTCCGACAAGAGGAGAGCATAGCAAGAGTGTAGCGTCCATTTGTTTGGCAATATTACTGGCAATAGCCAGCCCCAGCCCACTACCATGCACTGCATGAGCACCCCGTACAAACGGATTTGTCAATCTGGCCAGAGTTTCTGGAGGTAAAGCAACACAATCATTTGTAATGTCAATGCAACCATCGGGCAAAACCGTTACAATAACAGGTGTTGCCGCATGACGGTGCAGCAGGGCATTTTCCAGAAGATTACGGATCAGAATACCCGTGGCATCCATGTCGCCATAGACAAATATTTTTGATATTTCGTTTGTTTTTAAAATAATCTGCACATCACCATACACGTTGCAGGAAAGGTCATCGACCAGAACATGTATGACAGCCAAAAGATCAAAACGGTCTCGGCGGAATGCAATACCGGAGGATGCGCGTGATAATTGCAGCAGTTTTTCTACAGTCCGGGCCAGTCTGCGGGTCCGGCTGGCGATGAGTTCCACCCGCTCCTCCAGTTCCGAGCCAGCGGGGAGCATGCGGCCAAGCATTTGCACCTGCGCCATAAGTGCACCCAGTGGGTTCCGAAGTTCATGTGCTGCACTGGCGGCAAAAGCACGTTCAGTCGATAAGGCAGTTTCCAGTCGTTCCATAAGCGTGTTGACGGAACGCTGGATGGGGAGCAGCTCATCTGGCAGGTTCAGGGAGAGAATGGGACGGAGGTTCCCGCTCCCACGGGCGCGCATTTCATCGTGCAGACGGTCCATGGGGCGCAGGGCCCGATGCACAATCAGGCGCACCAGCAGCCAGATGACCGGCATAAAAAGCAGCATCGGGACAATGGAAATCATGATTGCCCGGCGGACGGCCTCCCGCCGGTGGAACATAGGCTCCCCCACAAGAACATGGTAGTGATCAGCCGAGGGGGCTGCAACATAAACACGAAACTGCGCCACGTTGACAAACCCGACCTTGCCATCCTGCACAAACGGAGTGGTGGGGGCATTCTGGGAGCGCAGCACAACATGCCCTGCATCATCCAGCACCTGATAGGCCAGTGTCCGGGGGCCAACTTCTGGCAACCATGCGACGGAAACGGAGGTCTGGTTGCGTATCCGGTCCGCTACAATTGTCTGCAGGCGTTCAGAAACTTCCTGCAAGGAATTATCCAGTCTTTCCGTCACCTCATAGCGGGTAAACCCGCCCACGGCCGTGCTCAGCAGCAGCATGCCCAGCATGACCACCATCAATATGCCGCTGACAATGCGTGTTGAAAGCTTCCAGCTTTTCATGCGTTGTGCTTCTTGTCATTCAGGCAGTACCCACGGCCACGTATGGTTCGTATGACTGTATTCCCTATTTTTCTGCGTAGACGGCTGATAAAAACCTCCACGGTGTTACTGTCCACCTCATGATCGAGGGCGTAGAGTGCAGTATCAATCTGCTGGCGCGAATAAATCCTGCCCGGATTACGCGACAGCAGTTCCATGATAGCCCACTCACGAGCGGTCAGATCCAGTCTCTGGTTATTGCGTGAGACAGATTGGTTTTCGCGGTCAATGGTCAGTTCACCAAGGTGATGGATCACCTGCTTACGGGGTGCAACATATCTGCGCGCGACAGCCGCAATCCGCGCGACCAGTTCGTTCAGATCATATGGTTTGACAATATAATCATCCGCCCCATCAGACAGGCCGGTAATCCGGTCACTAATCTGGTCTTCTGCTGTGGTAATCAGGATGGCAACATTACGCGATGTCTGGCGGATTTCACGCAGTAATTCGCGTCCATGGCCATCTGGCAATCCCATATCCAGCAAAATGAAGTCATACTCTACCGCAGCAAGGGCTGCCCGGGCGTCCTCCAGTGTCATGAACCAGTCCACGGCATGCCCTTCCAGACCAATCCGTTCCTGTACCGCCGCGCCTAGATCCTGTTCATCTTCAACGATAAGGATACGCATTAACTCTGCTCCTTTTCCCGCACGGTCCGGGCATATAGCAAGGGGAGCACCAGAAGCGTCAGCAGAGTGGAGGATACAAGCCCGCCGATGACAACACTGGCCAATGGCCGTTCAACTTCTGCTCCGGCACTCTGGGAAAACGCCATAGGGAAAAATCCGAGGCTTGCCACAAGAGCCGTAGCCATGACCGGCCGGAAGCGCGACTGGGCAGCCCTGAAAGCAGCCTGGGCAACCTGCATGCCTCTGGCGCGCAAAGCTGATATTTCACTGACCAGCACAACACCATTGAGAATAGCAACGCCAAACAGGGCAATGAACCCGATACCCGCGGAAATACTGAACGGCATTCCCCTGAGTGTGAGGGCAATAACGCCGCCGGTTGCAGCCACTGGCAGGTTGATAAACACGAGCAGGGCCGGAAGCAGAGCACCAAACGCGAGAACCAGCAACGCAAAGATCAGCCCCAGAGCAATGGGCAGAACAAGCTCCAGCCGACGTGTGGCGGATTGCAGGTTCTGGAACTGCCCCTGCCATTCCATTGTATAACCTGCGGGGAGTTTGACCTCCTGCCTGACGCGGGCCTGTGCCTGCGCCACGTAGGAAGCAAGGTCCCTGCCCCTGACATTGGCCTGTATGACCATGCGCCTGCGCACCCTGTCCCGGCTGATACGTGGCGGGCCGTCCACCTCGTGCACATGCGCAACCTGTGACAGCATGACACGCCCCAGACCATCAGCCCGCCGGATTTGCAGTGTGCTGATGGCAGCAATAGACGCGACCTGGCGGGCATCAAACCGGACCTGAGTGCTGATCATAGCATTACCAACAGTCACGGGGCGTCCTATGTGGCCACCTACGGCTTCTACCGTATCCAGAATATCCTGCATGGCAACATTACGGCTGGCCGCCTGAATGCGATCCACGTCAATGACAATCAGCGGCACGGTGCCATCACCCGCAGGAGCCACGTCTGCTGCTCCCTGCACGCCAGACATGGCCGCAGCCACCTGATCGCCTAATCTGGCAAGGGTTTGCAGGTTGTCACCATAAATGGAAACGGCAATCTGGGTTCTGACACCCGATAGAAGGTCGTCCATACGCATCTGGACAGGCTGGCTCCATGAGTAAAGCGCATCGGGGAGTTCCCGCCGCAGGGTTTCATCCATTGCGGCAACCAGCCCGGCCTGAGTGTGCGCTGTTTTCCAGGTTGAAGGGTCATTGAGGAAAATAAAACTGTCTGTTTCATTCACGCCCATCGGGTCGGTTGGAATGGCGGAGGTGCCGGTATTGCTGACCACGGCCTTGACCTCAGGAAAACGGCGGAGGATCTGCTCTTGCAAAGAGACTGATGCAAGCACCGTGTTTAAGGATGCCGAGGGAAGGCGCGTTGTTGTTACTGTTAGAGCCCCCTCATCCAGTTGGGGAATAAACTCTCCACCCAGTCGCATTGCCAATCCGGCGGAGAGCACCAGAATGGCCAGAGTGCCACCAAACAGAATGCGGGGGTGGCCTTTGCCCCATTTGACCATAGTGGCGTATGGGGCGCGCAGGGTGGTTATCAGATACGTCTCGCCTTTAGGGTGCACGCGCCCCAGCAGCAAAACGGAAAGAACGGGAACACAGGTAAAGCAGTACAGCAGGGAAGCCAGAAGCGCCATAATGACAGTCTGCGCCATAGGGCGAAACATATGCCCTTCTATACCCTGCAACGTAAGCACCGGCAGATACACCATGATGATGACCAGTATGGCAAACCCTACCGGGCGTATGACCTGCTGTACGGATGAGATAACCAGAGCCGTGAAGTCCACATCAGGTTCTTCTTCCCGCCGTGCGAGAATATGCTCGACAACAACAAGAGAGCCATCAACAATCATGCCGAAGTCAATGGCGCCGAGGCTCAGAAGATTGGCTGAAATGCCAAAATACCGCATGCCAGCCATGGTTGTGACAAGAGCTACCGGAATAACGGATGCAATAACCAGAGCTGCCCGCCAGTTGCCGATCACAACAACCAGCACGCCCAGCACCAGCACGGCCCCCATAAGCAGGTTGTCACGCACTGTGGCAATGGTTGTGTCGGTCAGTGTGGCGCGTGTATAATAGGGGTCAAGCGTAACGCCTTCCGGCAGGGACTGCCGGATGCGCGGCAGGGCATCTTTTATGGCAGCCAGCGTTGCATTCGAGCTTGCCCCGCTTTCCATCATCACCACACCAATGACGATTTCACCCTGTCCGTCGCGGGTGACTGCACCAAGGCGGGTGCGCATTCCCATGCCTACATGCCCAAGGTCCCGCAGCCGCAGGATGGAACCATCGCTATTGCTCCGGACCGGGATGTTTCCAAAATCACTCAGGCTGCGCACCAGCCCACGACCGACAACAATCTGCTGTTCGGCATGGTGTGTAATCCACCCGCCACCAGATGCGGCGTTGTTGCCATCCACAGCGCGGTAGACGTCTCCAGCAGAAAGATTGCTGGCAATCAGCCGTGCCTGATCCAGCGTGACCTCATATGTTTCCTCGCCACCCCCGTTCACGTTTACATCCACCACACCGGGCACCAGACGCATCTGGGGCACCACTACCCAGTTCATCAGGCGGTTCAGTTCTGTAAGTGAACGTCCCGCTCCCTTGATCTGGAACTGCATGATCTCACCCATGCCGGTAGCAAGTGGCCCCATGCTGAGTGTAATACCGGGAACAGATATGGTCGCACGGGCCTGCTGGATACGTTCATTAACACGTGTGCGGTCGAGGTTGATGTCCGTATCATCAGCGAACTGTGCGTAAACGACCGAAACCCCACTGCGGGAAACAGAGCGTAGATCCGTCATGCCGGGAATGCCGGTCATGCTCGTTTCCACGGGGAATGTAATCAGTTTTTCCACCTCTTCGGTCGCAAGGCCGGGAGCGACAACGGACACAAGGACCTGCTTGGGTGAAATGTCGGGCACGGCCTCCACCGGCAGACCCATGACCACCATAACCCCGGCAGCCATGAACAGGCCCAGCCCTCCCATGACCAGCAGACGGCTGCGCAGCAGCGCGTGCAGGTATTTGCGTACCATCAGTCCGCGTCCATTCCGGCCAGTTCCACAACGGAGCGCAATGCAAAGCTGCCATGGGCTACAACATGTTCCCCTTCCTTCAGCCCTGCGTGGATAACGGCCTGCTCACCATTGTCCATGGCGACATCCACCATAACCGGACGGTAATGTGTGTTGTCTTTCTGGACAAACACAACGGACTGGCCAGCAATTTTCTGTATGGCTTCGGAGGGCACGACAAGCCCCCGGACACCGTCTTTTTCGGAAAGTGTTCCATTGAGCACCATACCGGGCACCAGTGTACCAGTCGGGTTGGGTACAATGCTGATCAGCCTGACCAGCCCCGTAAGGGGACTGGCCATTGCGCCTACCGTATTGATGCGTGAGATAACCGGCCCTGCTGTTGTCTCCGTGCTCTGCCGGGCACCGGGCTGAGTGTGCGCTGCCTGCTCCGGCGTCACATCGGAGACGATCCATACGGAGGAAAGGTCCGCCAGTGTCATGACATCCTGTGCGGGAGAAAGGTCCGCCGCAACGCTAACATCCAGTGTCTGCACCACTCCATCCACAGGGGCAATCAGGGTGGACGTTTCGTCCCGGCCTTTACGTGCGCCCTGTTCCGAAACCGAGTTGAACTCCTCCTTGAAGCGATGGCCCAGCGTATCGGCATCGGCCTGACGGGTCCGCACATTGGCATTGGCCTGCGCCAGCGCATCCTGTCTGCGGTGTAACTCGGCAATGGATACGGCCTGCCCCGCTAGAAGTTGTGCACGCTGTACAGCCTGTGCCGCATCATGCTGTGCTGCAATGGCAGCATTCAGGGCTGCCTGTGTCTGTGCGTCCTGCAACTGGGCGACATGCAAGGAATGGTCCTGATAACGCAGTAATGGCTGTCCGTAGCGCACATGTGTTCCGGGCTGGACCAGCACCGCGAGCACCTTACCATTGCCTGCGGGGTGAATGTGCACAAGCCGCGTGGTGTCAGGCATGACCTGACAGACGACCGGTATGGTTGGAAAAACCATGCCAGATTCAACGGTAAAGACCGTAATCCCTTCATGGCTGACTGCCGCAGCATCAAGAGAGATATCGGCCGGTAATGCCTGTTCTGCGGCACAGGCGACAAACTGCGGGAAGGCGCTTGCAAAGCAAAGGAGCAAAAGTTTTTTCATGGCACAACGCCCATGGCAAGCAGCATGCGGATGGTTGCAACGCGCCATTCTATGTCTGCCCGCGCACTGGCCATCTGGGCGTTGCAGGCTTCCTGCCGGGCCTGCAGGGCCATATTCAAGGTGACCTCACCAACCTGCCATGCCCGTTCCTGCGCCACGGCACGTTTTTCCAGACTGTCTGCGGCTGTGCGCATGGTCTGCCGGGCGGTTGCTGCCGCCATGAGACGCTCGCGGACCCGCGTAATTTCCAGATGCACCATACGGCGCGCCTGTATTTCCTCACTATTGGCCGTGGCCAGCCGGTTGCTGGCTTCGGACATAATGGGCGTATTACGCACTTCACTCGGCAACGGAACACTGAAGTTGATACCAACACGGTCATCCCAGGGGCTGCCGTATTGTTTTTCATGGATGGCATCAATGCCAATTTCGGGATTAGGCATAAAAGACCGGCGCGCCAGCTTCATGTTTGCTTCCGCTGCCTCAACATTATGGCGCACGACTTTTATGCGCGGGTCGTTCTCTTCCATATCATGAGAGTCCACAAAACGTGCATGTGCCAGCCCATCACCACTACTGAAATCCACTTCACTGGCGCGCCCCAGCAGGACTTCCTGCTCGGCAAGAGCATTATTCATGGACTCTTGCGCCAGGGTCTGTTCATTGCGGGCATTTTCCATTCCTGCCTGTGCCATCTGGCTGTCAGAAAGAGCCAGTTCGCCTGCATGCACTGCGTGCGTCACATTCTGGTTGATCCGGCTTGTGGCGCTGTACAGCGCATTTGCTACATGCAGGCGCGCCTGCGCGATCTGCAATGCGGCGGCGGCGTCCAGCACTTTGATCGAAAGCACCATATGCTCGACATTGAGCTGCTCATTAATGGATTCAGATTCCGCACCCGCGACCTCGCGGGTGGCGCTGCCTTGCCCCGGCAGCCAGAGCGGTACGGACAGACCACCCTGATAGGTTGTGTATCCTTCATTACTGCCTATAGCATGATCATCCAGATACTCGCCCGAGAGTGTTGGCCCGCCCGCAAACCAGGAGCCAGCAGCACTGGCACGCGCTTTGGCGGAATGATGCCCCACCTGAAGTGCCTTACGCACGGGGTCAATGCTCCAGGCCATGCTGACCGCATCATGAAAGGATAACATTTTCTGGGATGTCTGGGCCTCTAGGGAAGACATGCCCGCAATCCAGAAAGCCACCCCCACAAAGAGGAAGGACCACGTTGGATGACTCATGGCGCAATCACTGAGGAATAATGGGCTTGTGATGTGTGATGCGCGCCGCCAGATCGGTCCATAAATTCGTGGTGACGAGGTTTATGTCTGCCTTGACTGAAGCCGGAGATTGTGTGCGGGAAAAAGAGGAGAGAGACATCCGCTCCCCGATAACAAAGCGTCCCTGAGCATAGAGCATGGCAGAGATTGTACCCTGCTGCCCTTGCCCCAAAGGTCGCATGACGGTGATACGCAGATGTGGGGGCGGGACGGCTATAACCGCAAATGCCTGCAATTGCAGTGCGTCGGATGGACAGGCCACACCACCCAATACCGCATCACGCAATACGGAAAAAGGATAACCACCATAAGTGCCATCAATATGAAGGCCAATGCCCTGCCCGGCAGTTTTGCAAATATCATCTGCGGCATCGTCCGCATGGACGGATTGGAGACTTACACAAACCAGACACAGGATCATGACCCCATAACGGGCGAACTGGTTTGCGGTATTTGCCTGTCCTCGTTTTACAGTCACGTTCATAATCACCCTGTTGAAAGTCATAAGCTTCATAACAGGGGAAAATGACGTGAACCTGAACGACATGAAAAAAGTAGAAAATCAGAACAGGAGGGATATTAGAGGCAAACTATCTGCCCAGGGTTTTGTAGAAGATGAAGACCTCCTAAAAAAAATCTGGGGTTTATTTTTTTAATCCTGATTTTTATAAATATTCTTTTTGAAAGAACTAGAAAATTTAGAATTAATCCAACCAAAATAAGATTTGCTTTTTGAACTATATATTAGGCACACCATCAGTTACAGCCAAAGCGGAAAATACATTTCTTGTGAAAAATCTTAAATCCTTCCCTTCTATTCACATACATTGATCTTTTTTGGGGTCGACAGTTTCAGAATCGTCATGCATGAAAGTATTATAAATTTTATCATATACTTCTGGTTTATATGTTGATCCAGTTGTGCTTTTTCATTCATATAAAACCAGTATTTATTTGCGATACCAGCATTGTTGCATACAAACATTTCCCCGGAAAAACACGACGACAAAGGAGATACGACTGACGCTGCAAAAAAATAACAAGGTTATTTTAAGAAAAATCATACAGTCCATAACGGCCTCTCTAGGTCTCTTCTTTATTTCTATAAGGAATCCTGAAAACTCCATTCCATAAAAATTCATAATCAGTATTGTCAGAACAATACTCAGCCCAAACAGAGGCAACGCAATACGTATACCAGGTACATGATAAGTGAGCTGCAACCGTTATGTTCCAAGTGTGAATCTTGTGTTCAGCCCTCCTATTCTTCTAAAAGGAGAATAGGAGGGCTGATATTTTATGAAATAAATCTATTTATTTATTTCATAAAGCTTAAAATATTTATTTGTTATATGTGACGGATACTTATGGTTGTAGGCTTCATAAACAATATGGTAATTTTTATTCATCCACATGCAAATATTATCTTTATTATTATTTATACCACCGCCATCGACTATGTCACAACTTAGAAACGGCATCAGCACGAAATCTGGCTTTTGGCGTAAATCTTGCATGTAATGTTCTTCTGCATTTTTTCCAAAGAAAATATCAATATGGTCATTAAAAAGGAAAGGATCAAATGTTTCTAGGTTTGCAAGATAATATAGAGAATGATCTGACCGAATATTTAAAACTTTTTTGTTTCCTACTATTTTTGAAATTAATGCAGGATTCGTTCGTTCTATACCTTTCATGCTATTAATATTGTGTACTGTTGCTGAAATCATGTAAATAACGGAAAATAGATAAAAAGGTAACATAATCCAAACAGATGATATCTTTCTATATTTGTGTAAGTTTGCCGCTATCGCCATAGCTGGAATAAGAAAAAGAGATGTATAGTGGTCGTAATCATGACCTGACATAATAGCGGCTATTACAGAAAATGAAAACCATAGCGTCAATATACGAGCACGCATATTATTCCAAAAAATATTTTTATTTTTAAACCAAATAATAAGTATTGGATAAATCAATGATATCTTAATGATAACCATTTTCACAGTGAGTAAACGTTCTGACATGCTTGCACTGTAATTTTGGAGAAAATGGTGTTGCATAGAAAAATATGTTAGAAGTTGTCCATGCCCAGAAATTAAAAAAGGCATAAAAATAAGAGCGATACTAATAAATCCGGAACCTATGATAACAATAGAATTATTAATTGACAGAGATTTCGATATGACAAAATATAAAAATATTGGCGCAAGCACACAGCCAGATAGATAGTTTACATTAATTACAATAGACGCAAGAAGTGCAGATATAATTAAATATGAATTTTTCTTCCTCTCTATGCCCAGCGTAAGGAAAATAACAGAAGCCAATGTTATTGGTATTTGTATAACTTCTGTATTTCCAGATAGGTATGCACCTAGTGTTCCTCCGAAAAACACATTAATAAATGTTTGTAAAAATCTGGTTTTGTAAAATTTACTTAATAATCCTGAAGTTATCAATAAGCTAATAAGAGAAAGTATAGCAAATCTACCATTTAAAAAAAATTCTATTTTACACCACACGTAGTAAAAAACGTACACAAGATATGGCTTATGCTCAAATATGTAACCATATGGAAGGATATGATATTGAAATATCCCTTTACCGACTAAAGGATAAAATACAGTATCCCAATCAGAAAATGGTATTAGAAAAAAACTAATAACATATACAAAAGATATAATAGATATTAAAAAAATACCAACACACTTAAGTGCTCGTACGCTATTTAACATATTTAACATCTTCCATATCCACCTATACTGTTTATAAAGAGAAATAAGAAAAATCTTCTTAATTGAATATCTTGGAAAGATCCACATAATTTTATTATAAAATAAAAAATTCCGCGTAATTTATATTTTTATAAAAACAATATCATTAAATCAAATAATGAAGAGTATGCGTATAAATACATATAATTATTAATTAACGTTAATATAACAATACCTATTACACTACTAATTGCGCGATATTTATTCCTCTACACATATGGATATACATTAAATATATAATATTCAGAAGTATCCCCGCCTGTTAGGACAGTTTTGTGGGCTTGATAAGCTATATCCAGTTGTTGTTATGCCGCCATTTTGACGGCGCTGCTGTTGTCCATCTGGTCCGAAGTTAACCCCGGACCAGATGGCGTTAGCGCATCATTATAGCCTCATCAGGTGTATGTCTACTCAGGGCCGTATACGGACTTTGCCCGTTATCATGAGCGATCCATTTCGCAGGCCCCATCCGAAGTTCTGATCCGGTTTCAAATGCATGCAGGTAGACGCATTCGTATTTCAGAGACCGCCACAACCGCCCGATAAAAACATTGTCCAGCCATCACCCGCGCCCGTCAATGCTAATGCGGATCTGACGCTTTTCAGGTGTCCGATGAAACGGGGCGTCATAAACTGGGCCCTCTGCTTCTGGTCAGAATTGAAAATGTCCGGAGCACCATAACGCGTGAGGGCATTTTATTGCACCTCGATACAGAATTCTACGTCCATCTTGTTCGACAGGCGCCGCGACAGCACCCTGCGTGTCGCCCTGGGCTCAGGACCTATTAATTTATTGAATTGGGCGAGAGGTTGTGATTCACAGGTTTAACGATGGAGGGTGGGCCTGTGAGTAATGTGTTTATGCTGTCTGAGAGGCAGATGGAGCGGATTGAGCCGTTTTTCCCTCTGGCGCACGGAGTGCCACGCGTGGATGACCGGCGTGTTCTGAGCGGGATCGTTTATGTCATCCGTAATGGTCTTCAGTGGAAAGACGCCCCGAAAGCGTATGGTCCGCACAAGACTTTGTATAATCGCTTTATCCGGTGGAGCCGCCTGGGTATTTTTGACAGGATTTTTGTTGCCCTGACAGAACAGGCTGGCTGTTCAAAGCGCCTGATGATCGATGCAACACACCTCAAGGCACACCGGACATCGGCGTCCCTGCTCAAAAAGGGGCTTTTCCCCGCCATATCGGACGGACAAAAGGCGGCCTGAACTCAAAACTTCATGCCGTGTGCGATGATCAGGGCCGACCTGTCCGCCTTCATCTGACTGCGGGACAGGTCAGTGACTTCAGAGGCGCAGACGTGCTTCTGGCAGACCTCCCCGATGAGACAGAAGGAAACATCGGGGACAGAGGCTACGACAACAACCAGATCAGGTTATCGCTTGCAGAACGCAATATCACTGCCTGTATTCCCCCGAAAAAGAACAGGAAATCAAAGCCGCCTTACAACTGGCATCTGTATAAAAAGCGCCATCTGATCGAAAACATGTTCGCAAAGCTGAAAGACTGACGACGTGTTGCGACCCGATATGACCGGTGCGCTTATACCTTCATGTCCGCAATCCACATTGCAGCAAGCTTCATCTTCTATCTTAAAGAATGAGTCCTGAGCCTAGAATCAGGACATATAGCCAGAAGATGAAGGTTGCGGCGAGACAGATGACTGAAAAGAAGACAGTTGGGCGTCTGTCGTAGCGGGTTGCGACCTACCGCCAGTTCTTGATTCGTCTGAACATGATCTTGCTGCGATTGCGGCGTTTATATTTTCTCTTATTGCATTTGACCGATTTTCCGCGAGATTTGCGTCCTGGAATGCAGGGCTTTATATCTTTTTCTTTCAGGGTGTCCCTGAACCAGTCGGAGTCATACCTGCGATCTCCCTGCACCTGTTGTGCTGCAGGAAGACTGTCCAGCGAAGCAGCGGCACCGGTATAATCGCTGATCAGCCCCACAGTCATGAAAAAGCTCAGCGGTCATCTGTTCTGATCGGCGGCCGCATGCAGTTTGGTATTCATACCGCCTTTGGTGTGACCGGTCAGGCGGCCTGAATCCCCTTTTATAGCTGCAGGCTCGAAGCCATGCGGTGCACCATGAGATACATCGCATCAATCATAATCGTCTGAGGTTCGGTTTTCGCGGCAGACAGGCCATCCATCATCCGCATAAAAATGCCCATGTCGCCCCAACGCTTCCAGCGGTTTTAGAGCGTCTTGTGTGGACCGTATTCCCGGGATGCATCACGCCAGCGCATACCATCGCGGTTCACAAAAATGATGCGGTTCAGCACACGACGGTCATCGACGAGAGGTTTGCCATGGCTCGTGGGAACGAGCGGCTGCAGACGCTCCATTTGTTCGTCCGTCAGCCAAACAGATTGCTCATCTTTAGTCTCCTCACAGAACCTGAAACAGATTTCCACAATCAAATCCATAGGTCCTGAGCCTAGACTATGGCGAACATTTCTTGATACTACGTACTCCAAACCATGACACATAAGGAACAGTCTGCCCTTCAATGGTAGTTATTTTTTGCATCAACGCAATTTGGCCTCTCTGCTTTGGTGTATCATTATATGCCACCACAATGTACCAGTTTCCTGCGGGAAGATTAGAAAAGACAAAATGACCAACAGATGGACAAATGCTGGGCCCCGCGGCCGGGCAGGAAAGGTGAGGAATGAAAGGCAATACTGATGGATCAACCCAGCGAGAATCATTTACGTTCTTATAATCATTGAGCCGAATACTATAAACCCCCATTTTGTCAGCCAAAACATGCATATACGCACTTTCTGGAAGGAGATCTATTGTGAAGTTTTGCTGAGGAACTTCCTTGAATGAACTTTCTATTGGAGAAGATTCCGTAACTCCCTCAAAAATTTGATAATAACGATATTTTGTAAATTCGGCACCACTGACGCATCCTTTAATGGTCGCATGCCCGGGTTTTTTGGCCCATGCGACTTCATTACTGTTGAATGGTATTTTGGGTGGCGCGGGATGCACACAGCAGCTCAACAGTAACATAGAGAGTAAGGCAAAAAATATTCTTTTGACACTACTATTTTGCATCATTTTTTGCTCTTTCTTCATCCGTTAGATTTGGGTTGGTCATCATTTTCTTTGCATTCTGTAACTCAGTATGTGCATTTCTGACCGAATTTTCGAAACTATTCGTTAAGGAAAGGATTTCTCCGGCTTCGTTTTCTTCAAAATTATTATTCAGCGCATGATTTGCTGACGCTGGATCACGAAGCAGAGCGCCTGAGGTTGAACCGGCTTGAACAGCAATATTCGAACCAATAGCAGACTGGCTTGTTGAGCTCTGCAGGTCTATGAGGGCGGACGCCACACCATTTACGTTTAAATTTCCATCAAAAGTCTTTCTCTTTGTGCCTTCTATTCCTTTACCTGGCCCTGTATTGCCTCCGCTTCCTAGGCTCAGGACTCATTCTTTAAGATAGAAGATGACGCTTGCTGCGATGTGGATTACGGACATGAAGGTATGAGCGCACCGGTCATATCGTGTTGCCACCCGTCGCCAGTCTTTCAGCTTTGCGAACATGTTTTCGATGAGGTGGCGCTTTTTATACAGATGCCAGTTGTAAGGTGGCTTTGATGTCCTGTTCTTCTTCGGCGGAATACAGGCGATGATGTTCCGGTCTGCGAGAGACTGTCT
>NZ_JBFCXX020000002.1:0-271971 GCF_040702925.2 Acetobacter fabarum | reverse complement strand
ATTCGAAACATCTGTCAAAACGCATATCAAAAGATATACCAACAAACTCAGGTCATCCACAGATAACCGTCAGTCCATCCAACCAAAACCAAAAGGCCTCAGTCAGAAAAACACGCCGTCAGCATATCCCTCTCTATCTCATATTCTCTTGTCAAAGACCAAAAGAGCCAAAAACCTTAGCAGAAACTTCCGAAACCGCCAAGATCACTTCGTCTCGGTGAAGCAGCTTCTATACCCACAAACACTACACCGTCAACAGCAGAAATCAAAAAAAATGACATTTTTCTTTCAGGTCGATTTTACCCATATCCTCCGTATGAAACAGGCCTCTGCCTGCACCATCAGGCACCCACGAAAACACGACAGAAAACGCACGGATCGGAATCGTAAAAAACCGCCCTGCCTCCTGAAGGCAGGAGAGTTTCACCCCATCATGTCAACACAATTTGTTACTTTACGTTTCCATATATCTTCTATGCACGGGATACCGCCCTTTCCAGCAGTACCCGTAAATCTCTCGCATCCAAAATACCCAAGAAAGCCACCAGCATCCCGATAACGCTACCATTTTAACGCTCTGGCAACCTCACGGTTCCTGATGTTCTGGATCATACGCCCCCCTGTCTGGGCGACCGCCTCAGTCATTTGATATGAAAACACGCCCCCTGCGGGAACGACTATCTGAAAATTTCCATAGTTCGTTGAATTTAAACAAGAATATCTATTCTGGCTGACTTTATTATAAAAGACTGCATACTCCAGTCACGCCTCCACCTTCTACGCTGCGAACTCCTGCCATTGCAGGGGGAATATGCACGAAAAAGGGAGTGATCTGCCTTCCCTCTCTACATGATACTTTTATAAATCCACAAAAAGACTATATACGCCTGACGTTCGACCTTTCTGGGGGACGAACTTACTGCGCCGGTTGGCGCCGCCGCATTTTTTGATTTTCTTCGAATGGCCAACTGATGAACCTTATGAACCCAGCCTCTGCCCCCACCACGGAAGCAACACTCCAGCCACTTCCCTCCGCGTCTGGGCAACCGCGCCGTTATGGTGATTTTGCGACTTTTCCAGATGCGCTGGATTATGCTGCACAGGGTACGGCCGGGTTTAATATCTATTCAGGCAAAGGCACGCTGCTCGAAGCGCTGCCCTACAGCGTGCTGCGGACACAGGCTATTGAGACCGCAAAACGCCTGCTTGGTATGGGGCTACAGGCAGGTGACCGCGTGGCCATTGTCGCGGAAAGCGATGGCGACTTTGCCCGCATCTTTTTTGGCTGCCAGTATGCGGGCCTTGTTGCAGCGCCCCTCCCCCTGCCCGTCGCGTTTGGTGGCAAGGACGCTTACCTGACTACCCTGCGTGGCATGATCACCAGTGCGCAGGCCAGCGCAGTGGTGATTCCGGCCATTATTGAAGGCTGGACCGATGACATTGTAGAAGGTCTTGGTCTGGTTTTTGCTGGCTCCCCCAGCGAACTGATGGCCCGCCCCGTGCCCGATGTGGAACTGGGCACGGTGGACCCCGATGCGCTTTCCTACCTTCAGTTCTCTTCTGGCAGCACCCGCTTTCCCATGGGAGTCTGTGTCTCCCAGCGTTCGGGTATGGCCAATGTGGCCGCCATCGCGCATGACGGGCTGCAGGTCCGCGAAACCGGTGATCGCTGCGTTTCGTGGCTGCCGCTTTACCATGACATGGGGCTTGTAGGCTTCTTCCTGACTCCCATGACATGCCAGTTGACAGTCGACCTGCTGCCGACGCGTGAATTTGCGCGCCGCCCCCATGTCTGGCTTGACCTGATCAGCCGTAACCACGGCACCATCGCCTACAGTCCATCCTTTGGGTATGAACTGTGCGCCCGTCGCCCGGCGGCTCCCGGTCTGGACCTGTCCCGCTGGCGGGTTGCCGGGATTGGGGGTGACATGATCCGCGCCCATATCCTGCAGGAATTTGCCGAGCGCTTTGCCCCGGCCGGGTTCAACGCCAAAGCTTTTGTTGCCAGCTACGGCATGGCCGAAGCAACGCTTGCCATCAGCTTTGTCCCGCTCGACACCGGAATTGAAACGGATACGGTTGACCTGTCCCTGCTGGAAAGCAAAGGGATTGCGCAGGCTCCGGCAAACTCCGGCACACCGTCGCGCACCTTCGTCGTGTGTGGCAAAGTACTGCCCAAGCATGCCATGGAAGTCCGCAACCCCGACGGCGTTGTGCTGAGAGACCGTGAGGTTGGCACCATTTACGTCCGTGGCCCGAGCCTTATGTCCGGCTACTTCCGCATGCCCGAAGAAACCTCACAGGTGCTGGATCAGGATAAGTGGCTGAACACGGGTGATCTGGGCTACATGCTCAATGGCCAGATTGTGGTCACAGGGCGCGCCAAGGACCTGATTATCATCAACGGCCGCAACATCTGGCCGCAGGATCTGGAATGGTCGGCTGAAACCCACATTCCCACCCTGCGTAGCCGTGACGTGGCTGTTTTTTCCCTTGAAAAAGACAATCAGGAAGAAATCGTGGCGCTGATCCAGTGCCGCACCACCAACCCCGAAGCCCGTGAAGCCCTACGCGCCGAAACGGCCAGCCTGTTCCGCAGACTGCATGGGGTTGATGTTATGGTTGTGCTGGTTCCCCCTCATACGCTGCCGCAGACCTCTTCTGGCAAGCTGACCCGCGCCAAAGCCCGCACAATGTATGTGAACGGCGCTTTTGCCCAGCAGCCCGAAGTCGCCTGAAGCACGGGAGAAAAGGCGCCTGTGAGTGAGAGGCTAGTCAAATCTGGTTTTTTCTCTCATAAGGCGGCCACGGCGGGCGGAAGCTCGGCTTGATATAAATGCCATAAAGGATGAAGGACCCGACATGAGCGAAACCGTTGAAAGCGTTTCCGCGCTGATCATCCAAAAGCTTCTTGCCAATCCCAAAGTCCCGCGCGACATCGACGGCAACTGCAAGATCATGGAAGATCTGGCATTTGACTCTCTCGCAGTCATGAACTTTGTCATGGAAGTGGAAGATAGTCTGGACGTCTCTGTTCCGCTCGACAAACTGGCGGATATTCGCACGATCAATGATCTGGCCGCCTGCATTGTTGACCTGAAGAACAAAGGGTAAACGTGGATGACGTCACTGTTTTCCAAATTCGAGGGCCTTGCGGGCGCTCTGGGCTCTGTTGTGGCGGCTGGCGGGCGCAACCCGTTTGCCGTTGTCATTGAAAAGCCGGTTTCCTCCACTGTCGGGATTATAGAGGGGCGTGAAACCCTGCTCTTTGGTACCAACAACTATCTGGGTCTCAGCCAGTCCGAGCGCGCCATCAAGGCCGCACAGGCAGCGGCAGAAACCTGTGGTGTTGGCACAACCGGCTCCCGCATTGCCAATGGAACACAGTCGCTCCACCGCCATCTGGAACGCAAGATAGCTGACTTTTTCAAACGGCGGGACGCCATGGTGTTCTCCACCGGGTATCAGGCTAACCTTGGCATGATCTCCGCCCTGGCCGGGAAAGACGATTATCTGATTCTGGATGCCGACAGCCATGCCAGTATCTACGATGGCAGCCGCCTGAGTGCGGCGCAGGTGATCCGCTTCCGTCATAACAGCCCGGATGATCTGTACAAGCGTCTCAAGCGGCTGGATGCACCCAACAGCGCCAAGCTGATTGTTGTGGAGGGCATTTACTCCATGACCGGCAACGTGGCCCCCATGGCCGAGTTTGCCGCCGTCAAGCGTGAAACCGGCGCATACCTTATGGTGGACGAAGCCCACTCCTTTGGTGTGCTGGGCGAGCACGGGCGCGGTGCGGCCGAAGCCGAAGGTGTGGAAGCGGATGTTGACTTTATTGTTGGCACTTTTTCCAAAAGTCTGGGCACGGTTGGCGGTTACTGCGTATCCGACCACCCTGAGCTGGAACTCGTGCGCCTGAACTGCCGCCCTTACATGTTTACTGCCTCACTCCCCCCGGAAGTGATTGCAGCAACAGGGGCTGCTCTTGAGGACATGATTGCCCAGCCAGAGCTGCGCCGCCAGCTTATGGACAATGCCGCCCACCTGCATGCAGGCTTTACCAGACTTGGCCTTAACGCCAGCAAGCGGGTCAGCCCGGTTATTGCCGTAACGCTGGAAACGGTCGAGCAGGCCATTCCCATGTGGAACCGGCTGCTTGAGCTTGGGGTTTACGTCAATCTCAGCCTGCCTCCGGCAACGCCGGATTCACGCCCTCTGCTGCGCTGCTCCGTTATGGCAACGCATACAGCGGCACAGATTGATCAGGCCCTTGCCATTTTTGGTCAGGCTGCCGTGGAGTGTGGTGTACCGCTCCAGCCGGAAGCCACGTAACATTACGCACCCTGCCTGAAGGCCCCTTGCCGCCAGAGCCTCCACAGCACTGGCGGAGCGGCCAGCAGCGGATGTTTTTCCGCAAACGGGCTAAGGGTAATGTTTATTCCGCTATGCCGCCGGATTTTCCACACGGCATAGCGGGCACTTCCTTTAAATGTATAAACCGCCTTGATCAGGCGCAGGATATTCAGCGGGCGCCCCAGCCGCGCTCTGAGTCGCCATTGGCGCTGGGCCTTGTTTTTCTGTTCAGCAGTGAGCAGGGGCAAGACCTCCCCTCCCTCCGTTCTGAACGGTATGCCCGCAGCCTGCCAGCACGGGAGCAGACTATGCTCGTACCGCTCCAGATTGGCGTCAACCAGACTGCTGCTTCGCTGCCCGTTTTCAACGCGTAACTCTGCTTTGTAGGTACTGGCATACAGAGCATCCCAGAATGCTCTGTATGGAGCCTTGAGCGGACCAAGAAATGCCGCCCATTTTGCCGCCGTGACATTGGCGCGCACGATGCAGTGGGTAATGGCCTGCGCAGCCTGTGCGTTGTTACTCCAGACCAGCCTGACAGGCTGGGAGAACCGCGCCCAAACCGTGGTGTTCAAAGTGGAAAATCCGGTCAGTTCATGCAGTTGCGCCAAGGTAAGAATGGCAATTTTGGCGCGCATGGCACGGCCTGCCACTCCGAGTTCCTGATACTCCACATTGGGTGGCAACACCGCATTGGCCGCACAGGCCAGAGCGGAGCGCGGCCAGTCTGACTGCCGGCTGACAATAATGTAGAAATCGAGCAGCGTGTCTTCATCAAGACCGGCCCGCAGGCCCGATCCATAAAACAGAACCCCCAGAGGCCGCACGTGCCCCAGCATCTGTTCCACAAACAGGGTCACTTCCGGAGCAACGGGAAGAGCCAGTTCCTGCGCCAGCATATGTGTGATCTGGTCAACGGCCTGCCTGCGGGTTGTCTGCTCGGTATTAGCCATGTGTATCAGCCATTACGCATAGAGGAAGGAGACGGGCGGACCTGCCTGAATGGTAAAATCCGTCTTGTTGCCCGGTTCCAGAATCTCGCCGTCCAGCACAAAACTCTCGTTTGTCTGCATCTGGAGGGTTTGTACGGCACCACTCTGGTAAGCAGCGGAGCAACGCAGCCACTCCGGAGCCTTGCCACGCAGCAATGTCCACACCGCCCGCAGAAGAGAAGGCGGATATGCCGCCACGTCCAGATAATGCATGCCATTGCACGACGCACCACCGGCACGCCAGAACGGCCAGACACCGTAGGGCAACGTGTTCAGCGCTGTGCAAAGTACCATAAAATGATTGTGCACACTGCTGGCCTTGCCATCATAGGTCAGACGCGCAGCAGCCCCTGCCAACCAGCCATCGCGCTGGCGGGGAAGCAAAAGCTGCATAACTGTCATGATCAAAGTTGCTATAACCGCCATATCATGCGCGTAACGGTTGAGAACCGCAGGCTGGTGCGCAATGCTTATACCCCGGCCAAAAGCCCCCATGCCGCCAAAAAAGCCAAGAACTTCTGCTCCCTCATACCCCGTACGCAGCACAACCAGCGGGTGACGCTGCTTGACCTTGTGCATCGCCTGCCCCGAGCGTAACTCGGCCTGCAGGCAACGCAGCGCCTCCGCCCCACGTTTGCCATATCCGACATCCGCAGCGATCAGGTTGGTATTCCCCGATGGAATAACGGCAACAGGCGGCCACTCTTCCGGCGGCCAGCCAGAAGCATGCAGAACGCTCAGAACCTTACCAACCGTACCATCTCCCCCATCCACCACAATGCAGGAGGGCCTGTGTGTACGCAGTTCCTCCACAACGCCCTGCAATGCGGCATACGTGTCTGGCGCATAAAACAGGACATTGGGCAATGCCTGAATACTCTGGAGGTAGTCTGGGCCATTCTTCAGGTTTTTACAGCTGAACGGATTATAAATAAGGGCTAGATGATCGGGCACTCACGTACTCTATAATGCACAAGTTGCTGGTCGGTGCTTTTGCCCCGGCTCGGCTCAGTGGTATAAAGAGCCAGCGCGCGCTTGTCACATTTTGTACGCTGGCGACGCCTCTGACTGGAGACCTGATTTTCTTGGCCAGCGTTCTTCTTGCCCATTTTTCCGACCCACATCTACCTCTGGCTGGCCTGCCCACGTGGCGGGAATGGCGTTTTAAACGCGTGTTGAGCCTGTTAAGCTGGTTTTACCGTCGCAGGCATCTGCATACCCCGGCACCGCTGTTACAGGTCATGCAAGACATCAGGCAGGCTCACCCCGCACTGGTCGCCATTACAGGGGATATGACCAATCTGGGTCTCCTGTCCGAATTCCGGGCTGCGGAACATTGGTTAAAAGAGCAGAATCTTCCCCCCACGCTGCTTGTGCCGGGTAACCATGAAGCTCTGATACGGGAAAAAAATCTGGAAAAACGCACCCTGTGGGCACCGTGGCTCCATATGGGTGAGAATAGCAGGGCCCCCTCCGTTCTTGTGCAGGACCATGTGGCCCTGATCGGGGTGAATACGGCAGTGCCCTCCCTCCCCTTCATGGCAACGGGCAGAACGGGCGGGCGGCAACTGGAGCTTTTGGGGCAGACACTCAGAACACTCGGCGAATCCGGGTTATGCCGCGTTGTGCTGCTCCATCACCCGCCGGTCGCCCATCTGGTCCAGAACCGCAAGGGCCTGACGGACCTGAACATGCTCCAGGACGTCCTGCGCCGCGAAGGAGCGGAACTGGTGCTGCATGGCCACTCCCACCTTGCCACGGCATGCACCATTCCGGGCACTTCCATTCCTGTTCTGGGCACGACCTCGGCATCCCACATTCCCAGCAGCCCCCGGAAAGCGGCGGGCTGGAACCGGATAACCATTACCGCCCAGCCTGACACATGGGATATTACCGTGCAGCGCAGGGCACTTGGTACGGATGGTTTTATGCACGACAGTGAGGCAGGCAGAATTTACTCACTGCATCGCCATTTACCAAAAACCGCAGTATGACGTTTTCCATGCTGAACGCGCCCGCCATCCGCCGCTTTATCCAGTGGCTCCGGCCTACAACGCTTGATCGTTACCTGATCAATCAGGTTATTCCGCCCTTTACCATTGCCTTGGCCGTGGTCATGACGGCGCTTCTGCTTGAGCGCCTGCTGGTTCTGTTTAACCTGCTGGCGGAAGGCAACAACAATCTACGCACGTTTGTTGAACTGCTGACCACCCTGCTCCCCCATTATCTGGGGCTGGCCATACCCGCCGCCCTTTGCGTGTCGGTTTTTGCCGTCATGCGCCGCATGAGCCAGAATGAGGAGATCGACGCCACCAACAGCAGCGGTCTCTCCCTTTTGCGAATCACGCGGCCCTATATCCATCTGGGGCTGGGGCTGGGTATTATTTCCTTCCTGCTTTACGGGTTTATCCAGCCTCATGCACGGTATGACTTCCGGGCCGCGTTCTATTTTGCCAGCCACACCGGCTGGTCCCCGCGCCTGCAACCACGCATGTTTGCCCGCCCCTCCTCTGACCTCACGCTTGTTGCCGAGGAGGTGACCCAAAGTGGGTCAGAGCTGAAAAACGTCTTTATCCACGATACATCAGATCATCAGGAACGGAACATTACCGCCCGCACGGGCCATATCCGCATCGCCTCGGATGGCAGTACCGTGCAGCTTGAACTGGAGGACGGTGTCATCGTCTCGGATTCGGGCGATAAACCTCCCAGTCTGATAACATTCCAGCACTCCACCCGCTACCTGACCCACGCCTCCCAGACCACTCCCTTCCGCGAACGCGGAGACGATGAGCGTGAACTCACATCCCCTGAACTGATCAGCAAGATTGTCCGTCAGGATGGTAGCATCTCGCAGCCGCATATGTGGTCGGAGCTGCATTTCCGTCTTGCCCGCAGCCTGACCATTCCCTTTATTCCGCTCCTTGCAACCGCACTGGCCATGGCCCGCAAGCGCCAGCGCAACAACACGGGCCTGCCCATTGCCTTTATTCTCATGATCGGTTTCGACCATATCCTGCAGTTCGGGCACAGCATGGTTGCAACACGGCAACTCTCCGTGCTGGTCATATGGGCCCCAACCTTTGTGTTTATCACTCTGTGCGTGACGCTGCTCCTTTATCGCTCGGGCACATTTCTCCTCTGGCGTGCGCGCTGGGCTCTGCCAGCCAGAACCCGGCAGGCATAAAGAAAACCGCATATGAGCAAACCTTCACCCAATCCGCGTTACGTTCTGCTGCGCTACCTGTCCGGGGCCCTACTTTTTCGTGTGGTATTTTGCTGTTGCGTGCTGGTCAGCATGCTGGAAATTCTGGCACTGCTGGAACAGACAACCCCCATCCTGCAACGGCATCTGGGTCTTCAGGGGATTTTCAACTACGCCTGCATGCGCCTGCCTTTCCTGCTGTCCGGGGCACTCCCGCTCAGCACGCTCATTGGTGCGTTGCTGATGCTGACGCAGATGACCCTTGCCAGCGAAATAGCCATTCTCCGCGCGGCAGGCCTGTCTACACTCGGGTTATACAAATATCTGGTGCCCGCAACTTTACTGCTCGGACTGGCAGGTATTGTACTGGACGATCAGATAACCCCCCGCTCCGAGCAGGCGCTGGCCGCCTGGTGGAATCGCACCGACCCCTCCCCGGAGGATGGACATTCCTTCTGGTTTCATGAAGGGACCAGCTTGGTCCATATTGGCCATGTCGCCGATGGTGGCAACATACTGGGCACGGTTGATGTGTACACGCGTGACGCCAACCATATGCTGAGCAAGACCCTGCATGCGCAAACAGCCCACTACAGCGGCACCCACGGCTGGACCCTTTATAACCTGGAAGGGCTGGACGTGGACCTCAAGGACCAGAAGGTTGACCGTCTGGACCATCAGGCGGACATGCCGTGGCACACGACTCTGGCGCCACAGGACTTTATTCGCCTGTCTTCGGGGAATGCACCACTGTCCACCACCACCATTCTGGGCATGCTGCGTGGGCAGCTTGCCTCGGATTCCAGCCCGGGTTTCCTCCGGGCCGGGCTGATCGAACGGTTCCTGCGCCCGGCGTCTCTGCTGGTTCTGCTGTTGATCGCAATGCCAGTAATCTATATCCCTCCACGAACGGGGACACGCAGTTGGTTGCCAGTATGGTGTCTGGGCGCTGGGCTGCTGTTTATTGTTGTACAGGGACTGCTGCGGGCTATGGGTAATGCCGGTCTGCTCCCGCCTCCGGTTGCAACAGTTCCCACGTTGATCATCTTTACATTGGGATCACTGACTGTGCTCCTGAGGAACGAAACACGATGAGCGGAACTCTGAACAACCCCTCCCTCAAGACTGGTCGCAGTTTTGACCTGGGTAAAATGGATCTCCGGCAGCTGTGGATCGCCTATCTGACGTATCCAACCATTCTGCTGTACTTTGCCCTTGCCATTGCCAGTGCGTTTGTCTCTGCCCATTTTTTTGCAGGCTGGCCCAAAACACTCAGCGCCATACTGGCTGTGGTGTTTGTCTACCCCATAGTGTGGTACATGCTGCACCGCTATGTTCTGCACGGGCACCTGCTTTACAAAAACAAATGGACCGCCGGCCTGTGGAAGCGCATCCATTTTGACCACCATCAGGACCCGCACCTGCTGGATGTTCTGTTTGGCGCGCCGGTTACGACCCTGCCCACCATTGCCGTAATTACCCTGCCCATTGGCTACCTGATCGGTGGCGTTGCCACGGCAGCAGCCGCCTTGAGCACTGGTATTGCCATTACCTGCATTTACGAGTTTTTCCACTGCATCCAGCATCTGAACTACAAGCCCCGTTCAGCCTGGATCCAGCGCATGAAAGCCCGCCACGTGCTGCACCACTTCCATGACGAAGATGGTAATTTTGGCATTACCAGCTTTGTGGTGGACCGGGTTCTGGGCTCCTACTACGTGGACGCCAAGGCACGCCCGCGCAGCCCGACCGTGTTCAATCTGGGATATGATGTTGAACAGGCCTCGCGCTACCCCTGGGTCATGAAGCTGACTGGCGCTCCCCCACGCGACCGGCCCGATGGCGCCCGCCCGGATCAGAAACGCACAGCATGAACACACCCCTCGCCATTACCGCTCTGGTGCTTGCCGGAACACGCCCCGGCAAGCCGGACCCCGTTGCTGTTGCAGGAGGTGTCTCGCACAAGGCACTTCTACCCATTGACGGGGTTCCAATGGTTGTGCGGGTGGTTCACGCCCTACAGGCCGTGCCCGCCATTACCCGTATTGTAGTCTGTCTGGAAGACCCGGCTATTCTGGCCGGGATTTTACCTGACACTGTGCAGGTTGTGACATCCCGCCCCGAAGGGCCAAGTGCCAGCGTACTGGACAGTCTTGCACATTTTGGCACCCCGCTGCTGGTAACCACAGCAGACAATGCCCTGCTCCAGCCTGAATGGGTGGAGGAACTGCTCCACACCGCTGCCGATAAAACCGATATTGCCGTCGGTGTCGCCACCCAGAGCAGCATCCAGCAAAGTGTTCCCCAGACCAGGCGCACCTATATCCGACTGACGGACATGGTGTTTTCCGGCTGCAATCTGTTTTACTTCAAAACCGCTGTTTCGGCCCGGGTGGCCGATCTGTGGCGCAGTGTGGAAAAAAACCGCAAACACCCTCTGCGGGTCGCATGGACTCTTGGGCTGGGCATTCTGCTCCGCGCGGTCACCGGGCGGCTATCCACGCAGGCCCTGTATGCCCGCATTTATGCCCTTACCGGCGCACAGGCCGAGCTGGTTCCCCTATCGGATGGGCGCGCGGCTGTGGATGTGGACAAGGAAGCCGACATCCTTCTCGCCCAGCAACTTGCACCTGTGCTGAAGGCGCAATACGGGCATTAACCAAACCGGGCCGGGTGCCGGAAAGCCCCGGCGTCATATCTTCAGGCAGGCATAGCCCGATCCAGCAGGGCCGGGATATCTTCCATACAGGGGGCTGATGCCTTGGCCCTACGGGCCAGTTCTGGCGCACCATAACCCCAACCTGCGAACACAAAGGGACAACCCGCCCCTTCGGCCGCCAGATAATCAGGCGGCATATCTCCCACCATCACACTGCTTGCCGCGCTCCCTCCGGCCTGTGCAATTGTGCCCAGCAGGTGCCGTGCATCCGGCTTGCGGGCAGCAAAGCTATCCCCTCCGCCCACGCTAGCGAAAAGGGAGGTTAGCTCAAAATCCGCAAGAATACGGCGTGCCGCTTTTTCCGGCTTGTTCGTGCAGACTGCAAGCAGCCACCCTTGCGCCCGCAGGCTGTGCAGGGCCTCCTCCGTACCGGGGAACAGGCGGGACAACCGGGTGGCACGGGGCGTGTAAGCCGCCATAAAACGGCTGACCGCCTCCTCCGTGGAAAAAGGTATGGCTGGGGCCGTCCCGCTTTCTTTTGCTTTTTGCTCCACGCTGGCGTGCAGGGCCCGTTCCACCAGTACCTGCACGCCGTTGCCGATCATGCCGCGCACCTGTGTATCGGACAGCAATGGCAAGCCACATTGAGCCAGAATTTCGCGGCAGCATTCCGCCAGATCCGGCAAGGAATCCAGCAAAGTACCGTCCATATCGAACACAGCCAGACGCAAAGCAGACATTCCGTTCCTCCGCCTCGTAAATATTAGAAAACTTTTATGATACTGGCATGGAGTTTTTCCATAAGCGAGATGTTTGACACACGCCGGAGCTTGGCTTACCGCATCATTTATGACGTCTGATCCAGCATTCCGTCCTGCCACAGCGGTTCTTCTGGCCGCAGGGCTAGGCACCCGCATGAAATCCTCCCGCCCCAAAGCCCTGCAACATCTTGCGGGCGGCCCCATGCTGGCCCACCTGCTTCGCAACGCGGCCGAGGTCTTTGATCGTCTGGTTGTGGTTATCGGGCCGGAAATGGCAGATGTGGCGGACGTTGCCGCCCCCTACCCCGTAGTCATCCAGCACGAACGGCTTGGCACGGCCCATGCGGCTCTTCAGGCGGTACAGTGGTTTGGTGATGGCGATGTGGCCGTTCTGTACGCAGATAACCCGCTTATTTCTGCCCAGACCTTGACCGCTCTGCTGGATGAGCGGCGCAAACCCGATGTCGGTCTGGCCCTTCTGGCCATGCGCCCGG
Organism: Acetobacter fabarum; assembly: GCF_040702925.2. GTDB lineage: Bacteria > Pseudomonadota > Alphaproteobacteria > Acetobacterales > Acetobacteraceae > Acetobacter > Acetobacter fabarum_B. Next base: position 259,504 of record NZ_JBFCXX020000002.1, on the reverse strand, counting down.
CAGACCCAGCCCGCTACGGCCGGGTGGTTACCCGCGCAGGCAATGTGGAACGCATTGTGGAATGGTCGGATGCAACACCCGAGGAGCGCGCCATAGACCTGTGCAACGCGGGTGTTTTATGTGCCGATGCCGCAGACTTCCGCCGCTGGCTGAAAGCTGTAGGCAATGACAACGCCAAAGGTGAGTTCTACCTGACCGATGTGGTGGATCTGGCTGTGGCCGAGCACACACAGGTTCGTGCGGTTGAGGCCGCGGAGGATGAACTGCGTGGAGTGAACTCCCGCAGCGAACTGGCTCAGGCCGAAGCCGCCCTGCAAAAGCGTCTCCGCCAGAACGCCATGGACAACGGGGTAACGCTGGTCGCCCCCGAGACAGTCTTTTTGGCGACAGACACCCAACTAGCCGCCGATGTGCTGGTCGAACCCAATGTTGTGTTCGGCCCCGGCGTTGTTGTGCATGAAGGTGCTGTTATTCGCGCCTTCAGCCACCTTGAAGGGTGCGAGGTGCATTCGGGCGCAGTCATTGGCCCATATGCCCGCCTGCGGCCAGAAACTATAATTGGCGAAAACGCGCGGGTTGGCAATTTTGTTGAACTCAAAAGTGCCGAGCTGGGTGCGGGTGTTAAAGTCAACCATCTGTCCTATCTAGGAAATACACAGGTTGGCGCGCAGTCCAACATCGGGGCCGGGACCATTGTGTGCAACTATGATGGCGTGTTCAAACACACCACATCCATCGGCAAAAATACGTTTGTCGGCTCCAACTCCGTACTGGTTGCCCCTGTCGAGATTGGTGATAACGCCCTGATCGCAGCAGGCAGCACCATTACAAACAATGTGCCGCAGGATGCGCTGGCTCTGGCGCGCGCGCGCCAGACCACCAAACCGGAACGTGGCAAACTGTTCAAAGACGCCCTGAAGGCAAAAAAGGAAAACGGCTGATGTGCGGAATATGCGGCGTTGTCGGGTTACGCCATGCAACCCCCATTGTGCTCGAAGGCCTGCGCAGGCTGGAATACCGTGGGTATGATTCCGCAGGCATTGCCACTCTGGTAGATGGGCGCGTAGAGCGCCGCCGGGCGGCTGGCAAGCTGGATAATCTGGCCAGACTGCTGGAGCAGAACCCCCTCGCGGGCAAAACCGGCATTGGCCACACACGCTGGGCCACCCACGGTGCCCCCACCACCTGCAATGCGCACCCCCACGGCACAGCCCGTGTGGCCATTGTGCATAACGGCATTATTGAAAATTTTGAAACCCTGCGTAAGGAGCTTGAAGCCGCCGGTCAGGTGTTTGAAACCGAAACCGACAGCGAAACCATTGCTCTGCTGGTGGATTACCATCTGCAACAGGGCCAGCCCCCCAAGGAAGCAGCCCTTAAAGCACTCAAACGTCTGGATGGCGCATACGCCGTTGCCATGATTTTTGCAGGGCATGAAGGGCTCATGATCGGGGCGTGCAACAACGCACCACTCGCCGTAGGTTTTGGGGATGATGAACTGTTCCTTGGTTCGGATTCCCTCGCACTGGCTCCCCTGACCCGCCGCATCACCTATATGGAAAATGGCGACTGCGTGGTGATTACCTCGCAGGGCGCCGAGTTCATGACCTTTGATGGCACGCCCCTTGAGCGCCCGGTGCAGATTACCGCCCTGACCGCAGGCTCCATTGGCAAGGATGGCTACCGCCATTACATGGAAAAGGAACTGCACGAACACCCTCTGGTCATCGGGCAGACCCTCCAGCGCATGATCGACCCGGCAACGCGCAAGGTTGTGCTGCCAGACCTGCCGTTTGACCTTGCCACGGTGCCCCGTGCGGTCATAACCGCCTGTGGGTCGGCTTTTTACGCCGGAATGGTTGGCCGCTACTGGCTGGAAGAAATTGCCCGCCTGCCGGTTGATATTGATGTCGCGAGCGAGATGCGCTACCGCGACCCGCCCCTGACCGCAGGTTCCCTTGGCCTGCTGATCTCCCAGTCCGGGGAGACAGCGGACACGCTGGCAGCCCTGCGCAGCCTGCGTGAAAAAGCCATCCACATTCTCTCTGTTCTCAATGTGGAACACAGCACCATGGCGCGTGAGAGCGATGTGATGCTGGGAACCGTGGCGGGCCCGGAAATTTCAGTTGCCTCCACCAAAGCCTTTACCGCGCAGCTGACCGTACTGGCCTGCCTGACCATTGCCACCGCCCGGGCCCGTGGCACACTGGACCCTTTGAGGGAAGAAGAACTGGTCGCAGCACTCATGGACCTGCCGAGCCGTGCGGCGGAAGTGTTCAATCAGGGGAATGCCATCCGGCACATGGCAGCTATTGTAGCCGAAGCCCGCGACGTCCTCTACCTCGGTCGGGGCAGCATGTTCCCCGTAGCCATGGAGGGCGCGCTCAAGCTGAAAGAAATTTCCTATATCCATGCCGAAGCCTATGCGGCGGGGGAAATGAAGCACGGACCCATCTCCCTGATTGACCGCACCGTACCTATTGTTGCCAGCGTGCCTTCCACACCGCTGTTCGACAAAACCCTGTCCAACCTGCAGGAAGCAAAAGCCCGTGGCGGCCGCCTGCTGGTCTTTACCGACACGCAGGGAGCAGAACGTGTTTCCGCCATTGCCGAGCAGATTGTAGTGCTCCCGCGAGTGCACGATTTTGTAGCACCAATCCTGCAAACCATTCCGGTACAGATGCTGGCGTATGAGGTTGCCGTGCTCAAAGGGACGGATGTTGACCAGCCGCGCAATCTGGCAAAATCGGTAACGGTGGAATAACCATGCTTTAAAAGCTGGCTCCTTTATCATCAGGGAGCCAGCCTTTATTTTTGCAGCTCAGGGTACCTGCTTTGGTGTTTCATCCAGCCGCATGACAATATGCCCCATTTTGGGGTGCTCTACTTCCAGCCTGACAACCGACATGCCTATGTTGGGAATGTTCTCAAACCAGACCCGACCAATCTGTGGCTGTCTGAGTTTGCTGAACTGCCCATTGGCCGTAAATCCCTTGACCTGCTGCAAAACAAAATTGCAGGTCACGGATTCGTTCCCCCACGCACGGGACGCGCTGGAAGGCGGCCGCTCCACCCCCGTATTACGCAGGCTCAGCACGCTCAGGCGCAGGCCATCGAAAAGTTTCTGGGAAGATTCATCACAACGGTTATGGGTTTGCATCTGGTGCACCAGCCCAACCAGCAGGGCGACAATATCCTGCGCGCCTGCCCGGTCTTCGGGGGTTACCTTTTCCCGGGTGCCTATGGGAGGCTCCTGCACCGTAATCTGCGGTACACCCGCCTGATACGTCATATGCAGGTGACTCTGCTCATGGTTATAGGTGCCTGCGCTGTCATACTGTGCAGGTTCAGCCTGCCCGTTGGCCAGAAACTGGCCAGAGCCCTGCATCCGCATATCGGTCTGGACGAACAGACCAAAAAAACCCGCAGTCTGAACCTGTGCAATGCCGCTATAGGCATTGATCCCCAACCTGTAGCCAACATTGGCAGTTAACACATGCAGACCATGCATATTGATCAGGTACCGGGCTGTGGTCTGCACAACGCCTCCCTCCGCACGGGCCTGTAGCCCGGCAGGACAAAAGGCCAGCGGCAGCATGCCAAGGACCATGCCCACGGCAATACCGCGCATAGGGCGGCGGCACATGTTTTTCCGGTTCATTATTCCAGCCCGCATAGCAGCAAGACGCATGTTCTGTTCCACTCCGCCCGCAGGCAAACCCTTATCCCGCGCGATAACCAAGCCGGAAGGAAACAGCCTCTGCCAGACGGGAGGCAACACCCCCCAGACGCGCAACGCTGTACCGCCCCAGCTCCGCCTGCGGCAGGCTGATCCCGATTCCGGCCAGTGCACGCCCTGAATGGTCTTTGACAGCCGCGCCAAAGCACCACAGCCCGTCATGCACCTGCTCGTCATCCACCGCATACCCGCGATCCTTGATTTCGGCAATTTCGCGCACCAGCGTTGTCACCGAGCATATGCCGTTGGGCGTCAGGGGCTGGGGCCATGTCGTGACAGGGTGCAGGGCCAGCCATTCCCGGAAGGAGGCATCATCCATACCAGCCAGCATGGCATTGCCTGTGGCCGTAAATATGGCAGGCAGGCGCATCCCCACCCTGAAGGACGCCCCCAGTACGGTCGCGCTGTTACGGCAGGCCACATACACGACCTCGGCCCCCTCCAGCATGGTGAGGGTAACGGTAAAGGCCTCCAGATCCGAGCGAGTCTCCAGGACATGGTAGAACTCGCTCACCAGATCCCGCTTTTCCGTAACATCGCCTGCCCAATCAAGCAGACGTGTTCCCAGCCGGTACCCCTGCGTGACTGTTTTTTCCAGCAGCCCCAGCTCCTGCATAACAGCCAGCAGACCATGGACCGTGCTGCGCGGTAAATCGAGCTGGCGGGCCACATCTGCCGCCAGAGGCGGTTTGGCGGCATCCTTGACCATATCAAGTATACGAACGGCCCTGCGTAGAGCGGGAACCGTATCCTGCGATTTGGACATGTTATTCTTATTTTCCATGTTGACAGGAGAGGCTCATATCTTCATATTCCACATACGGGATCGAGTTCAACATAATGAACAACAAAAAGCAGAACACGATCTTGCCGCGCACAAGATGTGGTGGAAGTCTGGCACAAGAACCCGGAACAGGGCAGCAGGCTTCCACCCACTACTTGCAGACAGCATAACATCTCGCTCCTTCTCTTGTGGTGCGCTACACAGGATGCCTTACCTGCCACAAAAGCAGCAAAAGGGCAGCACCTTGGCAACAAGCATATACGATTTTACCTTACCCGCACTCGATGGCAGCAGCATTGATCTGAGTGCCTACAAGGGCCAACCCATCCTGATCGTGAACACTGCCTCCAAATGTGGGTTTACCCCGCAATATGAAGGGTTGCAGGCTTTATGGACACAGTTCCACAAAGCCGGGCTGGTGGTGATTGGCGTTCCCAGCAATGACTTTGGACAGCAGGAACCCGGCACATCGGAAGACATCGCAACATTCTGCCAGAAGAACTACGGCGTTGCTTTCCCCATGGCAGCGCGCAGCGTTGTCAAAGGCCAGAACGCCGTACCGCTGTTTAAATGGCTGGATACAGAGCTGGGCTTTCTGGCACGCCCCAGATGGAATTTCTTCAAATATCTGATCGGGCGTAACGGCCAGCCTGTTGCGTGGTTTTCCTCCATAACAAAGCCTACCTCTGCCCGCGTGCGCAATGCGGTTGAACGGGCTTTGCTACCTGCGGGATAAACCTGCAAACAAAAAAGCGGCATTCCCCTTAGCGCAGGGGAATGCCGCTTTATGCAGCATGTCTTCTAGCGCGTAACAAGCTTGCCATCGCGCAGGGTTATAACCCGGTCCATGCGCGGCAGAAGTTCCTCATTATGGGTTGCGACCAGTGCGGCCAGACCGCGCTTGCGCACGGCTTCCAGCAGTTCGGTAAACACTGTGTCTGCCGTATGCACATCCAGGTTGCCAGTAGGCTCATCCGCCAGCAGCAGGGAGGGTGCATTAGCCAGCGCGCGCGCAATAGCCACACGCTGCTGCTCCCCACCAGAAAGCTTGCCCGGCAGATGGTCCACCCTGTGGGCGAGGCCAAACATCTCCAGCAGGCGCTCAGCTTCCTTCCGGGCTACCCGCTTGGGCACCCCTGCGATCATTTGCGGCAGAACCACATTTTCCCGCGCGGTAAATTCCCCCAGCAGATGATGGAACTGGTACACAAACCCGATCTCATCCCGCCGCAGGGCTGTGCGCCCGGCATCGGCCATGGTGCTGGTCGATTGCCCACGAATAATAATGTCTCCCGCATCCGGCGTATCCAGCAGACCAGCCAGATGCAAAAGCGTGGACTTACCCGTACCCGATGGCGCAACAAGCGCCACGATTTCCCCCGCATTCAGGGTAAAATCCGCCCCCTGCAAAATGGGCAGCACATCATGCTCCCCACTGCGATAGGTTTTTTGAACGCCCTTAAGGCGGAGCACCGCAGTATCATTCATGACGTAGCGCCTCGACCGGGTCTGTTCTGGCTGCGCGCCAGGCTGGATACAATGTTGCCAGAAGCGAAAGCAGAAGCGCCATGCCAATTACCTCGCCAACCTGCCCCCATTCCAGCTTGGCTGGCAGGTGTTCGAGGTAATACACCTCCGGGTTAAACAGGTTTGTACCCGTCAGGCTTTGCAGCAGTTGCCTGATGCGCTCAATATTCATGCAGAACACAATGCCCAGTGCCGTCCCCGCCACCGTGCCTGTGACACCTACCGATGCCCCACACATCAGAAAAATACGCATAATGGCGCCACGGCTGCCCCCAATGGTGCGCAGCACGGCAATGTCGGCCGTTTTGTCCTTGACCATCATGATCAGGGAAGAAATGACATTGAACGCCGCCACAACGATAATCAGGGTCAGGATCAGGAACATCACGTTCTGTTCCACCTGCACGGCCCCGAACAATGCGTTGTTGGCCGTTGTCCAGTCCAGCACCCGCAAACCCGGATCATCCACAGCCCTGACAATGGCCAGAGTAACCGGACGCACATGCTGCGCATCCTTTGTGGCGACCTGAATCTGCGTCACCTTGCCCGGCATCTGGAAGTATACCTGAGCGGCGTGCATGGGCAGGAACACAACGCTGGAATTATAGTCATTCACCCCGGCGTCAAAAATCGCGCTCACACGGTATGAGCGCACACGCGGTACCGTGCCAAAAGCGGTGGCGGCCCCTTCGGGTGAAACCAGCGTCAGGCGCGAACCAATAGACAGCCCTGCCCGCTCGGCCATGGTTACGCCGACCACAATGGAGTCATCCCCCTGACCAAACTGGTCCAGAGACCCCGCGACAAGGGAGGAACTGACCGCAGTAAGGTCGTGCAGGCCCTGAGCCGTAATGCCGTGCACCACACCACCGGCACTGTAAGACCCGGCACTGAGCAGCACCTGCCCTTCTATAATGGGTGTGGCACTCAGCACATCGGGAACAGAGCGGACTTCCTGCGCCACATCCTCATACTGGGAGATGGTGCGCCCTGCGCCATAAATGGTCAGGTCCCCGTTGAGGCCCAGAATACGGCCCATAAGATCGGCCTGAAAACCGTTCATCACCGCCATGACAATGATCAGCGTTGCAACACCCAGCGCAATACCAACCAGAGAAAATATGGCGATGATGGAAACAAACCGCTCCCCACGCCGCGCGCGGAGATAACGGCCAGCCACCGCACGCTCGAAGGGACCGAACATGGCGATCAGCCTGCCAGAACCAGAGCCAGCGCTTCATCCACGCTCAGTTCCTGCCGTTCCCCTGTGGCGCGGCGTTTAAGTTCCACCCGACCTTCCTTGGCGCCGCGGGGGCCAACCACGATCTGCCACGGATGGCCCATCAGATCGGCATCGGCAAATTTTACACCGGCCCGTTCGGACCGGTCGTCATACAGGAATGCTTCTGGCGCTTTCGCGTAAATCCGCTCGCACATCTCATCACACAGCGCATCACCGGACTTCAGGTTCAGGATGGCAGCGCGGAAAGGAGCGACGGAATCAGGCCAGATAATGCCGTTTTCGTCGTGGCAGGCTTCAATAATAGCCCCGGCAAGGCGGGAGACCCCAATGCCGTAGGACCCCATTTCGGGGAAGAACTGCGCACCGTCGGCACCGCTAACACTCACCCCCATGGATTCCGTGTATTTGGTACCAAAGTAGAAAATATGACCAACCTCAACGCCGCGGCCTTCGCGCTTCTGGGCATCGGGCACGGCGTCCCATGCTGCCGTATCATGCATTTCATCCGTGGCGGCATAAGGCGTGGTCACACGGTTGAAGAAGGCTTCCAGCGCGTCGGGGCTGCTGGTGTCCACGGGTTCGTCCAGCCAGTCCTGATCTTCCAGTGCGGCATCATAGAACACCCCACTTTCCCCCGTTGGGGCCAGAATAAGGAATTCGTGGCTCAGTTCCCCACCGATTGGCCCCGTATCGGCCCGCATGGGTACAGCGCGTACGCCCAGACGCTGAAAGGTGCGCAGGTAAGCCAGCATCATGCGCCGGTAGGTGGCTACGGCAGATGCGTAATCCACATCAAAGCTGTAGGCGTCCTTCATCAGAAATTCGCGGCCACGCATCACGCCAAAGCGGGGGCGCATTTCATCACGGAACTTCCACTGAATGTGGTACAGAACCTGCGGCAGATCCTTGTAGGATTTCACTGACTGACCAAACAGGTCTGTCACCATTTCCTCATTGGTTGGTCCGTATAGCAGTTCGCGCTTGTGGCGGTCCTGAATACGCAGCATTTCCGGCCCGTACGCATCGTAACGGCCGGAGCGACGCCACAGATCTGCGGACTGCAAGGTAGGCATAAGCACTTCCTGCGCATCCACCCGGTCCTGCTCTTCACGCACAATCTGGCTGATGTTGCGCAGCACCTTAAGCCCGGCTGGCAGCCAGGCATAAATGCCCGAAGCCGTCTGGCGGATCAGCCCCGCGCGCAGCATGAGCCTGTGAGAGACGATCTGCGCCTCTGCCGGATTTTCCTTGAGGGTGGGAAGAAAGCTGCGCGAAAGACGCATGTGCATTCAGCCTTGTATGGGGCGTGCCTCCGGCAAAAAAGAGGCATGCCTGTGTTATCTGTTATCAAGCTGTAAAACAGCCCTGAACGAAAGAAAACCCGGCAGGACCGGGCTTTCTTGTTCGTCGGTATATAAAACGCCTTATACGCGCAGCACGTGCACATCCACCAGCGGGCGCTTTTGCAGCTTGCGGCCAAGGGCGCGACGCAGGGCGGTTTTGGCAGCCTCGCGGAAAGCTCCGTCCTCGCTGCGCAGTTCATCGGGGATCACGTCCAGCGCGTTGGCGAATTCCTCGCGCACACGCACACTTTCCAGATCATCCGGGTCCAGCAGGCCGGGCGCACTCACCTTGGGGTCGCCAATAACAAAGCCTTCGTCATCCACAGCAAAGCTGCCAATGACAATGCCGTTGAACAGCATTTTGCGGCGGGCTGCCAGCACGCCACCATTCATGGGCAGCAGGCGGTTGCCGTCCAGCGCAAGGCGACCTGTGGGGGCGGTATCCACCACTTCCAGTTTGCCCGGAGAAAGGCGCAGAATATCACCATCTTCCAGCAGAACGGGAGTAATACCCATTTCCTGTGCCAGAGCGGCCTGTGCAGTCAGATGCCGCCATTCGCCATGCACCGGCACCACATGCTGGGGCTTGAGCAGTTCATACATCTTCTGCACGTCACCACCCGTGGCATGGCCCGAAACATGCACAAAATGTTCACGGTCGGTAATGACCTTAACGCCACGCTTTGCCAGATTATCCTGCACCGCCATGATCGCCCGTTCATTACCCGGGATCATGCGGCTGGAATAAATGACCGTATCCCCTTCCCCGAGGGAAATATTGGGATGCACATCCATGGAAATACGCGACAGAGCCGAGCGCGGCTCGCCCTGGCTGCCCGTGATGATCATGAGTAGCTGGTCATCAGGCACATCGTTCACGTCCTGCTCGCTCAGGAACGGCAGAACACCGGACAGATAACCGCACTCACGCGCAGCCGTATCCAGATTACGCAGCGAACGCCCGACCAGTACAACCGTACGGCCCGCAGCCTGTGCAGCCATGGCAATGGTTTCCACCCGCGCCACGTTAGAGGCGAAGCAGGTCACGGCAATGCGTCCCTTAAGGCTTGCCACCAGTTCGGTCATGCTCACACGCACTTCGGACTCGGAGCGCGAAGGGCCGGGCTTCATCACGTTCGTGCTGTCGCACACCAGCGCAAGAACGCCTTCCTCACCAATTTCGGCAAGGCGGTTCAGGTCTGTTGCGGGACCAACCAGCGGTTCGGGGTCAAACTTCCAGTCCCCTGTATGAACCACAATCCCCGCCGGAGTACGCAGGACCATGGACTGAGCTTCCGGCACGGAATGCGTAACCGGCACGAACTCGATGTCGAACGGTCCCACATTAAAGCGCGCACCGGGCATGATCACACGGATCGGCACATCCATCAGGCGGGCTTCAGCCAGCTTGCGGCGCAGTACGGCACTTGCAAACGGAGTGACGTAAACAGGGCATTGCAGCATGGGCCACACATGCGCCACGGCACCAATATGGTCCTCGTGTGCATGGGTAATGACCAGCCCGGCCAGCTTGTTCCGGCGCTCTACGATAAAAACGGGGTCGGGCACCAGAATTTCCGCTTCAGGGGTGTCATTCCCGCTAAAGCCAATGCCACAGTCAATCGCCAACCATGTATCGCCCTGACGATACAGGTTGAGGTTCATGCCAATCTCACCCGTTCCGCCCAAGGGCAGAAAGGCCAGATCGCCGTTCTGTTCAGTCATATTATCCGATTATCCTTCAGCCAAAAAATCTCGTTCTACTGTCAGTTTTGGCAGGGGGTTCCGCCCCGCCAGCAAGCGCAACCCGTTAAGGGTCAGCATTGAATCCACATGGTCAAAGACCGTTGTCCCTTCCGAGAAGAGCGGAGCCAGACCACCTGTTGCGAGCACCTTCATGGAAGGCCCCACTTCACGGCGGATCCTCTCAACGATCCCCTCGATCAATCCTACATACCCCCAGAACACACCTGAGCGCATGGCTGCAACTGTATTCCGCCCAATAGCGGATTCCCCTACGGGGCGACCAATACCAATACGGGGAAGTCTTGCCGCAGCCTGATGCAATGCCTCGACCGACAGATTGATGCCGGGCGCAATAACACCGCCACAGTAACTTCCCTCCTGATCCACCACATCAAACGTGGTGGCCGTTCCAAAATCTATAACCGTCAACGGACCCCCATAGGTGTAATGGGCGGCAAGACCGTTGAGCAGACGGTCCACCCCGACTTCATCGGGGTTGTCCATCTTGATGGCAAACCCCCAGTCCAGCCGGGCGGAGGCCAGCAATGGCTCTACAGCAAACCACTGGCGGCATAAAGTGCGCAAATGGTACAGGGCTGCGGGCACCACCGTACCGATAACAGCCCCTTCAATATCATCAGAGGCCAGACCCTGCGTTTTCAGCAGCGCTTGCAGCCACACCCCATATTCATCCGAAGTCCGCTGGGGCTGCATGGTAATCCGCCATACACCACGCCATTTTTCGCCGTCGTGTACAGCAAATACAACATTGGTATTCCCTGCATCAATGACAAGTAGCACGCCTATGCGCCCTTTTCCATAAGCAGAATATCCCCTGTTGCGATGGTCTTCATGCCACCTTCCGTGTCCAGCAGCAGGCGGCCATCTGGTGCCAGACCTGCAAAGAGCCCTTTCTCATAAGTAGTCCCGCCCTGAACGACAAGGGGGGTCCCAACAGGATGCGCCCTTTCCAGCCAGGCGGCGCAAATGCTGGCAAAGCCTTTCTGCCGCCATTGATCAGACCAGAACGCAAGCGCGTCCAGCACATACCGGGCCACAACCTCCACATCCGGGACTGAACCACATTGCGCAAGACAGGCCACCGTGCGCTCCAGCACGCCCGGATCAGGAGCCGAAACAAGATTGGCCCCAAGGCCAACAAGAACGTAAGATCCCTCCCGCTCGATGAGGATACCCCCCATCTTGCACCCGTCCAGCAGGATATCGTTCGGCCATTTGATCATGAGGTGGGGCCGGGCAGCAGGCTGCGCACGTAAAAGCCCATCATAAAACCCGAGGGACGCAACAAAAGGCCAGCCCCCCAGCGCTTCCGGCCCGGCCTGTGTGCCGTCCAGCACAACACTGAGTGCCAGCCCCTGCCCGCCATCCAGCCATGTACGGCCACGGCTGCCCCGACCTTTGGTCTGCCGCCGGGCCAGAACCGCAAGCCCGGCAACAGGGTTGCCCGAACGGCAGGCGTTCAGGCAATAATCGGAGGTCGATGGCAGCTCATCAAAACAGGTGAGCCGCCAGAAATCACCCTGCCCGCTCATCCAGCCAGAGCAAGTGCGGCCTGATGCGCCACAGACATAATTGGCCCAAGCACAACAGCAAAAACAACAGTTGCAACACCCATCCCGCCCGAAACAAACAGAAGGCTGGGTGCGGGGCGGTCCAGCGCATGGGCTGGCGCATCAAAATACATAACTTTTACAATCCGCAGATAATAATAGGCTCCGACAATGCTGGACAATGCGCCAATGCACACCAGCACGTAAAGGCCGGATTGCCATGCTGCGGCAAAAACCATGAACTTGCCAAAAAAGCCAGCCAGAGGTGGCGCGCCGACCATGCTGAACATGAACACGGCCAGAGCCAGCGCCATAGCCGGGTCCGAGCGCCCAAGGCCCGCCAGATCCGCAATGGAGTTCACTTCCCGTCCGTTGCGGCGCATGGCCGTAATGCCTGCAAAAACACCGGCATTCATAACAAAATAGGCGGCAAGGTAAATAAGCGTGGCCTGCGTACCGGCTGTGGAAGCCGCTGCCAGCCCCATCATGGCGTAACCCATATGCCCGATGGAGGAATAAGCCATGAGCCGCTTGATATTGGTCTGCGGAATAGCCGCAAAAGCCCCGTAAACCATGGACAGGACAGAGACCGCTTCCACCAGTATCTGCCAACGGGGAGCAACGGAGCCAAATGGCCCGGCCATAACGCGCAGGAACAGGGCAAAAGCTGCAAACTTGGGTGCCCCGGCCATATATGCCGTAACGGGTGTTGGCGCGCCCTGATACACATCGGGCGTCCACATATGGAACGGCACGGCAGAAAGCTTGAAGCACAAGCCCACAACAATGAAGACAATACCCACGACCAGACCCATGGGAGGCATGGCCGCGGCCCGGACCGCATCGACCAGCCCGGCATACTCCATGGTGCCCGCATACCCGTACACAAGCGAGATGCCATACAGCAGCAGGCCCGACGCCAGAGAACCGAGGATAAAATACTTCATCCCCGCTTCAGACGAGAGAACATTATCCCGTTCCAGAGCGCACAGGATGTAAATGGACAGCGAGGAGAGTTCCAGCCCGACAAACAGTGTCATCAAATTGGCTGAGGACGCCATAAGCATGGCCCCCAGCGTGGAAAACAGCATGAGCACCGGGGTTTCAAACGGCAGGGGCTGCCGCGCAGCAGTACGGTAGCTTACGCTCAGCGCCACGGCCACAAAGCCGCCTGCCAGAATAAGCACCTTCATGAACCGGGCAAAGCCATCATTCACAAAGGTCCCTGCATACCCTGCCCCCGAAGGAGACAACACAACCAGAAAACCGCAGACCAGAAAGGCCGCCAGACTGAGTATGGCGGCGGGGAAAAACCCTTCCCCTTTCCGCTGGAGTACACCGGCCACCAGAATGACAATACCCGACAGGGCAAGCATAATTTCAGGCAGGGCTACGGTCCAGTTGAACACTGTCACACTCATCGCTGCGCACTCCGCAGAGGATAGGAAGAGGATTGGGTCGGAATGGCGTTGGTCATGCTAAATCACCCGCACAGCGCAACTGTCAGCAGCACCACAAGTCCTGCCAGCATGGTAAAGGCATAAATGGCAATGGAACCGCTCTGGAGCCGGACCGCCTGCAACGCGCCATCCCGCGTGGCACGCACGATATCAAGCGGCAGACCTTCCACGACCCCTTCATCCGCCCCTTTCCACAACACACGGGCCAGTGCTGCATATGGGCGTACGAAAATCCTGTCGTACAATTCGTCAAAATACCATTTGTTAAGCAGAAACCGGTAAACCGGCCCAAAACTGCGGGCCAGTGCGGCCGGCACATGCGGTGCGCTCACATACAGCACAAACGCCAGCGCAATACCCGCAAGCCCCGCAAGGCTGGGGAGCAGCGCAATAAGCGCAGGCACGTGCTCAAACGCCTCCATAATGTGGTTGGCAGGCGCATTCATGATCGCCCCGTTCCAGAACGCACTCTGATGCGCGCCAATATAGAACGGTGCCAGCGCCATACCGGCCACAACCGCACCAATGGACAGCGCCAGCAGCGGCACGGTCATAACCGCCGGACTTTCATGCGCATGATCACGGGCATGCTCATCATGCGGTTTGCCATGAAAGACCAGAAACAGGAGCCGCCAGCTATAAAACGCTGTCAGGAACGCGGTAATGCTGCCCATGGCCCATGCGTAATGGCTATAGGAGGCATCGGACGCCCAGAGCGCGTTGAGAATGGCATCCTTGGACCAGTACCCGGCAAACGGATAAACCCCGGCCAGCGCCAGACTGCCCAGCCACATGACAACATAGGTAACGGGCAGTTTTTTCCACAGGCCGCCCATGCGGAACATGTTCTGCTCATCATGCATGGCATGAATGACCGAACCAGCGGCAAGGAACAGAAGCGCTTTAAAGAACGCATGCGTGGTCAGGTGGAATACCGCCGCCTGATACGCCCCCACCCCAACGGCTGCGAACATGTAGCCAAGCTGCGAGCAGGTAGAATAGGCGATGGTCCGCTTAATGTCAGGCTGCACCATGCCAACGGTTGCGGCAAAAAAGCAGGTTGTTGCCCCGATCAGAATAACAAAAATGCGCGTACCCGGCGCAAACTCCAGCAATGGCGACATACGCGCCATAAGGAACACACCCGCCGTAACCATGGTAGCCGCATGAATAAGGGCGGAGACAGGTGTAGGGCCTTCCATGGCATCGGGTAGCCATGTGTGCAGGAACAACTGAGCCGACTTGCCCATAGCCCCGACAAACAGCAGGAAGCAGATGACTTCCAGCATCCGGAAGGAAACGCCACAGAGCGTATAAGGGGTGTCAAGCACCGCAGGCACGGCAGCAAAAATGGTATCGTACTGCACCGAATGGAACAGAACGTAAATCAGGCCAATGCCAACAATAAAAAACAGGTCCGCCACACGGTTGACCACAAAAGCCTTGATGGCCGCAGCCGTAGCGGCCGGACGGTCGTACCAGTAGCCAATCAGCAGGTAGCTGGCCAAGCCGACACCTTCCCAGCCAAAGAAAAGCTGGATCAGGTCATTGGAAGAGACCAGCATGAGCATGGCGAAGGTGAAGAGCGAAAGGTAGGAGAAAAACCGGTAGGTTGGCATGCTCTCATGGCTCATGTAGCCAATGCTGTAACAATGCACGAGCAGCGAGACCACAAGCACCATGGCGGTCATGGTCACGGAGAGTGTGTCAAACCGCAGGGTCCATGTTGCGTCAAAGCCCCCGGCATGCACCCACTGCGCCAGCGGAACAGCAGCGTGGGGAAAACCCCCAAGCCAAGCCTCACACAGCGCACCCACACTGCACAGGGCGGCAACCGCCATACAGGCAATGGTTACAACCTTGGCGAGGGTATCCCCCATAAAGCGGCCACCAAGGCCCGCCACAACCGCCCCCGCCAGAGGCGTTAGCACGGCAACGGAAAACAGAGTGAGTTCTGTTTGCATAACGCTGCTCATCCCTTCATCATCGTCACGTCTTCGACCTGGATGGAGCCGCGGTTACGGAAGTAAACCGTAACAATAGCCAGACCAATGGCGGCTTCGGCAGCAGCAATGGTCAGCACGAACAGCACCATGACCTGCCCCGACAGGTCCCCATGAGCCGAGGAAAACGCAACCAGATTGAGGTTTGCGGAAAGCAGGATCAGTTCCATGGACATGAGCAGGACAATAATGTTCTTGCGGTTCAGAAAAATCCCGAACACCCCCAGAACCAGAAGGGCCGCACTGACAAACAGGTAAGGCCCCAGCCCTACAGACGCGATTGCCGTATTCATGCGCCTTTCTCCTCAGTTTCCGTCTTTTCCGGCTCACCCGCGCCATAGGAGCCGGGAACCGCAATTTCGTAATAGGAGCCTTTGGGCCGCAGGAAACCTCCCTGCTCAAACACGTTTTCGCCAAGTGGCAGATTAACAAGCTCCAGCGTTTCTTCACGTGTGCGTGCATGCTGGCGGCCAATATTCTGGCGGCGGCCTGTGGCCGTATCACGCAGGGTCAGCACAATGGCGCCAATCATGGCGACCAGCAGAACCAGCCCGCAGGCCTGGAACAGCAGCACATAATGCGTGTAAATGACCGTGCCCAAGGCGGCGGTATTGGTCAGCCCCGGCTGCACGGCCAAAGGTGCGACCACACCCGCAGGGACCATACGCCAGTTGCTGAAGGCCATCACCAGTTCGGCCAGCAGCACACCCCCAATGCACACCCCCAGAGGGGCATAACGCTGGAACCCTTCACGCAGGCGGCTGAAATCTATGTCCAGCATCATCACCACAAACAGGAAGAGAACCGCCACCGCTCCCACGTAGACAATGACCAGCAGCATGGCCAGAAACTCGGCACCAGCGACCAGAAACAGCCCCGCCGCGTTAAAGAAGCCAAGGATCAGGAACAAAACCGCATGAACCGGGTTACGTGCGCTAATGACCATGGAGGCCGAAAGCAGCAATACCGCCGCAAAAACATAAAAAACGAGCTGTGCCATCATTGGCCAACCTCCTGCCCTGGCGTGGTCTGCATCTGCTCAACGATACGGTGCATCGAGTTCCAGCCTCCGTGCGAGCAGGGATTCCCAGCGGTCCCCATTCGCTAACAGCTTGCCCTTGTCGTACATCAGTTCTTCACGGGTTTCCGTGGCGAACTCATAGTTCGGGCCTTCAACAATCGCATCCACCGGGCAGGCCTCTTCGCACAGACCGCAGTAGATGCATTTTGTCATGTCAATGTCGTAGCGTGTGGTCCGGCGGGAACCATCGTCACGCTGTTCGGCTTCAATTGTAATGGCCTCTGCAGGGCATGTGGCTTCGCACAGCTTGCAGGCAATGCAGCGCTCCTCCCCATTGGGGTAGCGCCGCAAGGCATGCTCACCCCGGAAACGGTGGGACAGCGGCCCTTTTTCGTACGGGTAGTTCAGCGTAACTTTGGGCTGGAACATCATACGGAACGTGGAAACCATGCCCGCAGCCAGTTCCTTGAGCAGAAAAGACCGCAATGTGGTGCCAAGAGCGCTCATGAATTTACCCCTCCCATGTGAGGCAGCAGGCCTGTTGCCATAAGGAACCCGGCCGTGCCGATCATCCACAGCAGCGAGAAAGGCAGGAACACCTTCCACCCCAGCCGCATAAGCTGGTCGTAGCGATAGCGCGGGAACGTGGCGCGCACCCAGATAAAGACAAACAGGCAGAACAGGATTTTAAAGATCAGCCAGAGCGGGCCGGGTACCCATGTCAGCGGTGCAATGCCCAGAGGCGGCAGCCAGCCCCCCAGGAACAGAATACTGACCATGGAGGACATGAGGATCATGTTCGCGTATTCGCCCAGAAAGAACAGGCCAAAGGCGAGCGACGAATATTCCACAAAAAAGCCCGCAACCAGTTCACTCTCCCCTTCGGGCAGGTCGAACGGTGCTCGGTTGGTTTCCGCCAGAGCCGAAATAAAGAACACGATGAACATGGGGAACATAGGCACACAGAACCATACATGCCGTTGCGCCAGCACAATATCGTTCAGGTTCAGGCTCCCCACCGCCAGCAGGACAGACACAATCACCAGCCCGATGGACACCTCGTAAGAAACCATCTGCGCGGCAGAGCGTAAGCCCCCCAGAAACGCATAGCGCGAGTTGGAGGCCCACCCCGCAATAAGCATGCCGTAAACCCCAAGGGAGGACATGGCGAGCAGGTACAGAATACCCACATTGATGTCGGCAACCGCCAGCCCGTTCCCTGTCGGAATAACCGCCCAGGCTGCCATGGCGAGCGAGAAGGTCAGGAAAGGTGCAAACAGGAACAGCACACGGTTGGCCCCTGCGGGAATAACCGTTTCCTTCACAATCATCTTGATCGCATCGGCAAAGGCCTGCAACAGACCAAAGGCACCGTTCACATTCGGTCCCCGGCGGCGCTGCATGGCGGCCATAACCTTGCGCTCCATCAGCGTAAGGTAGGCAACACCAATCAGCAACGGCACCAGTACCGCCAGTGTTTCCAGCAGCATCAGCAGGATCTGGCCCACAAGGGTTTGGTAGAAAAAATGTGCCATTGCCCTTACTCCGCTGCAACCGCAGGCGCCACGCCATAAACCTTTGAACACTCAGCCATGGTCTGGCTGGCGCGGCTTATAACGTTGGTCTGGTAATAATCCTGAATAACAGGACGGAACGGAGCTGGCATAAGTTCACCCGCCTGTCCGCTTGCTGGCGTGGCCTGCCCGGCCGTTGTGCCCGCCAGACGCTGCGTACTGCCACCGTTCATGGCAAAAACCGGGTTAACCTGCGCCATGTGCGCCCGCAACTGCTCCAGCGTGTCGTAAGGCAGAGTGTGCCCCAGCACTTCGGAAAAAGCCCGAATAATCCGCCAGTCTTCCCGCGCTTCCCCCGGAGCGAACACAGCGCGGAAAGCACGTTGTACCCGCCCTGCCGTGTTGACATATGTGCCCGGTTTTTCGGTATAGGCTGCGCCGGGGAGTATAATATCCGCCCGTTGTGCGGCGGCGTCCCCATGGTGGCCCAGATACACGACAAATGTTTCCGGCGGGATGCGATCAAGCTGCACATCATCCGCCCCCAGCAGCCACAAAATTTCCACCCCGCCACGGAGCATGCTGGCGGCATCGCACCCATGCGGGCCGGGCAGGAAACCAAGATCCAGCGCCCCAACACGGGACGCCGCCGTGTGCAGAATGTTCAGCCCCTGCCATTCGGGCATTATGGCGCCACAGGCATGGGCCAGTTCACGGCAGGCGGCGTAAATTGCGGGCGCATCACGCCGGGTCAGGGCTGAGTGGCCTACAATGATCATGGGGTTTTTGGCGTTTTGCAGAACTTCGGCAAACGCATTCTGCCCACTTAGAATATCCGCCAGCACATCCGGCCCGTTCCCCAGAACGGTCACGTCATATGTCATGTCCGCCGAGGGCGTGCCGATCATGCCAATGGGAAAACCACCCCGGCCAGCATCCACAAAGCGCTTGCGAATACGCGCATTCAGTACCGGAGCTTCGTGCCGGGGCATGGTGCCGACAAGCAACAGTGCATCAGCCTGATCTATCCCGCTTATATCACTGTTAAACAGATAGCCCGCACGCGCACTTGTATCGTACCAGGCACCATCCTGCCTGCAATCCAGATTGGAAGAACCGAGGCTCTGCAAAAGGTCTTTTATGGCACACAGGCTTTCCGCATCACACAGATCACCGGCTATGGCGCCAATCCTGTCGCCCGGAACGCCATCAAACCGGCGCGCAAGAGCTATGAGCGCATCTTTCCATGAAACAGAAGAAATTTTCCCATGAACCCGCACCCACGGCCTGTCCAGCCGTTTGCGCTTGAGGCCATCAATGGAAAAACGGCCTTTATCAGACAGCCATTCTTCGTTCACCTCATCATTCACACGCGGGACAATCCGCATGACTTCCCCGCCGCGGGCCTGCACCTGAATATTTGTGCCCAGCGCATCCATGACATCAATACTGTCAGTCTTCTTGTATTCCCATGAACGGGCATGAAAAGCTGACGGCTTGGCTGTTAACGCCCCAACCGGGCAGACATCAATCAGGTTCCCCGAGAGTTCAGAGGTCAGGGCTTTTTCCACATATGTGGTGATTTCGGCATTTTCCCCACGTGACACCAGACCCAATTCGGGGGTGCCTGCAACTTCCGTGCTAAAGCGCACACACCGTGTGCACTGGATGCAGCGGGTCATGACCGTTTTAACCAGCGGCCCCAGATCCTTGTCCGTTACGGCACGCTTATCTTCCTTGTAGCGCGAAACACCAGAGCCATAACCGTAGGCCTGATCCTGTAGATCGCACTCCCCACCCTGATCACAGATCGGACAGTCAAGCGGATGGTTGATCAGCAGAAATTCCATAACGGCCCGGCGGGCGCGGCGCACCACTTCGGTGTCCGTAAAAATCTGCATGCCGTCCGCAACGGGAAACCCGCAGGAAGCAACAGGTTTGGGCGCTCGCGCTACTTCCACCAGACACATACGGCAGTTACCCGCAACAGACAGGCGCTCGTGGTAACAGAACCGCGGGATTTCCTTGCCTGCGGCCTCACAGGCCTGCAACGCGCTGGAACCGGGAGGCACATCCACTGGCGTACCATCAACAATTACCCTGACCATTGCCGTTACTCCACTGCTGCCGGAACGCCACCGGCGGGAACCTGCACCAGCCCGGTACTGCCATATGCGGCCTTGTACTGGCGGATCCGTTCTTCCATTTCCGGACGAAAATGCCGGATCAGCCCCTGTATGGGCCATGCCGCGGCATCGCCGAGCGCACAGATCGTATGCCCTTCAACCTGCCGTGTGACCTGTTCAAGCAGATCAATTTCTTCAATATCCGCACGCCCCTGCACCATCCGGTCCATCATGCGCATCATCCAGCCCGTGCCTTCGCGGCAGGGAGTGCACTGGCCACAGCTTTCATGTTTGAAAAACTTTGAGAACCTTGCAATGGCTTTTATAATATCGGTCGATCTGTCCATAACAATCATACAGGCCGTACCAAGGCCGGAATGCTCGGCACGCAGACTGTCGTAATCCATCAGAACGGTTTCACAGACCGATTTGGGTAGCAGCGGCACAGAACACCCACCGGGAATAACCGCCAGAAGGTTATCCCATCCTCCACGCACACCGCCGCCGTGCTTCTCTATGATTTCCTTGAGCGGCACACCCAGCTCTTCCTCAAACACGCAGGGTGTGTTGACGTGGCCGGAAATGGCCATGAGCTTGGAACCCGCGTTATTCGGGCGGCCAAGCCCGGCAAACCAGGCAGCCCCACGCCGCATGATGGTGGACGTAACCGCAATGCTTTCCACATTATTGACTGTGGTTGGGCAGCCATAAAGCCCTACCCCTGCGGGGAATGGCGGCTTCATGCGGGGCTGACCCTTTTTGCCTTCCAGACTTTCCAGCAAGGCGGTTTCTTCACCACAGATATAGGCACCTGCCCCTCTATGGATACGGAAATCAAAATCCCAGCCACTGCCTGCTGCATTTTTACCAAGCAGCCCTGCTGCATAGGCTTCATCAATAGCTGCCTGTAGCCGCTCGGCCTCGCGGCAGAACTCCCCACGGATGTAAATGTAGGACGCATGCGCCCCCATCGCAAAAGATGCGATCAGAGCGCTTTCTATCAGCTTGTGCGGCTCATGGCGCATAACCTCCCGGTCCTTGCAGGTGCCGGGTTCGGATTCATCCCCATTGATAACCAGATAATGCGGCCGCCCATCGGACTGTTTAGGCATGAACGACCATTTTAACCCAGTGGGAAAACCCGCCCCACCGCGCCCACGCAGGCCAGAAGCCTTCATTTCCGCAATAATAGCATCCCGACCTTTGGCAAGAATATCCGCTGTGTTGGCCCAGTCGCCCCGATTGCGGGCTGCCTCCAGCCGCCAGTCATTCTGCCCGTAAAGATTGGTGAAGATCCGGTCCTTGTCAGCCAGCATGGCCGTCTCTCCTATTCCTGATCCGCCGTGGAGGATGATAGCAACGTTTTGCGCCCACCCTCGGGGGCCGAAACACTGCGGTCGATCATGGGGCCGGGCGTGGGCCTGCGCCCTGCCCGCAACTCGGCTATGACCTGTGCCGTACGTTCGGCGTTCATATCTTCATAGAAATCATCATCAACCTGCAGAATTGGAGCATTGGCGCAGGCACCAAGGCATTCCACTTCTGTCATGGTAAACAGGCCATCTGCACTGGTTTCTCCAAAATGCTGGATACCTGTCGCTTTCTGGCACGCTTCCACCACATCATCAGAGCCACGCAGCCAGCACGGCGTGGTGGTGCAGACCTGCAAATGGTAACGCCCGATCGGGCGCGTGTTGAACATGGTGTAAAAAGACGCCACTTCGTAAACCCGCATGGCCGCCATACCCAGACGCTGGGCAATAACATCCATGGCCGCCACGGGTACCCAGGCACTCCCGGTGACCCGGCCCATCTGCCGCTGCGCAATATAGAGCAGGGGCATAACAGCGCTTGCCTTGCGCTCCTCCGGATACTTGCTGACAACACCAGCAATTTCCGCCTCCGATGCAGAATCGAATACAAAGCTGTCCGGCTGTTCTGCCGGTGTCCAGGCTGTGCTCATCGATCAACTTCCCCAAACACAAGGTCAAGCGACCCGATAATGGCCACCATGTCCGCCAGCATACCGCGGCGTGAGAGTTCATCTATGGCCTGCAGATGCGCAAAACCCGTTGGCCGGATTTTGCACCGATACGGCCGGTTGCTGCCATCAGCCACCAGATAGACCCCAAATTCCCCTTTGGGGCTTTCCACCGCCGTGTAGGTGGAGCCCGCTGGCACATGGTAGCCTTCGCTGAACAGCTTGAAGTGATGGATCAGGGCCTCCATGGAACGCTTCATGTCCGCTCTTGGGGGCGGGCTGAACTTGGGGTCCTGTATTTTAATGTCACCCGGCTGCATCTGGCTCAGGCATTGCTCGATAATTTTGACGCTTTCACGCATTTCGGCAACGCGTACCAGATAGCGGTCGTACGAATCACCCTGTCGGGTCACGGGCACATTAAAATCCACCTTATGGTAGTTATCATAAGGCTGGTTGCGTCTGAGGTCCCACGGCACGCCAGATGCCCGCAGGCACGGGCCACTAAACCCCCAGGCCAGAGCCTGCTCGGTTGTAAAAACGCCAATACCAACCGTGCGCTGTTTCCATATCCGGTTTTCGGTCAGCAGGCCTTCCAGCTCATCAATCCAGACGGGAAACTCCTTGGCCCATACCCCAATCCGGTCTTCCAGACTTGCCGGTATATCCCGCGCAACACCGCCGGGACGGAAGTAATTGGCATGGAAGCGCGCACCGGATGCGGCTTCGTAAAACTCCAGAAGTTTCTCGCGTTCTTCATATCCCCACAAGGCCGGGGTCACCGCACCGCAATCCAGCCCCATAGCGGTCAGATTGAGAATATGGTTTAAAATACGGGTAATTTCCGCAAACATGACGCGCAGCCACTTGGCGCGTTCTGGAATATCAATACCCAGCAGTTTTTCCGTGGCCAGAGCAAACGCCTGCTCCTCACACATGGGGGAGACGTAATCCAGACGGTCAAAATACGGCAATGCTTTTTGATACGTCTTGTATTCAATCAGCTTTTCCGTGCCCCGGTGCAAAAGGCCGATATGCGGCACGGCACGGGCGACAAGCTCCCCTTCCATTTCCAGCACCAGACGCAACACGCCATGAGCTGACGGATGCTGGGGACCAAAATTGAGAGCGTGGGAGTCAATTTCGACAACCTTCTTCTCAATTTCCAGAGCTTTATCATCTGGTAAAAGGCTTTGGGGAATATCTTCGCGCAGGATCGTCTGCGCAAACGTAAGAGATTCGGTGTTATCCTGTTTTGTCATCAGGAGGACCTCTTCATACCCTGCCGGACTTCGTGCGCTTTTTCATCTCCCGGCAGGGTCAGCATGCCTTCCCATGGAGAAACAAAATCGAAATCACGGAAATCCTGCGTTAACGAAACAGGCTCTTTAACAACCTGCCTGCGTTCCGCATCGTAACGGACCTCTTCATACCCGGTCAGCGGGAAGTCCTTGCGAAGCGGATGCCCCTCAAACCCGTTATCGGTCAGGATACGGCGCAGATCAGGCTGGCCGGAGAACAGCACGCCAAACAGGTCATAGCACTCACGCTCCCACCACGTTGCACATGGCCAGAGATGATGCACCGAGGGCACCGCCGCATATTCATCCGTGCAGACCACAACCCGGATACGGCGGTTATAGGTAACCGACAGCAGGTTATAGACCACCTCGAACCGCTGGGCACGGGCAGGAAAATCCACACCGCACAGATCCATCAACTGCTCGAACCTATAGCGCGGGTCATCACGCAAAAGGGTAAGGAACGGCACCAGATGCTCACGCGTTGTGTGCACCACCAGTTCGCCCTTTTCCACCGCCGCGTAAGACACATGGGGCTGGGAGGCAAGAAACGTAAACGCCAGAGAGGACAACTGCCCTTCCAGCCGGGCCTGCCTTGGATTTACTGAAATATCAGCCACGGAGAATTGTCCCTGTCCGACGAATTTTTTTCTGGAGCAGCATAATGCCGTAAATGAGCGCCTCGGCCGTTGGCGGGCAGCCCGGCACATACACGTCCACGGGAACAATGCGGTCACACCCACGCACAACGGAGTAGGAGTAATGGTAATACCCCCCGCCATTGGCACATGACCCCATGGAAATAACCCAGCGCGGCTCGGCCATCTGCTCATACAGACGGCGCAATACCGGGGCCATTTTGTTGGTGAGTGTGCCTGCCACAATCATCACATCAGACTGACGGGGCGACCCGCGTGGAATAATGCCCATGCGGTCCAGATCATAACGCGGCATATACGCGTGGATCATTTCCACCGCGCAGCACGCAAGCCCGAAGGACATGGGCCACAGACTGCCCGTGCGCCCCCAGTTCACCAGCTTGTCCAGACTTGCAACCACAAAGCCCTTTTCAGCCAGAACACCGGTAATGCCGCGCACCACCGCATCCTGCTCAGGTCCTGGCGGCAGAGCCTCCCTGTTCCACATAATGGCGTTTTCGTCGTGATGTGTGGTCATGCTGGCGTCCTCTCTCAATCCCAGTCCAGCGCGCCTTTGCGCCATTCATACAAAAAGCCGATCCCCAGCACGGCCAGAAAGCCAAGCATGGACAAAAAGCCAAACAGCCCGATCCGCCCCAGACTGATGGCCCAGGGGAACAGAAATGCGACCTCCAGATCGAAAATAATGAACAGAATGGCCACCAGATAAAACCGCACATCAAAGCGGCGTCTGGTATCATCAAAAGGGCCAAACCCGCACTCATACGCCGTGAGCTTCTCAGGATATGGTTTTTGGTGCCCGCTCAACAGAGCCATACCGAGCATTGCGGCCGCGATAACAACCGATACGCAACCAAAAATCAGAACCGGGGCATAATCGCCTAGAACAGACTGCATGGAAAATTCCCGCACGCATGAAAGGCTTGTAATAAGCCGTTTGATGCAGTCACCCTAGACCCGCAAAATGCTGACGGCCATGCACGAACGCGTATGGTCGCGGCCACTTTGTTGTGAATAAAATGATTTGGCGAAAAAAAAGCTCCCTACCCGGAGGAGGAAGCCATGAGCAGAATAAATTATTCCGCTCCACAACACACAGTGTTGGAAATGGTGGGCGATGACGGGATCGAACCGCCGACCCTCTCGGTGTAAACGAGATGCTCTACCGCTAAGCTAATCGCCCGCGCCCTATGTGTCATAAAACAAAACGGCCGACAACCTCTTTTTTAGAGAAATTGTCGGCCGCTCTGAAATAAAATCCGAAGGAGGATTATTTGCTAACCGCGTCCTTCAGTGCCTTGCCCGGCTTGAAACGGACAGAGGTAGAAGCCGGAATGTCAATTTCCTCGCCGGTACGGGGGTTACGGCCTTTGGCAGCCTTGCGGGTTGCGGTCACAAACGTGCCAAAGCCCACCAGACGCACTTCCTGCTTTGTGGACAGAGCTTTTTCAATCGCACCGAATACGGCGTCGACCACTTCTCCGGCCTTAGCCTTCGGCAGGTCAACGGCCTCTGCTACTGCTGAGACGAGCTCCTGCTTGTTAAGCGGCTTCTCCATCTTACGCCTTTCACTTTCTTTCAATTCAGTAGGAGCGGCGGGCGGGTTTCGTCCGCCTCTCCGCTGCCTGAACGCACTATGAAGCCGTTTTTTCCTACGTCAACCAAGCAAACGCAAACTTCGCTCTTCTCGTGCATTTTGGTTAATGCGGCAGCACTGGAGCAACCGCCTGAGTACCATTGGCGGGCACTGGTTCAGGCACCTCTTCCCAGTGAATCGGCTGAGGCTGGCTGACCAGTGCACGGGCCAAAACTTCGTCCACATGCGAAACGGGTACAATTTCCAGATTCTTCTTCACGCTGTCAGGAATTTCCGCCAGATCCTTCTCGTTTTCCTGCGGAATAAACACCGTGCGAATACCCGAACGAACAGCAGCCAGAAGCTTTTCCTTCAGCCCTCCGATAGCCAGAACACGCCCTCTGAGTGTTATTTCACCCGTCATGGCAACATCACGACGAACGGGAATGCCGGTCAAAACACTTACCAGAGATGTCACCATGGCAACCCCGGCAGAAGGACCGTCCTTAGGAGTCGCACCCTCGGGCACATGCACATGAAAACCGCGCTTGTCGAAGATTGTTGGCACGATTCCAAAACTGGCCGCCCGACTCCGCACAAAAGAGAACGCCGCAGAGATGCTCTCCTTCATGACGTCACCCAGCTTGCCGGTTTCGACAATGCCACCCTTACCCGGCACCATAACGCTCTCAATGGTCAGGATTTCCCCGCCCACTTCGGTCCAGGCCAGACCGGTTACAACACCGACCATGTCCTCCGCCTCGGTCTCACCGTAGCGGAAGCGCTGCACACCTGCGTATTTTTCAAGATTACGCGCCGTAACCGCGACCTTTTTGGCCTTACCGGTCACAATCTCCTTCACCGCCTTGCGGGCAAGCTTGGCCAGTTCACGCTCAAGGTTACGCACACCGGCCTCACGCGTGTAATACCGGATAACGTCACGCAGAGCGTCCTCACTGATCGACCATTCACCCGGCTTGAGGTTATGCGCCTCAATCTGCTTGCTGATGAGGTGGCGCTTGGCGATCTCGACCTTTTCATCCTCCGTGTAACCGGAAAGACGAATAACCTCCATGCGGTCCAGCAGCGGCTGGGGCATATCCAGACTGTTGGCCGTAGTCACGAACATGACATCGGACAGGTCGTAATCGACCTCCAGATAATGGTCAGCGAACGTGCCATTCTGTTCAGGATCCAGCACTTCCAGCAGGGCCGATGCCGGGTCACCCCGCCAGTCGGAACCCAGCTTGTCGATTTCATCAAGCAGGAAGAGCGGGTTAGACACCTTCGCCTTTTTCATCCCCTGAATGATTTTGCCGGGCATGGAGCCGATATAGGTGCGGCGGTGCCCGCGAATTTCGGCCTCATCCCGCACGCCCCCCAGAGACATGCGCACATAATGCCGCCCCGTTGCCTTGGCGATGGAACGCGCGAGGGAGGTCTTGCCCACACCCGGAGGCCCGACAAGGCAGAGAATCGGTCCTTTGAGTTTCTGCGAGCGGCTCTGAACCGCCAGATACTCCAGAATGCGTTCCTTGACTTTTTCCAGCCCGTAATGATCGGCGTCCAGAACTTCTTCCGCCTCAACCAGATCATGGCGCACTTTGGTCCGCTTTTTCCACGGAATGCTCAAAATCCAGTCAAGGTAGTTCCGCACAACCCCGGACTCGGCGGACATCATGCTCATGCCGCGCAGCTTCTTCAACTCGCTCACGGCTTTTTCGCGCGCTTCCTTGGAGAGCTTGGTCTTGGCGATCCGCTCTTCAATTTCGGCCGTTTCGTCCTTACCGTCCTCGCCTTCGCCGAGTTCTTTCTGAATGGCTTTGAGCTGCTCGTTCAGATAGTACTCGCGCTGTGTCTTTTCCATCTGGCGTTTGACACGGTTGCGGATTTTCTTTTCCACCTGAAGCACATCTATTTCTGCTTCAATGTGGCCGAAAACCTTTTCCAGCTGCCCCTGCACGGTGGGGGCCTCCAGAATTTCCTGCTTTTCGGAAATCTTGAGCGAGAGGTGACTCGTCACCGTATCTGCAAGCTTGGACAGATCATTGATCTGGTTAAGCGAGACCAGCACTTCGGACGCAATTTTCTTGTTGAGCTTCATATACTGCTCAAACTGCGACACGATGGAGCGTCCCAGCGCCTCGGCTTCCGGCCCAATGGCAGCCTCGGCTGGCATTTCCTCAATATCGGCTTCGAAGTGGCCATTGACCTCATGCAGCGCCTTGACGCGCACACGGCGAACCCCTTCAACCAGCACCTTGACCGTGCCGTCGGGCAGCTTGAGCAGTTGCAGGATAGTGGACAACGTACCAACCCGATAAATATCATCAGGTGTGGGGTCATCCTGTGCTGCGTCTTTCTGGGCTACCAGCAGAATGTGCCGGTCGTCTTTTGTAACCGAGTCCAGAGCCCGTACGGATTTCTCCCGCCCGACAAACAGCGGAACAATCATGTGGGGGAAAACCACAATATCGCGCAGCGGCAGAACTGCCACATGGGCGCACTTGGTATGGGTTTCCGTAACAGTTGCATCAACCGCAGGAACAGACTGTTCGGGCACGGCCGAAACTGCCTGATCGTTCTTGCGCCTGCGCCGTGGTGCCGGTTTTTCGTTATCAGCCATCGTCATGACCTCCCGATAAGGACGATCGGTGCGGGGCACCCGCCAAGCGGCATACCCCTGCACTGAAGAAGGTACCCCCAAAAGGGAACACCCCCGTGTTTCTCTTATGTTGTTATGCCCACAACCCGGAACAATAGGGCAGAGGCAAGAACAGCACGAACAGGCGCCCCGCTCGTGCTGCTTACGCTAAAATCTAACCTGCCTCAGGCGGACTGCTCTGCTGGCACGTCTTTTTTCTTGCCGTAAACATAGACCGGGCTGGCCTTGCCATCCGCTACCTCCCGGTTAACAACCACTTCCTCGACCGTATCAAGCCCCGGCAGGTCAAACATGGTCGACATGAGGATGCTCTCCAGAATGGAACGCAACCCACGCGCCCCGGTCTTGCGAACAATGGCCCGGTCCGCAATGGCCTTGAGCGCATCATCCGTAAAGGACAACTGGACATCTTCCATCTGGAAGAGACGCTGGTACTGCTTGACCAGAGCGTTTTTAGGCTCGGTCAGAATCTTGATCAGTGCAGCCTCGTCCAGATCACCCAGCGTTGCCAGAACAGGCAGACGCCCGATAAATTCGGGGATAAGGCCAAACTTCATCAGATCTTCAGGCTCAACGTCGTGCAGGATTTCCCCCATCCGGCGGTCATCGAGCGAGCGTACATCAGCCCCAAAGCCAATGCCCGTACCCTTGCCGCGTGCGGAGATAATCTTGTCCAGCCCGGCAAAAGCCCCACCGCAGATAAAGAGCATGTTGGTCGTATCCACCTGCAGGAATTCCTGCTGCGGATGTTTGCGACCACCCTGCGGGGGGACAGAGGCAACAGTGCCTTCCATCAGCTTGAGCAGGGCCTGCTGCACGCCTTCCCCACTCACGTCACGCGTGATGGAGGGATTGTCCGATTTTTTGGAAATCTTGTCGATTTCGTCAATATAGACAATCCCGCGCTGGGCGCGTTCCACATTGTAATCGGATGCCTGCAACAGCTTGAGGATGATGTTCTCGACATCTTCCCCCACATACCCTGCTTCTGTCAGGGTTGTGGCGTCAGCCATTGTAAAGGGCACGTCCAGAATACGCGCCAGAGTCTGGGCCAGCAGTGTTTTACCCGAACCCGTAGGCCCGATGAGCAGGATATTGGACTTGGCAATTTCCACATCGCCTGACTTGCTCACCTGCGACAGGCGCTTGTAGTGGTTATGCACCGCTACGGAAAGCACCTTTTTGGCCTGCATCTGGCCAATAACGTAGTCATCCAGAACCTTGCAGATTTCCTTGGGGGTGGGGACACCCTCGCGCGACTTGACCTGCATGGTCTTGTTCTCTTCACGGATGATATCCATGCAGAGTTCAACGCATTCATCGCAGATAAACACGGTAGGGCCAGCAATAAGCTTGCGCACTTCATGCTGTGATTTGCCACAGAACGAGCAATACAGCGTGTTCTTGGACTCTCCGGACTTTGCACTCATCAGCCCACTCCCCCGATCACCCCGGACTCCATGGAACCCGGGGCCAAACCCTGGGCCTTCTCTGCATACCCAGGAACAGACGACCTCCTTATTGCAACAGGAGGATTACAGTATGCCAGATTAAGGATGACCTTTATCCTTTTTACCTGCTTCGGCCGCTTTGTGGTGGCTGATCACCTCATCCACAATACCGAAAGACTGGGCTTCGGCTGCGGACATGTAGCTGTCACGCTCAAGCTTCTGCTCGATTTCTTCCAGCGTACGGCCGGTATGTTCACGGTAGATTTCGTTCAGGCGCTGCCTGATAATCAGGATTTCCTTGGCCTGAATTTCAATATCGCTCGCCTGCCCCTGTGCGCCGCCAGAAGGCTGGTGCACCATGACTCGTGCGTTAGGCAGAGCGAACCTGCGCCCTTTTTCACCACCAGCCAGCAGCAGGGAGCCCATGGAGGCCGCCTGACCGATGCACACCGTGCTGACGGGGCTGCGGATGTACTGCATGGTGTCGTAAATAGCCAGACCGGCCGACACAACACCACCGGGGCTGTTGATGTAAAAGGAAATTTCCTTGGTCGGGTTCACACTTTCCAGATACAGAAGCTGCGCGGAAATAAGCGAAGCAACCTGATCATAGACAGGCCCGGTCAGGAAGATGATCCGTTCCTGCAGAAGGCGGGAATAGATATCAAAAGCCCGTTCACCGCGAGAGGTCTGCTCGACCACCATCGGCACCAGTGCATTGCTGAAGATCTCAACGGGATCACGATCCCTCATACCACTCATTCCCGTACAAAAAACTTAAACGCCCCTCCCTGCCTTCTGCCATGGACAGAACCAGGGTCAGGCACACTGATTCAAGATAGAGATAAAGTGGCAATATGCCACCCCAGAAACGAAAAACAGCCCCAAAAAGAATGTCCCGCCAGTTCACACTGGCGGGACAGAGCCGTTTTATCAGATATTAGCTGGGGGAATATCTGATAGTTCTTCCAGACTCACGTCCTTGTCCGTGACCTTGGCGAGCTCAATCAGGTAATCAACAACCTTGTTTTCAAAAATCGGTCCGCGCAGGGACTCAGCAGCCTGCGGATTCTTCTGGAAGAATTCAAAGACCTCTTTTTCCTGACCGGAGTAGCGCATGGCTTCTGCCCGCACAGCCCGGCCAAGCTCTTCCGCACTGACGGAAATACCGTTCTTGCGGCCGATTTCAGCAAGGAGCAGACCCAGCCGCACGCGACGTTCCGCAATTTTGCGGTAGTCAGCACGAAGGGTGTCTTCGTCCTTGTCCTTGTCTTCGTCATCAAGCTGACCAGCCTTGCGGTCGGCTTCCACCCGATTCCATATCTGCTGGAACTCGGCTTCCACCATACCTGCAGGGGCAGCAAAATCCGCCTTGCTGGAAAGGATGTCGAGCAGGTCACGCTTGATACGCAGGCGGGACATCTGGTCGTATTCGCCTTCGATCTGCTTGCGCACCAGATCCTTGAGCTGTTCAAGGCTTTCAAAGCCCATGGTCTTAGCCAGCTCTTCGTCCACCGGGGCGTCCACAGCTTTTTTGAGCTGGTTCACCTTGATGTCAAAAGTCGCTTCCTTGCCAGCCAGCTCTTCTGCGCCGTAATCAGCGGGGAAAGTCACGGTAATGACTTTTTCTTCACCCGGCTTCATGCCTTCGATCTGTTCGGCAAAGCCCGGAATAAAGCCTTCGCCACCGATCTCGACATTCACGTCCTGCGCGGTACCGCCATCAAAGGCAACGCCGTCCTGCTTGCCAACAAAGTCAATGGCGACAACATCGCCCTTGCCTGCGGGACGCACTTCCTCGATCACTTCAAAGGTACGGCCACGCTTGGCAATATCTTCGAGCACCTTGTTGATGGCTTCGTCAGAAACCGGGGCTTTCAGGCGTGTCAGCGCGAGGTCGGAAAGGTCCGGCACAGCAATTTCAGGCAGAATTTCGCTTTCCACCTTGAATTCCAGATCCACGCCCTTGTCTTCCTGACCGGAAACCAGATCAACCTTGGGCTGGCCAGCAGGGCGCAGGCCGCGCTCTTCAAACACGGTGCGAATGGCGTCGCTTACGGCCTGTTCAAGCACTTCGCCCCAGATGGCATCGCCATAACGCTGGCGTGCCAGAGAGACAGGCACCTTGCCCGGACGGAAGCCCGGCAGGTTCAGATTGCCAGCAACTTCCTTAAGGCGCGCATCACGCTTAGCCTCAAGTTCCGCGGCCGGAACTGTAACTGTGAAACCACGCTTCAGCCCTTCAGAAAGGGTCTCGGTAACCTGCATCGGCCAGGCCTTCCTCTCGGTACAAAAAATCAGTCACCCGCTGCAATAACGCCAGAAGGCGGCGGCGGACTGCGGACGGGAGCATGAAAATCTATTGGTACGGGCGGAGGGACTTGAACCCCCACAACTTGCGTCACCAGAACCTAAATCTGGCGTGTCTACCAATTCCACCACGCCCGCGCACACTCAATATACTCACCGTCGGCAAGATGCGTGGACTTAGCTCAAAGTGCCGGGCACGGCAAGACACCGAAACGGATTTTGCACATGCCATTGCCCCTGCGCCTGCTCCGCCTTCTGGCGGGCCAGCCCCAGATAACGGTCCAGATCCTCCGCCACTGGCCACGGACCGGCCTGCAAGCCTGCCTCCCCATGGAGCCAGACGCCCGCACACGCCGCCTGCCACGTAGGCATCCCAGCCGCCAGCAAGGCCGCAATCACGCCCGAGAGCGTATCCCCGGACCCCGCCGTACCCAAGGCTGCCGTGGCATGCGTGTTAATTGCCAGCCGTCCATCGGGAGCCGCGATCATGGTGGAAGCTCCCTTGAGCACGACCACGGCATCAATCCGCCGGGCTGCCTCGCGCACCTGCTCGGGTGGGTTATCCCCTACAGGCCCGAACACCCGCGCAAATTCACCCGCATGGGGAGTCATTACGGAAACACCGCGCAGTTTTTCCGGCTGCCCGGCGCAGGCACTCAGCGCACCGGCATCAGCCAGCACACACCGCCCCGAGTCCAGCAGCAGGGGCAGGGCTGCCTCCACCTCCGCCTCCGCCAGCCCCGGACCGCAGACCCACACATGCCGGCGCCTGTCCTCCAGCAATTGCGCCAGCGGAGCATCGTCCACAATCAGGCCCGGCTGCCCCAGACGGTATGCCGGAGCAGCAGCGCCTGCCGCCACGCGCACAAGCCCCGCCCCCACGGAGCGCGCACCAGAAGCACACAACCGCGCGGCACCGGGCATGGATTGCCCGGCACAAATGCTCACCACCCCTCGCGTGTATTTGTTGCTCTCCCCACCCAGCACGGGCAGCGCCCACAATCCGGGGCTGTTGTGCCACGTGTTGGCAGGCACAGCCGCCAGCACAGAGTCGGGTACACCAATATCCGCCAGAACCAGACGCCCGAGCAGCCCCCGCGCAGGATAGAGCAGATGGCCGGGTTTGTACCGGCAGAAGGTAACAGTCATGGCAGCCTGCGGCGCATAACCGCGCACCTGCCCTGTGGCTCCATCCAGCCCCGAGGGCATATCCACCGCCACAATCCGGCGGGCTGCGGCCAGTGTTTCGGCCACCAGACCGCCCACATCGCGGCTAAGCCCCGCACCAAACACGGCATCCACCACCAGTTCGGCCCGCGCCGCTTCCGCCGGAGCAAAAGGGACACGCGGCCCCACATAGGCCGCACTGGCGCGCCCTGCATCCGTATCCACCCTGGGGGGAGCCAGTTCCGCCACGGCAACCGGCCAGCCCATACCCGCCAGATACCGGGCGGCTACGTACCCATCGCCCCCATTATTCCCCGGCCCGCACAACACCAGCACACGGGCAGGCCGCTCGTACCGGCGGATGGCGCGGGCAACGGCCCGACCTGCATTCTCCATAAGCGCGGCAACAGGCACAAGGGCCGCACTCCGCCGGTCCACCTCCCCCATTTGCAAAGGGGTATAAAGGCTTAGGGAGGAAGGATAAGCAGGCTGCATGCTTGGCTCCGCACAGGGTGTGTGACTACTGTCAGGCATAATAGCCCCTTGCACCCGTCCCGTCCCCTTGGCAATCAGGCAGGCAGATACGCACCGGGCATGACGCTGCGCATAACAGCCTTCGCGCCCATCCCTACCCCCAACCGTGCCAACACGGAGACACCATGCCACATTCCATTCTCTGGAGCCTTGTTCTCGCTCTCCATCTTATCAGCATCATCATGTGGATTGGTGGTGGCGCTTATGCGGCTGTTGTGCTGCGCCCCAGCCTGAGCCTTCTGGACCAGACACAGCGCAACTCCGTGCACCTGCAAACCATGGCCCGTTTTTTCAAGGGGCTGACACACGCCATTCCCACAACGCTGATCACCGGCTGGCTGCTGGTGCTGCACGAAGGCGGGTTTGCCAACGCACCGTGGACAACCAACGTCATGCAACTGCTGGGCCTGATCATGGCAGCACTGTTTGTGCGGATGTACATGGGCACCTACCAGAAGCTGCGCCGGGCCATCCGCCCGCAGGCATCAGGCTTCGACTCGGTGCGCAAACAGGTGCTGGTTATTGTGGCGCTGGGAATTATTACCGTGCTGGCAGCCTGCCTTGGCCATCCTTTTATGTGAAGATAGCAAGTATCCCTGCCAAAAACTTGATTTTAAGCCCAAAGACCTTTATCGGAACTAGCGCCTGAGTGGCTTTGTAATACCATGGGTTAACTGGCAAACGGTCTTTGCCGGACATGCACAAAGCCAGCAGCAAGCTGAGCAACGACAGACCTAGTTCCGAGAGCATATTGACAGCCAAAACAACCGCCCGCCCCCGCAAGACGACAACGCGCAGCCGGAAAAAGGCGGCGGTTTCCGCCAGTTCAACTGCATTGGACATGCAGGATACCGAGGTGGAAAACACACCTTCCGCAGCCGGTGCACCCGCTGAGGACAAACCCGCTCCCAAAAAGCGCGCGCCCCGCCGCCGTACAGCCAAAGCCGAATCGGCTGCCGAGCCTGTAGCGGACATTGCCACAGATGAAGGCGCAACCACGGAAGCCGTGGCTGAAGCGGCTCCCAAAAAACCACGTGCTCCGGCCAGACGGCGCACAAAGGCGGCGACGGCCACCAGAACTCCCCCTGCAACAAAGGTGGAAGCCCCTGTTGCCGTGGAACTGCAAGTGTCGGTTACACCTGCGCCAGAGGCAGCTCCCACCCCGGTTGAGCCTGCCACACCTGCGGCTGCGGAACCTGTTGCGGAAGAACCCTCCCTGACTTTTGCCGACCTCGAGCTTTCCAAGCCCATTCTGCAGGCCATTGAGGAAATGGGGTACAAGCACCCCACTCCCATTCAGGCACAGGCCATTCCCGCCGTGCTCATGGCGCGCGATGTGCTGGGGGTCGCCCAGACCGGCACGGGTAAAACGGCGTCCTTTACGCTGCCCATGCTGGAAATTCTCAGCGGCTCCCGTGCCCGCGCCCGTATGCCACGCTCGCTTATTCTGGAGCCCACGCGTGAACTGGCGTTACAGGTCGCGGAAAACTTTGTGGAATACGGCAAGCACCTCAAGCTCAACCATGCCCTGCTGATTGGTGGTGAGAGCATGGCTGACCAGAAGGAAGTGCTCAACCGCGGCGTGGACGTGCTGATTGCAACCCCCGGTCGACTGCTGGACCTGTTCGAACGTGGCGGCCTGATGCTGAACCACACCAAAATTCTGGTTATTGATGAAGCAGACCGGATGCTGGACATGGGCTTCATTCCTGACATTGAAAAAATTGTCAGCCTGCTGCCCCCTTCCCGCCAGACGCTGTTCTTTTCGGCCACAATGGCGCCACCCATTCGCAAACTGGCCGATGCGTTCCTGCATTCCCCCAAGGAGATCACGGTTGCGCGCCAGTCTTCCGTGGCAACAACCATTACAGCCGGGCTGGTCATTGTTGATGAGTTCAGCAAGCGCGAAACACTGCGCCTGCTGCTCAAGGACCCTGATCTCCAGAACGCCATTGTGTTCTGCAACCGCAAGCGCGACGTGGATGTTCTGACCAAATCGCTGACCAAGCATGGTTTTTCAGTTGGCGCCCTGCACGGGGACCTGCCCCAGTCCGTGCGTTTTTCCACTCTGGAAAAATTCAAAAACAACGAACTCAAGGTACTGGTCTGCTCGGACGTAGCCGCCCGTGGCATTGATATTGGCGGCCTGTCCCATGTGTTCAACTTTGATCTGCCGTTCCATGCGGAAGACTACGTCCACCGCATTGGCCGCACGGGCCGCGCCGGGCGTGAGGGGCATGCCTTCAGCATTGCCACGCCGTATGACAAGACATTGGCCGAAGCCATTGAACAGCTGACTGGCAAGCCTATTCCCCGCCTTTCCATAGAAGGTGTGCAGCAGCTGGAATGGTCGGAAGAAAAGCGCCCTCGCGGCGGCAGCCAGTCCCGTGGCGGGCAGAACCGCAAGGACAAACCGGCCCCGCAGCGGGAGCGTGAACCCAACCGCACGCGTGAAGCAACGCGCGAGCGCGACCGTGAACCCAACCGTGAGCGTGAACAGCAGCGCCCAGCCCAGCCGCAGGCCGCTCAGCCTGTAGCCAACAAGCCCCAGCTCCATAATAAGGGTGGGCGCAACCAGCGTGACGAAATTCCGCCCGCACCCGCAGGCGAATTTGCAGGCTTTGGCGACCAGACGCCTGCCTTCATGCTGCTCCCACGCCGCAATTCTTCACGCCCGGCCACACCGGGAGTGCTTGAAGCAGAAACAGTGCAGGATATCGCCCACGTCTCTGACGTGGCATCCTGACCCAAGGAAAATTAGTGTCCGACATACAGGAAGTCACCATCTCCCATCTTGCAACTCAGGGAGATGGTGCCGCACGGCTCCCTGACGGACATACCGTCTTTGTTGCAGGGGCACTCCCCGGTGAGCAGGTCCGCATCCGCATCCAGCCTAATGGGCGCGGCCAACCGGTTGAGATTGTCACACCCTCCCCCCATAGAACGACCCCGCCATGCCCGCTGTTTGAGCGCTGTGGCGGCTGCACCTTGCAGTATATGGATCAGCCCTCCCTTCTGGCATGGAAGACCGGGCTGGTAAGCCATGCGCTGGAAAAAGCCGGGTTTGAGATCCCGCAGGACATAACCAGCTTTCAGGTGCCGCCCAACAGCCGTCGCCGGGCTGATCTGGCCGTGCGCCGGACAGAACAGGGTATTGTGATCGGCCTGCATGCCAAAGGCAGCCAGGACGTAACAGACATGACCAGTTGCGCAGTACTGCACCCGGCCATTGTGTCCAGCCTGCCTGCATTGCGCACCACCCTGCGCACACTGAATGCAGTGCACAAAACAGCTGACCTACACATCAATCTGCTGGATTCGGGGCTGGATATTCTGCTCAGCACCGATTCTCCGCTCATTGCCACGGACCGGCAGCGTCTGACGACGCTGGCGGAAGAACTGGATATTCCACGCATAAGCTGGCAGCGCCTGAAGGCTGCAACCCCGTATGAAACTGCGGTGCAGCGCGCGCCTGTTTACCAGACCATTGCCGGGCACCAGCTTACACCCCCTCCCGGTGCTTTTTTGCAGGCAAGCGCCCAGAGCGAAACAGCCATTCAACAGGCTGTGCTGGACGCATTACCCGCACGCCTTGGCAAGCGTGCCAGCCTGATTGAACTCTATGCCGGGTGTGGCACGCTCAGCCTGCCTTTGGGAGACCGGTGCCAGGTACAGGCTTACGAAGGGTATGAACCCGCTCTGGCAGCCCTTAAAAGTGTTGGCAAATCCCGTATTACCCCCATCTGCCGTGACCTGAACCGCCAACCCATTATGGGCAAGGATTTAGGCAAGGCAGATGTGGTTGTGCTGGACCCACCCCACGCGGGAGCAAAACTGCAAATGCGCCAGATTGCTCTGGGCAAGCCAGACTACGTGATTTATGTGAGCTGCAACCCGGCCGCATTAAGCAACGATGCAAGCCAGCTTGCACAGGCCGGTTACAGGCTGGAGACGGTTTCGGTCATTGACCAGTTCCTGTGGTCACCCGAAACCGAAGCCGTGTGCCGCTTTAAACGTGAAAGCTCTCGCCGCAGCCGCAACGCCCTTTCTCATTAGGGTTGATGAACACAAATCCTTCCTCCAGATCGGTTTCACGGTAGTCCATCTGTGTCCCGATCAGGAAGAGGGTGGCCTTGCGGTCCACCAGCAGGGTCAGGCCGTGGTCTTTAACAACTTCGTCCCCCTCCCCGCTCTGCGTCACAAACTCCATGTCATAGGCTTTGCCTGAACAGCCTTTGGTGGAAACGGAAATACGCAGCAACTCCCCCGCATGCGCCGTGGCGTACAGGTGCCGCAGGCGTGTGGCGGCTGTATCCGTCAGCCGCATAAGAGGGGGAAGTTCCCTTCTGGTTGATGAAATGGTCGCTGTTTGGGACATAACACTCCATCCTTTCCGTTAGAACATATTCAGGGCCAGCCGGGCCTCATCGCTCATACGCGACATATCCCATGGTGGATCCCACACAACTTCCACTTCGGCTGATTGAACACCGGGCACTTTTTCCACCGCATCCTTGACCTGAATGGGCAGTTCCTGTGCGCTGGGGCAGTTGGGAGCGGTCAGTGTCATTTCAATACGCACGCGCCCGTCGTCATACAGGTCAATGGCGTAGATCAGTCCCAGTTCGTAAATATTCACCGGGATTTCCGGGTCATGCACCGTGGCTATGGCTTCGATCACGGCATCTTCGGATGCAGGGCCTGTTGCTTGACCCTCCCCGTCCTGAGGAGCGGCATCACCATCAGGGGTCCAGCCTTCCACCTTTGCGATAGCGCCTGCGGCCTGATCATGCTCCGCGTGCAGAACAGTTTCCACCGGCATATCCTGCGGCGAAGCCGCTGCTTGTGTTTGCGCCTGAACGCCTTCTTCAACCATCGACATGAGAAAAAGCCTCCTTCAGCGCAATCCAAGGCAGTTCTGCGCAGCGTATTCTTGCTTTATGGGACTGCAATGGAGCAAAAACCTCCAGCGCACCCAATGAGTCCGGCTGGTCCTCCACCACCGGAAGCGATGGCGAGCCTACCAGCATGGCCCTGAAACGGTCCGACACCGCAAGCGCCTGGGCAACGGTGCTCCCACGCACATGCTCGGCCATAAGGTCCGCAGCGGCGGCGCAGATGGCGCACCCACGCGTGTTGTGCCTGATGTCCTGAATATGGTGCCCGTTGAGCACAATATCCAGATGTGTTTTGTCCCCGCATAACGGGTTACGGCCATCACCCTGCACATCGGGCGCGCTCAGCCGACCAGCGTAAAGGGGAGCACGGGCACGCTCCACAATCAGCCTGTCATACAGGGCGTCACGCTCTGCGGTGGTGTTCACACAAAAAAGTCCCGTATCCGCACCAGTGTATCCGCCAGCACGTCTATTTCTTCCTTCTGGGTGTAAATCCCAAAACTGGCGCGGGCCGTGGCACTCAGGCCCAGACGGCGCATCAGCGGTTCAGCGCAATGATGCCCGGCCCGTATGGCAATACCGTTGCGGTCCAGCAGGGTGGCAATATCGTGCGGATGCACATCAGCCATGGTAAAGGATACCACCCCACCCCGCATACGCGGATGACCCACAATGTTCAGGCCCGGGACTGTCGCAAGCCGCGTGAGGGCATGGGCGGTCAGTTCCGCCTCGTGCGCGGCAATTGCGTCAAACCCGATCCTGCTCACCCAGTCTATGGCGGCACCCAGCCCGATGGTTTCCACAATTGCGGGGGTTCCCGCCTCAAACTTGTGGGGAATATTGGCCCATGTGGAACGCTCAAACGTGACGGTG
The DNA here is from genome assembly GCF_040702925.2 of Acetobacter fabarum. GTDB lineage: Bacteria > Pseudomonadota > Alphaproteobacteria > Acetobacterales > Acetobacteraceae > Acetobacter > Acetobacter fabarum_B. Next base: position 220,012 of record NZ_JBFCXX020000002.1, on the reverse strand, counting down.
GAGATCATATCCCCCCCACCAAGGAAGGGCGGCATCTGCTCCAGCAGGTCACGCCGCGCCCACAGAACGCCAATGCCGGTAGGCCCATACAGTTTGTGGCCGGTAAAGGTGTAAAAATCCGCCCCCAGTTCCTGCACGTCGGTTTTGTGATGCACAACGGACTGGCTGCCATCAAACAGCACCAGCGCGCCAGCAGCATGGGCTATGTCCGCTATCTGCTTTGCTGGTGTGATGGTGCCCAGCACGTTGGACATGTGCGTCATGGACACAAGGGCAACCTTGCCATCTGCCAGCAGGGCCTTGTAGGCGTCCATGTCCAGATCACCTTCATCGGTGATCGGAGCAACGCGCAGGTCAATACCGGCCCGGTCACGGAGCATCTGCCAGGGCACAAGGTTGGCGTGATGCTCCATCTGGGAGATCAGAACCGCCTGACCGGGTTTGAGCAGCGCACCAAAGGAATGGGCCACCAGATTGATGGCTTCGGTGCTGTTGCGGGTAAACACGATTTCCTCGCGCGAGGGCGCGTTGAGGAAATCGGCCACCAGATCACGCACACCTTCATACGCCTCGGTCGTGCGTTCGCTCATCCAGTGCAGGCCACGGTGGATATTGGCATACTGGTGCCGCATGGTGCTGGCCATGCTGTCAATCACCGCATTGGGCTTTTGGGCCGAAGCCGCACTATCAAGAAAAACCAGCGGACGGTCATGCACCTTTTCCCCCAGAATGGGGAATTGCTGGCGAATGGCCTGCACGTCCAGTTGTGCATGCGCCTGCGTTGTGGGGGTATGCGTACTCATGCGCTTTCTCCCTTACCTGCAAACCACGCTGCCATAACCGCACGGCAGAAGGTCTGTGCTGTTGTGTCTTCCACAAGAGCAATAGCCTCGTCCAGAAAGGCATCAATCAGCATCTGATGGGCTTCCTGCTCGGGAATGCCCCGGCTGCGCAGGTAAAAAAGCTGGTCATCATCCAGCGCGCCAACAGTCGCACCGTGGCTGCACCGCACGTCATCGGCATAAATTTCGAGTTCAGGCTTGGCATCGATTTCTGCATCGGGGGAGAGCAGCAGAGCCTGATTCATCTGGTAACCATCGGTTTTCTGGGCAATGCGCTCGACCAGCACCTTGCCCTGAAAAACACCGCGCGCATGGCCATCCAGCACGTTGCGCACCGTCTGGCGCGATGTGCAGTCCGATGCCGCGTGGGTAATAACGCTGGTAATATCCCCCACCTGCTGCCCGGCCAGACGCTGCGCGCCATTCACATGCACAACACCACGGGTTGCCGCCAGACGGGCATGTACCTCGTGCCGCACAAGCTGGCCGCCCAGCCCCAGCACAAAGCTGTCATACACACTCTGCTGGCCAACATGGGCATACAGGGTGCCAAGGCTAACGGCCTGCGCGCCTTCGGTCTGCAAGGTCAGGTGTTCCAGCGTTGCGCCATCTTCCACCTGAATATCCATGACCGGGTTATGAAAATACGCCCCCTGCCCCGCCTGTACGCAGATCAGCCGCAGATGGGCTTCCTTTTCCACCACAACCGTGTGCCGTGGATGGAAAGAAAGCGGGTCCGCCCCTGCAACACCAAGGGAGATGAGCATGACATGCCCCGCATCCACCCCCGCGGGCACACGCAGCACCAGACCATCCTCCGCCAATGCGGTGTTCAGGGCCACCAGCGGGTCCCGGTCGGGGGCGGCCTGCTGGCCAAACTGGGGATCGTCCGCAAAAAAAGACAGGTCAACATCATCAGGCAGCGCACTAAAGGCGGGCGCATGCCGACCATTGACAAACACCACCCGTGGCAGGGCTGCCATGGCGGGGTGGGCCTGCAATACCCCATCCAGCAGGGAGCGGACCGTGCTGGCCTCCACCTGCATGGGGGGGGCAGCATAGTCCTGCTTGCCCAAAGCGCGCAGGGTTGTGTAGTGCCATGCCTCTACCTTACGGTCGGGCAGGCCCGTTCTGGCCAGAGCCCCGGCGGCAGATTGCCGCTCTGCCCCGGCAAGGGTGTTCAGCCTGTTTGCAAAGAGCGCTAACGGGCCAGACATATCTTTGCTGAGTGCGTTCACGCCACCTCCGCCAGAAACTTGGTGTAGCCTTCCTGATCAATCTGGCGGGCCAGTTCCGGCCCACCGGACAGGATGATCCGTCCACGGGCCATCACATGAATACGGTCTGGCACCAGATAATCCAGCAGCTTCTGATGATGGGTAATAACCAGCGCCGAGAAGGTGGGGGCGCGCAGGCGGTTCACACCTTCTGCCACAATGCGCAGGGCATCCACGTCCAGCCCGCTATCTGTTTCATCCAGAATGGCAAAGGTTGGCTGGAGCAGGGTCATCTGCAACACTTCGTTGCGTTTTTTCTCACCACCCGAAAAGCCGACATTCACGTTACGCTTGAGCATGTCCGGCGCCATGGAGAGGGCTTTGGCCGCCTCGCGCGCCATCTTCAGGAACGCCACGGCATCCAGCTCGTCCTGCCCGCGTGCGCGCCGCACGGCATTAACCGCCGTGCGCAGGAAGTTGGCATTGTTAACGCCGGGCAGTTCGATAGGAGACTGGAATGCCAAAAACAGGCCCGCAGCAGCGCGCTCTTCCGGTTCCATGGCCAGCAGGTCCTGCCCGTGGAAGGTGGCGGTACCAGCTGTTACCTCGTACTCCTCCCGCCCGGCCAGAACATAGGAGAGCGTGGATTTGCCCGAGCCGTTAGGCCCCATGATCACATGCACTTCACCCGGCGGGATGCTCAGATCCACACCACGCAGAATCTGCTTTTTCTGCCCGTCCGCATCAATCTGCGCGCACAGGCCGGAAATTTCCAAAAACTGGCTCATACTCTGCTCTCCCTTAACCCACGCTGCCTTCAAGGCTGATCTGCAACAGTTTTTGCGCTTCCACGGCAAATTCCATGGGCAGTTCCTTCAGAACGTCACGGCAGAAACCGTTTACGATCAGGCCGACGGCGTCTTCCTCGGACAGGCCACGCTGGCGGCAGTAAAACAGTTGGTCTTCTGAAATCTTGGATGTTGTTGCTTCGTGCTCGATGCGCGCATTCATGTTGCGGCTTTCAATATACGGCACGGTATGCGCCCCGCACTGATCGCCAATCAGCAGGCTGTCGCACTGGGTAAAGTTGCGTGCGCCAGAAGCCTTGGGCTGCACCCGCACCAGACCACGATACGTGCTGTCCGAACGGCCAGCACTGATGGTCTTGGCAATAATGGTGGAGCGCGTGTTGCGGCCAAGGTGGATCATCTTGGTGCCGGTGTCGGCCTGCTGATGGTTGTTGGTGACCGCCACGGAGTAGAACTCACCCACCGAGCCTTCCCCCTGCAGAATGCAGGAAGGATACTTCCACGTAATGGCCGAGCCGGTTTCCACCTGCGTCCAGGATATTTTGGAGCGTGCCCCGCGGCATGCGCCGCGCTTGGTCACAAAATTATAAATCCCGCCGCGCCCGTTCTCATCCCCCGGATACCAGTTCTGCACCGTGGAGTATTTGATGGAGGCATCATCCATGGCCACCAGTTCGACCACAGCGGCATGGAGCTGGTTTTCATCACGCATGGGGGCCGTGCAGCCCTCGAGGTAGGAAACGGAAGCCCCTTCCTCCACCACAATCAATGTCCGCTCAAACTGCCCGGTGTTTTTGGCATTGATCCGGAAGTAGGTGGACAGCTCCATGGGGCAGCGTACCCCCTTGGGCACGTACACGAACGAACCATCCGTAAACACGGCGGAATTGAGGGCGGAAAAGAAGTTGTCCCCCGCAGGCACCACCGTACCCAGATACTTGCGCACCAGATCGGGGTGCTCCCTGACCGCCTCGGAAATCGGGCAGAAAATCACCCCCGCTTCCTCCAGCGTCTTGCGGAAGGTGGTGGCGACGGAAACACTGTCAAACACCGCATCCACGGCCACGGGCATGCGCTCGCCCTCGGGCACTTCCACCCCGGCCAGCAGAGCCTGCTCATGCAGGGGAATACCCAGCTTTTCGTAGGTGCGCAGCAGTTCGGGGTCCACCTCGTCCAAAGACCTGGGACCGGGCTTTTTACGCGGTGCCGCGTAATAATGTGCATCCTGATAATCAATGGGAGGAAAGGCGACCTTGGCCCATTTGGGCTCTTCCATGGCCTGCCATGTTTTATAGGCGGCCAGACGCCATTCCAGCATCCATTCCGGCTCTTCCTTACGGCTGGAAATCAGACGGATAATGTCCTCATTCAGCCCTTTGGGAGCCATGTCCATTTCTATGTCGGTTTCAAAGCCCCATTTGTACGTGGACTGGCCCAGCTTCTCTACGGCTTCGCGCGTTTGTGTGACTGCTGGCATTGTTCAGGCCCCTTCCCGTACTGTGTGGGTCGTATTGAGCGTGTTGATCTGGGAGGGAAGCGGGAAGCATGCTTCCTTGGGGCGCATGCTTTCCAGCGAAATCCCCTCCAGCGTTGAGCGTATTGCCGTGTTGATAACATCCCAGCTACCACACAGACCGCAGGACAGGCCGGTATCGCACTCACGCCCGCCAACGCAGGCGGTCAGGGCAATCTGGCCATCAACTGCGGCAATCACACTGGCAACAGACATATCCGCCAGAGACCGGGCCAGACGATACCCCCCTTTTGCGCCACGCTGGGAGAGCACAAAACCATGGGCTGACAAAACCTTGAGCACCTTGGCAACCGTGGGTTCAGGCACACCCGTAATGGCGGCAAGGGCTGGGGATGTCACCACACCGTCCTGCTCCCCCAGTTTAACAAGTATGACGATCGCATAGTCCGCCAGACGGGAAAGTTTCAGCATAATCCGGCTTTCACCTAATTAAAGACCTGAATGGTCCTGTTTCGGATACATGGCGACAAGCGTTGCCAACGTCAACCCAAAACGTCCTGTTACAGGCAGCCTACTCCGGCCTTTCAACGCATATGTGATCTGCGGGTCCCTGCGGAGCTGCCTTTAACCAAGCTTACGCCTATCCCCGCTGCACCAGCCCTTCCATATCCGCTCAAGTGCCATGCGACCAACTTTTGCCTCGTCCGGGGGATTCTGGCACAAAAAAGAAAACTTACTGCGCGTTAATCCCGAATGTCAGCCGGAGAACAGCAAACAGTAACGCCCCAACCGCAAACCCGACCAGTGTGCCGTTAAAACGAATGAACTGCAGGTCCTTGCCAACACGCAGTTCCAGCTTTTCCGCAACTTCCACCGCGTTCCAGCCCGATACAACACGGGCGATAAACTCGGCCATCTGGTCCCGCACAAATGGCAGGGCCTTGCCAATGGTGCCGTCAACACGTTCTTCAATACGTTGGCGCAGTACTGCGTCATTCCGCAACTGACCCGCCATGCGCGCCAGTGCATCGCGCAGCAGGCAGGCCGTGCGCCCCTGCGGGTCCTCCACGTCAGCCTCCACCATGCGCCGGAAACGCAGCCAGATATCCCCCCACCAGCTCACAACACTTTCGTGCGACAGGACGGAGGTCACGGCCTGCGTAAACTCCCGCCCGCGCTCGGGGTCTGTTTCTATCCGGTCGATCTGGAGTCTCACCCAGCTTGTAAAGCCTTCACGCAGGCTGGAATTTTCCGGATCGATTCGGTCCAGTTCCTGCGCTGCGGCACTCAGCACCTTGGTGGCAATCGACCCCCCAATGGCCCAGCCCAGAATACGCCCCCCCTGCTCCCGCACGCGGTCCTCGATCATGTCGCGCAGAGCGCCTTCCTTGGCCTTCAGCCCATCCTTGAGCTGGCTGAGGAAGTAGGAGAGCACCTCCTGATGTCGGTCATCATCGACCAGACTGCGCAACGCCTTGGCAATAACGGGGGACAGGTCGCTCCCCCCCAGCAGGCCGGGCATAATCCGGCCTATGGCGTTGCTGGCCCTGCCATCCTCCAGCCGGTCCAGCAGTTGCGGCATGGAACGCGCCATGGCCCCCACCACCGCATCCTGCGTTGCGGGGTCTTCCAGCAGATTGGCAATAAAGCCCGGCACATCCACCCTGGCCAGCACACGCTCGACCTCCCTGGCGGTAAACACCTGACTGGCCACAAACCGCCCAAGGGCGCGGGCAAGGCGGTCTTTTTGCGCGGGCAGAATGGCCGTGTGCGGAATAGGCAGCCCCAGCGGGTGGCGGAACAGGGCCACAACCGCAAACCAGTCCGCCACCCCCCCGACCACACCGGCGCGCGCACCGGCGCGGAACATTTCCAGAAAAAAACCATCCTTTACCCAGCCCGCAGCCGGGGCGGCATAGCCCAGAGCAGTCATCCCCCCCATGGCAACCAGCAGCCCTGTGGCTGCATTCTGGTATCGCCGGAGTGTCTGCCGGGCGGCAATGTCTGCTTCCGTGTCGGTATGCGCTGTCATGAAGCATGAATAGCACTCCCCCTCCGTCACCCCAAGTATGCGTGAGGCAGTTGCGCACGGAAAGCAGACATGAAAAGCTAACATACAAACTGTTGCCCTAACGTTTTGTTTCTTTTCCGATTCAATCCGCAAGGATATAGAGCGCGCCATGACCACGGATTTTTCTGCCCTTCCTCCTCGCATCGGGAGCGTGCTCGCCTCCATTGCCAGCATGTCCTCCACCGGCACCCCGGCGGAAGGCACCAACCCTGTCATGGGCACGGCCCTGCGACTCAGTGAGGCTCTGGAAAGTGGGGCAATCACGTTTGAAGATGTCACCCAGATGGTGCGCACCCTGCGCGACCAGGCTTTTTTAAGCCGCTCACGCCGCCTGCACCGCTATGTGGGCGGTGCTACGCTCGATACCGCACAGGACAAGCTGCGCCATGTTGCCGAGCAGCTTTGCGCCAGCCTGCCCACGCCCTCCTTTACAGCGTATAGCCAGCTTGTTTCCTCCATCCGTTTTGCCGCCGTGTTTACGGCCCACCCGACCTTTGCCCTGAGCAACCCGGTGTACGAAGCACTGGCCCAGAGCGCTTCGCTCGATATTCCACCCGAAACCGCACCGTTTTTTGCAACCCACCGCCGCAGCGTTCACCCGACGCTGGAGGAGGAGTTCACGCTGGCCGTGCAGGCCATTACCCGTGCGCGGGACGCCATAGACCAGCTTAACGCCGCCCTGCTCACCACTGCCAAAAATATCTGGCCGCAGGAATGGACTACCCTTTCCCCCCGCCCCGTCATTGCCACAAGTTGGGTGGGCTACGACACGGATGGCCGCACGGACATAGGCTGGTGGGACACCCTGCGCCTGCGCCTGCGCATGAAGCTGTTCCAGCTTATGCGGCTCGAACGCCAGATTGCCCACGAAGGCGTTCTGGCCCCCGAACTGACAGAGACACTCCAAAAGGCCATAGACTGCGTAAAAGCCCAGATTAGCGCAGTTCCTAACGGTGCAACGGATGGGCAGGCGGTAGCCCGTTTTGCCGAACTGCTGGTGAATGGCCGCACAACAGCGCTGATCTGCGCATCCGACCTGAGCGCGCTTTTACAGACCGCCATTGAGAGTGCCCCCCCTTCCGCCCAGCTCCCCCTTGCGGTGGCGCGTGCCGGGTTTATGGCCCATGGCCTTGGGCTGGCGCATACCCATGTCCGGCTGAACGCCAGCCAGATCCATAACTTCGTCCGCCAGAAGCTGAACCTGCTGGACGACCCGACCAATCCGGCCCAGCGCCGCGCCCTGCTCAACCGGGTGAACGAGGCGCTGGAAAGTGTAACCCCCGTCCCGGTGGACTTTGGCGCCCTGCTCAGCGATCCCTCATCGGCCGGGCGGCTGATGATGACAATCGCCCAGATTGTCAAATACGTGGATTCCGATACTCCCGTCCGCTTCCTGATTGCCGAGACCGAAACCGGCTACACCCTGCTGACCGCATTGTGGATAGCCACCTATTTCGGGGTAGCCGACCGTATTGAAATTTCGCCGCTGTTTGAAACAGAAGACGCGCTGGTCAAAGGCGAACATATTGTGGAGGAAGCCCTCCGTTCCCCCCTATGGCGCGATTACGTGCGCCGCGTCGGGCGGATATGCTTCCAGTTCGGATACTCGGATTCCGGGCGTTATATTGGCCAGCTTGCTGCCTCCTACCAGATCGAGCGGCTGCGGCTACACATCCACGACCTGCTGGTACGCTGGGACCTGAGCGATGTTGAGGTCGTATTCTTTGACACGCACGGTGAAAGCATAGGCCGCGGCGCACACCCCTTCCGCATGTCAGACCGGCTGGACTACCTCTCTCCCGCCCATGTGCGGAAGCGCTTTGAAAGCTCGAACATCCACTGCCGCGAGGAAACCGCTTTTCAGGGTGGGGATGGCTACCTGCTGTTTGGCAGCCCGGAACTGGCCACCGCCACCATAGCCACCATTGCGGAAAACCTGTTCCTCAGCGACCAGCAGAAAAGCGACCCCATTTACGACCACCCGGACTTTTCGGCAGATTTTTTCTCCAGCGTGATCGACAACATGAAAGAGCTGGTCGCCGACCCCGGTTACGCGGCCCTGCTGGGGGCTTTTGGCCCATCCCTGATTGACCGCACCGGCTCCCGCCCACCCGCGCGGCAAAGTGCGGAGGCCGCAACCCGTAGCCGGATCACGCATCCCAGCCAGTTGCGGGCCATCCCAAACAACGCCATTCTCCAGCAGCTTGGCTGGTGCGCCAATACCTTGCAGGGTTTGGGGGCCGCCGCCCAGCGCCACCCGGAAACGTTTGAAACACTCAACACCTCCAGCCCCCGCTTCCACCGCGCGCTGGACTTTGCCCGCCATGCCCTCGCCTGCTCGGATGACAAGGTGCTCAAGAGCGTTGTGTGCATGCTGGACCCCGGCTTCTGGCTGGACCGCGCAACAGAGGAAACATCTCCCAAGCGCCAGAAAGCTTTTCTGGCCCTTATGAGCGGGCTGGAGGGCCTGAACCTGTCTGCGGAACTGCATACCATGTTCCGCCGTATTCAGGCCGACCACCTGGCCCTGCGTGAAGCATGGCAGCATGCCCCGCGCACGGAGCCGCGTATTCGCCTGCTCCATGCCATACGGATCATGCTGATCGAGCGCATCTGGCTGCTGGCGTGCCGTATCCCCTTCTTCATGCCACGTGGCGGCTTCAACCACGAGATGATGATGCAGCATATCCTGTGCCTGGATATCCCTACGGTTCTGAAGGAAATGAAGTTCATCTTCCCCACAGGCACCGGACCGTCCGATCTGGACTTCCACGAACCCCGCGGCCCGCGCGAAGAAGGGATTTACGTGCGTGAACACCGCGACATCTTTGCCCCCATGGGCCAGATGTTCGAACTCATGCGCGAAATCAGCGTAGCGCTCATGCATGATATTGGTGAATTTGGCTAACAGCCCCTATCAGGGCGGCAAACGCACCATCGTTTGCCGCCAGAAAGCCTGACCAGCACAGCCCCCCCCCTCCCTGCCGGGAAGGCCCATGCGGCGCTCAGATGCCGCCACAACGGAAACGGGAACCGGAGCCAGCGCTCCCTCCCCCTTTCCCTCTTCCAAAATCCGGAACCGTTAGGGCCGCATGGTCCTGTGCTGCCCAGACATCCACGCAACAAAAAAGCCGCCTCCCCGAAGGAAGGCGGCCTTGATGTGTTTTCAACCCGAAGGATGAAAAACTTAGCGGGACTGCGCCATGATTTCGTCTGCCACGTTACGCGGCACCGGATCATAGTGATGGAACTGCATGGTAAAGGACGCACGGCCCTTGGTCATGGAACGCAGGTGGGAAATGTAACCGAACATTTCCTTCAGCGGCACATGTGCACGAACCATAACCGTGGAACCCGAAGTTTCCTGGCTCTGGATCATCCCACGACGGCGGTTAAGATCGCCCACCACGTCACCAACGTGATCGTTCGGGGTGGTCACTTCCACGTCCATGATCGGTTCCAGAATAACCGGACCAGCGCTCTTCATACCTTCACGGAAGCAGGCCTTCGCAGCGATTTCAAACGCCAGCGCGGACGAGTCAACGTCATGGTATTTGCCGTCAAGCAGGGTGAACTTGAAGTCAACCGTGGGGAAGCCAGCCAGAACACCTGTGGAAGACTGCATGCGGATCCCTTTTTCCACCGCAGGAATGTATTCCTTCGGCACGGTACCGCCAACAACCTTGTTCTCGAACGAAATACCAGCGTTCCGGTCAACCGGCTCAAAGGAAATCTTCACTTCAGCGAACTGGCCCGAACCACCAGACTGCTTCTTGTGGGTATAGGTTTCCGTATGCGGTTTGGAAATGGTTTCGCGGTATGCAACCTGCGGCGCACCCACGTTTGCATCCACACCATATTCACGACGCAGACGGTCGATGATGATGTCCAGATGCAGCTCGCCCATACCGGACAGAATGATCTGGCCCGTTTCCTGGTCGGTCTTGAGGTGCAGGGAGGGGTCTTCACCAGCCAGCTTCTGCAGGGCCAGTGTCATCTTTTCCACTGCGTCCTTGGTTTTCGGTTCGACGGAAATGTCGATAACCGGAACCGGGAAGGACATACGTTCCAGCACAACCGGATCGGCAGCATCGGCCAGCGTGTCACCCGTCTGGGAGTCTTTCAGACCCACGAACGCAGCAATATCACCCGCGTGCACTTCGCTCAGTTCCACGCGCTTGTCAGCGTGCATCTGATAGATGCGGCCAATACGTTCCTTGTGGCCCTTGGTGGTGTTCAGAACGGTGTCACCGGTCTTGAGAACGCCACGATAGACGCGCACGAAGGTCAGCGTGCCGTACTTGTCGTTGATGATCTTGAAGGCCAGACCAGCAAACTTGCCATCGGGATCAACCGGCAGAATGGGCTGGGATGCTTCGTCTTCGTCCTCACCTTCGGGGGGGGCGCAGCGAATGCCTTCAACGTCGTTAGGAGCGGGCAGGTAGTCAACAATCCCGTCGAGCAGGGGCTGCACGCCCTTGTTCTTGAAGGCCGTACCACACAGAACCGGACGGAACTCGCCCGAAATGGTGCCTTTTTTGATGCAGCGCTTCAGGGTTTCGACAGAAACGTCACCCTTTTCGAAGTATTCTTCCATGGCGGTTTCATCAACAGCCAGGGCCGTATCCAGCAGGTTCTGGCGTGCTTCGGCAGCCTTTTCCTTCAGGTCGGCGGGAATTTCCTCATCGTGGAACTTCGCACCCAGTTCACCACCTTCCCAGATGATGGCCTTCATTTCCACCAGATCGACAACGCCGAGGAACTGGTCTTCCACACCGATGGGCAGCTGAAGGGGGATAGCAACGATGTCCAGCTTTTCCTTCAGCGTGTCGAATGCACGGTAGAAGTCTGCGCCGGTACGGTCGAGCTTGTTGATGAAGATGATGCGCGGAACGTTGTAACGGTCAGCCAGACGCCAGTTGGTTTCAGACTGCGGCTGAACACCGGCAACACCTTCGATGATGAACACGGCGCCATCGAGCACGCGCAGCGAGCGGTTCACTTCGATGTTGAAGTCGATGTGTCCGGGGGTGTCGATGATGTTGATCCGGTGCTCTTTCCAGTCACAGGTCACGGCGGCGGAGGTGATGGTAATACCACGCTCACGTTCCTGGGCCATGTAGTCTGTGGTGGTGTTACCTTCGTGCACTTCACCAATCTTGTGGGACACGCCGGTGTAGTACAGAATGCGTTCGGTCGTGGTTGTCTTACCCGCGTCAATGTGCGCGGTGATACCGATATTACGGATCTTGGACAGATCAGTTGTGGCGGACACGAAAACCTCCAGAAAACAGGTAAGGCGCGACAGGAACAAACCTTCGCGCCTGTGGCCGCCGAACGCCTTGAACGCCCCCTGAAAATTACTGCTTTCAGAAAGCTGGCTGCCGGACACCGGCCGATAGACAAAAGCGTCTGACAAGGAGTGGCAGACGCCTGAACCGCAGAAACCGGGTTCTGTCACCTAACGTGGCAGACCCCGGTTCCTACGGAATAGACAAAGCCCTGAATCAGACGCCTGCGGCAGCCTGCTTCTTGGCCTGCACGCGCAGAACGCGACGCTTGATGACCTGTGCTTCCGTGGGGAGCTTGCGGTTAGGCGTGCTCAGCAGGAAGGAATCCAGACCACCATTGTGTTCAATGGTGCGCAGGCCACGTGCGCTAACGCGCATATGGACGGCGGAGCCCAGAATTTCGGACGTCAGGGATGCTTCCTGCAGGTTAGGCAGAAAGCGACGACGGGATTTGTTGTTGGCATGACTGACGTTGTTTCCGGTCAGCACGCCTTTGCCGGTGATCTGGCAACGACGGGACATTGTCTCATCCTTGTCTTAAACAAAAAAGGAACTAGAGGGCCGAGACAAACGCCCGGCGACCACATTCAGGATTGGCGCGGCTTATGACATCAGCCATCGCATTCAGTCAAGGGTTGAAGCTCAGGCTTTCTCGCTTTCCTCACCACCATCGGCCAGAACGGAGGCGTGAACATCACCCAGACGCACGCTTTGCGCGGCAGAGTCGAGAATGCGCAGGATGGTTTCCTTGTCCATGCTGCGGGCCATCACACCCAGCGATCCGCCAAGCAATGCCGAGGCCACAGCCAGTGGCGGGAACTTCTCATTCCGCAAATGGTCAATGGCGTGTTCGATCACCATTGCGCAGCGGGCAAGGTCTTCGGGCACTTCGGGGCGCTGTCCGGCATGTGCTGCATTTTCCGCCCCTGTCGTGGCGTGTGCGTGGGTATCCGCCATGTTTTTACTCCTTACGTTCTTTGCAGCATCTGCCGGATTCGGCGGGATGGCAACAATCGGCAGGTCAGCCCTCCCCCGTGGCCTGCGCAGCCCACATGGCTGCGTACTGGCCCTGTGCCGCCAGCAACTGCGCATGTGTACCACGCTCCACAACCAGCCCCTGCCCCATGACCAGAATTTCGTCCGCATCCACAATAGTGGAGAGCCGGTGAGCGATCACAAGGGTTGTCCGGTGGGCGGAAACGGTTTTAAGCGCTGCCTGAATTTCTTTTTCCGTATGTGTGTCCAACGCGCTGGTGGCCTCGTCAAGCACAAGAACGCGTGGGTCTTTCAAAATCGTGCGGGCTATGGCCACGCGCTGTTTTTCCCCGCCTGAAAGCTTGAGCCCGCGCTCGCCCACCTGTGTTTCGTACCCTTCGGGCAGGGTCATGATAAAATCATGGATCTGGGCCAGCCGGGCAGCCTCCTCCACCTGCCCGGGAGTAGCTCCCAGACGCCCGTAGGCGATGTTGTAGCCTATGCTGTCATTGAACAGCACGGTATCCTGCGGGACAACGCCTATGGCCGCACGCAGGTCCGCCTGACGGTATGAGCGCACGTCATGCCCATCCACCATGACCGCCCCGGACCATGTATCGTAAAAACGGAACAGCAGGCGGCTTATGGTGGATTTACCTGCCCCCGTACTCCCCACAATGGCCACCTTGTGCCCCGGCTGCACATCAAAGCTGACGCCGTGCAGTATCTCCCGCTCGGGGCGGTAGCCAAAATGCACATCACGGAACGCCACCTGTGCCGGGGCAGAGCCCGCCAGCCGCGTGGCAATGGGGAGCGGGCTGGCCGGGTCCGCCACTTCCACCACCTCTTCCGTCAGGCTGAGCATATGCTCCAGATCGACCAGAGCAGTGCGGATACCCGAATACACGGAACCCAGAAAGTTGAGCGGACCATAAAGCTGGAGCAGGTAGGTGTTGACCATGACAAACTCACCTACCGTAATGCGCCCCACCTCCACATCATGCCCTCCCAGCAGCATGATTGCGGCAAGGGATATGGCAATAATGGCCGCCTGACCAAAGTTGAGCACCCCTAGCGAGTACTGGGTTTTCATGGCTGCTGTTTCGTAGCGGGCCTGCGCGTTGTCGTACCGCCGGGCCTCATGCTCCTCGTTGCCAAAATATTTTACGGTTTCGTAATTGAGCAGGCTATCCAGCGCCCGGCCGGACGCCTCGGTGTTGGTGTCGTTCATACGGCGGCGAATGCCCAGCCGCCACGAGGTAAACCGGACTGTAAACACAATATAGGCCGTGATCATGAGCGCGATCATGAGCACATAAGCCCAGTTGAACAGGTGCCAGATCACCCCCATCACCAGCAGGGCCTGCAAAATGGTAGGCGAGAGGGACATGAGCATGCGCAAAAGCGTTTCCACCGCTTCCGTGCCACGCTCTATGGCGCGCGTAACGCCCCCTGTGCGCCTGTCCAGATGGAAGCGCAGGGAAAGCTTATGCATATGCGCAAAGCTGCGATAGGCTGCCTGCCGCGCCACACGGAAACGCACGGGCGCGAACAGGGAATCCCGCAGGTTGGTCAACGCACCGGACACAAGGCGCACCAGACCATAGCACAGGATGAGCAACGCTGGCGCCATGGCCAGACTGTTGGGGTGCACAAACCTGTCCACCACCTTGCTATACACAATGGGCACTGACAGCGTGGCCAGTTCTCCGGCCACAAGAACAGCCAGCACCAGCGCCATGCGCCAGCGTAGCGTCCTGTTCTCCTGAGGCCACAGGTAGGGCAACAAACGGGCAAACGTATAGGAAACCGGCCTATTAAGTGGGCCAGACACTGCTCTACGGGGGGACATGCCCCCGGATGTGGCACGTCAGGCAGTTTTTGCAACCCCCCGCCACCTTGCCATGCCCCTTTTATGACCCGATAACAGCATTCGTGTCTGGCACAGCAAGAACAGGACCTTTGCCCTTATGCCCTCCCATGCCAACCCGTTCCTCCGCCACCTGAGGGACTGCAACACGGCTACTCTTCCGGGTGGGCGCGCCCCCCTTACCCTTGGCGGCACACCCTCTGGCTGGCTGGCGCCAGAATTGTTCACCCGCATGGAACAGGCTGGCTTTGGCACGCCAGACAAAGGGTTTGACATGCCCCACCCCAAGGGGCTTGAAGAACTGGGAGAAGACCTTGCCAGAGAGGGGTTTTACAAATCCCACCACGAACTGTTCGATGTTTACACCGACATGGACCAGCCCGTTGTGGGCCGTATAGACCGCGGAGCGCTCCCCCTGTTCGGGTTTGTGGCCACGGGTGTGCACATGAACGGCCTTGTCCGCAAGGCGGACGGGCTGCACCTGTGGACCGCGCGGCGGGCGGCCAACAAACGGCTGGACCCTTCCAAGCTGGACCATCTGGTGGCGGGCGGCATGCCCGCAGGCCACACCCCGCATGAGGCACTGGTCAAGGAAGCGGCAGAAGAAGCCAGCATACCCGGCCCACTGGCGGAGCAGGCCGTGCAGGTAGGACGACTTGTCTACGCCCTGAACCGCCCCGAAGGCCTGCGGCGCGATATTTTATACTGCTACGACCTGTACCTGCCCGAAAGCTTTGAGCCGACCGCCGCCGATGGCGAGGTGGAAAGCTTTGCCCTGCTCCCGCTCAGCGAAGCTTACCGCATTGTGCGGGACACGGATGAGTTCAAGTTCAACGTCAATCTGGTGCTGATCGACCTGTTCCTGCGCACCGGGCTGATTGACCCTTCCAGCCCGCAGGGCCTGGAACTGCGTACCGGGCTGGACAAAGGACTATCGCCCGCCAGCCCGGGCCGGAACGTGACGTCAGGCTGAGTAGCGGGCGTTAGCACAGGCGGAGGCCTCGGCCTCCGCCTCCTTCAACCCGGCCAGCAGACGTTCACGGATTTCCTCCAGCCGCTTCTTGTCCGTAATCTTCAGGCCGAACAGGTCCTTGACGTAGAACACGTCCACCGCCCGCACGCCATAGGTGGTAATATGGGCAGAGGCGATCTGGAGGTTCTCCCGGCTCATGGCCGCGGTAACGTCATGCAGCAGGCCGGGGCGGTCACGCCCGTTGACCTCGATAACCGTGTAGGTGTTGGACACGCCATTATCCACCACCACACGCGGGGGCACATGAATAGCCCGCATGCGCAGCGGCATATGGCCAAAGCCTGCCCGCGCAATTTCGGCCCCGATATCAAGCTGCCCGCTCAACCCCTGCTCGATCAGGGATGTCAGGCGTGCAAGGCGATGCGTTTCCTCATACGCCTGGCCTGATGTGTCCTGAATCCAGAACGTATCGAGCGCCATGCCGTGGGTCATGGTGTGGATGCGTGCATCCACAATGGAGGCCCCGGCCAGCGCCAGCGCCCCCGCAATTTTGGAAAACAGGCCCGGCACGTCCACCGTATAGACGGTGACCTCGGTCACGCCCCGCGCGGGCAGAGGCAGAACCTCCACTGTAAGGGGGGCACCGTGCGCATCCGCATCGCGGATCAGGCGGGCATGGCGGCTGTGGGTCTCGTAATCGAACGACAGCCAGTACCCCGCGTAACCCAGCCCCAGAAAATGCTCGATATCGCGCTGGGGTACACCCTCTTCACCCAGAATTTCGGCGGTTACATTCTTGGCGTGGCGCACGCGCACGTCGCGCTCGGTGGTGGACAGGCCACCGGCCAGAACTTCCGCCACACGCAGGTACAGCTCCCGCAGCAGGGTTGCCTTCCACGCGTTCCACACGCGCGAGCTTACCGCGCGCATGTCCACAATGGTCAGCAGCAGCAGCAGGCGCAGCCGCTCGGGGGACTGCACGATATCCGCAACGTCCAGAATGGTTTTGGGGTCGTCAATATCGCGCTGGAAGGCGGTATGGCTGAGCAGGAGGTGGTGCAGGACCAGCCATGAGACTGTTTCCGTCTCCTCCCCCGACATGCCAAGGCGGGGGCAGAGTTCGGCGGCAATTTCGGCCCCGATTTCCGAATGGTCCCCGCCACGCCCCTTGGCCACATCATGCAGGAGCACGGCCATATACAGCGCGCGGCGCGAATGCAGGCCCTTGATCAGTTCATACGCAATGGGAATTTCGTCCGCCATGCGCCCGGCGGCCACTTCGTCCAGAATACGGATGGCTTCTACCGTGTGCTCATCCACCGTGAACACATGGTAGGTGTCAAACTGCATCTGCCCGACAATACGCGCCCAGTCAGGAATAAGGCGGCCAAAAATCCCTGTCTCGTTCAGGATATGGAGCCAGTAGGAATGGCCCGATGGCGGATGGCTGCCATAGGCGGCGGAATAGACCGGCGAGGTCTCCTCCGTAGGAACTGGCGGAGGCAGGGCCACCCCACGCCTGCGCGGGCGCTGCTCCTCCTCTGCCGTGTCTCCACACAACAGGTCGAGGAAGATGCGCGCGGCCTCGGGGTTGTCGCGCAGGGTAATGGCCCGGCGCTCCCACCGGATAAGCTGGTGCCGCGCCAGCGGATGCAGTGGACGGCGGCGCAGGCGCGCCCAGTCCAGAATCTGCATCATTTTAATGGGGTCCTGATCAAAGGACACGCCCCGATCAGGCAATATCTGCCCATCGAGCAGGGTAAAGCCTGCCTCACGCATGGCTTCGTCCGGCTTGGCGGCATTGGCCACCGGACCTTGCGCCTGCCGCAGCACAGCGGGTTCGAGCACATGGGTCAGACGCATGACTTCCCGCGCGGTCAGGAAGTAGTGGCGCATAAACCGCTCCACCCCGTTCTGGCGGCCGTGGCGGGTGTAGCCCATGCGCGCGCCTATAACGGGCTGCATGTCAAAGGTCAGGCGTTCTTCTGCCCGCCCGGCCACGTAATGCAGGTGCAGGCGCACGGTCCACAGGAAGTCCCACGACCGGCGGGCACGGGCGGCTTCCTGCTCGGTCAGCAGGCCCATCCATATAAACTCCGGGGCCAGCAGGTCCCGCACATGGCGCGTGCCAAAAGTGTTGCGACACATCCAGTACAGGGTCTGCAGATCCCGCAGGCCGCCCCGGCCTTCCTTTATGTTGGGTTCGACCAGATAGGGACTATCCCCGAACTTGCGGTGCCGCTCCAGCCGTTCACGCCGCTTGTCATGAATAAAGCCCGCAGCCCCCGCCTCCACGCAGGAGAGGATGTAGCGGGCCTCGAACATGGCGAACAGCGCCATATCCCCCTCCAGCAGGCGCGCGTCCAGCAGGGCGGTACGGACCGTTGTATCCTTGGATGCCTCGGCAATACATTCATCTATCGTGCGCGTGGCGTGGCCGACCTTGACCCCCAGGTCCCACAGAAAATACAGCACATACTCAACTATGGGATGAGCACGCTCACCCGCGTCCTGCGCGATCAGGAACAGCAGATCAATATCACTGAACGGGGCCAGCAGCCCGCGCCCGTAGCCACCCGTTGCGGCAACGGCAAACCCCGAACGCCCCCCCACGGCGGACGGCGCATCCACCGTAGTCGCCCGCACGGCCAGATCCACAATGGCGCGCAGCATGACATCGGCAAAAGTGGCGAGCGTTTTGGCCGCAGCCGCCCCCTTGAGTTCATACTGCTCAAAGCGCTTGCGGACATCCGCCTGATAACGCCCCAGATGCCGCCGGAAAATGGCCACGGCCTCATCCCGCGGGGGGATGGCGGCATCATCTGGTGTGGCGTCCCGCAACTCCCGCGTCAGGCACGCGGCAAGGGCTTCTGGCGTCAGGGTCGCCAGAACGGACATGTCGGTCTGCTGCCGGGCGGCAGCCTGTGCGGAAGAGGTGGGCATAGGGTTACGGGTTCAGCTCCTGAGAACAGTCGGGGATTGGACGGGATCAGCCGCTAGCAGGTGTGTCTGTCTCCTGCCCCGCCTGCCTGCGCAGGTCGTACAGAATATCCAGCGCGGCTCTTGGGGTCAGACTATCCGGGTCAATCTCCATCAATCGTTTCTTTAACGTATTTTCGCATGGTGGAGGTAATGTCTTCTGTGTGTCAAAAAGCGGTAATGGTTCAGGTATGGTATTTTCAGCACGTTCAAGTTCACGCAGCAGCCGACCAGCCCGCTCCACCACGCCTACAGGCACGCCAGCCAGCCGCGCCACATGTACACCCCAGCTTTTTTTTGCTGATCCTGCAAGCACTTCGTGCAAAAAAACGATCTGCCCACGCCACTCACGCACCGCCATTGTATGCAGGCACAAACGGGGCAGAGTATCGACCAGCCGCGAAAGTTCGTGGAAGTGGGTTGCAAAAATTGCACGACAGCGCACCGTTGAATGCAGGGCCTCCAGCACCGACCAGGCAATGGCCAGCCCGTCCAGCGTCGCTGTCCCCCGCCCGATCTCATCCACCACCACAAGCGAGCGCGGACCAGCCTGATTGAGAATGGCGGCGGTTTCGGTCATTTCCACCATAAAGGTGGAGCGCCCGCGCGCCAGATCATCCGATGCGCCAACACGGGAGAACAACTGGTCCACAACCCCGATGCATGCGGAATCCGCCGCTACAGGAAAGCCCCCCTGCGCCAGAATGACCGCCAGCGCCGTCTGCCGCAAAAAGGTGGACTTGCCGGCCATGTTCGGCCCTGTCAGCAGCATGACGCGCCGCTCTGGGGCCAGTACGCAGCCATTGGGGGTAAAGCGCGTCCCCCGTGGCAGGGCCGCCTCCACCACAGGGTGGCGGCAGCCTTGCAGGTCAAACGCCGTATCCTCACGCACGTCGGGCCTGCACCATGTTCCACCCGTGGCCAGTGCCGCGCAGGACTGCAACACATCCAGCACCGCCAGCGCCTGAGCCAGTGCGGGCAGTTCCCTCTCGGCCAGCACTCTGGCCGTCAACTCCGCAAAAACCTGCTTTTCGCGCTGGGCAGCTTTTTCCGCCGCCTCCGTAATGCGTATGTTCAGGCTGGCCAGTTCCTCCGTTGCGAACCGGGCCATGCTGGCCGTGCCCTGCCGCAGAATGAGGTCTGGATGATCCTTGAGCCGCGCACTGGCCCCCACAGGCACTTCCATAACGTAGCCAAGCTGGGCGTGGTGGCGGATCTTAAGGTTGGAAACCTCAAACCGGGTTGCGTACTCCGTCTGCAAGGCGGCAATCAGGCGACGCGAGTTATCACGCAGGGCGCGGTGTTCATCCAGTTCCCGGTCATAGCCTGCGGCAATCACTCCGCCATCATCCAGCCGGGCGGGCAGTTCTTCCGCCAGTGCCGTGTGCAACTCGGCCTCCAGCGCGCGGGCCGCACCCAGCCAGCCCATGGCATGGGCCAGAACCGCAGGAAGCTGGGCGACATCTCCTCCATCCGGCCCGGCCAGAATACGGGCCGCCTCACGCGCGGCATGCAGCCCATCGCGTATACCTGCCATATCACGCGGCAGCCCCCGCCCGAGCGAGAGCCTGCCCAGCGCACGGGCAATATCGGGCGCTTTTTTCAGCGCATCGCGCAGTGCCGCACAACGGGCCACGTGGTCCTTGAGCCACCACCAGCCTTCCTGCCGGGCGGCAATAGCCGCTACCTCCGTGAGCGGAGAGGCCAGCCATTCCGCCAGCATGCGCGCCCCGGCAGCGCTGACCGTACGGTTGATGGCTGTAAACAGGGTATGTTCCACCCCACCATCGCGCGCGCGCAGAATATCCAGACTGGCGCGGGTAGCCGGGTCTATGCCCAGTACGCCATTCTGGCTTTGTGCAATGGGGTGGGTCAGCCGGGGCAGCTTGCCCGCCTGCGAGCGGCGCACATAGTCCACCGCCATGGCAGCCGCCACACTCTCCTCGTCCGAAAAAGTGCCAAAGGCTTCAATACTCGCCACATCAAAGGCTGCGGCCAGACGCTGGCGGGCACTGCCGGGGGCGGGTAATGTGGCCTCGGGCGCACGCCGGGCTTCATAATCGCCCAGTTCCACGGCAGCACCGGCCAGAATTTCAGCCGGGTCCAAACGCCCCAGCAGGGCGGGCAAGGCAGTGGCGGGCAGGCTTGCGGTTTCAAACAGGCCGGTGGACACGTCAATCCACGCAGCGCCAAGCGGGGCTGCACCCTCCGCTGGCGCATCCTTGCGGCGTTTGCCTTTATCTGCCCCGGCAGGGCAGACCAGTGCGAGCAGCAGGTTGGAGCGGCCCGGCTCCAGCAATTCATCCTCCGTGAGCGTTCCGGGCGTTACCACCCGCACAATGCCACGCGCCAGTGGCCCCTTGCTGGCGGGCCGCCCCTTGCTCGGCACCTCGGTCTGCTCGGCCACCGCGACCCGGAACCCCCGACGGATCAGGCGCGACAGATAGGCCGGGGCCGCAGCCACAGGCACGCCACACATGGCTATGGGCTCGCCCCCATGGTTGCCCCGGGCGGTCAGGGCGATATCCAGCGCGGCGGCGGCGGCCGTGGCGTCATCAAAAAACAGTTCATAAAAATCGCCCATGCGAAAAAACAGAAGGGCTTCGGGATTTTCCGCCTTGAGCGTGAACCACTGCGCCATGGCTGGCGTAGCGCCATCGGGAGAGATACGTGTCATGCCTGCATCATAAAGCTACAATTCGTGGGAGCAACCGCCCAGCTCTTTGCATAGCACTGCCTGCTCCAGCCAGTGTGCGGCCGTTGCAAGCGGGTGGTGCCAACTGGGAACATCCCCCTCCGGGGCAGGCTGCCGGACAATCCGGACCGGAGGGTACCACACACTGCGCTCCAGCGCACCGGGGGAAGCCGCAGCCCCTGCGGGAAAGGCAGAGGCCGCTGCCCAGCGCCAGTCCCCTGCATACCGGTTCAACAGCAGGGTGGGCTTGCCCAGCAGCCCCGCCAGATGAACAATCATGGTGTCCACACTCACCACCACATCCAAACCGGCTATGATCCGGGCTGTGACCAGCAGGTCCCCCACTGGCAGGGGGCTGAGTGCTAGCGGCACACCCTCCAGCCGCGAACAGGGCTGCAAAGCCTGAAAACTCACACCCTTTACAGCAGCCAGCCCCATATAGCGCAGGCACTGCAAGGCATCGCCCAGCCCCTGCTCGGCATAGAGCAGCCCGGCACCTGTCGTTGTGCACCCATCTCGATCGCCAATACGCGCGATGCTCTGACCGACCATTTGGCCGACAATCCGAGCTTGCGAAGCGTTCTGGAAGCCAGCGTGGAAACGGCCTATCGCCGTGCCCGCCGTGACGCGGCTCTGGAAACTGGCCTATCAGAAAACACCTTCCCGACGGCCTGCCCGTGGACCTTCAGCCATATGATGGATGAAGGTTTCTGGGCAGAACCTGATATTTTAGGCAGACTCTTGGAATAATATGTAACATATCCTTGACAAGTTAGGATTATATGTTACATATTCTCCGTCGTACCCTGATGGAGCCCAACACAATGCCCGTAGTCCGAATCAATGATGCCACCTTTGCGAACCTCAGCATTCTCAAAACATGGCATGGTATCAAAACACCAAGTGAAACTATCGATCTCCTTGTGATTGAGGCGATGGAACAACTCGGAATTGAACGAGATGACGAGCCAGAATCTGTATTTTCCGCAACCGACGAAGAAATTATCCATTTCGACACCACACCGGGACTTTCGTATACAAAGCCTTTATCTGCATCCATCAACAATAAAGCACTTCCCAATCCAAACTGGCTGGCTATCTTGATCACAACGATTAAGGCCGTGAAGGTCAAAGGGGTAAAAAACGACAATCTAGTTCAGGAGTTGTCTATTCCTGCCAAAGCCGGTTCTTACGAAGCCGATGGTTTTAAATATCATCCAGACCTTGGCATTTCAGTGCAGGGACAATCCGCATCTGCCTGTTGGAAAGAAGTAGATCGTCTTGCCAAAAAGTGGCGTATCCCTGTCTCGGTGAAGTTCCAATGGAGGCAAAATCCAAAAGCGCAGTACCCCGGCAAGACTGGGATGTTACACTCAGGGAATTAACGCCTCCATCCGCGTTTTGGTCCGTTAGTTTGTTCTTTGATTTCTTGGGAACGGCGGGCCTCATTCTCGGCCCACTTCGTCAGCCAGATCGGCGAACCAGTCCATCAGGTCATCCGTTGCCTTCTGAACCTTGGCTATGAGCTGTTCCGCACCTTCGATGATCTGATGCAGAGTTTTAGCCAGAGTGTTCTTCTCGGCGGCTTCCACGTTCGCCTTGGCACGATGGGTCCGGGGTTCATACTCCCGCCCCTCCTGTTCGGCCTGATGCGCGACCTTGCGTTCACCCGCCCATACCGGGCCATAAAGGCAGCCAGCGTCATATGCCGCTCCGGCTCCAGCGGGCACAGGGAGAGCGCTTTTTTCAAAGCCTGCTCAGCCTCGGGCAGGCGGCCCGCCTTTTCCAGTATCTGGCCCATGGCGTCATGCGCGCGGGGGCCCGCAGGCGTTGCAAGCACGGCCACATTGGCCGCCGCACGCGCCTGCGCCACATGCCCCAGTTCCAGCAGGGCCAACCCCAGCGTGATATGAAAAAACGGCTCCCCCACCAGCCCCACCGCCTTGCCCGCAAGGGCTACTGCGACCGCTGCATTCCCCCCGGCACGGGCAATGCAGGCCATGGCGTGCCAGCCCTGTGCATCCGCAGGGTTAAGCTGCAAATGCGCACGCAAAAGGGATTCGGCCCGCTCGGCATCCCCCCGCGCCAGACAGGCCAGCGCCATATCCGCCGGAGCCAGTGGAGGGTCCTGATCCGTTTTTTTCCCGTTCACACGGTCTGCCCCTTTAATTTTGCAGCCAAACCCGGCCTGAAAGGTGGATATGCCCGATCAGACACGTTTTGTTTGCGGGCATGATGCTGTAGCATCCTCTGCATGAACAAAGCCTATCTTTCCCTCGAGCGCCACTTTGCGCGCCTTTCCTCCCTCAATGATGCCCTTGGTATTTTGGGGTGGGACAAGGAAGTCATGATGCCATCGGGCGCTGCCGAGCGCCGGGCCGACAATCTGGCCATGCTGGAAGGGCTGCGCCACGAAATCCTGACTGCTCCGGTTATGGCGGACCTGCTGGCCGAGGCCGAAGCGGGGGATGACCCGTGGCGTGCTGCCAATCTGGAGCAGATGCGCAGGCAGCACATTCAGGCCACCGCCCTGCCGGGCAAACTGGTGGAAGCCAGCACGCAGGCCACCGCACGGTGCGAAATGGCATGGCGCACCGCACGCGAGGAAAGTGACTTTAAAAGCCTTGAGCCGCATCTGGCAGAAGTGCTGCGCCTGACGCGTGAGACCGCCGTAGCCACAGGCGAGGCCATGGGGCTGACTGAATACGACGCCCTGCTCGACAGTTTTGACCCCGGCACACGTCAGGCGGATATTGACCCTGTTTTTACGTCTCTGGCCGCAGAACTGCCCGAACTGATTGGCTCCGTACTGGACCGGCAGGCCAGCCTGCCCGCCCTTCAGCCTCCCGCAGGTCCATTCCCCATTGCACGGCAGGAGGCTCTGGGCCGCCGCCTGATGCACCATATGGGGTTTGACGTAACACGTGGCAGGCTGGACGTAAGCGCGCATCCGTTCTGCGGTGGTGCTACCCACGACGTACGCCTGACCACCCGCTACGTGGAGGCGGATTTTATTCCCGCCATGATGGGTGTGCTGCACGAAACAGGCCACGCCCTGTATGAAATGGGGCTCCCTGCCGAATGGGCCAGCCAGCCTGTTGGCCAGTCCGGCGGCATGACCCTGCATGAAAGCCAGTCCCTGCTGATGGAAATGCAGTTCTGCCGTTCTCTCACCTTTGCAAACTGGCTGGCTCCGCAGGTTCGCAACAGTTTTGGCGTAGCGGACAACACCCCCGGATGGGACGCAGCCAGCCTGCACCGGCACCTGACGCATGTTGAACCCGGCTTCATTCGTGTGGATGCGGATGAGGTCACATACCCAGCCCATATTCTGGTCCGCTACGAGCTGGAAAAAGCCCTGATTTCGGGCGATCTGGCACTGGCCGACCTGCCCGGAGCCTTTAATGACCGCCTGCACGCCCTGCTGGGCCTGCACGTGCCAGATGACCGGCGCGGCTGCCTGCAGGATATTCACTGGCCTGCGGGGCTGTTCGGCTACTTCCCCTGCTATGCTCTTGGCGCCATGACCGCAGCCCAGTTGCGTAACGCGGCCTGCAAAGCCAACCCGGCCATTCTGCCCGCCATTGGCCAGGGAGATTTTGCCCCTCTACTGGCATGGCTGCGCCAGAATGTTCATGGCCGCGCACGCAGTGCCAGCATGCCCCGGATCATACAGGATGCCACCGGCAAGCCGCTGGACGCCACGGCCTACCTGACCCATATCCGCCGCCGTTACCTTGAGCGCGCGCCCGATGCGTAAAAGGGACCGCACCACCACACCCACGACAAACCGGCCCTGCACACAAGGCGTTTGCAAGGCCAGCCTGTGGGGCGGAAACTTCTGCCCACGTTTTTATGCCTGAATCTCCACCAACCGGGTGCCCGCGCGCATGACTGTTCTTTTCCCCCGCTCCTACGCCCCCAGTCGCCGCGCGGCTTTTGGCCTGCTGGCAGCGTTGTTTGCTCTCCCACTGGCTAGCGCCCCGGCATGGGCGCTGCACATGCCCAAGGTTGCGGAACTGCCTGCCAGTGCGCTCAAGCCTTTCATGCAGTCTAACAGTCAGATATGGGATGCAGTACTTCCCCTGCCAGACGGACGCATGCTGCTGGAAGCCCCGGCATGGGTTGGCAACACTGGCCCGCAGCTTTTTGTGCGGGACACAAACGGGCAACTGGCCGCATGGCCCAATGCCGCGTGGAACGCGCCCGAAGGGGATGCGCAAGCCCGGTTTGTAGCCCTTGGCGGGCTGACCAGAACCGCAGACGGCCACATATGGGTGCTCGACAGCGGCGTGACAAACCGCGCGAACCCGCCCGTAGCCTCCCCCAAACTGGTGGAGATTGACCCCGGCACCAATACCGTACTCCGCACGGTACCCGTACAGGCCAGCGCCTTGCGGCCGAGGAGTATTCTGTCGGGCATTGCCGTACATGGCACTACGGCTTACGTGCCCGATTCAGGCGTTGCGGGCCTGCTGGTGATCGACATTGCCACCGCCACAGCCCGGCGCTTTCTGGACCACCACCCCGACCTTATTGCCAGCCGCCCGATTGTAACGCCCACCGGCCCGGTACGGGACAACACAGGCCGTTACGCAGCCGTGGATGCCAGCATGGTTGCGGTCAGCCCCGATGGCACGTGGATTGTGCTTCAGGCTCCGGGGCAATATCTCTCCCGCGTGTCCACCGCCATTTTTACCGACCCCGACATAACTCCCGCCGCGTTTGAGGAAAGCGTGACACAGTGGTTCAAAACCCCATCGCTTGGCGGTATGGCCATTGATAATGACGGCACGCTTTACTGGGCCGACATCACAACATCGAGCATTCTCAGCTACACCACCGGGCGGGTGCCACGCAGGCTGATAACCGACCCGCGCCTGCAATGGCCCACGACACCGGGACTGGACGGGCACGGGCACCTGTATGTTTCCGCCAGCCAGCTCAACCACAGCACGGCTTTTGGCGCGCCTTCGGCCACCATTACGTGGCCGATCACCATTTACGAGCTGACCCTGCCCACAACACCCCCGCCGGGCTAGGCACTGCCGAAATTATCGCACAAGCCACTTCGCGGCATCCGTCATTCAGGATATAAACGCCCTCATGCGCTACATTTCCACACGCGGGAATGC
Source organism: Acetobacter fabarum (assembly GCF_040702925.2). Lineage (GTDB taxonomy): Bacteria > Pseudomonadota > Alphaproteobacteria > Acetobacterales > Acetobacteraceae > Acetobacter > Acetobacter fabarum_B. The sequence continues at coordinate 193,681 of NZ_JBFCXX020000002.1, read as the reverse complement.
TCCCGTTCTTTCTTTTTCCGATGTCCTGCTGAGTGGTCTTGCCGAAGATGGCGGGCTGTATCTGCCACAGACATGGCCCGAATTCTCGCTAGCCGAGTGGCAGGCCATGCGTGCCCTGCCCTACCCGGAACTGGCCGCCCGTATTCTGGCCCGCTTTACCGGCTCCGACATTGACGAAGACACGCTCAAAACCCTGTGCGCCAGGGCCTATGCCGGTTTTGACCACCCTGCCATTGTGCCGCTGACACAGGTGGAGGACGGGCTGTTCGTGCAGGAACTGTTCCATGGCCCGACCCTTGCCTTCAAGGACATGGCCATGCAGGTGCTCGGCCAGCTTTTTGAGCATGTTCTGACCCAACGTAACGAGCACGTCACCATTGTCGGCGCCACCTCGGGGGATACGGGCTCCGCTGCCATTGAAGCCTGCCGGGGCCGCAAGCGCCTGTCCGTGATCATCCTCCACCCCAAGGGCCGCACATCGGAAGTGCAGCGCAGGCAGATGACCACCGTGCGCGAACCCAACGTGACCAACCTTGCGGTTGAAGGCACGTTTGATGATTGTCAGGATCTGGTAAAAAGCCTGTTTGCGGATCTTCCCTTCCGCCGGGAAATGCACCTTTCCGCCGTCAACTCCATCAACTGGGCGCGTATTGCCGCACAAATCCCGTACTATGTGCATGCTGCACTTGCTCTGGGCGCGCCGGAACGTGAAGTCTCTTTTGCCGTGCCCACGGGCAATTTCGGCAATATTCTGGCCGCATGGGCTGCGCGCAAGATGGGCCTGCCTATCCGCCAGCTTTGTGTCGGCTCCAACCGGAACGACATTCTCACCCGCTTCCTCAACGCCAATGACATGACCATCAAAGGGGTGGTGCCCAGCCTCTCTCCCTCCATGGACATTCAGGTTTCCTCCAACTTCGAGCGCCTGCTGTTTGAACTGCTCGGGCGGGATGCACCGGCCTGCGCCCGCATCATGACCGGCTTCCGCAGCACGGGGCATATGGACGTACCCGCCGAAGTCTGGGAAAACGCCCGCACCCTGTTCTCTGGTCTGGCGCTGGATGATGCCCAGACCGAGGCCGAAATCCGTACCCTGCACCAGCGGTCCAGCTATATGGCCGACCCGCACTCCGCCATTGGCATTGCTGCTGGCCGCCGCTTCCGCCAGCCGGGTATTCCCATGGTGGCCGAGGCCACGGCACACCCGGCCAAGTTCCCCGACGCCATGGTGGCCGCCACGGGTATTCACCCCGCGCTCCCCGTGCATCTGGCGGACCTGTTCGAGCGGGAGGAGCGTTACCGCACGGTCCCCGCGACCGAAGGCGCGATCAAGGATGCGGTCCGCGCGGCGGTCCTTTCCAACGCAGACTAAGTAAAACACCCTCATCCATTGCAGGGCTGCCCACGCGGCGGCCCTGCTGTTTTTCAGGACAAGAATGACAGACCCCATCCAGCTCACCCGCCTGCCCTCCGGCCTGACCGTTGTGACCGAACGCATGGACCGTGTGGAAACCGTTTCCTTTGGAGCCTATATTTCCGCTGGCACCCGGAACGAAACCGCGGCGGAAAATGGCGTATCCCATTTTCTGGAACACATGGCTTTCAAAGGCACCACCAGCCGCTCTGCCCTGCGCATTGCCGAAGAGATTGAAAATGTGGGTGGGCATATCAACGCCTATACCGCCCGTGAGCAGACGGTTTTTTACGTCAAGCTTCTCAAGGAAAATCTTGGGCTGGGGATCGACATTATTGGCGATATTCTCACCCACTCCACGTTTGATGCCGCCGAGCTTGAACGCGAGCGGGGCGTGATCTTGCAAGAAATCGGTCAGGCGAATGACACGCCGGATGACGTTGTTTTTGACCATTTTCAGGAAACCGCTTTTCCCAACCAGCCCATGGGTCGCCCCATTCTGGGCACCGAGGCGCTGATCAAGGGCATGCAGCGCGATACGCTCACCTCGTATATGCGCACGCACTACAACCCTGCGAACATGATTGTGGCCGCTGCTGGCAATCTGGAGCATCAGGCTGTTGTTACGCAGGTTGAGCAGCATTTTGCCCACCTGCCCACCACCAAAGCGCCAGCCATGGAGACCGCACACTACGCCGGGGGCGAGTTCCGCCAGATCAAGGAACTGGATCAGGCGCATATTGTGCTTGGCTTCCCGTCCACCGGGTACCATGACCCCGACTATTACGCTGCCCTGCTGCTTTCCACCTTGCTGGGTGGGGGCATGTCCTCACGTCTTTTTCAGGAAATCCGGGAAAAACGCGGGCTGGTGTACTCGGTCTATTCCTTTAACGCCCCGTTTGAGGGGGGCGGCGTGTTTGGCATTTATGCAGGCACGGGGGAAAAGGAATGCGCAGAGCTTATTCCCGTAACACTGGAAGAACTCCGCAAGGTTCAGCTGGAAGTGAGCATGGACGAGTTGGTGCGTGCCCGCGCGCAGCTTAAATCCTCCCTGCTCATGTCGCTCGAAAGCACGGGCAGCCGGTGCGAGCAGATTGCACGGCAACTCCAGATTTTTGGCCGCGTCATTCCCACGCATGAAACGGTCGCCAAGATCGAGGCCGTCACGCGTGAGGACATCTGCCGTGCGGCAGCCCGCATTTTTGCAGGAACGCCAACACTTGCAGCCCTTGGCCCCATCGGCCACATTCCTTCCCTGCAAAGCATCAAGGAGACACTGGCAGCATGACGCAACAGCCCCTCGACCTTATTGCCGATCTGGTTAAACTTGCCCGCACCAGTGGGGCGGATGCCGCCGATGCCGTTTTTGTCAGCAGTACCGCTGTAGGCGCTGGTGTGCGCAATGGCGTGACAGAAGAACTGGAACGCTCGGAAACAACCGATCTGGGGTTGAGGGTTTTTGTTGGCAACAAAAACGCCATTGTCTCCACCACAACTCCCGACCGGGCCAAGTTTGGCGCGCTGGTCGAGCAGGCTCTGGCCATGGCCCGCGTGCTCCCCGACGACCAGTACGCGGGCCTTGCGCCCAACGCCATGCAGGGCACATTCCAGACCAATGCTCTGGAACTGGCAGACCCGGCCGAGCCCGATACGGCCGCCCTGCTCGCACGCGCTCAGGCGGGGGAAGAAGCCGCACTGGCCATAAAAGGCGTGACCAACAGCGCGGGTAGCAGTGCATCCTGGGGGCGCACCGACATTACTCTGGCAACATCTGCCGGGTTTGCGGGTACTTACGGCCGCACCAGCCATTCCAACTCAGTCTGTGTTCTGGCAGGCGCAGGGGATGGGATGCAGCGTGATTATGACTACCACGGCACAGTCTGGCTGCATGACCTGAAGGACGCGGCAGAACTTGGCCGCAATGCCGGGCAAAAAGCAGTCGCACGCCTGAATCCGAGCCGCCCCAAAACAGGGCGCTACCCCGTTGTGTTTGACCCGCGGGTTGCTGGCAGCTTTCTGGGGCATTTTGTGGGAGCCATTACGGGCACCGCCATTGCCCGTGGCACATCCTTCCTTAAAGACAGGATGGGACAGGCCATTTTTGCCAGTACGGTTGGCATTACCGATGACCCGACCCGCGTAAAGGGCCTGCGTTCCCGCCCGTTTGACGGGGAGGGCATGGCCGTGGCCCCGCTCTCGCTCGTGCAGGGCGGCGTTTTGCAGACCTGGGTGCTGGACAACCGGAGCGCGCGCCAGCTTGGCCTGCAAAGCAATGCCCGCGCAGCCCGCGGCACGGCCAGCCCGCCCGGTCCCTCGGCAAGCAACCTGTTCTTTGAACCCGGTCCTCTTTCCCCCTCTGCGCTGATGGCCGATATTCGGGAAGGGCTGTACATTACAGAAATGATGGGCTCCTCCATTAACGGCCTGACCGGGGATTACAGCCGTGGCGCTTCGGGCTTCATGATCCGTGATGGTCAGATAGCCGAGCCTGTAGCGGGCTTTACCCTTGCGGGGAATCTGCTGGAAATTTTTGCTTCCATCACATTAGCGGATGATCTGGTATTCCGTTTTGGCACCGACGCCCCCACATTACGCACAGATGTCCTGAATACTGCCGGGGCATAACTGTTAGCCGGAGACCCAAAACCAGTGAAATCACGTCTGCTGCGATCAACCCTTCATGCATTGCTGGCTGCCAGCCTGCTGGCCGGACCATTGGCCATACAGGCCGATGCACGGCCCGGTCAGGGTGGGTCCATGGGGAGCCGTGGTAGCCGCACATGGAGTGCGCCCCCTGTTACGCGCACAACGCCGTACAGTACCGCCCCCATGGACCGCTCCATTACGCCACGTACTGCGCCCACGCCCGGCTATGGCGCACCACAGATGGGTGCTCCCTTTGCCCGCCCCATGGGCTATCCGAACCGCCACCCATTCCTGACCGGTCTGGCCGGTGGTTTTCTGGGGGCCGGACTGTTTGGTATGTTGAGCGGCCATGGCTTTATGGGCGGGATGCATGACTTCTTCAGCTTTCTGGGTCTTCTGGTCCAGATCGGTCTGGTGGTCATGCTTGTCCTGTGGCTGATCCGCCGTTTCGGGCGTTCCAGTCAGAGCACTAACGGGTTTGGCATGTCCTCTCCCCGCGGTATGCCCGGCGCGGCTCCTGCCGCCCCCACGCCATCCGCAGGGGGGGCACCCGTGCAGATTACCACGGCGGATTACCAGTCCTTCCAGCAAACGCTGATGGATATTCAGAGTGCGTGGAACCAGCAGAACATTCCGGCCATGCAGCAGATGGCCACGCCGGAAATGGTCTCCTACTTCAATGAGCAGCTGGCAACTCTGGCCAGTCAGGGTGCGCGCAACGTTGTCTCGGATGTACGCTTCCTTCAGGGGGATCTGGCCGAAGCATGGCGCGAAAACAACATGGATTACGCAAGTGTTGCCATGCGTTACAGCCTGATCGACCTGACAACCAACGCCACCGGGCAGGTGATTGATGGCAGTTCCACCACCCCCGTAACCATTACCGAAGTCTGGACATTCGTCCGTCCTTCCCGTGGGGGGCGCTGGCTGCTTTCCGCCATTCAGCAGGCCCACTAAACCTCGGGTCAACTGTGGTGTAATAAAAAACCCCGTCTTCCGTTATGGAAGGCGGGGTTTTTACTGCAGGAAGCACCAGTCATGGCCCATACGGGCATTGCATTACGGATGAAACACTGTCAGCCCGAACATAATACCAGCCAGAACGAGCATGAACACAAGCATGCTCCGTACCCGCTGGCTCTGCCGCTTCTGCCGCTCAAGCTGTTCTGGGGACTGCTCCATTGGAAGAGTGGTCATGCCGAGTGCATCCATATCCGGAAGAAGTGATCGCCAAGAAGGCCACAGAACAGAAAGAACAGATAAGCCAGAGAAAACCGGAATGAAATCCGCGCAGCCTTATCGCCCTTCTGGCTGACACCGTTTTCGTCCTGCGGCTCCAGAAGCACGCGCACAGCACAGGCTATAAAACCAAGCCCCAGCACCAAGGCAGTCACCGTGTAGATCAGCCCGCTCTCCCCCACAAAGGACGGGATAAGGGAAACAGCGAGCAGAACCAGTGTGTAGGAGAATATCTGCCACCGCGTATGGCGCATGCCACGCACAACCGGCAGCATGGGAATACCCGCACGCCCATAATCCTTGCAGGCATACAGCGCCAGAGACCAGAAATGCGGCGGTGTCCAGAAGAACACAATACCGAACATAACCACCGGCATAAGCGCCATGTGACCCGTAGTGGCTGCCCAGCCGATCATGGGGGGGAAGGCACCCGCCGCCCCACCAATAACAATGTTCTGCGGCGTGGAGCGCTTGAGCCACATGGTGTAAATAACGGAATAGAAGAAAATGGAAAACGCCAGAATAGCAGCAGCCAGTGTATTGGTTGCAATCCACATAAGGCAGACGGACAGGCAGGAAAGGCCAACCCCGTAGGCCAGAGCCTCGTTCTGGGGAATACGCCCCGAAGGTACCGGCCGTGTAATGGTCCGCTGCATGACCGCATCAATATCCCGGTCGTACCACATGTTAATGGCCCCGGCAGCGCCCGAGGCCAGACAGATGCAGAATATAGTAACCAGCCCCACAAACGGGTCAAGATGCCCGGGCGCCATGAACATGCCCGCAGCACCCGTAAACACGACAAGTGAAATGACCCGGGGCTTGAGCAAGGCCAGCCAGTCACGCGCCTGCGTACCAACCTGATCCGTTTTAAAACGTAGCCGTCTGGCTTGCGGCTCGGAAAGACTGGCTTCGCTCATAGGGCAGACCCTCCGGCCACACCTGCTGCCGCATTTGCATGACCAGCCACCATGGGAATATCACGCTGGAAGCTGATAATTGCTGCCAGCACAAATACCAGTGCCGCCATGCCAAACAGGGCACAACCCAGCACCTGCATCCCGGAAACAAACAGGCAGAGCGTTGCAACCGCCGTTAATACAAAGTGCAGGCGGGCCAGCTTTTGTGGGTACCAGAACCCGCAGGCCTCACCCCGCCAGAGGTAAAAGCCACCGCAAACGGCATAAAGCGCGCCAAGCTGCAAAGCCGGGTGCAGACCTGTGCCCTGCACAAGCTGGACAACCCAGCCACCGGCCACAACGGCCAGAAAACCCATGCCCCACAGCAGCGGCGTACGCAACGAAACCCGGGCTTTCCATGTAGCCGCAAGCCACAGACCGGCAAGGCACACGGCAGAAAGGGAGCACAACGCCAGCAGGCTGTTGCCAACCATTTGTGCCGTCTGGCTATCGGCTCCATGCGCCAGACTGCTCTTGGCCCATGCCACAACGCCCGAAGCCGCAGTAGCCGCCATAATATAGGCGACAGGCCGTGTTTTAACCTGCCCGATGCGGGCGGCCATTTCAAACACGATTCCGAACCCGGCCAGCAGTACAATCAACGCGATGGGGGCTGCAAAATATTCAGCGCCGATCACAGGGTTGGTCGCAGGCCACAGCCATGTCCGCAGCGTGGCAGCCGCAAAAACCGGAACACTCAGCAGCAGCACGGCAGCAGACAGCATTTCCCCCCACACAAAGGGGGAAAAAGACGTCTGTTCCAGACTGTCTGCGCAACTGTCAAAAATAGTGCTCAACAGTACCATAGCGGACATAAGCGCGCCCAGTGACCACAGAATATGGGCAATGCGCGCATCGGGCAGAGTGCAGGTCAACACCGCAGCGACGCCAAGCACGCCAACGGCTGCCAGATTAAGCCGCCCCAGCAGCATGCTCCCCCGCCCAAGGGCGCGAGGCAGCCAGAGCGTGCCAAAACCACTTACCAATGCAGGAACAACAACATACAGGAGCATCAGGGCCGGATGGGCCTGCGCAAGCCTGCCCCACAGCCCGGTTGCGGGCAGCATGCCCATGCCCGCCAGAACGGAAACGCCCCCACCGACCAGAGCGGCAGAAGCAGCAAGCAGCAGATAGGCTGTTCCAGCAGTGGCATCCTGCCGTTGGCTGACGGTTTTATCCACCGGAGCCGCATACTGGTGAGACAGGCTGTGAGCCGAGATCATGCTCCACGTTCCATATTCTGTGCAGGTCCGTAATGGAGAATGGTAAACCCGCTAGACAAAAAACGACCATATTCTAGTGTTTTATGGCACAAAAGCGTTCTGCCAAGCCACGCATGTCTAGCGCCCCAGCCAACACTGGAGCGCACATGTTTACGAACCTGACAGATTTTCGAGAGTAACCAGTGTGAAAAGACCAAAAGGCCGCACTGGCTGAATCGTGGCCCGCGCGATGTCTTCCTGCGGGAGAAGCGATTCCATGGCAAAATCGGGGTGCCAGCCCAGCGAGTGGGAGGCGCGCGCCATGGCGTGTTCCACTGCACCGCGGATACCACCGGGGGCCAGAAAATGATTGATGAACAGGATATGCCCGCCCGGACGCACAACACGCTTGAGTTCGCACAGCAGCTTGCGCGGATGCGGCACAACGGATGCAACGAACATGGCAACGGCTGCATCAAACGAGTTATCTTCGAACGTGGTGTCCTCTGCATCCATTTCCAGCAGGGCTGTCACATTGCTCAGGTTATCGCGTTTGACGCGTTCACGCGCCTTGGCCAGCATGTCGGTTGAAAGGTCGATGCCGGTAATGGCCTTGCTGCGGTTGTAATGCGGGAGCGCAAGCCCGGTCCCCACACCCACTTCCAGCACATCCCTGCCGGGCAGGGCATTGATCGTGTTGACCGCCTTGAGGCGACCGAAACGCGAAATACCGCCGAATCCCAGATCATAGACATTAGCCCAACGCCGATAGGCCTGTTTGACGGCCTCTGCATCAAGCGCGGAACGCGAGGGAGGGGGTACGGCGCTTTCCCCTCCGCTGGAGGGGTATTCTTGGAGAACGTCACTCATGTTCTCTCTGTGCCCGCTGACGGACATTTCTTCAAGAGCCACTATACTCTCATCCTTCCTGCTTGCGGCACGCACCACAAAAGTGCCCTTGTGTGGCAGCCCGGCATGATACCGCCCAACAGGGTCTGACTGCTTTTATTGGACAGACAACTTACGTTCAATACAATCCCATATGCTGGCGGCACCATTTATGCCATCGAACCGTTCCAGCTCCTGCAAACCGGTGGGAGATGTCACATTGATTTCCGTCAGATACTGCCCAATAACATCAATCCCCACAAAAATCAGGCCATGTTCTTTAAGAAACGGCCCGATCGCCTCACAAATCTCACGGTCACGGGCACTCAGCTCCACTTTGCAGGCCACTCCCCCCACATGCATGTTGGAGCGGTGGTCATCCCCCGATGGCACGCGGTTGATCGCACCAATCGGCTGACCATCCACCAGAATAATGCGCTTGTCCCCCGCGGTTACGGCGGGTTCGTATCGCTGGATCATGAGAGGTTCACGCGAGCGGGCAAAGTGCATTTCCAGCAGGGCGTTCAGGTTCTGGTCATCCGCTTTAATCCGGAAAACACCACTCCCGCCGTTACCAAACAGGGGTTTGACAATAATATCCTTCCATTTGGCGCGGAATGCCCGAATCTGCCCGATATCCCATGTCACCAGTGTTGGCGGCATAAGCTGGGGAAAATGTGTGACCAGCAGTTTTTCCGGGCTGTCACGCACCCAGCGCGGGTCATTGACCACGAGCGCGTGCTCAGGACCAACACCGTGGATATGGTCCAGCATATGCGTAGCGGTAATATATGCCATGTCAAACGGTGGGTCCTGGCGCATGAGCACCACATCCATCGTACGCAGCGAGCGGCGCCCGGCATCACCGAATGTGGCGTGCCGCCCTTTTTCCCGCCGCACGGTGACCGGGCGCATGAGGGCCGTCACATCGGTACGGGTTGCGCCGTGCGCTTCGTGCACACCTTCATCCAGAGCCATGGACCCCACTTCGTACACAAACAGGCTATGCCCGCGGGCCTGTGCTTCGAGCATCAGGGCGAAGGTTGAATCCCCATCAATATTAACATGCTCAAGTGGGTCCATCTGGACCGCCACAAGCCGTGGAGAAGCCATAAACTCGGGTTCCTGTTTCTGCTGGCGAAGTGATTGCCCGCCATCCTGCCTTTTTTCACATCAACACGCAAACGCCGCCCGCTAGCGCGTATTGCCAGAAAGCAAAGCAGCATCACGCATAAGACCCGCCGCCGCACAGCGCAGCCTTACGTGGAAGAGGGAATACGTGTCCGCCACAACACCCCGGCACGCGCGCGCCTGCTCTGGCAATACGTCCAGCACCTCAAAAAAACGGGTATCTGGCGGCCCCTGCCGCCGGTGGCTGAGAACGAGGTAGGCCTGCGCACCACAGGCTGGCCGGGGCAACGCAAACAGCGCCCAGCGCGGCTCAACCCCGGCAACCACGCGCTCCGGCGCATAGAATGCCAGTTCGGACGCCAGACCATACTCATCCGCAACCAGCGGAAAACCCTGCGGCACCTGCGCTGAGACTGCACGCGCAAAAGTGGGCCACCCCCCGACCTGCCGCAAGGTGACATCCAGATGAGGGGACAGGCGGAGCGGCATAAACGCCGCCTGCACACACACGATCCCCGTAAGTCCCAGCCCCAGAAAACCTGCGATCCTCCACCATGGCCAAAGCACCCATGCCGCCGCAAGCGCCACGGCGGGGTACAGCACGACTGGCCAGTTAGCCTGCACCCGCGCCCCCAGAGCATGCTGCACAAACACGGCCACGGGCAACATAATCATGCACAGCAGCAATACGGAAAAACTATCCCACCGCTGCCAGAGCAGCCAGACACCACCAACAAAAAACAGAAAAATCAGCGGGCTTGCCAACCCGACCTGTCCACCCAGCAACTCGCCCATAAAGCCGAGAGCGCGTGCGGAGTTCCAGTCTCCCAGCCGTCCGCCCTGCTTGAAGAAACTGACCCAGCCATGCTGGGCATTCCACCAGATTACCGGAATAACGCAGACAACCGCAACACAGGCCGCCCCAAAGGGCCACGGCGTCCGCAGCCATGCCCGCCCCGCCCTGGTCGCAAACAGCCACACGGCAAGCCCACCCAGAGGAAGCAGCATGGTATATTTACTCTCAAACCCCAGCCCGGCTGCCATCCCTACAACCAGCCACATCCAGCGCTGCCGCCCCACACAGGCATGCACCAACCCCCAGAGCATCAATGCTACAAACAGAAGCAGAGGTGCATCCGGGGTCATGACCAGAGCGCCAAGCCCGATGCTCAGAGTGCCATTCAGCAAAACGCCTGCACGAATGGCCCCAATACGGGCCTGTTCCGGCGTAAGCTGCGTGCGCAACCAGCAGGACGCGGCCTGAACAACCAGCACCGTACCCAAACAGGCGGAAAGCGGGCCCATAAGGCGCACACCCAAAGGGGTATCCCCTGCAAGGAACATCCCCATACGTGCCCAAACGGCCACCATGGGAGGATGGTCCAGATACCCGCCCGCCGGAGCCAGAGCCCATATACGGTAATAAGCCTCATCCGGCGCAAGCGGGATATACGCGGCCAGCACAAGGCGGAAAGCGGTAACAAGCCCCAGCCCCCACACCCAGTATCCGTACTGTGCCAGACCGCTGCGCAAGATTACCGGGTTCTCCAGACAATTGTAGAAGACATGGCATAATTCCAGACCACGGCCAGCACGGCCCCGGCCAGACTGGCCTCGTTCACCCTGTAGCTTTGCGCGTACATCAGATGCGCCACACCCACATCGGCCAGAGCCCCAACGGAACAGACCAGCATAAACAGGACCAGCCCCCACACACAGCGCCGACCGTGCAGACGCCGGTCCTTATAGGTGAAGTTATTATCCAGCGAAAAATTCACAACCATGGCGGCAATGGTGCCAATGGCCTGCGCGATGGAAAAATGCACCCCACACAGCCTGACCAGATGCATGACCCCCAGATTGGTAACAATACCCGCAAGCCCCACGGCGCAGAAAGCCACAAAGCGCAAAGGCACCAACCCGCGTGACACTTTTTCTACCAGAAGTGCGGCAAACTGGAGCATGACCACGGCATCCAGCTTGCTCTTCCCCGCCACACGGGGCTTGAAGCCGCACTCTATCTCACGCACAGTAAGTGGCTTTCTGGATGAGAGCAGCAGATCAAGCAGGATTTTAAACCCGGCCCCCGACAGATGCGGTGCAATGGCCACAAAAGTATCCCGTCGCAAGGCAAAAAAGCCGCTCATGGGGTCTGTCAGCCTGACCGGCAAAAACCGCTGCGCCAGCCATATTCCACTATCCGACAGGGCATGCCGCCACGCATTGGCAAGCCCCGCATTGCTACCGCCCTCAACATGGCGGCTGCCGACGGCAATATCGCACGTACCGGTAGCTACGGCGTCTATCAGGGCAATCAGGCGGCTTTCATCATGCTGCAGGTCACCATCCATGACGGCCACGACCTGCGCGGAGGAGGACAGAACCCCTTCTATAACCGCGGAGGAAAGCCCCCTGCGGCCAATACGGCAGATGCCGCGTACATAGCTTTTGCCCCTTGCCTGAGCGCATATTGTTTCTGTTGTGCCATCGGGTGAATTGTCATCGACAAAAATCACTTCCCAGCGTCGCCCCGCCATAACGGATTCCAGCATGGCAACAAGGGGCGCCACGTTGGCGGCTTCATTATAACACGGTACAATAATGCTGATTGGGGGACCACCTGCCATACCGCCCTCGGGCGCGTCCGTGGCAGGCATTACTCCGCGGTTCCTTCCCGGGTACCGGGCAACGGCACGCCCTTGCGCTCCAGGCTGGTGCGGATGGTCTGCAATGTCTGCACCCGAATAACGTGTGCGGTCTCTGTCAACTGCCGGGTAAGTGCATTTTCATGCGCTGCGTCACGCGCGATCAAGCGGACCAGAAAATCCCCCCCGCCGCGAATCATGTGGCATTCACGCACTTCAGGCCATTCGGCAAGCTGGCGTTCAAAGGCGGAGAGCACGGTTTCTTTCTGGCTATCCAGACCGATCAGCGCAAAAAAGATGATTGGCCACCCAAGGGCCGTTGCATCCGGCTGGGCATGATAACCACGGATAACACCTTCCTCCTCCAGCCGCCGGACACGACGAAGGCAGGGAGGAGCGGAAATACCCACACGCCGCGCCAGTTCGACATTGGTCATGCGACCGTCATCCTGCAATTCGGCTACGATACGAAGATCAACAGCGTCCAGATCCGTCACCTTATCCGACCTATCCTGTGCAAGATGCCACTCCCATGAAGAGTGGGGAGTATATGCCATGCTCCCCGCCATGCCGCAAACTGATCTCTCAACACTTGCTCAACGCCAAGTCACCCGTCATATCCTTTATCCAACACATTCTGGACCATGCTTGCGCGGCACAACTGCACCCGCACTTCTTGCTTTGGGGAATTCTTCTGGCATGACTGAGACCATCACAACCGATCTGCTTGTTATTGGCGCAGGCCCCGCAGGCTACACGGCGGCTATTTACGCTGCCCGCGCCAACCTCTCCCCCGTTCTGGTGGCAGGCCTGCAACCCGGCGGGCAATTAACCATTACAACGGATGTGGAAAACTACCCCGGCTTTGCCAAGGCCGTGCAGGGTCCGTGGCTGATGGAGCAGATGGCCGAACAGGCCCTTAATGTTGGCACCCGCATTGAATACGACATTATTACAGAGGTGGACTTTACCACGGGTTCTCCCTTCCGGCTGGTAGGGGATTCCGGCAGCGTCTATAGTGCAAGGGTCATTATTGTTGCGACAGGTGCCCAGGCACGCTGGCTTGGCCTGCCGAGCGAAAAACGCCTGCAGGGTGCTGGCGTTTCCGCCTGTGCCACATGTGATGGTTTTTTCTACCGGGGCAAAAAGGTGGCAGTGGTTGGCGGTGGCAATACCGCAGTGGAAGAGGCCCTGTACCTGACCCACCACGCAGCCCACGTAACCCTGATCCACCGCCGCGACTCCCTGCGGGCTGAAAAAATTCTTCAGGACCGGTTATTCAGCCACCCCAAGATTTCGGTCATCTGGGATAGCGAAGTGGAGGATATTCTCTCCACCGGAACGCCAGAGGTGGTCAGCGCCGTACGCCTGCGCAACCTCAAGGACCAGAGCGCAACCACGCTCGAAACCGACGGGCTGTTCATTGCCATTGGCCATGCCCCCACTACCGGGATCTTCAAGGGGCAGCTCGCGCTCGATACCGAAGGATATATTCAGACCGCACCCGGAACGACCCGGACATCTGTCCCCGGTGTGTTTGCCGCAGGAGATGTACAGGACAAGATATACCGGCAGGCTGTTACAGCCGCAGGCACAGGCTGCATGGCAGCACTTGATGCGGAACGGTATTTGGCAGAACTGACCAAACCGTAACGCTGCCCATACCTTGACCACGTGCGGTAATTACTGCACGTAGTAGCTTCGAAAGCATGGCATTGTGCTTTTATAATTTCAGTCAATTTAGCAGGAGGCGTGCGTGGACTGGGACAAACTCCGGGTTTTCCATGCCGTAGCGGAAGCCGGTTCCTTTACCCACGCGGGGGATGTGCTTAACCTAAGCCAGTCTGCCGTATCCAGACAGATTTCTGCTCTGGAAGATGTTCTTCAGGTTCCCCTATTCCATCGCCATGCGCGTGGGTTGATCCTGACTGAGCAGGGGGAAACCTTGCATAAAACAGTGCGGGAGGTGTTCTCCAAACTGGAGATGACACAGACCCTGCTGACAGAGAGCAAGGAAAAAGCCGCAGGTCGCCTACGGGTTACAACCACAACAGGCTTTGGCAATTGCTGGCTTATGCCACGACTCCATAAGTTTATGGAAGCCAACCCCGAAATTGATATCTGCCTTATTCTGGAAGATAACGATCTGGACCTTGGCATGCGCGAAGCGGATGTGGCCGTGCGGATGCATGCCCCGCGCCAGCCGGACCTGATCCAGCGGCATCTGGCGGACTTCAGCCTGCCCATTTTTGCCGCGTCGCAGTATATTGAACGCCATGGTGCGCCTTCCTCTCTGGAAGACATCAAGAATCACCAGCTGGTTCTGTTTGGTGAACACCACCCCCCTGTTGCCCACATTAACTGGCTGGCCGAAGCCGGACAGACCAGCAGCCACGCACGCCCTGCACGGCTGGAGGTCAACAGCATGGCAGCCATGGCTTCAGCCATAGCCGCAGGACTGGGCCTTGGCTCCATTCCGTCTTATGCCGCAAGCAAGTTTCCCGATCTGATACAGATTCTGCCAGAAATCACGACCCCGACGGTTGATGCCTATTTTGTCTATCCCGAGGAATTGCGCAGTTCCAAACGTGTTGCCGTATTCCGTGACTTTCTCATGAGCGAACTCGGCATTCGTTAAAACTGAATGCACGGATTTAAAAAATCCCGGCTTTTCCCTGATGCGGAAGGCCGGGATTTTTTATTTCAAAATCAATATCACCAACCAAAGCACGGCAGATATTCCAAAAATGCAGTGCTTTCTTGTGCATGGAAAATACTAAATAGTTGAACTGTTACTTTTTACCGTCTCTCCATTCTGGAAATACATCCTTTATCAAAAATATTATAATATCTTCAAACAAGCTTCATAAAACACCAAGACAATCGTCAGAACTAAGGCATGCGGTGGCGCTTCCCCGTTCGCCTGTATAATTATTGAGTATTATTAAACAAAATATTACGAATAATTTATGCAAATTCCCTCAAATACTAAAAAAATCAACCGACCGCTCCAACATTATATACCATCGCGGCCTTATTTTTGCTTTTTTGTATATTTGGTAGTTCACAAAGATTAAATAATTTTGTATGGTTCTTATTATTCACACTGAATTTTTAATTAGGCCTGTCATGAGTGAGATCCAGAACTATTCGCCTCTCCTAGATCTTGTAGCTGAGATCGTGTCTGCGCACGTCTCCAACAACCAGACGGACCCTGCTGTCATTCCGGTTTTGATCAAGGACGTTTTTCAGGCTCTCAAAACGGCTGACCAGCCGCAGAGCGAACCGGAAAAACTGCAGCCAGCCGTCCCCGTCAAACGGTCAGTCTTCCCTGACTACATCGTTTGCCTTGAAGATGGCAAAAAGCTGAAAATGCTCAAGCGCCATCTTCAGAGCGCGTATGGCATGTCCCCCGAACAGTACCGTGAACGCTGGAACCTTCCTGCGGATTACCCCATGGTTGCCCCCAACTATGCGGAGCGCCGTTCCACTCTGGCGCGGGAAATCGGTCTTGGCCGTAAAATCCATGCTGCCGGGGATGAAGACGATACGTCTGGCCGTGCAAAACGCGGCAAAAAGGCAACGACCGCCTAAGATAGGCACATGTGCTACGGCGGTCCGGGCCTAAACACCCGGCCGTCATGCATTTTTTATCTTGACGCTTGCCCATAGAGAACGGAATGCTTGTATGTGTCTGGCACAGATCTGGTCAGACCTTACTTCTCTACCCTAATCGGCAGGGGGCTCAATGACGCGGTCTGAACTTATTGCCATTCTCATAGAGAAAAACCCGCACTTGCAGCTCAGAGAGGCAACGCTGCTGGTCAATACGGTTTTTGGCGGCATTACAAGCAGCCTGGCAGCAGGTAACCGCGTTGAGTTGCGCGGGTTTGGTGCTTTTTCCGTCAAGGAAAGAGAGCCACGTCTGGGCCGCAACCCCAAGACCGGGGAACAGGTCAAGGTCAGCAAAAAGCTGGTCCCTTTTTTCAAAACAGGTAAAGAGCTTCACCAACGCCTTAATAAGGCGGATGCAGGCTAACTCCTCCCCTCCCCCCTATTCCTGTTCTGCGTTTTGACGCTGCGCCACGTAATGGGCCGCCAGCCGTAAATCTTCTACAAAATGAGCGTACTCGCGCTGTTTACTGTCCTCATCGCGCAACCGTAGCAGATAGGACGGATGAACCGTCACCAGCCCCTGTGTCTGCTCTTCCAGCGGGAACAGGCGTGAACGGGTGCGAGAGATTGTAACGGGTTGTTGCAGCACACTCTGCGCGGCCGTTGCCCCCAGCATCACCAGTAATGCGGGGCGGACAAGCCGACGTTCCGCATCCAGCCACACATGGCAGGCAGCTACGTGCTCGGCTTCGGGCTTCTGATGCAGGCGGCGCGTCCCGTTCCATGTGAAATGAAAATGCTTGACGGCGTTGGTCACATAAATCTGATCACGACGTAACCCGGCATCCTGCAAGGCGCGGTCCAGAAGCTGGCCCGCGGGCCCCACAAAAGGGTGCCCCTGAAGGTCTTCCTGATCCCCCGGCTGCTCCCCCACAAGCATAATGCGGGCATGCTCCGGCCCTTCACCAAAAACGGTACGGGATGCGGGTTGCCACAACGCACAGGCCCGGCAGTCCATCGCACGGGCTGCCAGCGCGGCAAGAGTGGGGGCGGTGTCCACATCCTTACGCTGCGGGGGAAAAACGCTCAGGCCGTATCCCTGCCAGATACCTATGCCATCAGCCTGCCAGTGCACGGACGCATCCTCAGCCACCGTATCTGTTCCCGCCGCAAAGCGTATGCCACCGGCCCATTCCATCCGCCGGTAAGGGGCGACAACCCGCCACGGCCGCACATTCCGTTCCATGCAGTAATGGGAGTTGGCTTCCAGAATATAATGCTCTGGTGCGTAATGCAGCACGTCACCATCTCCCTGCGCGGTAAACGCGGAAAAAGCTTCGCGAAAGCGCAGCGTATCGGTCCTGACGGCAGCCAAGGCCTGCCGGAGCCACAATAGGTCGGGGTCAGTCGTATCTGTTAATACCAGTCCGGCATACGCCAGACGGTAAACAATGCGGTAAAGTGTCGTAAACCGTTCGGGATCATGCGCCTGTAATGCCTGGGCCAGCACACCCACAAAACGGCGGGAAAGGTTGAGGCCAGACGGAGCATCTGGTGGGTTCTGCGTAGACTCGGCAGACCAGACTGCTTCCTGCCCGGCTTCTGCCACCCTCCAGACTATGGATTCCGGTAACGCACCGGCGCGCACAAAATGGCTACTCGCCTTACGCCACGTTGCAAAATCGACCTGATGCGCAAGAACAACCTCAGGCATGCATCGCTCCCCCGCTTATCCCGCTTTACGCCGCAGCCGCCCCCGTATGCGCACAACCACATCAGGCAGGTTGATGACCCCCACCCCATGCAGGAACGCTACATAAAACATGGCTCCGCCCATAACCATACCAACCAGCCAGAGCGCTCTGGTTACAAAAATTGCTGGCAGAGAGACAAAACTTTCAAGCCCCAGCAGACCCAGCCCCATAAGCAGCGCCGCAACACCTACCCGCCCCATATGGAATAAGGTTGAACCGTACACGAGCAATGCATTTTTACGCAGCAGCAGCACCACCAGAAAAGCAACATTCACGCAGGCGGTCACACTACTGGCCAGCGGCGGCCCCATATGTGCCAGAGGCTTCATAAACAGCAGGTTGAGAATAAAATTGAGCACAAGCACCCCGATCCCAACGTAAACGGGTGTGCGTGTATCGCCCCGTGCAAAAAACGCGGGGGATAGCACTTTAACCAGAATAAAAGCGGGTAGCCCCACAGCATAAGCCCGCAGGGACTGGGCGGATAACAGCGCATCATGCTCTGTAAAAGAACCATGCCCGAACAGCACAATCATGATCGGGCCAGCCAGAACCAGCAGCCCGGCAACGGCAGGCAGGGTCAGCAGCACCACGTATTCAATCGAACGATTCTGGGCTGCATGCGCGCCCTCTACATCCCCAGCGCTCAGATGCCTGGTGAGCACAGGCAGCAGCGTTGTTCCGGCCGCTGCCCCCAGCACACCAAGCGGCAACTGGTTGATCCGGTCTGCAAAATACATGAGCGACACACTGCCTGCGGGCAGCAGGGTGCCAATAATGGTATCCACCGTTAAATTGATCTGGCCAACACCGCTCCCGATCAGCCCCGGCACCATGCGGCGCAGCAAAAGGCGGATACGCGGCGTTAACATGGGCCATAACGGCATAAGGCCGAACTCGGCTTTTTCACATGCCCACGCCAGCAGGCCCAGTTGCACCACGCCAGAGGCTGTAACCCCCCATGCCGCAGCATAGGCAACACTGGGGAAAAAGGGAGACGCCCCAACAATGGCCAGAATACCCACCACGTTGAACGCCAGATAGGCAGCAGACGCCACACCAAAGCGATGCAGGCCATTCAGCACCCCAGCCAGTAATGCCGCGGCACAGATCATGACCAGATAGGGAAACGTAATGCGGCTCAGGCTGAGCGCCAGAGCGTAGCGATCCCCATTTTGCAGAAAGCCCGGCGCTATCACGCGCAACACCTGCGGCATGAACACTTCACCCAGCACGCACAAAAACACCAGCCACGCCAGCATGACCCCAAGCGCACGGCGGGCAAACAAGCGGGCCTCATCCCGCCCATCCTGAACCATAACTTTCGAGAACATGGGTACGAAGGCTGCATTAAACGCGCCCTCCCCAAACAACCGGCGAAACATGTTGGGCAGGCGAAACGCAACCTGATAAGCATCCTGCAACGGCCCGGCCCCCATAAAGGCCGCCAGAAGCTGGTCGCGTATCAGTCCAAGAATGCGGCTGAGCATGGTCCAGCCACCAACCGTCAGAAAATTTCTGAGCATGGGGTATCCGCTTCAATGTGCAGGCAGGCAGCGGCACACTAGAGATAAATTCAGAAAAAGATACTCCCAATCCGCCCTGTTTCAGGCTGTGTGCATACTCCGCACCCCCTCATGTGCTGTATTATTCACCCACAACACAGTATGCTGGGCTCAGCACGGAAAGAGCGCCTGTATTCAGCGGAATTTTTGGAAAGACATATCGCGCATGCCCAATACGCCTCCATCTTCGTTAGTGCCCGCTCACCAGCGTTGCGGCCTTATCAAGGCCAGCCAGCGCTCCAAGCGGGGACAGGAAATGGCACGCAGTCTGCTTGCGCTCTTTATTGTAGCCGTAGCCCTTTACACCATACAGGGTTTTCTGCCCGCTCTGGCCTGGGGCGGCGTGTTTGCCATTGCCACATGGCCCCTTTACAGCCGCGCATGCCGGATGTGGCCCAATGCAGCCCGCGGCACCCTGTTACCTCTACTGTTTACGGTTGTTATGGCGCTGCTCTTTGTCATCCCGCTGACGCTGATAACGCTTGAAGCTGTTGGAGAAGCCCAGAGTGCGCTGGAATGGCTGGTTCATGCCCGTAAATTTGGTGTTCCCGTGCCAGATGTTATCCAGCAATTACCTGTGGGAGCCACAGGCATTGCGCATCTGTGGGAAACGCATCTGTCCAACCCGCGCGATGTTTCCGGCCTGCTGGGTGCTCTGGACAGCAAGGGCGTCATGGTCACGCGTGCTCTTGGCAGCCAGATAGCACACCGGGGCACCCTGTTCTGCTTTTCCATTCTCACCCTGTTTTTTCTGTACAAGGACGGAGTTTCCGTCATTCGTCAGTGCCGTGTTGCGTCCTGCCGGGCTTTTGGCCGCAGGGGGGAAAGCATTGCGCGCCAGATTGTTGCCTCCATCCATGGTTCCGTGCAGGGGCTTGTTCTGGTGGGGATTGGTGAAGGCATGCTGATGGGGCTTGTCTATCTCTTTGCCCACGCACCACACCCTGCCCTGTTTGGGGTTATTACTGCCGTAGCGGCCATGATCCCCTTTTGCGCCATGATCGCGATTGGGCTGGTCTCGCTCCTGATCCTGATTTCAGGCGCATCCGTGGCTGCCATTGTCACATTCTGCATTGGGGCCACGGTTATTTTTGTGGCGGACCATTTTGTGCGCCCGACCCTGATTGGTGGCACAACAAAGCTCCCCTTCCTATGGGTGCTGCTTGGTATTCTGGGTGGAGCAGAAATGTGGGGGCTGATCGGCCTGTTTATTGGGCCTGCCGCAATGGCCGCACTCAATCTGATCTGGCGGCGCTGGGCATACGGAAACAATGCAGAAGTCTGAAAAGACTTTTGCATTTTCCCCCAAGGATGGGGTTAATTAGCAATTTCATTTGAAAAAATATCGGGCAGGCGGGATTCGAACCCACGACCCCCAGTCCCCCAGACTGATGCGCTACCAGACTGCGCTACTGCCCGTTAAGTGTGAGTGGTGTTTAGCAATACCTTGCGAGGAGCACAACCCACTCCACCCGTTATTTTTATCTTTTTTTCAATCAGACCAAAATCTTGCGCCGGATGGCTTCCAGCTCAACCAGCACATCGGCCAGATCCGAGCGCAGACGCACATTTTGTCCCATAAGCTGCACCAGCGCCTGCTCCAGCCCGGCCTCTACCGCTGCTGGCAACTCGGCCACAACAGCCTCTACCTGCTGGTAGTCCGCAATCAATGCCACATCCTGTATTTGCATATCGACCACCGGTTCGGTTTCAGCCATGCTGTTTCCGTCCGGTGTCACAATTTCTACAGACTGCGGAACTTCGGCCATCTGTAGCACAGTCTTTTCCTGCAACAGACGTTGCACACCTTTTACGGTATAGCCCTGATTATAGAGCAGGTCCGCAATCCGGGTGAGCAGGACCACATCCTCCGGCCTGTAATACCGGCGCCCGCCCCCTCTTTTCATGGGGCGGACCTGATGGAACTGTGTCTCCCACAGCCGCAGGGTATGCTGGGGCACATGCAGTTCATCCGCTACTTCACTAATTGTGCGGAAAGCGTGAGGGCCTTTTTCACAAGAACCCGACTCCGAAACATCCATCTCGGCATCGGGCACGTCATGCGCGGATTCACTCTGGGGGAATGTGCCATCAATCGTCATGATCGACTCCCGGCTCTGCCTCCTCATGGTTGACTTCCGCCCTCAGCAACTGGCTGGAGCGGAACACCAGAACGGAGCGGGGAAGAATAGGCACTTCCTCCCCGGTTTTAGGGTTGCGCCCGCAGCGCTGCCCCTTTTTTCGGACTGAGAACGTGCCAAAACCGCTGATTTTGACACTTTCGCCGCGTTCGAGCGCCTGCATGACTGTCTCCAGAACATCTTCTAGGAGCACAGACGACTCTTTACGAGACAACCCTACCTGCTGATAGATCTGCTCTATCAAAGATGCACGTGTGACAGTTTCCATGTGCAGAAAGGTAACACGCCTGTGCGGCGCGTCAATTCATTCACAATGATGTCACTTGTCTGTTATCGCCAGATCACAGACGCGCCAGCACCGAACCCCATGTCAGCCCACCCCCCAGCGCTTCCATCAGCACCAGTTCACCTTTTTGAATACGGCCATCCCGCACGGCTTCGTCCAGTGCCAGAGGAATGGAGGCGGCTGAGGTATTGGCGTGCCGGTCAACGGTCACAACTACGCGATCAGCTGGAAGTGCCAGCTTTTTGGCCACGCCTTCAATAATCCGGATATTGGCCTGATGGGGAACAAGCCAGTCCACATCCGCGTAGGTCAGTCCTTCGGCTTCCAGAGCTTCGTCCACGGAGGATGACAGTTTGGCCACGGCATGGCGGAACACATCACGCCCGTTCATTTTCAGATGCCCGGTTTTATCGGGCTGCCCCACCGCGCCATCCACGTACAGCAGATCACCTGTTGTGCCATCGGAATGCAGATGGGTGGACAGAATACCGCGCGCATCGGATTCGCTCTCTGATGCAGACAGCACAACAGCCCCGGCACCATCCCCGAAGAGGACGCATGTGCCGCGGTCTTCCCAATCCACAATCCGGGAGTAAACCTCACTCCCGATCACCAGGGCATTGCGCACCTGCCCGGAACGGATGAAGGAATCCGCGGTAGCCAGCGCAAAAACAAAACCGGAGCAGGCTGCTGCAATATCAAAGCCAAACCCGCGGGTCATGCCCAGAGCGGCTTGAATCCGAACCGCTGTTGCGGGAAAAGCCTGATCCGGAGTGGATGTCGCTACCAGAACAACATCAATATCGTCAGCGCTCAGGCCCGCATAATCCAGCGCCCTGCGAGCGGCTTCCGCCCCCATGCTGGTTGCGCTGTCATCGGGGCCAGCGATGTGACGGCGGGTAATACCGGTGCGGGTTCTGATCCAGTCATCCGAAGTAGCAAGCCGGGCTGCCAGCTCTTCGTTCGTAACAACTCTTTCTGGCAGAAATCCACCAAAACCTACCAGAAGCGAACGTTTCGCCATGACCGTTCTTTCATTATCCGCCAGCGCAGGCAGCTCGAAGGCTTGCACGCGCAATACATTCGTCCCGTTTGCTCAGGTCACCGGGAGGGCTGGTTCACATTCCTCCTCCGTCTGCGGGCGCATTAACAGCGCCCCCATATGAGAAAGACGCTCACGAATGCTTTCGTTAAAACCATGCGTGACCATATCCATGGCCACATCGACTGCGGCGGCAAAGCCCTCGGCATCTGTGCCGCCATGGGATTTGACCACCACACCATTCAGGCCCACAAAAACAGCGCCATTGTAACGGCGGGGGTCCAGCCACTCCTTCATCCGCTCCAGACCGGGACGGACAAGCAGATAGCCAAGGCGGGAGATGATCCCACGCTGGAAAACACGGCGCAAAAGGGTGGTGGCCATTTTAAGCACACCCTCGCCGGTTTTAAGCGCAACATTTCCGGTAAACCCGTCAGTTACAACCACATCCGTGGTGCCTGCGGTAATATCATGCCCTTCCACAAAACCGTGGAACTGGGCAGCCAGAGGACTCTCACGCAGGGTTTCAGCCGCCACGCGCAGTTTTTCGTCCCCTTTGAGTTCTTCCGCGCCAATATTGAGCAGGCCAATGGTCGGTGCGGGCAGACCCAGAACAGATTTGGCAAAGGCTTCGCCCATAACGGCGAACTCGACCAGATTACGCCAGTCGCACACAACATTGGCGCCAAGGTCAAGCATGACCACGTCGCCCTTGATGGTGGGACTGATGGCCGCCATGGCCGGACGGGAAATACCCGGCAGGGTTTTGACCACAATCTTGGCCAGAGCCAGCATAGCGCCACTGTTACCGGCAGACACAACCCCCTGGGCGCGTCCACTGGCCACGGCGTCCATGGCAAGCCGCATGGAGGACTGACGCATCCGCAGAGCGGATGTTGGCTTCATGTCCATGGAGACAGACACATCCGTATGCCACACCGTGCATATGGACGCAGCCTTGGGATACTTCGCCAGCAAAGGCAGCAGGCGCGCCTCATCCCCGATCAGCAGCACCTTGATATTGCGGTGCCGTTCGGCAGCAATGGCAAGCCCGGCAACAACCACTTCTGGAGCCCCATCACCCCCCATCCCGTCCACGGCGAGGTTGAACACCTCATTAGGGTCGGAAGGAAAACTTTCTGGAATCTCGGTCTTGCTCATGCCTGCTTCTCTGCCATGCCGCAGATGCCTTACCCCCATTACCCCGCGTGCTACGGATGCAGCACGCGTTTTCACGCCTGAAAAATCAGGCGCGAACGGCGACCTTGAGTGCCTTGCCTGCGGCAATCACTTCACGGCCGTCGTAATGACCGCAGTGACTGCAGACATTGTGAGGACGCTTCAGTTCACCACAGTTGGAGCATTCAGCATGAGCTTCTGCACGCAGAGCTTCATGGCTGCGACGCATGCCACGACGTGAAGGCGAGGTTTTCTTTTTGGGTACAGCCATAAGCCCAGCCCCTTCTCATAAATAACGGTTAGAACAACACGCCCGGCCACGCGTTAACGCGGCCAGACGCCATAACAGGTTTATCACCAGCACTGAGCCGCGGCCTCTAGCAGACAGCAAGCGTTTTCGCAAGCAATCCTACAAGAAAACCCCACACCCACACTTGGGCAATTACGCGTTTCCACCCCGCCAGCGGGCCAGACCCGCAAACGGACTGGCCTTTTTTTCCGGCTCTTCCTCAAGACCGCGCTGTTCCACCTCTTCCTCATCCATGATCAGGCCGGGAGGGAGAGCAACATCCGGCGCATGCGGATAAGGCTCGAGATCCAGCGCAAACTGTTCAACAACAGCCTCGCCCAGATCAACGTCCTGCCCCTCATACGGAATTTCATCAATCGCGTCCATATCCGGCGCGTCGCCTTCCACAAACTGGCTGGCCGGAACAAAGCGGACAACGAACGATCCCGCCATCATATCCTCAAATGCCTCCATGCTCACAACACAGGTCTGCGTGAAACGGACAGCCAGAGCCCCTTCGGCCGTCACAACACCGCGCCCGTCATCCCTGAGCCGGTAGCGGCAGCGCAGCATGCCCACATCCTGCAGACCCAGACGCCTGGCTATTTGCTTACATTCGTCCGGCGTGGCCTCCACGGTCATGTCCGTTCCCAGCATTCCGATTCGGCGCACGGCCAGAGGGCGAGAGAATTCTGGCTTTTCGGTCATGGAAGTCTCCTGAAGTAACGCTGAAACAAGCAGGCGGGATACGCTCGGGACAAAGCTTTCTGACCACCGCCTGAACAATCTACCACACAAGCGGAATTTTATGGAGTAATGTCCGGGCACGAGCGGCATAAAGCATGCTCTTTTTGCCATTCAGCGATTGACGCCCCGCACGCGTTGGGGCATCGGACAGAACATGGCCGTTGCCAGTTGGATGACGATCATGGATCACAATCTTACGCTTGGGACACCCTGACCAGATGACGCCGCCACGCAAAAACAGGATATCGCGCCTTAAAAGTGCCTGCGGGGCGCTCGCCACGGTTCTTGTCCTGTCAGGCTGTCAGACTTTTGGTCCCACCCTCACATCCAGAGGCTCCCTGCTTGAGCCGGAAGAATACAGCCAGCTGGTCCCCGGTACCAGCACCCGCGCAGACGCCATTGACCTGATGGGCTCCCCCACCACCAAGGGCGCGTTTGACGATAATACCTGGATCTATATTTCCATGACCACCCATCTGGTGCCCATGGATTTCCCCGGCGTGTCGAAACAGGACCTTGTTGTGCTCAAGTTCAACAATACAGGCACGCTGGAAAGCATGCGCACGCTCAACATCAAGGACGCCAGACACGTGGCCATGATCAATGAGATCACGCCAACGCCGGGCACCAAGATTAACGCTCTCCAGCAGATTCTGGGCAATGTCGGCCGGTATAACCCCATGCAGAACATGATGGGTTCAGGTGCCGCGGGCGGACAGGGCGGAATGTTCAACAACAACTCCGGCCCCGGCCACTTCGGCTCGGGTAACTCGTTGTAAAATCCCTTCGCCTGCTCTCATGACTGCGCATTGCTAGTTTGGCAGATACAGCCTAACGCGCAGCCCGCCCTCTGGCGCACGTTCCAGTGTCATGTCTCCTCCATGCGCACGAATAATATCGCGCGCAATGGTCAGCCCCAGTCCAGTGCCACCGTCCTGCCCACTCTCGAATGCGCGCAGCACATGGGCCCGGCGATCGGGCGGAATACCCGGCCCGTCATCATCCACCAGAATGCTGACCCCACCACCTACGCGGCGTGCACTCAGCGCAACACTTGCATCGTGCCTGCGGGCGTTATCAAACAGATTGCCTAAAACGCGACGCATGGCGTCGGGGCGCATATGCGCGCGCAGGTCCGGCTCCACCTCAAGCGTGCGAATATGCACACCCGCACGCCGGGCTGCCGCCACCACATCCTCCAGAAACGGCAGCACCTCAACCTGCTGGACACTCTCCGACCCCTCCCCTCGCGCGAAGGAAAGATAGCTGTCGATCATGTGTTCCATTTCGGCAATGTCACTGACCATTTCATCTATGTCTTCGGTCATGACACTGGCACATATGCTGCCTTCACGCGGCATCATGGCCAGAGAAAGCCGCAGGCGGGTCAGGGGGGTGCGCAGATCATGCGAAACACCGGCCAGAACGCCGGTACGCTGGGCTACAAAGCGGGTTATCCTGTCCTGCATGCGATTGAAGGCGACAGCCGCCTTACGCACCTCCTGCGCGCCTACAGGGCGGATGGGGCCAATATCACGCCCCATGCCAAACTGCTCCGCAGCCTGAGCCAGCTGGCGGATGGCGCGCACCTGATTGCGCATGAACAGGCTCGCAATAATGAACAGCAACAAAGTGCTGCCCACAGTCCATGCGACAAACAGCCAGATCTGCCCCATATCCAGCCGTTTACGAGGGGTGTCGATTTCCAGCACTCCGTCGGGAAGCTGGATGTAAATACGCACCACGTGATGAAAATGCCGCCACTTGACAAAAAACGGGTAGTCAATGGCTTCATGCAGGGCATGCACAAGGTCATCATCCATAGGCCCCAGCACATGGGTGGACCCCACGCGGGTCAGTTTTTCCCCCGGCCGCCAGATTTCTATGAGCTGGAGCTGTTCGCGGGCCTGCGTAATAAACCATTCCTTGTCCGCCGGGTTTTTAAGACGCTCCAGCGCATTGAGGGACAGAACAATTTCCGCCGTAACAGACCCGGTCAGCCGCCGCGACACCACCTTGAGAAAATTACCGTAATAAAGCTCAAGCGCGATTCCCTGCGTAATCAGCAGCGGGAACAGGACAATCAGTAAGGAACGCCCCAGCAGGGAACGCGGCAGGAGACGTCTGACCGATTTTTCCACCCTGAGCGCGGACCATCCCCCACGCGGAAAGAGACGGAAGCCCTTGCGGCCTATCATGCGCTCTAAAGCCCCGGCTTGAGCACATACCCCCGCCCGCGCACCGTATGCAAAAAGCGCGGCTCACGCGGGTCAGGCTCTATGCATCGGCGCAGGCGCGTTACCTGCACATCAACCGCGCGCTCGCCAATTTCGGTCATGTCCATGGCTTTGGCAATATCCTCCCGCGTGAAGGTTTCATTCGGCCTGCGGGCCAGCACGCACAGCAGGGCAGCTTCCCCCCCGGTCAGGTGGATATTGCCATCCGGCCCGCTGAGCAGAAGCCTGACCGGATCGAACTCCTTGTCTCCCAGCCGGACAATCCGCAGGTTATCTGTTGGCGGTGGGGGCTGATGTCGCCGGAGATGCGCCTTGAGCCGCAACAAAAGCTCACGCGGCTCAAAGGGTTTGCCCAGATAGTCGTCCGCCCCGGCCTCCAGCCCGGTAATGCGGTCCTCCGGCGCGCCACGCGCAGTCAGGAGCAGAATGGGCAGGTCCTGCCCGGCATCCCGCAGGGAGCGGGTTAATTCCAGCCCGTTCTCCCCCGGCATGGTCACGTCGAGCACCAGAGCATCGGGCTGGATACCTTCCAGCGTGTGCCGTGCCTCGGTCGCATTGGCGGCGACACTCACACGGAACCCATGCTCAAACAGGTAACGCTGCAACAGGCGACGCAGGCGCGGGTCGTCATCCACCACCATTACGTGGGCGGCCACGTCTCCTTCGGCGGTTGTTATCTGCTCAGACATGTTCACGCCCTTCCCTTCGCCCTGCGCTCTCTTCGCTCAGCAGGGCACGACTATGCTCGGAGAGCATGCCATTGATAACACGGCGGAAACCCTCCACCGCAGCCCCCCCGGCCTCGCGGTAGGCAGCGACCAGCCTTTGCCGGATGACAGCAAACAGACGGGCCTCCGCAGCTTTGCCGGTCGGGCTTAAAAACAGCAGCTTCTGCCGCCTGTCCTGCCGTCCTGCCCGGCTTTGCAGATACGCCCGCGCATCCAGCTCGTGCAGCGTGCGGCCAAGGCTTTGCTTGGTCACACCCAGAATGTCCTGCAACCGGCTAACGGGAATACCCGGACTAAACGCCAGCACCTGCAAGACACGGTAATGCGCACGGCCCAGCCCATCCTCCTCCAGCACGGGAGCCACAGCCTCGGCCATGTCCCGCGCGGCCAAAAACATGAGGGTCTGAGCCAGTCTTAAACTCTCTTCGCGCAAAAAGAGCAGGTCAGAGCCTGCGCGCTCATGGGTAGGTGGCATGACCATGCGTGTGTTTACCCTGCGGCTGGTGCCGGGGGGCTCGCCTGTATGCCAAAGCGGGCCTTGAGGCGGCCTATGCGCAGCACATCAGCCAGACGCCGGTCTACAAACGCTTCGAATGCGGCTTCATCCTGCCCACGGCTCAGCCAGAAAAGGAAGACCGAGGCATACAGCCCACCCAGAGTCAGCCGTTTGCTCACATAGGTCAGGCCTGTCGCATCGTCCTGCGCGGCCTGCCATATGGCGTTAACCGTGCGCAGCCATGCCCGGCGGAAAGCTTTTTGTCCCCCACAGGATAAAAAGACCCGCATCCCCCGCAGGGCCGCCGCGCGGCGCTGCTCATCTGGTGGCAGACGCAGCAGAATAGCCTGACGCACCCGCAGGCTTAGCCGCGGCTCCTGCGTGTCCTGCATGGCTTCCACCATGGCGCGGTCACACAGATCGGACCAGGCTTCCACCATTTCCACCACCCCTGCGGGAAAAAGCAGGTCCGCATCTGGCCCCGCCACGGATCTGAGCGTGGCCATGCTCCACCCACGCTCCCCGGCAACAGATGCCAGCTTGCGCAATGCGGCATCCCGGTCCGCATCCCGGTCCATGGGGGCGGGCATAATACCCGCAGCCAGCCCTGCCACCGCCAAAGACAAGGCCTGTTCCATTTTTCCCGGCAGCATGCTCATGCCTGTACCCCATACCGTGTGATTTCTGCCTCAAAACCAAAGCGGGCCATATCCGTCATACGCATGGGATAGAGGATTCCGTCCAGATGATCCATTTCATGCTGCATGACATTGGCGCAGAACCCCGAGGCTATGCCTTCCACCCGCGCACCGTGCTCGTCCCAGCCACTATAGCGCACACGGCGATAACGCGGCACCTCCCCCCTGAAGCCGGGAATGGACAGGCATCCTTCAAGTCGCGGCATCATATCCGTCCCTTCAGGTTCGATGACCGGGTTAATCAGGGCCTGAACCGGGCGTGGCGGGTCATCCTCCCCCTCGCTGCGTGCTGGAGGTACCGAATACAGGAAAAGCCGGAGCGGCACATGCACCTGCGGCGCCGCCAGACCCACGCCCCCACTGTCGGCCAGGGTTTCCCGCATGTTCTGCAGCAGTTCCCTGATCCGGGGAGCACTGATATCCTCCACCTCAACCGCGCGTTGCAGCAGAACCGGGTGGCCCATACGGGCAATAGCAAGAACCGACATGCTTTTTGTTGTCCTGTTTTTTGCACATCCACAATAAAACACACGGAAGTGCGGGTCTGATACGCAAGAACGAATTGTATCTTGTCTTAAGGCCGTGTTATAGAGACCGCCAACAGTGGAATCGGCAGCCCGGAAGGGTAACGCGGATCTCCTTCCATAATGGCTTTCCAAAAACCGGTTTGCCGGATTTTTTTTGAACAGGGGTTAGTGACCAAGTGCACGTTCTAGTCCGTGACAACAATGTCGATCAGGCTCTTAAAGCGCTCAAGAAAAAAATGCAGCGCGAAGGCATCTTCCGTGAAATGAAACTGCGTCGGCACTTTGAAAAGCCGTCCGAACGCAAAGCGCGTGAAGCGGCAGAAGCCGTACGTCGCGCACGCAAAATGGAACGGAAGCGTCTGGAACGCGAAGGCTTCTAAGCCAGCCTCCTCCTGTTTTGCAGGCATTAAAGGTCGGTTGCCCCCACGGGCTCCGGCCTTTTTGTTTGCCCGGATGCAAGCCTGAGCCTGCCTGAACCTCCCAACAAAAAAGCCGCCCACAGCACTGTGAGGCGGCTTTTTTGTTGGCGTACACTCCAGCTTTAGCTGTTCTGGAGCTTGTCCAGTTCACGCACAATGGCTTCGCCCATAACAGACGTACCAACGCGGGCCATGCCTTCGGCCATAATATCCGCCGTACGCAAGCCGCTGGCCAGAACGTTGGAAACTGCCTGCTCGATCATATCCGCTTCGGTCTGGAGGTTGAGCGAATACCGCAGCAGCATGGCAAACGAGAGAATCTGGGCGATCGGGTTGGCAATACCCTGCCCTGCAATGTCGGGCGCGCTGCCATGGATGGGTTCATACAAAGCCGGGCGACGACCATCGGCCTGTTCTGCCCCCAGCGTAGCAGATGGCAGCATGCCAAGGCTACCCGTGAGCATGGAGGCAAGGTCGGACAGAATATCGCCAAACAGGTTACCCGTTACCAGCACGTCAAACTGGCGCGGGTTACGCACCAGCTGCATGGCGCAGTTATCGGCCAGCATGTGCGACAGCGTCACATCGGGGAACTCGCGGGCATGCACATCGGTCACGACCTCTTTCCACAGCAGGCCGCTTTCCATCACGTTGCATTTTTCCACCGAACACACGCGGTTATCGCGCTGGCGGGCCAGATCGAACGCAACGCGGGCCACGCGCTGGATTTCCGACGTGGTGTAAACCTCGGTGTTAATGCCGCGTCTGGAGCCATCGGGCAGGGTCTCGATCCCGCGCGGGTCACCAAAGTAAATGCCACCCACAGTTTCGCGCACGATCATGATATCCAGACCACGCACGACATCGGGCTTGAGCGTGCTGCTATCCACCAGCGCATCAAACACCTTGGCGGGGCGCAGGTTGGCAAACAGCCCCAGTTCCTGCCGCAGCTTGAGAATGGCCACTTCCGGTCGCTTGTCAAAGCTGACATGCCCCCATTTGGGGTCCCCCACCGAGCCGAACAGAACTGCATCGGCTGCCCAGGCCTTCTCGATCACCTCATCACGGATCGGCACGCCGTATTCCGCCAGAGAGGCGCCACCAACAAGGTCTTCGGTCAGTTCAAATGTCAGGCCGCGCTTTTTTTCCAGCCATGCCATAATCCGGCCGACTTCGCGCATAACTTCGGGGCCGACCCCATCTCCGGGCAGGACAAGAAGTTTAACGGGCTGCTTGGGGTCTGTCATCGCGGTGCTCCGTAGGGATCTGTTCAGTCAAAATGGATGGTGGGCAGCCAGGATTTATCCCGGTCCTGCCGTTTTTCGTATGTTGTAATCATCGCTTCGTGCTTGAGAGTCTGGCCGATGTCATCCAGCCCTTCGAGCAGGAGATGCTTGCGGAAGGCATCAATCTCAAACGGGACTTCTTCCCCATTGGGGCGAATAACAACCTGACGCGGCAGGTCCACCGTCAGGCGGGCATTGCTGCCCATCTGTGCGTCCCCCATCAGCTCATCACACACCTCACGCGGGAGGCGGATGGGCAGAATGCCGTTCTTGAAGCAGTTGTTGAAGAAAATATCGGCAAAAGACGGCGCAATCACGCAGCGGATACCAAAATCCAGCAGGGCCCACGGCGCATGCTCGCGCGAGGAGCCGCAACCCAGATTGTCATACGTGATCAGGATTTCGGCTTTGCGCCAGGGCTGCTGGTTGAGCACAAAATCCGGGTTTTCAGCGCCATCGGGCAGGTAGCGCATAGCATCAAACGCGTGCTTGCCAAGGCCAGTACGCTGGGTAGTTTTCAAAAACCGCGCCGGAATAATCTTGTCCGTATCAATATTGGCTTGCGGCAGGGCCGCTGCAATGGCGGACAGCGTGACGAACTTTTCCATTATGCCAGTTCCCTCACATCGGTCAGACAGCCGGTAACCGCAGCAGCCGCAGCCATGGCGGGAGAAAGCAGATGCGTGCGCCCACCCGGCCCCTGCCGCCCTTC
Source organism: Acetobacter fabarum (assembly GCF_040702925.2). Lineage (GTDB taxonomy): Bacteria > Pseudomonadota > Alphaproteobacteria > Acetobacterales > Acetobacteraceae > Acetobacter > Acetobacter fabarum_B. The sequence goes on along the minus strand of NZ_JBFCXX020000002.1, from coordinate 161,836 downwards.
AAAATTACGGTTGGAGGTGGATGCGCAACGCTGGCCGGGGGTCAGACGGTCGGGGTTCATGCCAAGGCACATGGAGCACCCGGCCTCACGCCATTCAAAACCTGCGTCCAGAAAAATACGGTCCAGACCTTCTTCTTCAGCCTGTCGTTTGACGTTGCCCGAACCGGGGACAATCATGGCGCGCACACCCGGAGCAACCTTGCGCCCGGCGGCAACCTGAGCGGCCATACGCAGGTCCTCAATCCGGCTGTTGGTGCATGAACCAATAAAGACCACATCCACCGGTGTTCCGGCAATTTTCTGCCCGGCTTCAAGGCCCATATAATCCAGCATGCGCTGCAACTGGGCTTTTACGGCCTCGTCCGTTTCCTGTGCCGGGTCGGGCACGGTATCGGTAATGGCCAGAACTGTTTCGGGGCTTGTGCCCCATGTCAGGGTCGGGCCAATGTCCTCAGCGCGCAGGGTAACTTCGCGGTCAAAATGCGCGCCTTCGTCCGATGCAAGGGTTTTCCAGTAGGCAACGGCCTGCTCAAACCCCTCACCCTTGGGGGCAAACGGGCGGTTGCGCACATACTCGAACGTGGTTTCATCCGGGGCGACAAGCCCTGCGCGGGCACCGGCCTCGATCGCCATGTTGCAGATGGTCATGCGGCCTGCCATGTCCAGCCCACGAATGGCGGACCCGGCAAATTCGATTACATGCCCCGTGCCACCAGCCGTGCCGATATGCCCGATAATGGCCAGCATGATGTCCTTGGCGGAAACACCCGCACCGGGGGTTCCTTCCACGTTGACACGCATGTTTTTGGCAGGGCGCTGCAGAATGGTCTGCGTGGCCATGACATGCTCAACCTCGGACGTGCCAATACCAAACGCCAGCGAGCCAAGTGCTCCATGCGTGGAAGTATGCGAATCACCACACACAATGGTCATGCCCGGCAGGGAAATCCCCTGTTCGGGCCCAACCACATGCACAATCCCCTGATTGGCAGACAGAAGCGGAAAATAGGGAACGCCAAATTCCTTGACGTTGCGTTCGAGCGTTTCAATCTGGTTGCGGCTGTCCGCTTCCTCGATCGGCAGGCTCCGGTCGGATGTGGGCACGTTATGGTCCACAACAGCCACGGTTCTTTCCGGGTGGCGCAGCTTGCGCCCGGCCAGACGCAGACCTTCGAACGCCTGCGGACTGGTCACCTCATGGACAAGGTGGCGGTCGATATAAAGAATGGAGGTGCCGTCCGGAAGGGTTTCCACGACATGATCGTCCCAGATCTTGTCGAACAACGTACGCGCAGCCATGCGCATCCTCCTTACCTTTATATCCGTGTGCACAGCCTTGAATGAGCGCTGCACACACCCTGTTTTATCACAAAGACCCGACTGGCCACAGGCCAGCCGGGTTCACACAAGCCATGTCTGGCGTCGTGCCCAAAAGCCTTGTGGCTTTTAGCCTGCTGCTGCCGGAGCAGCAACGTCACGCGGGCGTTCTGCAATACGTGCAGACTTGCCGCTACGGCCACGCAGGTAATACAGCTTTGCGCGACGCACCTTACCACGACGCACGACCTTGATTTCGGCCACAGTCGGAGCATACAGCGGGAACACGCGTTCCACGCCTTCACCGTTGGATATCTTGCGCACGGTGAAGTTGCTGTTCAGGCCCTTGTTGGAGCGGGCGATCACAACGCCTTCAAACGCCTGAAGACGAACGCGCTCGCCTTCCTTGACCTGCACGGAAACACGCACGGTGTCACCGGCATCAAATACGGGCACTGCACGTGCAGCGGTCAGACGTTCAATTTCGGCAGCTTCGTACTGCTGGATCATGTTCATGTCGGTATCCTTCTCAAACCCCTAGGTCTGCCTGTGCGGCCCCGCCCACAGCTGCAGTCCTGTTTTCATTTTTGCGAGCCAGCCAGGCAGACCACAGATCCGGCCTTCTTTCCCGCGTTGTCTCTTCAGCCTTAGCCTGCCGCCACTGCGCTATGGCAGCATGGTTACCCGAAAGCAGAACCTCGGGTACTTCATGCCCATCCCATACAGCCGGGCGGGTGTAATGCGGGTATTCGAGCAGCCCGTCGGAAAAGCTTTCCTCCACACCGCTCTGTTCACTCCCCATGACACCGGGGAGCAGACGAACACACGCATCCAGCAGAACCAGAGCCGCAGTTTCCCCACCCGAGAGAACATAATCCCCGATGGAAACCTGCTCGACACCCCTCGCCTGCAAAAAGCGCTCGTCCACCCCTTCAAACCGGCCACACAGCAGCATAACGCCTGGCCCCGCCGCGTAACGCCGCACATCCGCCTGTGTGAGCGGACGCCCCCGTGGCGTAAGATACACACACGGGATCGTGGCGTCAGCCTGCGTTGCGGCAAGTGCCGCATCGGCCACGTCCGGGCGGATAACCATGCCTGCGCCACCGCCAAACGGCGTATCATCAACAGCACGATGGCGACCAAGACCATGCTCGCGCAGGTCTTCGGTACGGCAGGACCACACCCCGTTCTCCAGCGCACGCCCCGCAAGGGACTGCCCCAAAGGCCCCGGAAACATCTCCGGGAAGAGTGTTACAACGGTGACCTGCCAGCTCATGCTGGCACCCCCGTCTGCCGCTTGCCAACGCCACGCCCTTCTTCCCCCGAAACTTCATCGGGACGAACAATAGTTATGGTACGCTCATCCAGCCTGACCTCTGGCACACAGGCTTTGGTAAAGGGAACAAGCGAGCCATCACCCAGTTCAAGACTGGCACCGGCACCGTAATCGTGAACCATGAGGACACGCCCCAGAGAAAGACCTTTTTCAAACGCTTCCATACCGATCAGATCAGCATGGTAGAATTCTTCTTCCTCTGGCTCCGGCAGGCAGGAGCGCGGCACATACAGGCGGGTGTTCACCAGCGCCTGTGCCGCGGTCCGATCCGCCAGTGGCTTGCCATCTGCGTCTTTAAGCTCGGCAACGCTATCCGCACCGCACCAGCGCAAGGACCATTGACGCCCCTGCGCATCCTGCAGAACCGCGTAATCCTCCAGCGTTGCAGCATCCGCCGCATAGGAATGCACGCGCACAAGGCCGCGCACTCCATGCGGTTTACCCACAACACCAACAAGGATCAGGTCAGGCTGCATGGCTGGCTCGGCTTAGCTCAGGCTGCGGCTTCTGCTGCTTTGGCGGCAGCGGCTGCACGTTCCTGTGCCTTCTTCTTCGGAGCAGACTGCTTGGGCTGCTCGTTAAAGCTCGGCTTGGCGATCAGGCCGGCATTGCCAAGGAAGCGGGCAACACGATCAGTCGGCTGCGCACCCTGAGAAAGCCAGTGCGTGATGCGTTCGTTTACCAGACGCACGCGTTCAGCGTGGTCGGAAGGCAGCATCGGGTTATAGGCACCCACTTTTTCAATAAAGCGGCCATCACGCGGGCTGCGGCTGTCTGCCACAACGATGTGGTAGTAAGGACGCTTCTTGGCACCTGCGCGGGCAAGACGAATTTTAACACTCATTCGGAATACTCCAGACCGAAAAACAAAACCCGGAAAACTTAGGCAGAAACAGGCCGCATCAGCGGAAGGGAGAACCGCCAGGACCACCCGGCGGGCCTCCACCCATTCCCTTAGGCATGAGCGCAGACATTCCCTGGCGCATGAGACCTTTCACGCCGAGTTTGTTAAAACGCTTCATCATGGTGGACATCATGTCGAACTGCTTGAGCAGCTTGTTGACGTCCTGAACTGTTGTTCCAGACCCTGCGGCAATACGTTTTTTGCGCGAGGCCTTGATAATCCCCGGCGCACGACGTTCGCCCCGGGTCATGGAACCGATAATGGCAAGGTGCTTTTTAAGGACGGACGTATCAAGATCCTTGTCCCCCAGCGCTTCCTTGACCTTACCCATACCCGGCAACATTCCCAGAATACCGGAAATGGAACCAAGCTTGTTGATCTGGCGGATCTGGGATGCATAGTCATCCAGATCAAACTTGCCAGCCATCATGCGCTGGGCCAGACGCTCACCTTCCTCGTGGTCCAGCGTATCCGCTGCCTTTTCCACAAGACCGGCAATATCACCCAGACCCAGAATACGGCCCGCCACACGCTCGGGATGGAACTCATCCAGCGCGTCCAGCTTTTCGCCCGAGCCTGTCAGCTTGATGGGCGCGCCGGTAATGGCCTTCATGGACAGGGCCGCACCACCGCGCGCATCACCATCCATACGGGTCATGACAACACCGGTCACACCCACGGCCTCGTTAAACGCCTTGGCGGTATTGACCGCGTCCTGCCCGGTCATGGCGTCCACAACCAGCAGCGTTTCCGCCGGGTGTGTTACGTCCCTGATCTGGCGGACTTCCTCCATCAGCGCTTCGTCAATGGACAGACGACCCGCCGTATCGAGGATAACGACGTCATACCCTTCCTTGCGCCCGACATCGAGCGCGCGGCGGGCAATCTCAACTGGCGTCTGCCCCGCAATAATGGGCAGGGAGGTTACACCAGCCTGCTGGGCAAGCTGGGCCAACTGCAACTGGGCGGCAGGCCGCTGCGTATCGAGCGAGGTGAGCAGCACCTTTTTACGCTCACGCGTAGCAAGGCGCAGGGCCAGCTTGCCCGATGTGGTGGTTTTACCCGACCCCTGAAGCCCGACCATAAGCACCGGCACGGGTGGGGTGGCGTTCAGGTTAAGGGGGGCAACACCTGCGCCGCCGAGGGCGTCGATCAGCGCATCATTAACAATTTTCGCAACGGCCTGACCGGGCGAAATGCTTTCCAGCACCTCCTGCCCAACCGCGCGTTCCTTAACCTTGTTAACAAAGTCTTTAACAACGGGCAGCGCAACGTCCGCATCCAGCATGGCCAGACGGACTTCGCGCATGGCCTCCATCACATCAGCTTCAGACAGCGCGCCACGTTTGGCGAGACCATCAAAAACCCCGGAAAGCTTGCCTGAAAGAGCTTCGAACAAGTGCAACACACCCCATAACGAGACGCGCCACTGCGCGAACACTCGCGGAGTGGCGATCCTGATTTGTTGCAGGGCTTACGGTACGACCGGGCCCTGAGTCAAGGAACTTCTGGTTTTTACTTCTTCTGGCTATCGGAAGAAATCTGCTGGGTGGGATGCTGCAGGGCATTCAACTGGTTCAGCAGGTCATGGATCCTGTGCTGCCGCTCACGCATCTGGGCCAGTTGCTCAGGCGTCAGCACGTCATGAATCCGGCTGGCGGTCTGGAGGTGCCGTGCCTCGCGCTCTGCGCGCAGGGCGGCCAATTTCTGCTGCACCTGAGCGATCTGGTTCTGATCCAGCGGGCCGGGTGTGCTCAGCAGATCCTCTATCTGTTCATGCAGTTTTTCAAACTCTTCCTGCGTGTCCTGCGCCTGATCCTGATCATGCGCTTCCTTGAGGATGGCTGTGATCTGGTTGCGCTGCTTGCGGGTCAGGTCCAGCCCGTCCAGCACATTGCCACCCGGACCACCAAAGCTGGAGCCAGCGCCCATGCCGCCACCCCAGCCGCCCGGCCCTGCCGCATGCGCCGACAGACCGGAGAGAGAAAGCCCCGCGACCATTGCCGCAGCCAAGACGCCATTGCTGATCTTCATGACCTGAAATACTCCCCTGCAAAAACGGATGCCACTGTTTGACAGTAACCACAAAAACACCAAAACACCCCGCACGCAAACACACCACACCCTGCCTTTGCAGAGCATGGGCGACCAGCGCTCAGGTCTGGTGCATTAACGCTTCAAACCGGGCGGCTGTTTCCAGTTCCATCTGCATCCGGGCAATGCGGTCCGTCACCTCCGTATCCTGCCCCCAGACCACCATCTGCTGGCGTTCATCCACCGTAGCGCAGGCAACCAGTTCCTCCACCGGCGCGCCATCGAGCAAAGCCAGTCCCAGCACCAGACTCCCCAGTGCCGGAACAGCTACACCCAGCACAGCAAGCTGCGCGTCTGTCATGCCTTCCATAACCGCCCCAAGAACCAGCAAGGCCTGATCGGACTGGCAGATGGGCATGACCCCGAGCGTGGTCCGGAACGTGACGCCGTAAGTTTTATCCAGCCATGCCAGCCACGGGTCCCACAAAGCTGCCTGCTGTTGCGCCAGCTTGCCGCCTGCGCCGTCGCGGTAGCAGATCAGGTCGCTGTTGGCGTAAGCCAGAAGGCTTTGCACCACCCCGTCCCGCGCCTGCGGAATACGTTCGAGCATGGAGCCTGCAATGCCGGTTAATGGCAGGTCATCGGGGGTAAAATAGCCTTCTGCGGTTTGCCCTGCAGCCTGCCATTCAGCCACCAGAGCCTCGGCCAGCGCGCGGGATGGCACACACAGGACCGTTTTGCCCGGCAGGCGTACGCTGCGCCCGTCCAGATTAACAGCAAACCCTCCATCATGCGGGACAAGCTGGACCTGCTTCCAGAACCGTTTGCGCCCCGCCGGGCTACGCCCGGGCATACCCGTTCCCTTCGCGCTCACCGGAACAGCCCCAGACCATGCAGCATGTTCATGATCTTTTCCTCCTTGCTGGCTTTCTTTGTCACCACAGTCGGGCTTGGGCCATCGGCTCCCTCACGCGCAGCAGCCAGAAGCGGCGCGCAGGAGGATGCCTCGCCCCCTTCCCCGCCAATGGTAATGCCAACGCGCCCATCCTGTGCGGCAGCCATGCTCACCTGCGGGTTATTCCACGGCCCCGTGACCCGCAGGGAGGACGACGCCGAAGCCCCGCCAAGCAGCACCTGCGGTGCCAGCCCCATGTTGAGCTCATGCGTATCCAGAGTAACCGTTCCCTGCCCGCGCAGGTGCAAAAAGGCGCTTTCCAGCCCGACCTGATCAATATGAGCCACGCCGTTGGCAAACTGTGTATGTACGCCAAAACAGCGCACCGGCATCTGCCCCTTGACCGGCACCTGCGGTCCCAGCAAACGGCGTATGAGCCCTCCACCCACGCTCCCATCCACCACGGATGCTCCCAGATGCCCCGCAAGGGAACTGCTACGCGCAGCCCCCGTATCGCCCTGAGCAGAGAGCGCACCCACAAGCTGGACCGTGCCCTGCATATCCGGTGCAACCTGCATCCATGCCTGTACAACCGCCAGAGGCAGGAACACCGAGCGGGCGGAAACCTCCACCTGTGGCTGCGGGCCAGACAGATCATACACAAACCGGGCAACCTGCTGCTGGCCATTCCCCACGGCGTGGATGGGGTCCAGCACCAGACGGGCGTTGGCAAGTACACCATGTGTTTGCACCTGCGACCATGCAACACCCTGCCAGCTTACGGCCTGCACCTGCATGTCCCCCGCCAGCGCAAGGTTATGCATGACATCCGCAACTGTATGGTTTTTATATAAAAATTCCGTTTTTTCGGTTTCAGCATGCCCGGTAACCGTCAACCCGGTGGCATCTGGCCATTGCCCGCCAAACGCCAGATGGTCCAGCGTGCCCTGCACATCCAGCGCGGAATGAGCGGCACTGAGCGCGCCCTTGACCTGCACGGACGACTGCCCCTGCGTCAGCGCCAGATCCACGGGTGCAGGCGTTTGTTCCTGCATCTGCACCAGTTGCGCCAGAGTGCCCGCGGACCCGTTAAGACCCACAGGCTGGCTGCCCAGTTGCCCTTCCACATGCAGGCTGAGCGGGTCCGTTGGGGTGGGCGCATCCACCACAGCCCGGACAAGTGCCGCCTGTGGCAGCCAGCGCCCCAGATCCACACGCCCCGTGCGTATATGCAGGCTCTGGATCTGTGGAGCATCACCACTCCCTGCCACGCTCAGATCCACCGAGAGGTTTTGCCCGTCAGGCAGGTCGGCGTGGGGGAAAAAGGCGTTCAGATCCTGTAACTGCCCGACCGAGCCGCCCATATGCAGGTTATACACACGCTCGGCCTGTGGTGCGTTGATCACGCCATCCACATGCGCAAGACCTATGGAATGCCCGCCCTTGTTCAAACTCAGGCGGAGTTGCAGGGGCAGTTGCGCGCCAAGGGGCCAGAACGGGCCTGTCTGCCCGGTCAGGCTGAAACTGGCGAGGTCCTTCTGGCCCTGTATGTCCAGATCGGGGGCCGTGCCATCCAGCCCACGCAACATGGCCTTGCGCAGGCCAAACGTGCCTGAATAATGGGTCAGCGCGTCATCCCACACCACAGTCGCCTGCACGATGTTCAGGTCCGATGCGCTGACATTCCAGTGCATCCGCACGGCAGGTGCCGGGCTTGCCGCCTGCTCCGTGGCGGCCGGTGGGGTCAGCAGCCAGTCCGCCCGGCCATCGCTTAGGCGGCGCAGGGTGATTTTGGGGGCAATAACGCTCACATCCCGGAACGCAATACGGTGGGAAAACAGCGGTATGATAGAGAGTCGTGCCCGCACCTGCCTGACCGCCAGCACGTCCGGACCACCATCCTCCACGCCGGAAAGGCGCACATTCTGCGCCTCCACCCAAGGGAAGGGCAGCACCCACACATGCAGCGTACCAATGCTCAGGTGCCGCCCGGTGCCCTGCTCCACCGCATCACTCAGCCGGGTTTTCAGCCATGTGGCATCCTGCGTTGCGGAAAAAATTGTCCCGCCACCCGCGACCACAGCCACAACACCCGCAAGCAGGCCAATTTTCCACTTAAACCGCATTGTCACGTTTTCTCCCGCGCGAGGTCGGTTGCCGCTCAGCCGCCCTTGCGCGCAGGGGGCGGCGTTGTTCCGGGTGTAAAGCCAAGAGCGCGGAAGGTCTCGCGCATATGCGCGGGGAGTTCTGCGCTTACAACAAGGCGGCCACCTGCGGGGTGAGGCATGTCCAGCTCCCGCGCATGCAGGTGCAACTGGTCCGTAAAGCCGGAGGGGTGCGCCGTGGCCCCACCATATTTGGGGTCGCCCAGAATGGGGGTGCCAAGGGATTCGCAATGCACACGCAACTGGTGTGTGCGCCCCGTAAGGGGGGAAAGCCCAAGCCACGAGAACTTGCGGGCTGCCGAATCCAGCACTTCGTACACAGTGCGGGCGGACTGGGCATCCTCATCCTTACGGTCGGCAGCAACGGTAATGGCTCCCGGCCCGGCACCCAGACGGGCAAGCGGCTGGTCGATCTCGCCCGAGAGCGGGTCCGGCCTGCCCACAACAACAGCCCAGTATGTCTTTTTAACGTCCCGCCCACGGAAGGAGGCCGCAAGCTTGGCCGCCACACCGGGAGTTTTAGCCAGCAGCAGCAGGCCCGATGTATCACGGTCAATCCGGTGGACCAGCCTTGGGCGCGGGTCATCGGGGTTTTCACGCAGGCCATCGAGCATCATGTCCACATGGCGGGTAATGCCCGGACCACCCTGCACGGCAAGGCCGGAGGGTTTATTCAGCACAATCAGGTGCTTGTCCTGATAAACGACCATACGCTGGATTTCGCGCACCAGCTTGTCGTCCAGCGGGCGCGGCACATCACGCGCGGGCTTGGCCGCCATGGGAATGGGCGGCACGCGCACGCTCTGCCCCGGCTCGAGCCGGGTGGAAGCCTCCACCCTTTTGCCCTCAACGCGAATCTGGCCGGTACGGCACAGTTTTTGCAGCGCGCCCTGAGTCAGATGCGGGTAATGGCGACGGAAATAACGGTCGAGGCGGATACCGGCCTCGTCCTCGCTCACGGTAAGATTGACAACACTCATGCGCTGATATTCACGACTGGCGCCGTTCCCGCAAGCGGGACCATGTTTCCAGCCTGTGTTTGACCTCCCTTTCGTAGCCTCTACCCGTTGGATTATAAAAGGTCTGGCGGCGCATACCATCGGGGAAATAATTCTGCCCCGAAAACCCTTCCTCCGCGTCGTGGTCGTATTCATACCCCTTACCGTAGCCAATATCCTGCATCAGCCGCGTGGGCGCGTTCAGGATATGCGCGGGCGGGATAAGACTGCCCGTGGCCTTGGCGGCACGGCGTGCAGCCCCATACGCCTTGTAGGCGGCGTTGGATTTGGGGGCAGTCGCCAGATGCACCACAAGCTGGGCCAGAGCCAGCTCACCCTCGGGGGAGCCAAGCCGTTCATACGTCTCCCACGCGGCCACGGCCAGAGGCAGGGCGTTGGGGTCGGCCATGCCCACATCCTCGGTGGCAAAGCGGGTCAGGCGGCGGGCCAGATAACGCGGGTCCTCGCCCCCTTCGAGCATGCGCGCAAACCAGTACAGCGCGGCGTCGGGGTCCGAGCCGCGGAGCGATTTGTGCAGGGCGGAAATAAGGTTGTAATGCTCTTCCCGGTCCCGGTCATACAGAATGGCTCTTTTGGCCAGCAACCGGGCCAGAGCCTGCGCATCCAGCGGTTTTGTATTTTTCAGGCTTAAAACCTGCTCAACCATGTTCAGCAGGTAGCGCCCATCCCCATCGGCCATGGCGCGCAGGGTGGCGCGCCCGTCCTCCGTAAGCGGCAGGGGATGGCCTGTCTCCTCTTCCGCGCGGGCCAGCAGAGCTTCCAGTGCCGGGTCATCCAGCCGGTTAAGCACCATAACCTGACAGCGCGAGAGCAGGGCCGAGTTCAGGGCAAAGGAAGGGTTCTCGGTCGTGGCCCCTACCAGCACCACGGTTCCGTCCTCCACCACGGGCAGAAAACCGTCCTGCTGCGCACGGTTGAAACGATGAATCTCATCCACAAACAAAAGTGTGCCCACGCCCCCGGCCGCCAGCCTGCGCGCGGCGTCGAACGCTTTTTTCAGGTCCGCCACCCCGGAAAACACGGCCGAAATCTGCATGAACTGCAACCCGGCCGCCTGTGCCAGCAGGCGGGCTATGGTGGTTTTGCCCACACCCGGCCCACCCCACAGGATCAGGCTGGGCAGGGTGCCGCGTTCAAGCATGAGCGTAAGCGTGCCCTCCGGCCCCAGCAGGTGCCCCTGCCCCACCACATCGGCCAGACAGGCCGGGCGCAGGCGGTCCGCCAAAGGCTGGGTGGGAGCGGGCCTGCCCCCCGTGCGCGCCGGAGCAGCATCGGCATCCGGCGCGGAGGAGGCCCCGCCAAACAGGTCTTCCCCCGTCATGGTGCTGCGTGCCGTGTGGTCATGGCGTTCATACCTTCAGTCTCAAAATCTGTCCTGTTCGCCGTATATATCGCCATGCGCGGCCTGTTTTTCCAGTAGCTACGCAAACCGGGCCGTGCTGGGCGGGCCCCGTCTGGGACGATGTTATTCTTCCGGCTGGGCAGGCAGGTCGAACGTGCTGGCCGGAATGTCCGCCCCCGGATGCACGTCAAACAGGGTCACGCGGGTCTCATGCCCCTGCGCATCCAGCACACTCCATGAGCGCAGGGCCAGCGGGGTTTCATAAAACACCAGTGTCAGGCTGCCATCTCCGGGAGATGCCGTGCGCACCAGTTTGACCGCAAGCAGCCCGGCCTCGTGGCGGAAGGCGGTCAATGTAACCCCGTCAGACAGGCTGACATGCTGGGCCAGCAGAAGCCCAAGCGGGGTCCGGTCCATGGGAATGACCGTTGTCTGGTCCAGCTGGCTGTCGCGGAACACGACCTTGCCCTGATTGGCAACCAGCAGCAAAGGAGATGGCGGGTCGTAGGCCAGACGCATCTGGCCGGGGCGCTTCATCCACACCGTGCCGGTTGTGCGTTTGCCCTCCGCATCCATCTGCTGGATGCGGGCCTTGAAGGTGAGCGCATGGTTAAGCTCCTGCTCAATCCGGGCAACCCATACCTTGTCCGCAGCACTCAGGCGTGCGGGCTGCACGGTGCTGGTAGCTGCGGTATCAGCACCGCCTTCGGCATCCTGCGCATGGGCAGCCCCCGCCAGCAGGAGCAGACCGGCACATAATGGCGCAACAGCACGAAAAACTCTTATCATGAACAGGGCATCTCACTTTGACTGCCAGCTATTACAGCCAGCCATTACCGCCAGCAAAAAACGCAGATACTCTCAAACCACCAGCAACCCGAGCGCCAGCGCCAGCGCGATGGTCAGTCCAATTTTGCGGTTGGCATAAAACTGCGCAAGGCACAAAGCCGGTCTGGCCGGGTTAACCGCCACAGCCTGCCGCCAGAACAGCACACCGGGCAGCAGCAGCGCGGGCCAGAACAGCCAGCCAGAACCAGCCAGCAGGCCAGCACACGCCAACAGCACAAGGGTCAGTCCGTAGCACACGCCGATAAACGCCCGTGCCCGCCCGGCCATAAGGCGCGAAGTGGATTTAACGCCAATCCGCGCATCATCCTCCATGTCCTGAAAGCCATAGATCGTATCAAACCCAAGCTGCCAGACAATCGTGGCAGCATAAAGGGCGGCCTGTGCCCATGCCAGTTGCCCCGCAGCCGCCGCATACCCCATGGGTGCGCCAAAGCCGAACGTAAACCCCATGACAAGCTGCGGCCACCAGGTAAACCGCTTGGCCAGAGGGTAAAGTCCCACCAGCACAAGGGAGGATACCCCCAGCATCCATGAAAGAGGGTTAAGCTGCACCAGCACTCCAAGCCCCATAACCAGCAACAACGCCAGAAAGGCCGTGGCCTGCCGCATGCCCAGCGCGCCGGACGCCAGTGGCCGCCCCGCCGTGCGCGTAACCTGCCGGTCAATATCGCGGTCCCACATGTCGTTGACAACACAGCCCGCCGCCCGCATGACCAGACTGCCAATGCCAAACAGCACAATCAGCCTGACCCGCTCCATAGGAGCCACGCCTTGAGGGAGCAGAATGCCCCATACACCGGGCAGCCACAGAAGCCATGTTCCCACCGGCCGGTCCAGCCGGGCCAGCAGGGCATAAGCCTGTAGGGAGGGAGGAAGACGGGCAATCCATCCCGTAACCCGGATGTCGGTATGGCTGGTGGAAGCAGACACGATTCTGATAAGGCCTCTGGTCAGGAACAACGGGCACCGTTTTGCGCCCTTCCCTATGCCACAAACTGGTGCGGACCATAACCTCCCCCCGCCATCTCCTTTGCAAAACAGGGTATTTCGTGCGTAAACCGGGCCTGTTCCTCCCACCCCCGAGCAGATGCAGGATAAATGACCGGCATGAATGGCCTCTCCCGCCTCCCCCGCCTGTATATGGACCCCGCCCTTGTGCCCACGACGCAGGAAAGCGCTCCCTGTCCGATCACCCCCGAGCAGGCACGCTACCTTGGCACTGTCCTGCGCAAAAAGGCCGGGGAGCAGGTGCGTGTGTTCCATGCAGGCATGGGGGAATGGCTGGCCAGCATAGCCGAAATCCGCAAGGACCGGGGTGGGCTGACCCTTGAGCGCCAGCTACGCGCCCCGCAGCCCTGTCCGCCCCTGCGGCTGGCCTTTGCCCTGCTCAAGCGCGATGCCACCGATCTGGTCCTGCGCATGGGCACCGAACTGGGTGTGACGGAATTTCTGCCACTTGTCACCGAACGCACCAACACCCACCGCATCAACCCCGAGCGCCTGCACGCCATAGCCGTGGAAGCCGCCGAACAATGCGAAAGACTGGACATACCGGCCATAGCGCAGGTGCAGACCCTGCCCGCATTGCTGGGGAACTGGCCGCAGCAGGCAAGCCTGTTTGCCGCAATAGAAAGGCTGGACGAGCGCGAGAACACACCCCACCCCACCACGCGACCGGTGCAGGAGGGAGATGGACTCCTGATCGGGCCGGAAGGCGGGTTGAGCGATGATGAATGCCAGACCCTGCTCAAGCGCCCTTTTGTTGCCCCAATTTCCCTTGGTTCACTGGTGCTGCGGGCCGATACTGCGGTGGTGGCGGGGCTTGCGCTGCTGGGCAATGGCTTGCGCTCTGCCCCTGTTTCATCACAATAAAGCAATTGCTCCTGTCTTGCCGTGCAACCGCAAGGCTGTTTTTGGGATACAGAAAACCTCATGTCCAACCCCGGTGCTTCCGACACAACGCCCATCCATTCCATTGCGCAGTTGGCCGAACTGCTTGCGCAGGGCTGCAAACCGCGTGATGCGTGGCGCATAGGCACCGAGCATGAAAAATTCGGCTTTGTGCGCCCCGAAGCCACCGTGGGCGCAGACGCACCTCAGGCTGGCAGCGCAGCCTACGCAACACCCCCCTATGCCCCACAGGGCATAGAAACCCTGCTGCGTAACCTCCACAAATCCGAACCCGATGACTGGACCTCCGTGCTGGATGACGGGCGCATTATCGGGCTCAAAGGTCAGGGAGAGGCTGCGGGGGCCGCCATATCACTCGAACCGGCCGGGCAGTTCGAACTTTCCGGCGCGCCCCTGCGCACCCTGCATGACACGGCGGAAGAACTGAGCAACCACTTTGATGCCATGCGCCCGCTGGCACGCAAGCTGGGGCTGGGCTTTGCGCCGCTGGGCTTTCACCCCACTGCAACCCGTGCTGACCAGCCATGGATGCCCAAAACACGCTACGGCATCATGCGCGACTACATGCCCAAAGTCGGCACCATGGGGCTGGACATGATGCAGCGGACCTGCACCGTGCAGGTTAATCTGGACTTTGGCTCCGAGCAGGACATGGTGCGCAAGATGCAGGTTTCCATGGCGCTGCAACCCGTGGCCACGGCCCTGTTCGCCAACTCTCCCTTTGTGGAGGGCAAGCCCAACAACTTTCTTTCCAACCGCGCACGCGTCTGGACTGATACGGACAATGCTCGCTCGGGCATGCCTGCCTGCGTGTTTGAAAAAGACTTTGGCTTTGAACGCTATGTGGACTGGGCGCTGGACGTGCCCATGTACTTCATCATGCGTGAGGGCCGGATGCACAACGTGGCTGGCCGCTCCTTCCGCGCATGGCTGAAGGGGGAGCGGCAGGATGGGCTGGAAGGCTTCACCCCCACGCTGGGTGATTTTGAAGACCACCTGACAACCGCCTTCCCCGATGTGCGGCTCAAGCAGTTTCTGGAAATGCGCGGGGCCGATGCAGGCTCGCCCGAAATGATGATGGCCCTGCCCGCCCTGTGGACTGGCCTGCTGTATGATGACTCCGCACTCGAAGCCGCATGGGAACTGGTGCGCACCCGTCCGTGGGAAGACTACGTAAAGCTGCGCGAACTGGTGCCCATGATGGGGCTGGACACCCCATGGGGTGAAGGTACGGTGCGCGACCTTGCCGCCCATATGCTCTCCATTTCCATGGATGGCCTGCAAAACCGGGATATGGTGGACGAACAGAGCCAGACGAGTGAATGGGTGTATCTGGCCCCGCTCACAGCCCTTGCCGCGGGCGCCCCCACACAGGCCGAACACTGGCTGGAACGCTATTACGGCCCGTGGATGGGCGATGCCTCGCGCATTTTCCTTGAAAGCGAAATCTGATTACAGGACAGACAAGAGACGCTGTTCCAGCCGGGCCGACTGGACCGACGCCCTAAGCTGCTCCCGCGCCACCATGCGCGCTGCCTGCCCCATGCCTGTGCGCACACCGGCCTGTAGAACATGGGCCAGTGCCTGCGCCAGTGCCCGCGCATCCCCCGCTGGCACCACCAGCCCCCCTCCATCAAGCAGGGTTGTCTCCAGCCCGGCCTCGCTGGAGGCCACAACCGGCACGCCATACATCATGGCTTCAGCCGCCACACTGGGCAGGCCCTCCCGGTCTCCCCCAGCAGCACGTACACTGGGCACGACCAGTGCTACCGCATGTTCAAGCTGCTGGCGGAGCTGCCCGGCACTTAACCAGCCAGCAAAACAGACATGCTCAAGCCCTGCAGCATACTGCTCCATGGCCGCACGCATTGGCCCGTCGCCCGCCAGTACCACAGGTGGTGTTAGTCCCTGCCCAGCCAGAATACGCAGGGCATCCAGCAGAACAGGCAGTCCCTTTTTTTCCACAAATCGTCCGGCAAATACCAAACGGTCAAACGGTCCTGGGGCTGGCGGCACATCCTCTGTGCCAATGTGCAGCACCTCAAGCTTGTGGGCGGGCACACCGCGCTCCAGCAGCCTGTCCCGCACTCCCTCGGACACGCACACGAACATGGCGCTGTAATCCAGCAGACTTTGCCACCGGCGCTGAAAAATAGGGGGCGGAAAGCGGCTTGCGTAATGCCTGTCCTTAAAGGCATCGCCTCCGTGGAATGTCACGACCAGTGGCAGGCCCAGTTGCCGGGCAATGGGCAGGGCCAACGCGCCCCCCCGCCCAAACTGGGCATGGACCACCACGGGGGCCAGATCAGCCACGGCACGGCCTGCCCCCCACCCCAGTTGCCTGAACGCCAGCCGCTGCATCCCCCCTGACACATGACCTTCGCCAATAATGCGTAAGGTTGAGGCCATATCCGCCGGAGGGTTATCACGGTGGCAACCAACCCAGTAAGGCCGCAACTGGCTGAAGGCCATGTACTGCCTGCGCATAAAGGCATGCTCGGAAGCGGGCAAAAGCCGGTCCCTGTAGACAAGGCATGTTTTCATGCAGCCTTCCCCCTAGCTCTCGCCACGTAATAGGGCATTATGCAGAGCGCCCGCCCAGCAGGCGGCTGGCACTGAGGAGTGCTGCAAACAAAGCCACACACCCGGCGGCCAGCAGGCATTCACGGTTGGCGGCATCTGCCCAGAGGGTAAAAAAGGCAGCAACTCCTATGGCCCCAACCGTCTGCCCGGCCTGACGGGCTACCTGCACCATGCCGCTGGCGCCCCCTGCCCTGTGCAGGGGGGCCGCAAGCATCATCGCCCGGTTGTTGGGGGGCTGGAAACACCCGAACCCCCATCCGGCAAGGGCCGTGCGCCAGGCAATATCCCATAATGCAGGGTGGGCTGGCAGTTGCCAGAGCAGGAAAAATCCCGAAGCCGTCAGCCCCAGCCCGATTGAGGACAGAACCCCGGCCGAAATACGGTCCGCCACCCGGCGGATAACCGGGGCCGAGAGCATAATACCAATAGGCCACGGAGTTATGAGCAGCCCGGTCTGGGCGGAGCTGAGGCCCAGCGAGTCATGCAGGGTAAAGGGCATGGAAACGATATAAAAATTGGATGCGATAAAACCGCAGAACCCGGTGGTAAACGCCACGGCAAAATCGGGACGCCGCAAAAGGTCAACCGGCAGGATCGGCTGGGCCAGCCCGACCTCACGCCGCACCAGCCATACACCTGCTATAAGCCCGCATAACAGCAGCAGCAAAGAGCCAACCCAGCCCTGCGCATGGGCCAGACCATCGCCCCCCATAATGCAGGCTCCAAAAGCTGCAATACACAGCAGGCTGCCAGTCATATCGGGCATACGGGCTGCACGTGGCGTATTGGGCAGGGCGTAAAACGCCATACCAAGGGCCGCGGCACCCAGCGGCAGGTTGATCCAGAACAGCCATGGCCAGGATGCAAAGGTAAGGATACCCGCAGCCGCCGTAGGCCCCAGCGCCACCCCAAGAGCCACCACCAGCCCGTTAAGGGCCATGCCGCGCCCGATTTCCGCCGAAGGGTAAATAAAGCGCACCAGAGCGATGTTCACACTCATGATGCAAGCCCCCCCTATGCCCTGCAACACCCGTGCACCGGCCAGTACCGGCAGGCTGGTTGCCATGGCGCATAAGAGTGAGGCCACCATAAAGAGCAGAATGCCCGCACGGCACAACCGTGCAAAACCCACCCGGCTGCCAAGGGCTGCCAGCGGTAGCAGGGAAACCAGACTGGCCATCTGGTACGCATTGACGATCCAGATGGAGGAGGAGGAAGACGCCCTTAGGTCTCGCGCAATATCTGGCAGGGCCACATTGGCAATGGCGTAGTCGAGCAGCGCCAGAAAAACCGACAAGGAAACCGCCAGCATGGCCCAGTTTCTGGCCGAGCCATGCAAACCATCGGAGGAAGGTGGCTGGCGGGGCGTGGTCTGCTGGGGGGGCGTCATGCTGGTTCTGGCTCCTTACTGGGGGCAGCACACTGCCGGTGGCAGAGCTGTCAGCCCATGACAAAGCCGCAGCGGATACCCCTTCTGCGCGTAACCTGACCCGTTGGGGTCAGGTATTCGCGTATGGGTTTTTGGTACCACGCGTTTGCAGCCGAATGGGTACACCCGGCAGGTCAAACGCTTCACGCAGGCCATTGACCAGATACCGCTTGTAATCATCAGGCATCTGCTCGGCTCGGGTGCCAAAAATAACAAAAGTTGGCGGACGGGATTTAACCTGCGTCATATAACGCAGCTTGAGCCGCCTGCCATCCACCAGCGGAGGCTGGTGGCGTTCGAGCATTTCCTCAAACCAGCGGTTGAGCGCACCTGTGGGAACACGGGCGTTCCATACGGTCCAGGCTTCATGCACGGCGGGGAGCAGCTTGTGCACCGCCGAACCGGTCAGGGCGGAAAAGGTTACAACCGGCACGCCACGCATCTGGGCAAGGGAAATACTCAGCCGGTCCAGAATGGCCTTGCGCGTGGCTGTACGGTCTTCCACCGCATCCCACTTGTTCAGTGCGAGCACACAGGCCCGTCCCTCCCGCTCGATCAGGCGGGCAATCTGGAGATCCTGCTCATGTACGCCAAGGGTGGCATCCAGCACCAGCACCGCCACTTCCGCCATTTTCAGAGCTTCAATGGAGGCCGAGACAGACATTTTTTCCAAGGCCTCATCAATACGGGCCTTTTTACGCAGGCCTGCCGTATCGACAATCTCGAACGTATCCTCCCCATCACGCAGGGTTACCGCAATGGAATCGCGCGTAAGGCCCGGTTCGGGACCGGTAATCATCCGCTCTTCACCCAGCAGGGTGTTCAGCAGCGTGGACTTGCCCGCATTAGGCCGCCCGACAATAGCAACCTTAAGCGGACCCTTGGGGCGAATGTCCTCTTCACCCTCTTCCGACAGGTCGGGTTCGGGGGCCCATTCGTCCTCTTCATCCCCCACCTTGTCAGCGGGCAGGCGTTCTGCAATTTCCCACATCAGGTCGGTCACGCCTTCGCCGTGCTCGGCGGACAGGCCCAGCGGGTCACCCAGACCCAGCGCATAGGCTTCCAGCGCGGCCGCCGTCCCCTGCCGCCCTTCCGCCTTGTTGGCGATCAGCAGCACGGGCCGGTTCTGGCGGCGTATCCACTGGGCAAAATGCTCGTCGGTGGGGGTAATACCCGCGCGTGCATCTATGCAGAACAGAATAAGGTCCGCTTCCTGCACCGCACTCTCGGACGAGGCCCGCATGCGGCCAAACAGTGTGTCTGGTGCGGCTTCTTCCAGCCCGGCAGTATCAATCAGGCGTATGTGGCGGCCACGAACAAGGGCAACCCCTTCCTTGCGGTCACGGGTTACACCGGGGGTATCGGCCACCAGTGCCTGCCTGCGCCCCACAAGGCGGTTGAACAGGGTGGATTTGCCCACATTGGGGCGTCCGGCAATAACAACAACCGGCAGGTCCCCCGTCGGTATCGGCGGGAGGGGGCGCATGGACTTGCGACGTTCAACCATAGGAGATCAGGTTTCCGTCATTAGTTACGACAAGCATTTGATTGTCCACAACAATAGGAGGCACGAAGGAGATGGCCTCCATGGCATCGATAGAGATAATTGCGCCGGTTAGCGGGTTAATACGGATCATACCGTTTTCTGGCAGGGTGCTCAGGCACACAAGCTGGCCGCCCGCCATGATGGGGCCAAACCATGTGACAATGTCCTTGCTTTCCTTGATCTTGCGGAAACGGCGGAGCTGGGTAATCCAGCGCACATGGCCCGAAAGGCGGTCAATACAGGCGATCTGCTGGTCGAGGGAGACGACATACAGCCATTCCCCAACGCACAGGATGCTGTTCTGGCTGGCAACGGAACGCTCCCACACACGGCGGCCCGTGCGGATGTCCACCGCAGCCAGCACCTGCGCCATGCTGATCGCATACACAACGCTGCCCACAATAACCGGCAGGCCACGCACGCAGTTCAGGTTGAGCGTACTGGCCTGTGCGCCAACATTGCCGAGCATTTCGCTCCACACGACCTCACCACTTTCGGCACGGAAGGCAATCAGGTCGCCCCCGCCAAAACCTGCCACCACAACGCCGTTGGCATAGGCGGGAGCGGCCTGGCCAAACACCGTGGTTTCGGCCGCTGTGGCGGCGTATGTCCAGATCTGGTGGCCGGTTGCAGCATCGAGCGCAAAAAACCGCTCGTCAATTGTACCAAAATAGACCCGACCTTCGGCAATGGTCGGGGCGGAACGGCCGGGTGTTCCTACATCGGTCCGCCATTTGACCTTGCCTGTTGCAGCATAAACGGCAACAGCCTGCGAAATGCCATCCACAATATAGAGTACGTCCCCGGCAACCCCGATGCCACCACCGGTATTGCTGGAACGCGACTGCTTGGGCCGTGGGTTAAAGGTCCACACATGCCGCATGGCAGGCCATGTAAAGGCACGGATAACGCCCTGTGCATCCATAACGAACAGCCGACCGTCATGGACAACCGGCGGGCAGGACAGCATACCCCGCCCCAGCGAGCCCAGAGCGGCCCACGCCATAAGGTCCGGCTCGGAAATACCCGCACCAACGCTATGCTTCCAGCGGCGTTTAAGCCCGCCCCACGCGTAGTTGCTGCCCGTATGCTCGGGCACGCGGCCACTGATCGGCCATTCAGAAACCGTAACAGGTGCTGGCAGCGTAATGACGGTGCGGTCTTCCTTATCCACCATCAGCCCTGCGCCCGATGACAGGATATCCGTACGATGCCCGGCCAGCAGGGGTTTGTTATCGTCATCATCACCACAGGCGGCCAGTGTGGGGGCAAGGGCTGCCCCGGCCAGCAGGCTCCTGCGGGTCAGGCCGGAACGGGCTGTGCCGCCCATATATGTTTTGCTGCTCATGGTTTTATCCTGCTGACGGATCAAGGGCCTGCATCATGTCCTGTGCGCGGTTGCGTACACCTGCTGGTGTTTCGGCCGAGTCCACAAGGGCAGACAGTTTTTTACGGGCATCATCCTTATGCCCTTCGCGCACATCCAGAACTGCCAGCGCCTCCACGGCAAGGCCGTTCCAGGCCTTGCCCGGCCCGGTCAGCAGGGAAAGGCGCGAGCGCAGGGTTGGAATATCCCCCGTATCAAGCTGATGCTGGCACCATAACAGGGTTGCAATGCTGCGCAGGGCCGGGTCGGCTGCGGGATTATCCTGCACAGTGTTCCATGCAGCCAGTGCCGCGGGGGCATCACCCCGGGCAGCCTGCACGGCGGCTTCCTGCATCCGGGCCAGTGTCGCCACACCCCGATCACCCGATGTTGCCAGCTTCTGCAGGGCTTCCAGACCGCTCTGCGCCTTGCCGACAAGGGCTATGGGGCCGCTACCCACCTGATCGGGCAGGTGATCGGTCTGGCGCAAGGCGGCCAGATACGTGCCTGTCGCTGCCTGATCCAGTGCCTTGTACTGTGCAAGCTTCCACGACCACAGACCCGCACCAGCCACAACGACCACCGCTGCGGCAACAGCCACACCGGCATAACGCCGGGCAACCGCACGCATGCGTTCTGCCTTCAGCTCTTCGTCAACTTCCCGGTAAATATCCTCTGCCACGATCCGGCCCGTTCCTGTTCCTGCCAATACATGCCTGTCCGTATTATGGCATATCTGCCCCAGCCGGACGCATCACACAAGGCCAGCGTGTCTGTTATGCGCCTGTTATACCGCCTTACGGCCCAACAGGCAGCACGGCAAAGGCCCAAAAGCGCTTAGTGCGCCGCTTTCTGCAACTTGGCACCCCCCGCCTTGAGCGCGGTTGTCAACTGGGTAAAATTGGCCCCGATGCGCTGCTGCACGGCGGTACTGCCATCATGAATATAGGCAATTTTATCCCGTGCTTCGTTGCTGATTGCGGTTTCTTCCTTCACTGCAACCCTGGAGACACAGGCATTATAGGTGCGGGCGGCTTTTTCGTAAGCGCTGACCTTGTCCACGCTGGCATTATATTTTTCCACACTGGACACATCAACCACGGGGGCCTGCGGTTCCGCACCACAGGTGGAAGGCACCCATGCCCGCTCCCCCGCATGGGCGGGAACACATGCAACCATAGCCACCAGCCCCCCGATGGAAGCCAGCAAAAAACCTTTCTGCAACATTGCCAAAATACCCTTATTGCCCAGACAGTGGACCCAAGCGGGCAGGCTGCTCCGCTGGAGCGGACCAGCCTGCGCTGTAACGCCCCATCTTCTGGCATATGCCGCGCAAATGTCCATATCTGCTTTGCTTGGAAAAGAGACAAAGAGACAGTATAGCCTGATTGCATGCGCATTCTTTTTATTACGGCCACACGTCTGGGGGATGCGGTGCTTACCACCGGTATTCTCAACACACTTATACAGCAATGGCCCGATGCGCGCATAACCGTTGCCTGCGGGCCTGTTGCCGCCGGGCTGTTCAGCCACATGCCCGGACTCGAGCGGGTTCTGGTCATGCACAAACGCCGCTACGACCTGCACTGGCTGGATTTGTGGAAAACCTGCGTCCCCACCCGCTGGGACATGACCGTGGACCTGCGCGGTTCAATCATCAGTTTCGCCCTGCGCTCGGGGCGGCGGTTTGTCATGCGTGGGGGGCGCAGGCCCGGCAGGCGGGTGGGGCATCTGGGCGCCCTGCTCGGCCTTTCCCCTGCTCCGCACCCTACGGTGTGGCTCAACAATGCCGACCAGCAGGCTGCCGCGCAGGTTATACCGCCCCCCACGTCTGATGCACCGGTTATTGCCCTCGGCCCCACGGCCAACTGGCACGGCAAAATCTGGCCGACAGAGCATTACCTGCCCCTGTGGCGGCAGCTTGCCGCCACATACCCCCAAGCCCGCCCTGCCATTTTTTACGGCCCCGGCCCGCAGGAGGCGGAACTGGCCCGCCCCGTGCTGCACGCCCTGCCCCACGCCATAGATGCCGGAGGACGGTTTACCTTGACCGAAACCGCCGCCATGCTGGCCCGTTGTGCTTTGTATATTGGTAACGATTCCGGGTTAATGCATCTGGCCGCTGCGGCAGGCACACCCACACTGGGGCTGTTCGGCCCGTCCCGCGCATCGGAATATGCCCCTACCGGAGCCATGACGCACTGGGTGGAGGCACCGGGGCCGGAAGGGCTGGCGCCCATTGCCGGGTTAAGTGTGGAGCGCGTCGCCCATGCGGCTCTGGCACTCCTGCGGCAAAGCCAGACGTGAACAGTCTGCCTATGGTCCCATTGCCCCACCCGGTCTAGAGTTTGCACCAGCGGCCTGCATCCTTGCACAAAAGGACACCACACCATGCCATTACCCGCCCCATCCCACATCACCCGGCTTGAGGGCCGTACTGTTCTCAAACTTTCCGGCGCGGACCGTGTGCGGTTTTTGCAAGGACTGGTCACGGCGGATATTGAAGCCCTGCAACCAGCCCAGGCCGCATGGGCCGCATGCCTGACCCCACAGGGCCGCTGGCAGGCAGATTTTTTTGCCATACCCGACCCCGATGATACCTGCCTGCTGCTGGACTGCGCCACCGAGCAGGCCGAGGCCCTGCGCACACAGCTCATGCGCTTCCGGCTCCGTTCGGATGTGCAGATGGAACTGACGGCACTCCCCGTTTATGCCGCATGGGGCAACAGGCCCGAGGCCACCTTGCTGGAAAACGCAATAAGCGTTGCAGACCCCAGACTGCCCGCCGCAGGCTGGCGGCTGATAGACCCACCCGCCGGCACGGAGCAGACCGCCACCCAACTGGACTATGACCTGCACCGTCTGGCCCTTGGCCTGCCTGATGGCGTACAGGACTGCGAACCGGGCCGCACACTGGCAGCCGAGGCCAACATGGACCTGCTTGGCGGCATTGCCTGGAAAAAGGGGTGCTACATGGGGCAGGAAATCACAGCCCGCATGCACTACCGCACGCTGCTCAAACGCCGCCTTGTGCCCATTGCCGCCACCGTTCCCCTGCCCGCGCCGGGTACCCCCATCCTGCATAACGGGCAGGAGGTCGGCACCCTACGCTCCTCGCGCGATCATATCGGGCTGGCGCTGCTCAGGGTGGATATGGCCGACAAACCCCTGACCTGCCTTGACCATAACGTGGTTGCCCGCCCCCCCGCGTGGCTGCTACCAGCCCTTGGCACACCACCAGACCCCTCCGCCACCACACCGGACAAACCATGACCTACACCGCACCCGATGCCGCAGTGCTTGATGCCATGCTGGGCACAGTCAGATACGATGCCTCCGGCCTGATTGCCGCCATTGCCCAGCAGCATGACACGGGCGAAGTGCTGATGATTGCCTGGATGAATGCCGAAGCCCTGCGTGAAACACTGCTGAGCGGGCGCGTCTGCTACTACTCACGCAGCCGCAAGAAACTGTGGCGCAAGGGCGAGACGTCCGGTCAGGTCCAGCTCCTGCACGAAGCGCGGCTGGACTGTGATGCAGACGCCGTTCTGCTTCTGGTCAACCAGATTGGCGTTGCCTGCCATACCGGGCGCAGGAGCTGCTTTTACCGCGCCTTCTCCCCCACCGGGCTGCTTGAACTGACCAAGCCTGAAGTTGACCCCACCGAGCTTTATAAAACCCACGGCCACACCCACGCCTGAAGGGTAGCCCCTTACGACCGCCCCCGCGCGGCCAGCAGGTCCAGCACGGCAGATGCCGCCGCATCTGCTGGCAGGCTCCCCCCCGGCCCTTCCAGCCCGTGCAGGACCGAGGCAAAGGCCGCTTTCTGGGCCTGAGCCACGGTGGGGTTTTCAAACAGTGTCTGCACCTCGCGCGCCAGCACGTCTGGCGCGCAGTTTTCCTGCAACAGTTCGGGTACAACCGCCCGGCCTGCAAGCAGGTTGACCATAGCCACATAGGGCACCCGGATCAGCCTGCGCGCCATAAACGCCGTCATGGGGTTAACCCGGTACGTTACCGCCATGGGCACGCCAGCCAGCGCCAGTTCCAGCGTGGAGGTGCCCGATTTGGTCAAAGCCGCCCCGGCTGCGGCAAATGCATCATGCTTGTCGTCCACATCTGTCACCACAATCGGGCGAACGGGCCAGTTATGCACGGCCCGCTCAACAGTAGCCGCCACCACGGGGGAAACCGGCACAACCGGCACCACATCGGGCATGCTCGTGCGGAGTAGCGCCAGCATCTGCCCGAATACGGGCAGCAGCCTTGGCACTTCCGAGCGGCGGCTGCCGGGCATAAGCACCAGCACCCGTGCGTTATCCGCCAGTCCGTACCTTGCCCTGAACCGGGCGGCATCGCCCTCCTGCGCACCGGATTGCAGAACGGGGTGCCCCACAAAGCGGGTTTTCAGGCCATGCCTGCCAAAAAACTCTTCCTCAAAGGGGAGCAGGCATAGCAATTCGTCCCAGAGACCGGGGAACTTGCGCACCCTTTTCTGCCGCCATGCCCATACCTGCGGGGCCACGTAATGCACACGCAGGATACCCATGCCCGCAATCCGCCGGAGCAGGCGCAGGGCAAAGCCGGGGCTGTCTATGGTAATCACCAGATCGGGTTTTTGCGCCACAACATCCGCCACAGCCTGATTAAGCCTGCGCGAAAGCTGGCGCACACGGGGCAGGATTTCCACCAGCCCCATAACCGCCAGATCCCGCATGGGAAAAAGGCTGGCAAGCCCCTCCTGCGCCATGCGCGTGCCTCCCACCCCGGCAAAACGGATATGCGGGTTACGCGCGCGGAGTGCGTGCATCAGTCGGGCACCCAGCACATCCCCGCTCGCCTCTCCGGCAAGGATCCATACAAGGGGGGATGGAGGGGGCAGTTCAAGCATCTTCACGCACCAAGAACACAACGCAAGCCCACCACCATTCCGGCCAAACAGAGAATGTGCAAGCCATGATGCGTAAAGAAAAACCTTTCCGCACATAAAAAGTCCGGTTTATGGCTGGGAGCATCAAACCATCTCCCTCTAGTTTAGAGGATATTTTCTGCCTCGTGCGTTATCAGCATTGCCATAACGGGTGGCAGGCCGGGCATGATCTCGGGGGCGGCGGGGTCGGTTGCGCTGGCTACTGCGGATCTGGTGCATGGGCACGGGCTGCAATACCTGCTGCTGGCAACGCTGGACCACCCCAACCTGCTGGCCTGAGCGCACAAAAAACCTGCACCACACCCCCGCACAGCCCAAAGCCGCTCCGCCTCTAAACCGGGGTCGGGCGGCTTTTTTGTGTTTTGGGGAACAGGCGCGTCGCCAGCACGGCCGCCGCTATGGCCGCGTAGATAAATGGCTCAACATGCCAGACCTTAAAGGCGATGCTGTAGTGCACGCAGGCCAGCACCATGGCCACGTAAACCGTTCTGTGCAGCGGTGCCCACCGCTTGCCCAGCCGCATAATGGACTTGCGCGTGGAGGTAGCCGCCAGCACGCACAGGATAACAAAAGCCAGCAAGCCAAAGCTCAGGAAGGGGCGCGTGGTAAAATCCGACCAAATCAGGGCAGGGTTCAGCTCGCGCGCCCATGTCAGGTAGAGTGTTACGTGCAGGGCCGCATAGGTAAAGGCCAGCAACCCCAGCGGCCTGCGATAGAGTATGAGGTTCATTCCGGTAAACCGCCGCAGGGGCGTCACCATGAGCGAAACCAGCAGGAAGCGGAACGCATAACGCCCAAAATCATGCAGGCATTCGCGGTAAGGCCTTGGCCCCAGCCAGCCCAGCCACCCTTCCACCAGATCAAACACGGCGGGGAGCAGGAACAGGCTGTAAAGCAGAACCTGCCGTGCCAGTGGCGACAGGTTTTTGCGCCGTGCGCGACCGGCAACAGGTGGAGCCATGATCTGCCTTTATTCTTCCGGGGTGCCTGACAGCGCATCCAGAGCATGCGCCTTAACCTTGCAAGGAGTTTGTGCGTTATGTCCATAATACGCAAGAACATGCAGGAGTCTCTGATACCATGAGCACAGCAAAGACAATCGGCTTTATCGGGTTTGGCGCAATGGCCAGCCGTATGGCTACAAACCTGAAAAAAGCAGGGTTTGCTGCCGTGGCCTACACGCCTTCCGGCAAGGGAGGAGACGAAAACACCGCCTTCCTGCCCAGCCCGGCAGATGTTGCCAAAACGGCTGATATTGTTCTTGTGTGCGTCCCGGATGATGAGGCCCTGAGCGCCAGCATGTACGGCCCACAGGGCGCGCTGGCCGGCATGCCCGAGGGCGGGCTGTTACTGAACACAAGCTCTGTCTCCCCCGAAGCCGCACAGACCTTGCTGGATGCGGGCCAGAAGCTGAAAGTCAGCGTTGTGGACTGTCCGGTTTCTGGCAGCACGCCCGAGGCGGACAGCGCCAGTCTGGTGGTGCTGGCTGGCGGCAGTGAGGATGACATGGCCCGCGCCAAACCGGTGTTTGACGCCATTGGCCGCCTGACCATTCATGCAGGCCCGGCAGGCAGTGGCGCACGGCTCAAGCTGGTGATTAACGGGATTATGGGGGCCGGGCTGGCCGCCGTGGCCGAAGGCATTGCCTATGGTCTGGCCGCAGGGCTCGAGCGCAGCATGCTGTTTGACGCGCTGGATAACATGGCCGTGATCTCCCCCCACCACAAACGCAAGATCAAAATGGCCAAGGAAGGGGATTTTTCGCCCCAGTTCCCTACCCGGCTCATGCAAAAAGACATGCGCCTGCTGCTCGATGCCTGCGCCCGTCTGGCCGTGCCCGTACCCACCATGGCCGCAGTCACGCAGGAACTCTCCCTGACCCGCCGCGCCGCAGCAGATGCGGACTATTCCGCCCTGATCGGGGTACTGGAAAACATTGTGGCCAACGACCCGTAAGGGTTTTGCAGCCACCCAGGCCGTTCAGCCGCGCTCAAACGCACGCAGGGCCTTAACACCCTGCCACATGAGTGCGGCGCGGTCCCCCAGCCCGCGGGGCTGCCCGGCCTGCCGGGCAGTACCTGCCAAGTCGCGCTCAGCCAGTACGGCAGGCAGAGCCGCAAGGCGGAATGGCGCGGGCAGATGGGGCCAGTCCAGCACAGCCAGCCATGCCTGCCCCTGTAGCCTGAGCGCTTCCTGCCGGGCAGGCCATATAAACCGCCCCGATTGCTGGAGCACGGGCCAGTGCCGCAACATGGCTCCTGCCCCGTAGGCCATGCCACAGGCTTCCAGCCTCAGCAGGATGGCAGGGTCTTCCATCCCCAGCAGTTCGCCCAGTGCGCGTTGCAGCGCTCCGGGGCCGTCACGCATCATGCCCTCCCATGCCGGTTGATCACGCGCACCGGTCAGCTCCATCTCGCAAGAGTGAACAAGGCGGAGCAATGTGGTCTGCCGGGCTTGCCCGCACGCCATCATCTCCAGCAGAAAGGGGGCCAGAATGTGCTCGGGGGGACGGGCCTTTTCCAGCACCTCACGCCACCATTGCAGGCGGATCAGCCCAGCCATGGGCCCGGCCACCGCTGCCGAGCGGGCCGGGGCCAGCACGCGAATCAGCTCATTATGGAACGCCAGCAGCACTAGCCCGCCGGGCTGTACGGATGCGGGCAGAAAACGCACACAGAGCAGCCTGTCCGCATCCCCCGCTGCAAGCCCCGCCAATGCCTGCATATCGGTACGTGATGGAGGGGTGTTCATGGCTGTGTCCTACTTCTCTTACCCGGTAGCATGTTGCAAATTCATGCTGTTTCATGCGTAATGCACATATAGCTTTCCTTACGGACTGCCGCGCCACCCCACCCCCACCAGCAGGGCAAGTTTCCGTGAGCAAGGGAAAAGAGACATCGGACCTTCATCCGCTGCCTCTGTGCCATATGGCGCACCCATAGCTCTGGACAGGCGCGTTTTGGATACGCCCTGCTTGATACGACGGAGTTATGTCATGGCTTTTGAACTGCCAACCCTCCCTTACGCCCCCAACGCCCTTGCCGCACGTGGCATGTGCCAGGAAACGCTTGAGTTCCACCACGGCAAGCACCATCTGGCCTACGTAACCACCCTGAACACGCTGCTCGAAGGCAAGCCCGAGCTTGCTGGCAAGTCTTTGGAAGACATCATTCTGGCCGCACATGGCAAGGCTGACCTGACCGGCCTGTTCAACAATGCTGGCCAGCATTGGAACCACTCGTTCTTCTGGAACAGCCTGTCCACCTCCGGTGGCGCCATGCCCGAAAAGCTGGGGGCCAAAATTACCGCAGACTTTGGCAGCATCGACACCTTCAAGGAAGAATTCCGCAAGGCCGCCATCTCCCAGTTCGGGTCAGGCTGGGCTTGGCTGGTACTGGGCAAGGACGGCAAGCTGGCCATTACCAAAACCCCCAACGGCACCAACCCGCTGGCCGAAGGTCAGGGCACGGCGCTGCTGACGGCGGATGTGTGGGAACACTCCTACTATCTGGACTTCCGCAACCGTCGCCCGGACTACATCACCAACTTCCTGGACAAGCTGGCAAACTATGAATTTGCCGAAGCCCAGCTGAACGCGGCCTGAGTGCAAAACCACCGGCCACAAGCCGGTCTGGTGTAAAAAAGGCGGGGCTCCCACGGGGCTCCGCCTTTTTTATATCGGCCATTCCATAGGGTGTGCGACATATGCACACATCCCCCTTGATTGTGCTGCTGCGCCTTCCAATCTTAGAGGTGTCAACACGACAGACCCTGCCTTCCATTGCCACAAAGCGGGATGGGGCAAGGCCTTCAGTCGCCTACGATAAAGGGACAAGAGGGATATTATGGATATTGCAAAATTTACCGAACGCTCACGCGGTTTTCTGCAGGCAGCACAGACCATTGCCCTGCGCGATTTTAACCAGCAGCTTACTCCTGAGCACCTGCTTAAAGCCATGCTCGATGACGAGGAAGGCGCTGCATCGGCCCTGATCCGTGCAGCCGGAGGCAACCCCGATGCGGTTCGTGCCGCCAACGAGCAGGCACTGGCCAAACTGCCCAAGGTACAGGGTGGGGGTGCTGGCCAGCCAGCAGCCACCCCGGACTTGGTACGCGCACTGGATTCCGCCGAACAGATCGCCCAGAAGGCAGGCGACAGCTTTGTCGCGCAGGACCGCCTGCTGGTGGCCCTTGCCGCAACCAGCAGCGCGGCGGGTGAGGCGCTCAAAACCAACGGCGCTACCCCCGATGCGCTGGAAAAAGCCATAGCCACCATCCGCAAGGGACGCACAGTGACCAGCGAAAACGCTGAAGCCAATTTTGACGCGCTGAAGAAATATGCGCGGGACGTGACCGAAGTTGCCCAGCAGGGCAAGCTTGACCCGGTTATTGGCCGGGATGAGGAAATCCGCCGCGCCATTCAGGTTCTGGCCCGCCGCAGCAAGAACAACCCTGTGCTTATTGGCGAACCCGGTGTGGGTAAGACCGCCATTGTGGAAGGTCTGGCCCAGCGTATTGTCAATGGCGATGTGCCCGAAGCGCTGAAAAACAAAAAACTCCTCTCGCTCGACATGGGCGCGCTGGTGGCCGGTGCCAAATATCGCGGTGAGTTTGAAGAACGCCTGAAAGCCGTGCTCAAGGAAATTGAGTCCGCTGAAGGGCAGGTCATCCTGTTCATTGATGAAATGCACACACTGGTCGGCGCAGGCCGGACCGATGGGGCCATGGATGCGTCCAACCTGATCAAGCCAGAACTGGCGCGCGGCACGCTGCACTGCATT
The DNA here is from genome assembly GCF_040702925.2 of Acetobacter fabarum. GTDB lineage: Bacteria > Pseudomonadota > Alphaproteobacteria > Acetobacterales > Acetobacteraceae > Acetobacter > Acetobacter fabarum_B. Next base: position 131,426 of record NZ_JBFCXX020000002.1, on the reverse strand, counting down.
GGCGCCACCACGCTGGACGAATACCGCAAGTATATTGAAAAAGATGCAGCACTCGCCCGCCGCTTCCAGCCCGTTTACGTGGGCGAACCTTCCGTGCCCGATACCATTTCCATCCTGCGCGGGATCAAGGAAAAATACGAACTGCACCATGGCGTGCGCATTACCGATGGCGCACTGGTCGCCGCGGCAACCCTGTCCAACCGCTACATCACGGACCGCTTTCTGCCCGACAAGGCCATCGACCTGATAGACGAGGCCGCAAGCCGGCTGCGTATGCAGATCGACAGCAAACCCGAAGAACTGGACGAACTGGACCGCCGCATTATCCAGCTCAAGATCGAGCGGGAAGCGCTGCGCAAGGAAGACGACACCGCAAGCAAGGACCGTCTGGTATCCGTTGAGGCCGAACTGGCTGATCTGGAAGAAAAATCCAACACGCTCAGTGCCACATGGCATGCGGAAAAAGACCGCGTGCATGCGGTGCAGAAATTGCAGGAACAGCTTGATCAGGCCCGCTCCGATGTGGAAGTGGCCCAGCGCAAGGGCGACCTGCAACGTGCTTCCGAACTGATGTATGGCGTTATTCCCAACCTGCAAAGCCAGATTGCCAGCGCCCAGCAGACGGAGGAACAGGAAGCAAAAAGTGCGAACCTTGTCTCCGAAGCGGTAACGGATCAGGGCATTGCCTCGGTTGTCTCGCGCTGGACGGGTGTGCCCGTGGACCGGATGCTGGAAGGCGAACGTGCCAAACTGCTGCGGATGGAAGACGAACTGCGCAAATCCGTTGTGGGGCAGGAACCCGCTCTGCGTGCGGTCGCCAACGCCGTGCGCCGTGCCCGCGCCGGTTTGCAGGACCCCAACCGCCCGATCGGTTCGTTCCTGTTCCTCGGCCCAACGGGTGTTGGCAAAACGGAGCTGACCAAGGCGCTCGCCCGCTTCCTGTTTGATGATGACAAGGCCCTGCTGCGGATTGACATGAGCGAGTTCATGGAAAAGCACGCCGTAGCCCGCCTGATTGGCGCACCTCCGGGGTATGTGGGGTATGAGGAAGGTGGCGTGCTGACTGAAGCCGTGCGCCGCCGCCCTTATCAGGTCATCCTGTTTGACGAGGTGGAAAAAGCGCATGAAGATGTGTTCAACATTCTGCTGCAAGTGCTCGATGATGGCCGCCTGACCGATGGTCAGGGCCGCACGGTGGACTTCCGCAATACGCTGATCATCCTGACCAGCAACCTCGGCTCCGAATATCTGGCCAACCAGCCGGATGGGGATACCCCAGCCATGGTGCAGGCGCAGGTCATGAAGGTGGTGCGTGAGCACTTCCGCCCCGAGTTCCTGAACCGTCTGGATGAGGTTATCCTCTTCTCGCGCCTCCAGCGGGTGGATATGGCCAAGATTGTGGATATTCAGGTCAGCCGCCTGCAAAAACTGCTCGAAGACCGCAAGATCAGCCTGCATCTGGATAATCTGGCCGAAACCTGGCTGGCGAATGAAGGATACGACCCGGTTTATGGTGCGCGCCCCCTTAAAAGGGTTATCCAGCGCAGCCTGCAAAACCCGCTGGCCGGACAGTTGCTTGAAGGCACGATCCATGACGGCGAGACCGTCAATATTTCTGCCAACGGGGATAGCCTGCTGATAAACGGTCAGGCCGCCACAGAGCCTGAACCTGCCTACTGACCCGGATACCCCGGCCTGTTAGCAGCACGTAAAAAAACGGGAGGGCGCGTGCCTTCCCGTTTTTTATTGAAAAGAGAGGAACACAACCATGTCCGAGCCTGAATGGCTCATCTGGGCCAGAGAGGTTCAGGCCATTGCCCAAACCGGACTGACCTTTGCCAAAGATCCGTTTGACCGCGAACGCTATGAAATGCTGCGCACGCTGGCCGCCAAGGTTATGGCCCGTGGCAGTGGTGCCCCCCTCCAGCAGATAGAAAACCTGTTTGCCCGGCAGGCAGGTTACGCCACCCCCAAGCTGGAAGTGCGCACCGGGGTGTTTGATACCCAGAACCGCCTGCTCATGGTGCGCGAAGTGCTGGACCAGAACCGCTGGACCGTGCCCGGTGGCTGGGCGGATGTAAACCTGAGCGCATCGGAATCCGCCGCCAAGGAAGTGCGGGAAGAAACCGGCTACACGGTACGCATGACCCGCCTTGCCATGGTGCTGGACCGGGCAAAACAGGGACATGAACCGCCTGAGGCTTTTTCGATCATCAAGCTGTTTTTTCTGGGAGAACTCACCGGCGGGTCTCCCACCACCAGCATTGAAACCAGCGAGGTCCGGTTTTTTGCACGCAACGAAATCCCGCACGACCTCTCAACCGGGCGTATCTCACGCCAGCAGATCGACCGGCTGTTTGCACACCACGCCGACCTGAGCCTGCCAACCGAATTTGACTGATTAAAAGCGCTTGCCCGGCCGAATCAGACTGACTGATCCACCGGGTAGGACACCCTCCAGCTACACACTATGCAATCTGGGGCGTAATGTTCTGGAACTGCCGCTCAAAACGCGCACGGTCTTCTGCCAGCAGGCGTACGGTAATATCCGCCTCTTCCTCCCGGTCGGTGCGGCCTATGACCTCACCATGCTGGTACAGCCATGCCAGAGCGGCACCATCGGCCAGTGGCAGGGCGTAGCTCACCATTTCCATCCCCGATGTAATGCGCTGGTCAATACGGGCCAGAAGCCGGTCCAGCCCATCGCCCGTAATGGCAGAAATGGCAACGCTTTCATCCCCCTGCGGGGCTGCTGCGTGTTCGCCCAGCAGGTCCACCTTGTTCAGCACTTCAATCACGCGGCTTGGCCAGTCCTGCTCAAGCATGTTGTCCTTGGCCATGCTTTGCAAAACACCCAGCACGTCTTTTTTCTGGGTCGCGCTATCGGGGTGGGCAATGTCACGCACATGCAGGATAATGTCAGCTTCCGCCACTTCTTCCAGCGTGGCGCGGAAGGCGGCAATCAGCTCCGTTGGCAGGTCGCTGATAAAACCCACCGTATCCGATAGAATAACCTGCCGCCCCGATGGTAGCTCAATGGCGCGCATGGTCGGGTCCAGCGTGGCAAACAACTGGTCCTGCGCATAAACGGTGGCCCCGGTCAGGGCGTTGAACAGGGTGGATTTACCCGCATTGGTGTAGCCCACAAGAGCCACAACGGGGAACGGCACGCGTTTGCGGGCCTGCCTGTGCAGCCCGCGTGTGCGGCGCACCTGCTCCAGATCCTTTTTAAGGCGCACAATGCGCTCGCCAATCATGCGGCGGTCAGCTTCGATCTGGGTTTCACCCGGACCACCCAGAAAGCCAAAACCACCACGCTGGCGCTCAAGGTGGGTCCACAACCGCACAAGGCGGGAGCGCTGGTATTCCAGATGCGCCAGTTCGACCTGTAATGTCCCTTCCCGCGTGGCGGCACGGGCACCAAAAATATCCAGAATAAGGCCGGTCCGGTCGATCACCTTGCAGCCGAACTCGGTTTCCAGATTACGCTGCTGGGCGGGGGTCAGTTTGGTATCCACCACCAGCACGTCAATATTGTCGGCCTTGACGGCTATTCTGAGGGAATCGATCTGCCCCTTGCCCAGCAATGTGGCCGAGCGGCGCATACGCAGCAGAAGAACAGCTTTACGGACAATAACCAGACCAATGGACGCCGTCAGGCCAACAGCTTCTTCCAGCCGGGCCTCTGCGGCCCTGACGTCCTGCCCATGGGCTGAGCGCTCCCACGGCAGAATAACGGCAGCACGCGTTGCAACCGTTTGTTTTTTCTCAGTAAAACTCGTCGCCAAGAGATGGTTCCTTGTCCGCCTTTGCGCCCGCTACGGTGGAGTCTGCAATATCTACGGGAATGCTGGGCATAACAGTGCTGATGGCATGTTTGTAAATAAGCTGGGTCTGCTCATCCCGCCGGAGAAGCACCACCTGATCATCAAACCACGTAATAAAACCCTGAAGTTTGACACCATTGACCAGAAATACGGTCACAGCCGCCCGGGAACGGCGAATCTGGCCTAAAAATGCATCCTGCACATTATGTGCACTCTCTTTTTCCACTGTGTGCGACCCTATTCCATTTTCTTTTTCTTGGGAGCCAGATCCAACGCCTGCCCTGACTCGCAACAACTCACTGATCAGCCAGTGTTCCGTTCGTCCGATGTTACACCAAGCTGCTTGAGTTTACGATGCAAAGCGCTCCGCTCCATGCCCACAAACAGCGCTGTGCGGCTTATGTTCCCTCCAAATCGTAATAATTGTGCCTGAAGGTACTGGGTTTCAAACAGATCCCGCGCCTCGCGCAGTGGCAGGCTCATGACATCGGTCGCGGCATCAAACTTTAACAGCCCCGGTGCGTTCTCCCCTATTGTGGAAGGCAGCATGTCCGCACGGATCAGATCCTGGCTGCTGCCGGGCTGCATGATCAGCACCCGTTCCATCAGGTTGCGCAGTTCACGCACATTGCCCGGCCAGTCATACGCCTGCAGCACAGCCACCGCATCGGGCGACAGATCGCGCGAGGGCAGGCCTGCCATTTCCGCCGCACGATGCAGGAACAGTGTTGCCAGACCGGGAATATCGTCCCGCCGCTCCTTGAGGGCTGGCATCCGCAAGGGCACCACCGCCAGACGGTAATACAGGTCCTCGCGGAAGCGCCCGCCTATGATTTCGGCCTGAAGGTCGCGGTTGGTGGTCGCCAGTACGCGCACATCCACCTTAACGCGGGAGCCCCCACCCAGCCGTTCAAAGGTCTGGTCCTGCAGGGCGCGGACAATTTTGCCCTGCGTTTCCAGCGGCATATCCGCCACCTCATCCAGCAGCAGGGTGCCACCATGGGCGCGTTCAAGCACGCCTGTGCGGCGGCCAACACCATCCACCCCACCTTCCAGCCCGAACAGCTCCTCCTCAAACCGGCCCGGAGCCAGCGTGGCGCAGTTGAGCGCTACAAAAGGCCCATCCGTCCGGCGGGAGCGGGCATGAATCATGCGGGCAGCCACCTCCTTGCCCGAGCCCGGACCACCGCTGATCAGCACGCGTGAGCCGGTGGGGGCCACCTTTTCTATCTGGTTGCGGATGGCCACAATCTGGGCACTGTTGCCGTACAGGTCTGCATCCTGCCCGGCGCGCAGGCGCAGCTCCTCGTTTTCACGCGCAAGGCGCGATGCCTCAAGCGCGCGGCGGACAATGACCAACAGCCGATCGGCCTGAAACGGTTTTTCTATAAAATCGTAGGCACCATGCTGCAGAGCCGCCACGGCGGTTTCGATCGTGCCATGGCCCGAAATCATGACCACGGGCACGGAGGCTTCCTCCGCCTTCATGGTCTGCAGGATTTCCAGCCCGTCCATATCCGAGCCCTGCAACCACACGTCCAGAATGACCAGAGACGGCCTGCGAACCCGAAAAGCCGCCAGCGCTGCCTCGGAACTGGAGGCAACGCGGGCCTCATACCCTTCATCACACAGAATGCCTTCAATCAGCATCCGGATGTCGGGTTCGTCATCAACGATCAGGATTTCATGCGCCATGGTCGTCTTTCACCGGCAAAACCAGAGTAGCCACAGTTCCCTTCTCTCCTGCCCTGTCTTCCAGACGGACCGTTCCACCATGATCTTCCATGATTTTTTTCACAATAGCCAATCCCAGCCCCGTTCCTTTGGCTTTGTGCGTGACGTAGGGCTCGGCCAGACGGTTCCTGTCATCTTCGGGAAGTCCCACCCCGTTGTCGGCCACGACAATAGCAATGGTTTCCTCTTCCTGCGCAATACGCACCCATACCTCTCCCTTGGGAGCCACCTCCTGCCCGGATGCATCAGCCTGCCGGGGAAGCATGGCAATGGCGTCCGCCGCATTTTGCAGCAGATTGATCAAGGCCTGACTGATAAGCCGCCGGTCACACCGAACCCATGGTCCATGCTGTGGCAGATCAAGGTGATACGAAATCTCATGGTGGGCGTTACGTTGCAGGATGAGCACCTCCTGCGCAATACGGGAAAGGTTCTCATCCTTCATAACGGGCTGCGGCATACGGGCAAAAGCCGAAAATTCGTCCACCATGCGTCCGATATCCCCCACCTGACGCACAATTGTATCCGCGCATTGGGCGAACGTATCGGGGTCGGAGGTGATTTCCTTCAAAAAACGGCGTTTGAGCCGCTCGGCCGCAAGCTGGATAGGGGTAAGCGGATTCTTGATCTCATGCGCGATGCGGCGGGCCACATCCGCCCAGGCCGCCTTGCGCTGGGCCTGTTGCAGGGCTGTAATGTCATCAAATGTCATGACATACCCTTCGGTAACAGTGCCGCGCAGTTCCGCCCCCACGCGCACAAGCAGGGTGCGCTGGCTGGTGGCATGGCCAATCTGGATTTCACGCGTGAACACGGTCTCGGGCGAGAGGGTGATCTCCTCAAGCAACCCGGCAAATTCCGGCACACGGGTTGCCAGAAGCTCGCCCGTGGCATCCGCCAGATTGGTCTGGAGCAGCACGCTGGCGGCACGGTTGGGCAGTTCGATCCGCTGTTCCACGTCCAGCCCGATCACCCCTGCGGACACGCCCGACAGGACGGCCTCGGTAAAGCGCCTGCGTTCATTGATCTGCCCATACGCCAGCATCAGTTCCGAACGCTGGCTGTCCAGTTCCTCCGTCATGCGGTTAAAGGCGCGGGACAGGCTTGCCACTTCATCATCCCGGTCGGTTTCGGGCACATGGACACGCAGGTCACCTTCACTCACCCTGCGGGCAGCCATGCTCAGCAGGCCAAGCGGGCGGGCAATCTGGTTGGCCAGCGCAAAGCCGATCAGGGCGGCAACAGCCAGCACCAGCAGCGCCACCAGAACAAAGATCATGACAAAGGTGAGCTGGATCTTGGCCTTGTTGCGGTTAAGGTGTTTGTAGTCCGCCACCACTTTTTCCGTCCGGTGCATATGATCCAGAATGGACGGATCAACCAGCCGGGTAATCACCAGCATGAGTGTAGGCGTTTGTGACAGTTCCACAACCGCACGCACCGTGCGCTCATCCGGGGAATCCAGAATAGCCACATCGTTGGAACGTGCCATAAGCGTGGCCGCGGGCGGGGGCAGGTCCTGCAGGTAGCCTGTCCGGCTCATCAGCCCGCCAGCCGCCACAACACGGTTGGTAATGGGGTCGTACACCAGAGCTTCGGTCAGCCCGCGTATGGTCGCCTGACTGTCGAGCATCTGGGACAGGGCATCATGGTCCTGCAACAGTTCCATGCCGCTGGCGGCCAGTTCGTTCTGCGCGCTCATGATGTAATTGGACATCGAGAACGCATCTGTACGGATATTGGCGTTATGCTCCTGCAAATATCCGCGCGATGCCTGCAAGGCCTCGTTCAGTGCCGTGTTGACCCTATCGGAAAACCAGATCTGTATGCCGTAATGGAAAAACAGGGTGGCAAACACACCCACCACCACCGTAGGGGCAACAGCCACAATGCCAAACAGGGTAACAAGGCGCACATGCAAGCGCGTGCCCGCCAGCCCCTTGCGATATTCCACCAGAATAGGCCAGCCACGTACCCCCATGGCCAGCAGCAGAAGCAGCAGCACCAGCCCGTTCACTACCAGTACCAACGGCTCGAGCACGGCGTAATGCCCAAAGGACATACCACCCGAAAGCACAACAAATGTTGCAAACACAAGGCACAGCGCCAGAGCCACAAGTGTTACGGCAACGCTCCTGCGCTCAAGCGCACGCAGCAGCCAATGCAGGCCTGCGCGCGAAAACAGGTGGGAAAAGGAGAAACGTGGTGCGTTGGTCATACCTGTGGCTAGACTACGCCACGCACAACGGGAATCTCAAGATCACGTATTTTCTTACGCAAGGTATTCCTGTTCAACCCCAACATGGCGGCGGCCTTGATCTGGTTGCCCCGTGTTTCCGTCAACGTCATCTGGATCAGTGGACGTTCCACCTCAGCAATAATACGGGCATGCAGATCATGCAACGGCATACCTTCCCGCCCCGCTTCCAGGTAACGGGCGATATGGCGCGAGACTGAATCGACCAGAGGTTCGGCCACCTGCCGGCAATCTGGCACAAAATCTTTCCCCTGAGGGTCAGCCAGTTCTGCATCCACCAGATCGGCTGTAATGGTCTCCTGCGAATACAGGGCCATAATGCGGCGGATCAGGTTTTCCAGTTCCCGCACATTGCCCGGCCAGCGCCATGCCTGCAGGCGGATCATGGCCTCCTCATCCAGCGTCCGGTACCCCCCCCCTGCCTCGCGGCACTGGGCCAGAAAATGGCGGGCAAGGAGGGGGATGTCCTCCCGTCGTTCCCGCAGGGGGGGCAGGCGCAGGGGCACCACGTTCAGGCGGTAATACAGATCCTCACGGAAAGTACCGGCCTGTATGGCCTGCCGTAAGTCCCTGTGGGTTGCGGCCACAATCCGCACATCGGCATGCAGGGGGGTGGAGCCACCTACGGTTGTAAACTCCCCTTCCTGTAACACGCGCAAAAGGCGGGTCTGGGCTTCCTGTGGCATATCCCCGATCTCATCAAGGAAAAGCGTGCCACCCGATGCCTGCTCAAACCGACCGGGCATGCGGCCCAGATTGCCACCACGCTCGTAGCCGAACAGTTCGCTCTCAATCTGCTCACGCGGGATGGCGGCCATGTTGACGGCAATAAACGGACCACTGCGGCGGCGGCCATATTCGTGCAGGGCACGGGCCACCAATTCCTTGCCGGTACCGCTCTCCCCCGAGATCATCACGGTCAGGTCCGAGGTCGTCAGTCTGGCAATGCTGCGGTAGATGCCCTGCATGACCACGGATTGCCCGATCAGTGGCAGCCGTTCCTCCGGTGTCTGCGGGGATGCGGGTTTTTCCGCCTCCTGTACCGGAGTGGTCAGCGCACGCGCCACAACCGCGAGCAGTTCCTTCAGGTCAAACGGCTTGGCCAGATATTCAAACGCGCCGCGCTGCGTGGCCTTTACGGCGGTTGTCAGCGTGGATTGGGCGCTCATGACAATAACCCGCAGGTCCGGCCGGATCTGGCGGATGCGCGTTACCAGTTCCAGCCCGTTGCCATCGGGCATGGCCACATCGGTAATGACCAGATCGCCCTCCCCTTCCTGCACCCACTGCCACAGGGTGGACGCATAGGGCGTGACCTGAACCTGATAACCCGCGCGACCAAGCGCCTGCCCCAGCACGGTACGGATGGACCGGTCATCATCAGCAACGAGAATGGTGGGCAGTGGCGTCATGCGTTTGGAACCAGAGGAATAACAACAGGGAGAGGCTTATCAGGCGCGGGCAACCCCAAGGTCAAGACAGTCCGCCCCTTTCTTCCGCCAGCGGAAGAAAAAGACTGATCTCCGTTCGGCCCGGTCGGCTTTCAACTTCCATCACTCCGCCGTGGTCATCCATCACCTTACCCACCAGCGCCAGTCCCAGCCCGCTGCCGTTGACCTTGGTGGAAACAAAGGGTTCAAACAGATGCGGCCTGACTGTTTCCGAAATACCGGGCCCTGTGTCCCTTATGGTCACCACCAGCGGCAGATGCCGCCACTGGGTTGTGCCTGGAGCAGTCACGCGAATACCCGGCCGGTAACTGGTCATCAGGGTAATATCCCCTTTTTTGCCGGTCTCATGCAGAGCTTCCGCCGCATTCTTGACCAGATTGAGCAGCACCTGCACCAGCCTGTCCCGGTCCCCCCATACATGGGGAAGTGAAGGATCATACTGCTCTATAATCCGCAGGTCCCTGGCAAAACCGTTGCTGGCCAGCAGCTTTACGTGTTCGAGCAGGCGGTGGATGTTCAGGGCGCGGTAGTCCATCTGCGCCTCGCCAAACATGCCCATGCGCTCGACCAGCGCATCTATGCGGTCCACCTCATCACAGATCAGGGTAGCCAGATCACGGTCTGCATCTCCCACGGCCTGCTCCAGCAACTGGGCCGCCCCCTTGATGCCTGAAAGCGGGTTGCGCACCTCATGCGCCAGCATGGCCGCCATGCCCGACACACTCCGCGCCGCCGAGCGATAGACCTGCTGCTGGTCCAGCACCCGTGCGGTGGACGGCAGATGGAAGGTGAGCAGCAGATGCCCCGGATGGTCCAGCACCTCAGCCCCCTGCACGCTCACCCCCTCGTGGTGAAAACGTGGGGAACTGAACAGGAGATCATGCTCGGTCACACTCCCCCCACGCTGGCGCAGGTGGGCAAGCAGCAGATAAATCGGGTGGTCGGGTGGTGCAATTTCGGCCATGCCGCCAGCCCTGATCTGCTGGCGGGACATACCAAAAAACTCCTCCGCCGCCATATTGAGCGCCAGAACAGCATTCCCTGCCCCGATCTCAAGCAACGGAACAGGCAGGCTGTCCAGTAGAAGCGCCGCGTCAGGCTCTGCCCTGTCTGGCGCTTTTGTGCTCACGCCGCGTAAGCCTGTTCGTGCTGGCGCGCGGCTTCCTGGCGGGAGGCACGCGGTTCCCGCTGTGCACCGGTGGCAATCTGCTGGTCATAGAACTCGGCAATCCGGGTTATGGCTTCATCCGGCGTTTCCACCTTGTTGAAGACAGCACGGAATGCCGCCGAAGCAGGCAGCCCGGCCGAATACCAGGACACATGCTTGCGGGCCAGACGCAGGCCGGGGCGTGGGCCAAAATGCTCCAGCATCATGTTATAATGCTCCAGCACAATGGCTTTTTCCTGTTCCAGTGCGGGGTCTGGCATCTCCTCCCCCGTACGCAGGGCATGGGCAACCTGCGCCAGAAACCACGGTCGCCCGTAGCATCCGCGCCCGATCATCACCCCATCAGCGCCGGACTGGGCCAGTGCGTTGCGGGCATCGGCTGTGGTCAGGATATCCCCGTTGACAATAACGGGCAGGTCCACCGCGTTTTTAACATTGCGCACAAACGCCCAGTCCGCCGTGCCGTTATAAAACTGCTGACGGGTGCGCCCGTGCACCGTAATCATGCGAATACCCGCGTCCTGCGCAATACGGGCCAGTACGGGGGCGTTAAGGTGCTCATGATCCCAGCCCATGCGCATTTTGAGCGTGACAGGCACAGACACGGCCTTGACTACCGTTTGCAGCATGCGTTGTGCCGCGGCCTCGTCCCGCATCAGGGCGGAGCCTGCCATCTGCCCCACGGCGACCTTTTTAACCGGGCAGCCAAAATTAATGTCGATCAGGTCCGCCCCACGGTCCACGGCAATGCGGGCAGCCTCGGCCATGGCCTGCGGGTCGCACCCGGCCAGCTGCACGGCATTGGGGCCACCGGCATCGGCCACTTCGGCCATGCGCAGGGTGGTATCGTTCTCACGCACCATTGCCCATGAGGCAATCATTTCGGAAACAACAAGGCCAGCCCCAAGCCTGCGGACCAACCGCCGGAATGGCAGGTCAGTCACGCCAGACATGGGCGCCAGAATTACTGGCGTATCAAGAACAACACCGCCCAGATCAATCGGACGCAGCAGAGGTTGCGTTTGCACAGTCATTTCCATTTGCCTACGAATTAGGCAGAAATACCGGTCCACGCGCCCCTGTGCAATGTTTTTTCGCCGTCAGTGACGCTGCGCGGTTTTACGGCACCAGAACGCTGACGGTAGCCGCACAGGCAATGCCTTCTTCCCGCCCGGTAAAGCCCAGCCGTTCAGACGTTGTGGCCTTGACCGAAATACGGTCCACATCCACTTCCAGCAGTGCGGCAAGGCGCTCCCGCATGGCCTGCGCGTGGGGGCCAATTTTTGGGCGTTCGCAAATCAGGGTCAGGTCGGCATTGACCAGCATACCCCCCCGCGCGCGAATACGCTGACCGGCATGGATAAGAAAGCGCGCGCTATCCGCATCCTTCCACTCGTTCTGGCTGGGGGGGAAATGCCTGCCGATGTCACCTTCGGCCAGTGCGCCATAAATGGCGTCACACAGCGCATGGATACCCACATCGGCATCCGAATGACCGGCCAGACCATGCGTGTGGGGAATGGTAATGCCGCACATGATCAGCGGACGCCCTTCCTCAAAGGCATGCACATCATACCCAAGGCCCACACGCGGCAGCAATGTGGGGCCAATCAGCCTTTCAAGACGCACCAGATCAGCCTCGTATGTCAGTTTGATATTATCTTCATCGCCCGGCACAAGTGCCACGCTAAAGCCGGACTCCTCAAGCAGCTTGGCGTCATCCGTGGCATTGAGCGAGGCCGCTGCGCGGTGCAGGTCCAAAAACAGGCCAAAACGGAAGCCCTGAGGGGTTTGCGCACGGAACAGATGCTCGCGCGAGACGGTGCCATCAATCACACCGTCTTTTTCACGCTTGAGCGTATCGGCCACGGGCACGGCGGGAATAGCCCCCGGATGTTCCGCCAGAGCCGCCACAACATTGGCCACCAGTTGCCCGGTAACATAAGGGCGTGCGCCATCATGCACCAGAACCAGATCGGGCTTTTGCTCCGGTGGCAGGGCGTCCAGCGCCTCCAGCCCGGCGCGCACGCTGGCCTGCCGGGTTTGACCACCCTGCACGGGCGGCAGAACAGCCAGCCCCTGCAATGCGTCATTCAGGGAGGAAGGATCCCCCACCGGCTGAATAGAGGAGACATGCGGCAGAAGAGCCTCTGCGGCGTGTCGGATAACGGGCTGGCCAGCAAGCAGCACATACTGCTTGGGCGTGGCGCACCCCGTGGTGGCGGCATAGCGGCTGCCTGTACCGGCAGCCAGTAGAATGACAGCTACTCGCATGTCCGAAGCAATGAGGCCACGCCCCTGCCCCGTCAAGCCTGAAAATGGGAAAGAGAGGCATCCCCCACAACACGGTTCCTACCGTGCGGCGGGCAGCACTCTGCACGCTGGCGCACACCCTCAGCGTCCCCGCAAGAAGCGCAGGTTACGGCAGCCCCCACACGCGGGGGTTGCCACCCTGATGGCCGCAAGGGCAGGTGCTCAGACCCGAGGCTGCGCAAACCCACCCCACCACCAGACCGGTCTGCCCCTTTAAAGAGCGGCATCCCCTGTCTCACGCGTGCGGATGCGGATGACACGAGTGAGATCGCTGACAAAAATCTTGCCGTCCCCGATCTTGCCCGTATGCGCTGCATCCAGAATCGCTTCCAGAACCTGGTCAAGCAGGGCATCGCTTACAGCGACCTCCACCTTGATCTTGGGCAGGAAGCTGATCCGGTATTCAGCTCCACGGTAAATTTCCGTCTGCCCTTTCTGGCGACCAAACCCCTTGACTTCCGAGACAGTAATCCCCTGAACACCCAGCGGCGCAAGCGCTTCGCGGACATCATCGAGTTTAAAGGGCTTTATAATGGCGGTAATCAGCTTCATACTGCCTGCAACTCCCTGCTGCAAAACATTTCCATGACGTTACGATGTTGGCACAGTTAAACACCAATTGCCAAGAGCTTTGATGCACCTCAAGGCAAGACGGCTGGTTTTGTCGCAAAGGAGGGCGCATAGAGGGGGCATGATCCGCAACAGCCTATGCGGCTTTCCGGGCGCGCCGCCTGCCAGATGTGTGAATGTTAAGGAAAAAACCGCATGAGCCCAATCTCCCCCGACGCCACGGCAGAACACGCCAGCACCCACCACCCGCATGTGGCGGACGTGGATGTGTGCATTATCGGCGCGGGGCCAGTTGGTGCCGCTCTGGCGTGCCGTCTGGCACGTGGCGGCATGCGGGTGGCTGTGGTGGACAAGGCGGCCCTGCCCCCCATGGAACACCCGGATCTGGACGGGCGCGCCTACGCCATTGCCGCAGGTCCCAAGGAGTTTCTGGAAACTGCCGGGGTGTGGGACCTGCTCCCCGCCGCCTCCTGCCCGATTGAGGAAATTCTGGTCACAGATGGCAGGCCGGGTGAACCCGCATCCTCCCTTTTTCTCGAATTCACGCGAGAAGATGCTTCACAGCCTTTTGGCTGGATGGTGGAAGCCCGCGCCCTGCGCGTGGCACTGAACAAATGCCTGAGCACCACACCGGGCGTAACCGTTCTGGCCCCCGCGGAAGCAAAAATTACCCGCACGGCGCAAAATGCGCATGTGCAGCTTCAGGATGGCCGCAGCTTTAACGCCCGGCTGATTGTGGCCGCCGATGGCCGCCGCAGCCGCCTGCGCTCAGAAGCCGGTATCCCCCTGACCCGCCTGCCCTACGGGCAGACCGCCATTGTGTGCGCCATTGCCCATGAGTTCCCGCACGACAACAGCGCGCTGGAACACTTCCTCCCCGCTGGCCCGTTTGCGCAACTCCCCATGACAGGCACGGACGAACACCCCTACATGTCCGCCATTGTGTGGAGCGACAAGGACGGCATAGCCGAACGCTTTGCCGCCCTGCCCGACGAGGCCTTTGCCCGTCAGGTGGAACGCCGCATGGGCAATACCCGCCTTGGCCGTGTAACACCTGTGGGCCGCCGCTGGACTTACCCGCTCTCCGCCCAGTATGCTGCGCGTTATACAGATACACGACTCATGCTGGTGGGGGATGCCGCACACGGGATTCACCCCATCGCAGGTCAGGGGCTTAACCTTGGTTACCGGGATGTCATTCACCTGAGCCCGCTGCTGCTGGACATCCACGCGCAGGGCAAGGACCCTGGTGCCCCCGCAGTGCTTGCGCGTTATCAGGCCTTGTGTCGCCCAGCCAATATGCTCATGCTGGCGGCAACAGATGCGCTGGACAGACTGTTCAGTAACAACAACCCGGTCCTCCGTCTGGCGCGTGATCTGGGTATTGCGGGCGTGCATCGCTTTCCTGCCCTGCGGAAAGCTTTTGTAAAGCACGCCATGGGTTTGTAGTTACGGAGTAGCCGGGATGCAGGATGGTAACGTTGCCGCAGTCAATTCCAGTCATTTTGAAGAAAGCAGCATGATGTGCGCGCCACAGCTTACTGTGCTGTGGCGGCAGATGACGCAGGAAGCATGCAGTTGCTATGACCCACTGGTGCGCGGCCTTCTGGCGACCGGCGTACGAAGCCATTCCAGTTTTGCCTCGGCTCTGGCTGCCCTGATTGGCCGCAAACTGGGGGACCGGTCCGTTGCCGCCGATGCACTTTCCGAACTGGTGAAGGAAGGCTTTGACGAAGAGCCTGATCTTGTATGCGCCGCCGCCGCCGACCTGCTGGCCATTCGGGAACGGGACCCGGCCTGCCCGGATTTTGTAACCCCATTCCTGTTCTTCAAAGGCTATCACGCGGTGCAGACCTACCGGGTGGCGCGCTGGCTCTGGCTGTCGGAACGGCGGCATCTGGCCCTGCATCTGCAAAGCCGTGCATCGGAACTGTTCGGGGTGGATATTCACCCAGCAGCACAGCTCGGCCGCCGCATTCTGTTTGACCACGGCACCGGCATTGTGGTGGGGGAGACATCCATTATTGAAGACGATGTTTCCATTCTGCAAAATGTGACCCTTGGTGGCACGGGCAAACATTCCGGGGACCGCCACCCCAAGGTGCGCCGGGGCGTGCTGATTGGCGCCGGCGCCAAAGTCCTTGGCAATATTGAAATTGGCGAAGGCGCCAAGATTGGCGCAGGCTCCATTGTGCTTGAGCCCGTACCCCCCTTTACCACCGTGGTAGGTAACCCCGCCCGCAAGGTGGGTGTGCGCCACAAGGGCATGCCTGCTCTGGACATGGACCAGACACTCCCCCCTATTGATTACATTATCTGACACTCAGGCCATGGGGGCACGTGCTACGGCGCCCTGCCCCATATACCTTGCCCAGCCCACTATTGGCACGATGCTTTACCCAGCCCCGTGGCACAGTACGGCCCCAGACAGTCCGGCGCAGAGCGGACACAAAAAGGGCGGAGCCTGATCCCTCACCCTGACAGGATTTTTACAGATAAAACTGGTGCGCCCTATTGGATTCGAACCAATGACCCACAGCTTAGAAGGCTGTTGCTCTATCCAACTGAGCTAAGGGCGCGAAAAGCCTCCCATCCCGCATACAGGGGATGGAGGCTGAAATTCAGTGCGTCCAGTTCTGGATCCGGTTGTAGCCGAAGTTATCGGCATAAACCTTGGGACGACGGTGCCGCTGCACTGGCTGTTCCACCTCATAAGCAATCTGCTCATGCTGGGCGTAAGCCTCGGCAGCCTCGCGGCTGTCAAACAGAAGGCGGAGCTGGGAACGGGTATCCGCGCTACCGGTCCACCCCATAAGGGCATCCTGCCTGCGTGGAGCGCCCTGACCGTATTCAAACACCCATTTACGAGTGCCTGCCAGACCGGACTGCCCTGCTGGCTTGGACTGCTGATAAATACGCGCTGGCATTACGTGCCTCCCGCTTTATTTATGGTCGGGGCGCCCGGACTCGAACCGGGGGCCTCGTGTACCCAAAACACGCGCGCTACCAGGCTGCGCCACGCCCCGAACAAGCGGGAAACTAGGCGTCTAATTATAAACTGGCAACCCTGTTGCGCTAAAAAAATTACTCCGCACACTCTTTTTTATTGCTGACCAGAGGCGGCACGAACAGCGGAGCCGTATCCCACGGAAAAAGAACCCACGTATCCTGCGGAACTTCCGTAATAAACAGATCAGTCAAGGGTTTACCGGCAGGTTTGGCATACAGGCAGGCAAAATAGGCTTTGGGCAGACACTCGCGCACAAAGCGTGCAGTGACGCCGGAATCGACCAGATCATCAATAATCAGGAACCCTTCCCCATCTCCTGCGGCCTCTGGTGCCTTGATAATCTGGGGCCGGCCCATTTCTTCTTCGTCATAGGTCACGACGGAGATGGTCTCGATCAACCGGCACCCCAGTTCCCGGGCAGCAATGGCTGCGGGAATTAACCCGCCACGGGTAACCGCCACAATACCTTTAAAGGGCATTCTGGGCATAAGGGCCGCCGCCAGCGCCCGTGCATCCCTATGCAGTTGCTCCCATGTTACCGTGGCATAATGCACAGCCATAAACACCATCCTTTAACAATCACGCCGCAGGCCGGGTTGCCCCCTGCCTTTATGCGCCCTCTTTAGCAGGAAGATGCACCAGTTCCTACAGAGTGTTGCACACCCGCAATCACCCCTTTGTCAGACCCCGGTCAAAACCAGAGTTGCATAGAGGCAGGGCGGATCAGTCCTCATCCTCCCCACCGGGGGTATCACCGATCCGTTCCAGATATTCGGGTTCGCCGTAATCGCCTGTGTCTTCATCCACATCCATGCGCACGACCACAGCCCCGGCAACATGCAGGATACCGGCCCGGATTTTATCCACACGCCTGCGCGCATCTTCCACGTTCGGGCACACAATGGGTGCTCCGGCCCGCAATACCCCGCCCTGCCATACAAATGGCTGAAACACGATCCGCTCTGCTACCGCCATGTTAGCCTTCCACACGCAATGCGTTCTTTGTTTGTTCTATCACATATGCAGCGCTTGGCAAAGGCGATAATACACGCAGCCAATAAGCATGTTGTTACCGTTGTACGGTGCACCCAGCCGCCATATGGGGGAGCGGCATGCCATACAGCTCCCCGTACCGTGCGGCAAACACATCGCGCTCCAGCCGTTCACAATAATCCAAGTAACGGATCAATGCTTTTTCAGCCCGTGCCGTGCGGCCATAACTCCGTTTGTAATGCCGCCAGAGCATAAGCACATTCACGGACCATACATCGTAACTATGCCGGGTTACGCGCTGGCGTATGCTGGGGGGCAAGGCATCCAACGCCTGCCAGTCATTGCCGTCATACCTGCGCCAGACCTCGTGCCGTAAAGTGCGTTCGTTACTGGGGGCTGGCGCGCGGGTCATGGCTCCAAGGGCTCCGCGGGCTCCATCTGCCATGCAGGGAACGGGTCTGGCAGGTTTGCAAACATGCTTCCGTCGAAAAGAGCTTGCCCGATATCGGGCACAAGGCAGGCGTTCAATGCAGCGCGCATGGCGGCCTCGTCCATATCGACCGTGCCGATAAACACCAGTTCCTGCCGGCGATCGCCAAAAACCCGGTCCCATCTGGAAACCAGCATCTCCTGCCATTCCGTATCTTCCGGCCAATGCTCAGGAGGAATGGCAACCCACCAGTGCCCGGCGGCCTGTGTTTGCACCAGAGCACCAGCCTGCCCCAGTTCGCCCACCCACATGGGTCTGGTCGCCAGCCAGAAATACCCCTTTCCGCGCACAACACCCGGCCAGGCATGATCTATAAAAGCCTTGAATTTTTCAGGAATAAACGGGCGGCGCGCCCTAAAAACAAAACTGAGGATACCGTATTCATCCGTTTCGGGCACATGGTCTGCAAACCCATAAAGCTCTTTATACCATAATGGGTTTTTGTGAGCTTTTTCGTAATCAAATCGGTGCGTATTCAAAACCCTGTCCAACGGCACCACGGAATTGTCTGTTTCCACAATATCGGCATCAGGGTTCAGGCTCATAATAATCTGGCGGGCGGCTACGCGCTGTTCGGGCGTAGCGCTGGAAACCTTGTTGAGCACAACAACATCTGCAAATTCAATCTGCTCCACCAGCAGGGAAACCAGAGCGCGCGCATCGTCCTCCCCCGCGATTTCCCCCCGATCCTTGAGAAAATCGGTTGAACCGTAATCGTTCAGAAGGTTAACCGCATCCACAACGGTTACCATGGTATCCAGCCGGGCTATGTCCATCAGACTGGCACCGGCTGCGTCGCGGAACTCAAACGTGGCGGCAATAGGCAAAGGTTCCGCAATACCGGTTGATTCCACCAAAAGGTAATCAAACCGCCCATCTTCAGCCAGCCTGCGTACCTCCTGCAACAGGTCATCACGTAAGGTACAGCAGATGCAGCCGTTGCTCATTTCCACCAGTTTTTCATCCGTGCGGGAGAGGTTGCTCCCACCACGCACCAGATCAGCGTCTATGTTCACATCGCTCATGTCATTCACAATGACCGCGACCCTGCGGCCCGTGCGGTTATTCAGAATGTAATTGAGCAAGGTTGTTTTTCCGGCTCCAAGAAAACCGGACAAAACGGTAACAGGCAATCTGACGGGCATGGGAGGACCTTATTATTGCGGCACACTCCCTCCGGTATATACGTTATGATATAACATTACAATTAAAGCTTGCAATTAAAGCGCCTGTCCGCAGGCAAAGCAGGCCCATGCAGCCATGCCCTGCCCGCCTATACCCGCTTTATGGCGCGCTGAGATGCGTATAAAGAATAGAGCAACCTATGCCGATCAACGCACACCCGCCCAGAATTTCTGCGTAACGGCCAATCCACACACTGGCATGCCGGCCAATAATCACCCCCATTGTGGCCACAACGGTTGTAATACCGCCAATAACCAGACAGGCGGACAGAATATTCACCTGCATGACACCCAGACTAACCCCAACAGCCGTTGCATCGATACTGGTGGCCAGTGCGGTTGTGACCAGACCGAGCACCCCACGCCGCGGCGGCGCCTGATCCACAACCTGCTCTGGCTGGGCCTGCTCTCCCCCCCGCACGGCAAGGCGGATCATGTTGCCACCAATGGCCAGCAGCAGGCCAAAGGCAATCCAGTGGTCAACCGCTGCAATCCATGTGCTGAGTGCCAACCCCAGAACCCAGCCGATGACTGGTGTTATGGCTTCAAAAAAACCAAAGACCGCGCCTATACGCACGGCGTCGTTCAAACGGGCATTCTGCTCGCTTGCCCCTTTGCCAACAGCCGCGGCAAAGGCATCCACCGACAGGCTGAGCCCCAGAACGCCCAGCGTGAAAAAACCAGTCATGAGAAGTCCACGGGCCGCAAGAAACACAAACAGCAGACAGAAATCCCCCGGCCACAACTGGGACTTCCTCCGCCGTTGGTCTTGCCTGGCGTTTTTTGCAAAACGCTGCCTCCACCATGGCCCTAAGGCCAAGTATGTTGATGAAGGCCCCTCAAAACTGAGGGTAACTACTCCCCAAGGACTGCGCGATGCCTACCAAGTGCCGGGCAGGATTGCAACCCTGTGTTTATCCGCTTTTCATCCACAGGCTTACCCACGCAAGCATCCTCAGAATCTGTGGATAATATATTAAAGCCCGTACCGGCCGAGGGGGAGGGACAGCCCCTTCGGATTGCCCCCCCCCTTTACTCTGTAAACAGTCCACCACCACGCCACACAACGCGACCAACAATCCGGACGGGATAGCTGCCATCCCGGATTATCTGCTGTGCTTCCTGAGCGTTGATCTCATCGGTGGGATAACGCGGGTTATCACTCATGACCAACAGATTACCATTTGCACGCAGAGAAAGTCTTTTTACCAGAAGCTGGTCCCCGACTCTCAAAGCATAGACACCACCTGTAAAAATGTCTTTATCCATCAAATCAAACACAACACTGTCGCCAGAAAATATCGCAGGCTCCATGCTGTCTCCACGCACGGTAAAACTGACCAGTCTGCGTGATCTGGTTTTAAGATGTTCCGGTAAAAGAGAGGCGCTTATCTGGAAGGATATGCTTTCTTCGGCATAGACTGAAGAAACACCATGCCCGATTGATAACTCTATGTCATAGCCGGGGATATGCATGAGTTCTGAAGGTGTTTTTTGTCTACATGCCACGTCGTTACGGCATGCATTGGGCTGATCGCCGAACAGCAGCCATTGCAGGTCCACATCGCATGCCTGTGCGATCTGCTCTGCGATCCCGATTTTCCACTCTCTTCCGTTCATGTAACCGCTAAGAGTGGTCGTACCGACGTTTGCCGCCACAGCGACATGAGCCAGTCCCCCAGCGTTCTTTACAGCCTGCTTCAGGCGCAAAAAACGTGAAAGATCATCCCGCTTACGGTCCACCTCTGGAAAATCACCGATTTCGGTGTTTTTCATGCTCATTTTTGTGAGGTTTCTGACGCTTTCCAGTGTTTATCCACAAGATATCCACTGAAAATGCGTAGGCACCAACCGAAAACGATTGACGTAATTCGGTGTGTCGCTATCTTCACGTTAGTTCCTCCGTTCATAACAGGCGCGGTTGGACGAAAAAAAGAGGCCGGGGGGCAACCGACCTCAAAACTCAGGGAGTCCACTTATGGCACAAAAGCCATCAGGGATGCACGCAGAGGATATTAACGCCAAACTTCGTAAGTGGTTTAAATCTCTCGTTACACTCCCCCGTTACATGGGGAAGAAGCTCAGTTCCGTGAGCTCCAGAATCAGTCACTCCGGGCATTCTGGTTTTATAAAAAGGAAATTGCCTCCCCTCAGGGTAAAGCCCTTTGCGAGGGTTGGAATCGGGACCAGTTCCATACGTACGGAGCACCTGCTTCGTCCGCGTGTTGAGAGCCCGGATGCATAGCATGGCGTGCGGTTGCCGTTTCCGTGGACATAATGCCTTACCCGGCGTTAGAGTATTTTCACCCTTCTTTCCCACACGCGTGAACATCTGCGCAGACTCCATCTATACACATAATCTTTATCCGTTCTGCAATAATGAATGAAATTATGGTGTATAATCGCACGACATTCCTGCAGAGTTCCCAAACCGTAATTGAAAAATTCTAACATCTTCTCTATTTTGCATAGAGTCTTAGGAATAAAAGAGATTATTTTGCTCCATTCCCTCGCATCTCGGATCATCTTTGTCGGTTTCATCGTCAGCGTTAATCTGATCTGTCTTTCCGTACTGCTGCTCTCCGCCTCCAACAGCATGATCTCCAGCTTTGAATGGAATGCCCACAGACAAAAAATTACCGAAGTTGTCACCGAAACCCTGTCTGATCTGCGAGAGGCCCAGGCTGAGGAACGTGGCTACCTGCTCACCACGGACCCTTCCTTCGCCAAGGGTTTTGACGATCGCGTTGCCGCTGCCTTCGCCAAGGTCAATCTGCTTGAACAGCTGGTGCAGGATAACCCCATCCAGCATGAACGGGCACAAAGCCTGCAAATTGCCACCAATGAGCGGCTGGATACCCTGACCAAACAGATCGCTCTGGCCCGTCAGGGCCGGTTTGATGAGGCGCGGTCACGGGTTATCGTCGGGCAGGGGCGTGTAGACATGGCCATTATTGCTCAAAAGGCCGATGAAATCCGGCAGGCAGAACAGGAGCTACTGATTGCGCGGGAAGCCACGGCAAGAGCGCACGCAACATGGAACAGGAATCTGGTCATTGGTGGATGCCTGATTATTGTCCTGCTGGTAAACGGCCTTCTGTATTTTGTGCTCAATGGCATGCGCCGTTCCGTCAGCCAGATTACGCGCGCCATGTCCGACTTCGGGAATGGCAACCGCACCGTACGTGTGGACCCCCAGATGGGTTGCACGGAGTTTGATATTCTGGCCCATGGCTACAACACCATGGCCGAACGGCTGGATGCCAGCCATGCAGGCGCAGGAAGCCAGCGACTATAAGCTGCTTCAGGCCAATGCCGAACTCAAACGCAACAACGAAGCCATGGAACTGCTGGGGGAAATGGCTCACCGCCTTCAGGCTGCCCGCACCAGCAGCGAACTTTCTGCCATTATCTGCGCTTTTGTGCCCCGCGTACTGCCCGGCATCCCCGGCGCGCTATACACACATAACCACACCACCAACCAGCTTGAACGCATTGCACACTGGGGCAGCCGTACGCCCGTCGGTCGTGATGGCCTGCACCCTTCGTCGTGCTGGGCGCTGCGACTGGGGCAGAGTCACTCCGTCAACTCTCCCGGCGGAGATGTAATCTGCCAGCATGTTGATAGCAATATCTGCATCTACCATTGCGAACCCCTGTTCGCGAGTGGCGAAGTTGTAGGGCTTTTGTATCTGCAAAGCCATGTGGCGGAAGAAAACCGCTTCCGCCTTGTTGCACTGGTGGAAAACATTGCCTCTGCTCTGGTTAACCAGAACCTGCAGAAAGACCTGCTTGAACAGACAATCCATGACCCGCTAACCGGGCTATACAACCGCCGCTACATGGAAGACGCCCTGAACGCAGAAATTGCCACAGCCAGCCGGAACAATACTCCGCTAAGCCTGATTATGGCCGATATTGATCATTTCAAACGCATCAACGATGAGTTCGGGCACGATGCGGGGGACATGGTCCTGCGCACCTTTGCCAATGAAATCCAGAACTCTTTCAGAAGCAATGACATTGTATGCCGGTTTGGTGGAGAGGAGTTCCTGATTATTACAACCTATCACCCGCTGAACTCGCTCATCCAGCGGGTGGAAGACCTGCGGTTGAACCTGTCGCGGCTGGAGTTGCATTATAATGGTCAGGCTCTGGGCAAAATCACCATGTCATTCGGTGTGACCACGTGGGACAAATCCTTACCAACAGAAACAACCGCCATTATCCGCAAGGCTGACGCGGCTCTTTATCAGGCCAAAAAAGACGGGCGGGATCGTATTGTTGTCGGCTGACATCTGCCACATGCGCGACAATACCGGAGCGCAAACCCTCCCGCCCTCTTGATCTCCCGCCCGATCCAACCCACTTCTGAGCCGGAGCAGAATACCGTCTGACGCGTCAGGCTACCGCAATGTAGCATCGGCCACCATGTCAGGCGGCATACGATACGCAGGACAATAACGGGAAACACAGGAAAAAGTTCATGGACCTTCTGCATATTCTCAAGCATCGCCATACAACCAAGGCATATGACAAAGACCGCAAAATACCCGCTCCCATTGTAGCGCAACTGCTGGAAGCCCTGCGTTACAGCCCCTCCTCCGTCAACTCCCAGCCGTGGCACTTTTTTGTGGCCGACACGGACGAAGGCAAAGCCCGTATTGCCAAATCCACCAGCGGTACCTTTGCCTTTAATATCTCTCGTGTCATGGATGCCTCACACGTTATTGTACTGAGCGCACGCAACACGCTACCGCCAGAGTACCTGCAAACCATTGCGGATCAGGAACAGGCCGATGGCCGCTATGTCGATGCGGATGCCCGCGCACTGTCCCATAAAGGCCGCTCAGGGTTTGTCGGGCTGCATGAGCAGGCAGGAGACCTGCCCGCATGGACACAAAAACAGACTTATATTGCACAGGGTTTCCTGCTTCTGTCTGCAGCACTTCTTGGCGTGGATGCCACTCCCATGGAAGGTTTTGATGCCGCCATTCTGAGCAAGGAACTGGAACTGGAGGAAAAAGGCCTGTCACCAGCCGTTCTTGTGGCCCTTGGCTACCATTCGGATGCTGACTTCAATGCCAAGCTCCCCAAATCCCGCCTGCCCGAGAAAGCCATCTTCTCCCATATCTGACAGCACTCCCCTCCTGCGTCTGAAACACCTTGATCAGGAGGGGTATTTTCCCGCAAATGGAGCAGATCATGACCCGCCGCTGGTGCTGATCGGGTCATCATTGATTTTCATTTTTCTAATGATCTGCGCCAGTTCATGCGCATAGGCTGCTTTGACATTGGTGACAGCCTTGCCCACCCGCTCCTTGGGGTGTTTCTGGCACTCGTCCCGTATGGCTTTGGATAAGCCTTTTGTCACCTCATCTGGTGGGCGGGACTCACTCATTTTATCGCCTGAATAGTCTTCATGCTCGGAATTGAGGTAATCTATACAAATCCCGTTGGCGTTATTGGTCGTCTTCTGCATCAACGCCTTATAGTCCCCGTCCTCCTCATTATCCTGCGCGCTGGCAGGAACCGAGCACACGGCGAGCACACCGCCAAGAACAAGACTGATAAGCTGTTTACGCATGGTCCGTGCCTTCCATATTCCTGCCCCATAGGCGCATGGTCACCAAGAATACCATACCCCACCATGACCTGCCTAACCGAAGGGACCTGCTGGCGCACAGAGCATGTATGCACCAGACAAAACCAGCACAGGACCACACAATGCATACCACGAGAGCCCTCCCGCTCAGGCAGGCATAAGCATTCCCGTTTGTGGCAGCGCATCAAGCATACATGCAAGGGTTACCATGACAGGCATAACCTCCCCCGCTGACATAGCGTGCGCAATATCCTGCCATGTCAGAAAACCCATGCACCCACATTGCTTCATGTCATCACGGATGAGTCTGACCGGGTTTGTATCCATCAACACTCTGGTTGCCCGCGCATGCGCTCAAACTCCCCAGCCACCGCCACCCAGCACTTTTAACCTTTTAATAATCCCTTCCGGCCATTCTGTACGATGTTGACGTATAGCAGGATCCTCCCATGACAACTCTCAACACGGCCCAAGCCGCCAATAGGGGCTTCTCCCACACGACCGGGTCCTACAATGCGGCACTCAACACGCACACGACAGCCCCCACGACCACCGCAGACAGTGCCACTACGGCGGATCAGTCGGGCATAGAAGAGTCTGTGCAAATAACACTATCTCAGGCCGGGATTGAGTTTTTAGCACAGTCATCTTCTGCGACCAGCGCGTATCTGGCCTCTGCGCAGGAAGCGCTGAGCAGGCTGGATCAACTTGCCAAATCAAGCCATGCTTCCGCTAAAGAGCAGGCAGAAGAACAGGTCAATAGTCTCAAGGCGCAGATACGCCAGCTTATGCAGTTCAAAGCATTCATGTCGCCCAAAGCACTGGCGCAGGCTCTGGCACAGCTTGCGCGGCAACTGGCTGCTGCGGTTGCCCAATATACGCAAAGTGGCGGCAGCAATGCCGCCATAGGCAATGCCTTGCTGGCAGCACCACAGGGCACAACACAAGAGCCGTCCAATACACAGGATATCCCTGAGCAAAGTAACCCCGCCACACAAACACAACAGAGCGATGCGGACGCGCCCCAGAGCAGCAGCACGCCGGATAGCACACAGGCCGCAACCTCATCTGCTCACGTCACAGCCACAAGAAGCAGCGAAGATCAGGATTTTGCACAAACAGTACGGGGAGTGGCCGCAGAGATTAAAACACTTCTTCCAACCAGCAGACACCACCAGAAGAAAACGGATGCCCCAGCCGATGCCGACCTTCAGACCACACGGAATGCTCTTGAAGCCGTGGATCAGATGATCCCGCTCCTGAGCGGGCAATAACCACAGCACAGACTGACATACAAAACAGACGGGGGAATGGAAAAACAGTCTCTCTGGACTTTTCCCGAAAAAAGCAGTTAAGAAAAACTCATGAGATGGTTTGCAACAAGCATGATCTGCCGCATCTTCGGGCATAAATGGGGAGCATGGCAGCGCCAGCGGTCATGGGATGGTAGCGGAGAGTTCCAACACCGCAAATGCATGCGGCACGGCTGTCTGGCTACAGAGCAACAGCGAACAGACTGAGCACTCCTTTCGGGCGGTGAGTAACCTGCTCGTCCAAAACGTATTTAGCCTGGAGTCACTCCGGGTATTGCGCATTCCGTCCTGTAACCCGAATACAGATGTTTCAGAGACTGCATGACAGAGAAACCGGAAGATCATCTATTTTCAGTTGCGCAAGATGTTACCTGAAAAGAAACGCAATACTGGAAAGTATAGTCACGGCTTTTAATTTTTGGGAAAATCCATCCTTATGAATCTGGCACAGGATTTATCCGTCATTACCGCAATCTCCGCCTTCTGGTTAATCGCCATGATGGTACCGGGGTTGGACTTTATGCTCGTCACACGTCTGGCGGTCATGAAGGGGCGAGCCGTTGCCCTACAGGCAACCCTTGGGATTGCAGCAGGCATAGCCGTTTGGGGTATTGCGGTTTTTTTTGGTATTCGCACACTCTTTATTGCCGCCCCATGGCTGTATCTCACGCTTAAAATCGGTGGCGGGCTTTACCTGATAATCCTTGGTGCAAAGCTGTTGATCAACAGTTGGAAAAAGGACTCAACCGCAGAAGCAACCACACCACATGCGGAACAACGCTCCAACAGCTTTTTTGCTGGCCTGCTCACCAATCTGGCTAATCCGAAGGCGCCCGTTTTTACATCCAGCCTGTTTGCCGCCTCGATGCCACAACATGCCCCCATCTATCTGGGGCTGGCCTGTGTTGCCTCCATGTTCATGATCGCGATTGTCTGGTTCGCATGCGTTGCAACACTTTTGAGTCTTGACCACGTTTCAGCGATTTTTCTGAAGAATCGACGCTGGATTGACCGCTGTGCCGGAATAACCTTCATGGGGCTTGGGTTGCGGTTTGTAACGGAACGCACACCAGCCTGAAGTGGCAGTTTTTCTATAAACCACCAATTCATATAAGTGGAAAATAAAAAATGAAACAAGAATTGCTTAATGAAATTGCAGAAATATTAAATGAAAATTCTTGTAATTACTCTGTATCCCTCGGAATATTTACGTCACAGCATAAAAAAACACTCACCAATGAAGATATTATATGTAAGACTCTAAACAGAAATATTGCTTTTTATACAATAAATACCGTAGAAAAACCGGAAATTTTACATACGGTCACGTCATCTTTAATGTACGCTGGAGACGAAGGATCAGGCCCCTCACAAGAAAATATAAAATCACATCAATTCAAATCATTACTCAGGGATCTCACAACATCACTAAACAAAATAATTTCATCATCTACAGGAATTTACTCTTTTCATATCAAGGATGGACATCCATACTATCCCGTTTTTTGGGATTTTGGATTTTTATTTGTAAGAAATAATTTCTCTTTGGTTTTTATAGGATCAAGTTCTGACTGAATGTGTATATGTTGAATTTTCAATAGGTTTAACAAAATAAATTACAGAACTCTAAACCTCATTCTTCCGATTAGAGAAATTCATCTAACTCATTGAAAAAACGATAGCCAAAGATTTTTGATTTTCATCGCGCTTTATCATTCCATAACGAGCGAACCCCGGGGTCCATCTCTGGAAATAATTTTAACATTTGGCACGAGAAATAAAAAACAACCTACAGACAGAGCAAAATAGCCGTCGAGTATTTGCTGTCATGGCGGAAGGGGTGGGATTCGAACCCACGGTACGCTCTCACGCACGCCGGTTTTCAAGACCGGTGCCTTAAACCGCTCGGCCACCCTTCCTTACCTGTTCAGGTGCAGCCTTATAAACAGGATGCAACGGTTCTGTCCAGCGGGACAAAGCGGGGCGTTCTCCGCGCAGCGCTTGCCCTTCCTGCCCTGGAACTGTACAAGCCCCAGACAGAATAGCCATTCCTCTCAGGAACCAAGTATGAAACAGCAGGCAAACCTGATCCGCGCCGGTCAGGTGATTGAGCATGATGGCCGTCGCTGGACGGTCTTAAAACAGCAGATCATTACCCCAGGTAAGGGGGGTGCGTTCATTCAGGTTGAAATGCGCGACCTCAAGACCGGCAACAAAACCAACGAACGCTGGCGCACGGCTGATACGGTTGAACGGCTGATGACCGAAGACCGCGAATATCTGTATTCCTATACAGATGGCGAACTGCTGGTTCTGATGGACCCCGAGACCTTTGAACAGCTTTCTGTCCCCACCGATCTGCTGGGCGATCAGGCTCCCTTCATTCAGGATAACATGACCATCAACCTGCATCTGGTTGAAGGGGACCCGGTTGGTATTGACCTGCCCCCGCATGTGACGCTGGAAGTGGTTGAAGCTGATCCGGTTGTAAAAGGCCAGACTGCCAGCTCCTCCTACAAGCCCGCCATGCTGTCCAATGGTGTAAAAACCATGGTCCCGCCGTTTATCGAAGCGGGTGAACGCATTGTGGTCCGCACGGAAGACGGGTCTTACGTCGAACGCGCCAAGGACTGATTTTTTCAGTTTTTTTCTCTCCAGAGCAGGACTTAATTACAGTGGCCATGCGTCTCTCCCCCGTCATGATGGTGATGCAAACCGCAGCCCAGAAGGCGGCCAAGCGTCTCCTGCGCGATTTTAACGAAGTCGAGCAGCTTCAGGTAAGCATCAAGGGGCCGGGTGACTTTGTTTCCCAGGCGGACCTCCGTGCAGAACAGACCCTGCGCGAAGAACTGGAGCGGGCCCGTCCGGGCTACGCCTTCCTTATGGAAGAATCCGGGGAATCGGGTAGCGATAACTGGACATGGCGCTGGATTGTTGACCCGCTCGACGGTACCTCCAACTTCCTGCATGGCATTCCGCACTGGGCCATTTCCATTGGCCTCCAGCGCCGCCTGCCCGATGGCAAGGTGGAACTGGCCGCGGCCCTGATCTACAACCCCGCAGCGGGTGAAATGTTCTGGGCCGAAAAGGGGAGTGGCGCATTCCTGAACGAGCGGCGCATTCGTGTGTCCGCCCGGCGGGAAATGCCCGAATCCCTGTTTGCCACGGGTATTCCCTTTGCCAAGGTGCCTGCCCGCCAGCGCCTGCCTTTTGCCCGCGTACTGGGCAACCTTATGCCCCGCGTGGCTGGCGTGCGCCGCTTTGGCGCGGCCTCGCTGGACCTCGCATGGGTCGCGGCAGGCCGGTACGAAGGGTATTGGGAATTCGGCATCAAGCCGTGGGATTGTGCCGCAGGTATTCTGATCGTGCGTGAAGCAGGCGGTCAGGTTACAGCCCCCGATGGCACGGAACTTGATGACCTGCCTGATGATATCATGATTGTCGCAGGCAATGGCAACATGCACGGCAAACTGCTCGACATTGTTGCCGACAGCCTGAAAAACCCGGAATAACGCTCCGCCGACCAGCCTCCGGACCACGCCTGAGCTGGGGAGAATGACACTGCATGACTACGCATTTACCTCCCCACACAACCCCGGCGGGTCCAGAGTCCGGTTTGGCATCCCCCCATACCGCAACAGAATGCCCACTCTGCCGCGCACAGGGAACTGCTTTTGCATTCAGCAAAAATGGCTACGATCTGTTCCGCTGCCCAGACTGTGATTTTCTGTTCGTTCACCCCTATCCCGATATCGCCAAACTCCGCACGTTTTACCAAACGACGTATCGCGGTGCATCGGCCGGTTTTTACCCCAAAGCCTTCAGCCGCCGCTGGCGCGCAGGGTGGCGGAGCCTCCAGTTCCTGCCCTATGTCTGGCGCAGGGATGTTCTGGACTTTGGGTGTGGCGGCGGTTTTATGGCCGAGGCATTCAGCCGACTGGGCGCACGCGCGACGGGTCTGGACATCAGCCAGAACAGCATTGCCTACGCCAGGCACCACTTCCCTCAGGCCAGATTCTACTGCGAAGAGTCAACCTCCTTCCGCCAGCGTGGCCTGACGTTTGACTTTGTCTTCAGCTCCGAAGTGCTGGAACATGTGGCCGGGCCAAACGAGTTTATGCAGACACTGGCCGCAATTACCCGCCCCAATGGCTTTGTCTATATCTCGGCACCTGATGTGGGGCACCCCGCCGTGCCACAGGATCTTCCATCATGGGCGGATATCTGCCCCCCCGAACATTTGCAGTTTTTCAACCACCGCAATCTCTGCCTGATTTTTGAACGCTACGGTTTTGCCCTGCACAAAACCATAAAAACCTATACGCCAGCCCACTCGGTCATTTTCCGGCGCAAGAATTCCTGACCCACACCATAAAGACTCGGCTCTGGCATTTGCCGCAAGAATAGCTCATGTAAAGTAAACCATGCAGCCATCCTTCCCCTCAGCCCACGAAGCCCCGGCCCTTGTTCCCTATCAAGGGCGGTTTTCGCTCCTGACAGAAGATGGAGAACTGCTCAGCCTGAGTGCTGCCGAGGTGCGCGAGCGGCTGCACGCCATGCCGTGTCCACTGGTGGTGCATGCCCCGGCACTGGCCCGCAAGCTGGACCTCCCACCCACAGGCCAGCCCTCCCCCTGGCTGGACCTGCTGGAACTTTTTACATTCGTGTATCCCGCCCGCCCTGTGGCCCCCACTCCCCGTGGCCTTGCCCTGGCCCTTGGGCTGGACGAGCAGAATATTGACCGGGCAGAGGCAGACCTGCTGCCCAACCTTTTGTCCATCCTGCTGGGTGAACTGGCACGGCAGGCCAGAAGCGGGCAGATTGAACTTCTGGCGGCCTTTACGGTCCGGCTGGGGCAGGCAGGCTGGATATGGACCGGCACTGTGGCGGAAACCATAGACCTGCACAGCCGACTGACCAACAACGGCAGGCTGGCAGAAGACGCCACCCAGCCCGCAGATGCCCTACGCATGTGGCGGCACCTGCCCAAATGGGAAGAAAGCGCGCAACGCCCTCCTCCTGCCTCCCACCCCATCAGCCCGACGGAAGCGCGTGAGCGGCTGATCAATATTCTGGGGAGCGATGCTGAGGTCCGGTCCGGGCAGGCGGATTTTGCCAGTGTCTCAACCGAGGCGTTTGCCCCCCGCACCATGCGCGGCGACCCCGCCATTGTGCTGGCCGAAGCCGGAACAGGCACCGGCAAAACACTGGGCTACATAGCCCCGGCCAGCCTGTGGGCGGAGCGTAACGACGGTGCGGTGTGGCTCAGCACCTATACGCGCCACCTACAACGCCAGATCGAGCAGGAAACAAAACGCCTCTACCCCGACCCCACAACACACCGCCAGAAGGTGGTGCTGCGCAAAGGGCGTGAAAACTACCTGTGCCTGCTGAACATGGAGGAAGCCGTCAACTCCGCTGCCTCCCGCCCCGCTGGCATTACCATTGCCCTGTGCATGCTCGCACGCTGGGCCTTGGCTACAGCAGATGGAGACCTGTTTGGCGGGGATCTGCCCGGCTGGTTTGGAGACCTGTTCAGCCACGGCAACCTTGCCGGTGTCGCCGACCGCAGGGGGGAATGCATCCACGGAGCCTGCGCGCATTATCAACGCTGCTTTGTTGAACATTCCATCCGCCGTGCGCACGATGCCGCACTGGTCATTGCCAACCATGCGCTGGTCATGACACAGGCCGCCTACGCTCAGGCTGGCATGAGTGATGATGACGAGGCAGGCGAGCAGGGCAACATTCCCACCCGCTATGTATTTGATGAAGGCCACCATCTGGCCGATGCGGCAGACAGTGCTTTCTCCGCCGAGCTTTCGGGACTGGAAACTGCCGAACTGCGGCGCTGGCTTCTGGGGGCGGAAGGCCGACGCTCACGCGCAAGGGGTCTCAAGCGCCGGCTGGATGATCTGGTTGTCGGCCACCCCAAGCTCGAAAACCCGCTGGATGCCGCCCTGCTGGCGGCCACGGCCCTGCCAGCACCGGGCTGGTCCACACGTCTGGCGCCAGAGGCGGCAAACACGCCCCCCCCCCCCGAGCCCATGGAACTGAATGCCCTGTTCCCGCCCGAACCTCCGGCAGACCAGCCGATTATGGAAAACCCGACAGAAGCCTTTTTACGCCTGTTACGCCAGCAGGCCATGGCCCGCACGGCCGAAGGGGGCAAACAGTCCATCCACACGGCCATGGAATGCGACCTGCACCCGCTTGTGCCCGACATGGCCGAGGCAGGCCAGCAACTGGCCCGCGCGCTCAGCCGGATTGTAGAGCCTCTGCGCACCCTGAGCGAACGCCTGCAAGCCCGGCTGGAAGAGGATGCGGACACGCTGGACACCACAACCCGTGGCCGCATAGAGGCCATGACCCGCGCCCTGCGCCGCCGCGCCATATCCCGGCTGGATGCATGGATTACCATGCTTGCCGCACTGGACCAGCCACCAGAGCCGGGTAGCACGCCTGCGCACATCCACTTCATTCGCCTTGAACGGCGCGACAGGCAGCGCATGAACGAACAGGACGTGGGGCTTTACCGCCACTGGCTGGACCCGACCATTCCCTTTGCGGGCATTATGGCCATGCCCGCGCAAGGCATGCTCATGACCTCCGCCACCCTGCGTGACCAGCAAGGCAGTGGAACAGAGAGTGACGAGGCTGAAACCGCGTGGGAAGCGGCCGAAGCCCGCACCGGAGCCAATCATTTCCCCTCCCCTGCCCTGCGGGCCAGTCTGGCCAGTCCGTTTGATTATGCCCGCCAGACCCGCGCCTTTATTGTAACGGATGTGGACAATAGCAGCCTTGTGGACCTGTCTGCGGCGTTTCGTACCCTTTTCCAGTCCTCTGGTGGCGGCGGGCTTGGCCTGTTTACCGCCATCTCCCGCCTGCGCGGTGTGTATGACCGCATAGCCCCCACACTGGAGGAAGAGGGCCTGCCCATTTACGCCCAGCATGTGGATGCAATGGACAACAACACGCTGGTTGATATTTTCCGGACCGAGGAACATGCCTGCCTGCTAGGCACGGATGCCATGCGAGATGGGGTGGACGTTCCGGGCAATGCCCTGCGTCTGGTTGTATTTGAGCGCGTACCGTGGCCCCGGCCAGATATTCTGCACCGTGAGCGGCGGATTCACCTGTCTGGTGGAGACCCAAAAGGGTTTGATGACCGCATAGCCCGGCTCAGGCTACGGCAGGCCTTTGGGCGGCTGATTCGCCGACAGTCAGACCGCGGGGTGTTTGTCCTGCTGGACCGGCGCACACCCACGAGGCTTTTAAGCGCCTTCCCCAACGGGGTTGCCGTCGAGCGGTGTGGCCTTGCGCAGACGGCACGCCAGATCACCGCTTTTCTGGCGGAGCAGGCCGGACAGAACTGACCAGCCCGCCCCAGACCGCCTGATTAGAGCGGTTTAAGGTTGGTGGCCGCCTGCTTGCCGCGTTCCTCCACCATGTCGTAGGACAGTTTCTGTCCATCATTCAACGCGCGCAGACCGGCTGCCTGTACAGCGGTAATATGCACAAACACGTCTTTTCCTCCATCATCGGGGGCAATAAAACCAAACCCTTTGGTGGCGTTGAACCATTTAACGGTACCTGTCGACATGAGCGAAGTCATCCTTATTTCGGCCAGTTACTCCTCCTGCACACGACGCGCCGCGAGGAGAAGTAACATTCTCCCCCACGACCGGGGGCGCTTGTCAATCACAATTCAGTCTGCACCCCAATTCCTTCCGCCCGGACACCTTACGGATTGAGCGTACTTTTGAGGAAGGCAAGGCTGCGTTCCTGTGCCAGTACAAAGGCCTGCGCATTGTAAGATGCACGTTCCTCACAGCCAAAACCGTGTTCCGCATCGTCATAAACATAAAGCTCAACATTGGGCTGAGCAGCCCGGATGGCGGCTATATCAGTATGGGGGATACTCGTATCCCGCTCACCAAAATGTAATTGCACGGGGCAGCGTGGAGTCTCCTCCCTCTGGGCAGCAATGCCCCCGCCGTACCAGCTTACGGCTGCGGCAAAATCCTCCGTGCCCGTTGCAGCCTCCCACGCCAGAGTACCACCCCAGCAATACCCGATCACCCCGACCTTGCGGGCCTTTAACGCACGGGCTGCGGCCTGTACGTCCAGCAGGGTTCTGGCGGTGGGAATCCGCGCACGCAGGGCAAGCCCCTTCTGCACGCCATCTGTTGTGTATTCCAGTTCCACGCCACGTTCTGCGCGGTCAAACAAAGCGGGGGCAATCACATGAAAACCCGCCTGGGCAAACCGCTCGCATACCGTGCGGATATGGTGGTTTACGCCAAAAATTTCCTGCAACACCACCAGAGCGTAGGGGTGTGTGCCGCGTTCGGTCTCCCACGCGGTAAACTGGTGGCCATCGGCGGCTTCCAACGTGCGTATCTGTCCCATGTTCAATCTCCCTGTCTGGAATGACGTTAAAACAAAAAGAAACTTTCCCCCATTCCTTGACACCCCCATGAGGCGTACCTACTTTCTGCCTTGGCACTCCTGATAGGGGAGTGCTAACGCGACGCGGCGTTCTGTTACGCGCGGTTCAAACGGGTGGCGCTGCTTTCTGACAAAGGGCGCCATCACAGCAAATGAATGTGGAGTGATCCATAATGACGAAGTTTCGTCCCTTACACGACCGGGTAGTTGTACGGCGCCTTGAAGGCGAACAGAAGACGGCCGGTGGCATCATCATCCCCGACACGGCCAAAGAAAAGCCTATGGAAGGCGAAGTGGTTGCTGTTGGCGCGGGTGCGCGCAACGAGCAGGGTCAGATTGTGGCGCTTGATGTCAAGGCTGGTGACCGCGTTCTGTTCGGCAAGTGGTCCGGCACGGAAGTGAAGATCGACGGCGAAGAGCTGCTGATCATGAAGGAAAGCGACATTCTGGGCATTGTTGCAGCCTGATCCGCACTGATCCGACCGTAAACTTACAAAAGATCTTCACAGGAGAAATTCAATGGCTGCCAAAGACGTAAAGTTTGGTGCAGACGCACGCCAGCGCATGCTGCGCGGTGTGGACATTCTGGCTGATGCCGTAAAGGTAACGCTGGGCCCCAAAGGCCGTAACGTTGTTCTGGACAAGAGCTTCGGCGCACCCCGCATCACCAAAGACGGCGTTTCCGTCGCCAAGGAAATCGAACTGGCTGACAAGTTCGAAAACATGGGCGCACAGATGCTGCGCGAAGTGGCCTCCAAGACCAACGACGTTGCGGGTGATGGCACGACCACTGCAACCGTTCTGGCTCAGGCCATTGTGCGCGAAGGCCTGAAGGCCGTTGCCGCTGGCATGAACCCGATGGACCTCAAGCGCGGTGTGGACAAAGCCGTTGCCGTGGTTGTTGAAGAACTGAAGAAGAACGCCAAAAAGGTTACCACCCCGGCGGAAACCGCTCAGGTCGGCACCATCTCTGCCAACGGTGAATCCGAAATCGGCAAGATGATCTCCGAAGCCATGCAGAAAGTTGGCTCCGAAGGCGTTATCACCGTTGAAGAAGCCAAGCACTTCCAGACTGAACTGGACGTGGTTGAAGGCATGCAGTTCGACCGTGGCTACATCTCTCCGTATTTCGTGACGAACCCGGAAAAGATGACGGCCGATCTGGAAAACCCCTACATCCTGATCCATGAAAAGAAGCTCTCTTCTCTTCAGCCGATCCTGCCGCTGCTGGAATCCGTTGTTCAGTCCGGCCGTCCGCTGCTGATCATTGCGGAAGATGTTGATGGCGAAGCGCTGGCAACCCTGGTTGTCAACAAGCTGCGCGGTGGCCTCAAGATTGCTGCTGTCAAGGCTCCTGGCTTCGGTGACCGCCGCAAGGCCATGCTGGAAGACATCGCCATCCTGACCGGTGGTCAGGTTATCAGCGAAGACCTCGGCATCAAGCTCGAAACGGTTACGCTGAACATGCTTGGCACCGCCAAGAAGGTTCACATCGACAAAGAAAACACGACCATTGTTGACGGTGCTGGCAACGGCGACGACATCAAGGGCCGCGTCAAGCAGATCCGTGCGCAGATCGAGGAAACCTCCTCTGACTACGACCGTGAAAAGCTGCAGGAACGTCTGGCCAAACTGGCTGGCGGTGTTGCCGTGATCCGCGTTGGCGGCTCCACGGAAATTGAAGTGAAGGAACGCAAGGACCGCGTGGACGACGCCCTGCACGCAACCCGCGCCGCGGTTGAAGAAGGCATTGTTCCCGGTGGTGGTACGGCTCTGGCCCGTGCAACCAAGGCTCTGGCCCACCTGCACTACCACAATGACGACCAGCGCGTTGGTGGCAACATCATCCTTAGCGCCCTGCAGGCTCCCCTGCGCCAGATTGCCCTGAACGCGGGTGAAGACGGCGCCGTGGTTGCCAACAAGGTACTCGAAAACGAAGACTACAACTTCGGGTTCGACGCACAGGCTGGCGAATACAAGAACCTGGTTGAAGCCGGTATTATTGACCCGGCCAAGGTTGTCCGTACCGCTCTGCAGGATGCAGCTTCTGTTGCTGGCCTGCTGATCACCACGGAAGCCATGGTTGCAGAACGCCCCGAAAAGAAGGCAGCCCCTGCTGGCGGTCCTGACATGGGCGGCATGGGTGGCATGGACTTCTAAGTGACCCAAACCGGTTTTTAAGGGCTTTGGAGGTACTGGCCCGTCCAGCGCCTCCGTTATTCCCCGGAACTGGTATAAGGGCGTGCAGACCATTATGGTTTGCACGCCCTTTTTTATTTGAACTTACCGCCGCAGAGACCTCTTTTTTTGTGGCTTTTTTCAGCCATAAATCAGATTGTGAAACAATTCGGTATCAAACTGGATTGCCACCCCGGTCATTCCGGAATAGATACAATAAGATTAGGCCCATCGCTCCTTACACGAATCTGGCGAGCGTCAATGGCTGCGTATTTTAAGGAGAACGCATCATCATGTCAGCGCGACCCTTCCAAGCTGTCAATCCGGCGAGAGGTCCAGTTATTCGCAAGACCATGGCTGTTCTGTCGGCCTGTCTTGTAGCAGCCCTCGGCTGCTCCCAGGCTTATGCCGCAGATGCTGCCACCCCCCCCATAGACACGGGGGATACGGCATGGATGCTCACCAGCACCGCACTGGTGCTTATGATGACCATCCCCGGTCTTGCCCTGTTTTATGCCGGCATGGTGCGTAAGAAAAACGTGCTGGCAACGCTCATGCAGTCCTTTGCCCTGTGTTGCATCATGTCCATTGTATGGATGGTCGCGGGGTATTCCCTCGCCTTTACAACCGGGTCGCCGTGGATTGGTGGCTTCTCCCGCGTGCTGCTCAACGGTATTGGCGCGCATATCCATAATGGTGCGGATGTTGGCTTTATACTGGGTGCGGATA
Organism: Acetobacter fabarum; assembly: GCF_040702925.2. Lineage (GTDB taxonomy): Bacteria > Pseudomonadota > Alphaproteobacteria > Acetobacterales > Acetobacteraceae > Acetobacter > Acetobacter fabarum_B. Next base: position 94,153 of record NZ_JBFCXX020000002.1, on the reverse strand, counting down.
GCCCCAATGCCACCACCATGACCATTCCTGAGAGCATCTTCATGATGTTCCAGATGACCTTTGCCATTATCACTCCCGCGCTGATCTGCGGCGCTTACGCGGAACGCATGAAGTTCAGCGCCATGTGCCTGTTCTCCATCCTGTGGTCGCTGGTGGTGTATGCCCCCATTGCGCACTGGGTCTGGAGCCCGATCGGCTGGCTGGCTGGCCTTGGTACGGCTGACTTTGCAGGTGGTACGGTTGTCCATATCAACGCCGGTGTTGCCGGTCTGGTCTGCGCTCTGGTGCTTGGCCGCCGCAAGGGTTACGGGCAGGATGATCTTTCCCCCTTCAACCTGACCTACGCCGTCATTGGTGCAGCCCTGCTGTGGGTTGGCTGGTTTGGCTTTAACGCAGGCTCCGCTGTTGGTGCCAACGGCCGTGCAGGCATGGCCATGGCTGCAACCCAGATTGCCGCCGCTGGTGCTGGCGTATCGTGGATGCTGGCGGAATGGCTGCGTTCGGGCAAACCGACTGTTCTGGGCGTAATCTCCGGCGCTGTTGGCGGTCTGGTCGCCATTACCCCCGCAGCAGGCTTTGTGCTGCCGGGCAGCGCTCTGGTAATTGGTCTGGTCACCGGCGTCGTCTGCTACTGGGGTGCCACATCCCTCAAGCACATGATGGGGTATGACGACAGCCTGGATGCCTTTGGCGTGCATGGTGTGGGCGGCATTGTTGGCGCGCTGCTGACCGGTGTGCTGGCCTATGGTCCGCTTTCCGCGACCGATGCCAATCCTTCGGGTGTTACTGGCTCCCTGCACCAGCTTATTGTGCAGGGCGAAGCGGTGCTGGTGACCATTGTCTGGTGCGCCTTTGCCTCCTTCATCATTCTCAAGGCGATTGATCTGGTTATGGGTCTGCGCGTAACCGCGGATCAGGAACTGGAAGGGCTGGATATGTCCCTGCATGGTGAGCGGATTAACAACTGATCCGTTAACCCCTCCGCCTTTTGGGCAAAAAGCCTCCATGCTCTGGCATGGGGGCTTTTTTTATGGATGCGGGGCACACACTGGCAGGCAAACCATGCTATGCCCCACCTATGGCCATTCCGATCCTTCCCGCGCTTTCCCTGCCTGAATCCGAGCTGGAGGTCAGTTATATTCTGGCATCCGGCCCCGGTGGGCAGAACGTAAACAAGGTCGCAACGGCCGCGCAATTACGCTTTGATGCTGCACACTCCCCTTCCCTCCCCGAGCGGATCCGTGTGCGGCTGCTGGAACTGGCCGGAACCCGCGCCACACGGGAGGGCGTTATTGTCATAACCGCCCGGCGCTTCAGGACACAGATACGCAACCGTGAGGATGCCATAGAACGGCTGGTGACCCTGATCCGCGAGGCGGCCCATCGCCCAGCCTTCAGAGTTGCCACGCGTCCGGGACGGGCCGCGCGCCAGCGCAGGCTGGACGGCAAAGCCCACCGCGCCAGCATAAAGCGCACCCGCTCAGCCCGGTTTGAGGACTAGACGCGCACTCTGGGCAGGCAAACCCGCCGAACACGAACCAGCACCAGCACCAGCACCAGCACCAGCACCAGCACCAGCACCAGCACCAGCACCAGCACATTCTGATATTAATTTTCTGCTGCGTGTAAAAAGCCTCAGGCTTGTATTTCTTGCGTATGATTTTTCATGATATTGATAGAATGCTGGCAGCATGGGGCTGCCGCTCTATTATCCTCCTTGCATGAGGTCTATTCATGACTGTTGTAGCCCGCACCGGACTGGCCGCTTTGCTGCTTGGCTGTGCCACAGCCCTTTCCCTCCCCAGCGCCCACGCCATGACGGTGAAGGAGTGCCACGAGAAGTTCAAGGAGGCCAAAACCGCCAACACGCTCAAGGGCCAGTCCTTCAAGGAATTCAAGGCCGGTTCGTGCGATGTTGCCACCACTCCGGCAAATGCCGCCCCCAAAGCCCCGGCACCGGCCGCCACACCGGCAACACCTGCCAGTGCTGAAGCGCCCAAACCTGCCAAAAGCGCAGCCGCCACGGAAGCCGCCCCCACCAGCGCAACCCTGCCTACCGCAGTTGCTCCGCAATACGCCAAACTCAGCGCTGGCAAGGCCCGTATGCAGACCTGCCTTGACCAGTACAACGCCAATAAGGCCAGCAACGCCAATGGCGGGCTGAAGTGGATTGAAAAAGGCGGCGGCTATTACAGCGTCTGCAACAAACGCCTCAAGGGCGAATAACGCCCCCAAACCCCGTTCAGTGTTGGGGAGGGAAGCCTCCCCAACACTGATGGCGGCCTATAACAGGCTGCCCGATCAACGCCTGTGATGATCAACACGTCAGACCGGGCCCTAGCGGGTACGGCCCGTTACGGGCATGACGTAGAGCATGTGCGTGCGGTATGAAATCCATACCCTGTGGGCGGCAAACCAGTCCGCACCCAGCAGCATATCTACCGTATCCTGCACGGGAGCGACTGTGAGCACGGGAGATTTTTCCTGCTCCTGCCCAATCTGCATCATCCCAAATTTGTGCCAGTGGTAGGTTTGCTGGTGGCCGTCCACGCCGGTTGTCAGCCCGCCGGGGTCGGTAGCCAGCATGTGCTGGCTTACACCCATACGCTCTGCCGCCTGAGTTGAGACAATGCACGAACGCGCCCCACTATCCACCAGCGCCTGCAGGGCATGGCCATCCAGTTCCACGCGGGCAATAACCCGCTCTCCCGCATTCTGCAACGGAACCGCGCGGTAGATATAGCGCCACCCCTCCGGCCCGGAACAGCCGGGCGCGCTTGCGGACCAGAAGGAGAGCGTGCCCTGTGCCACATCAAACTCCACATCATAGCGTGAGAGCAGGTCCCCCCCCACCAGCCCTTCCACCGCTGGTTCCGTGCGTGGCACAGCAGGCAGCGCATCCACGGGAATGGAGACAGGGCCGAACTCCAGCCCTCCCATTTTAAAAGACCGCACCACCGCATTGGGCACAATACGCCCCGCACCACCCGTACCATGCACCATTGTGTGCATGGAGCGGTCCAGTTGCGTATCAAACAGGGCTGCGGCCTCGGGCGAGAGCAGGCTCCCTTCCGAGCCTGTATCCACAATCATGCGTACGGCATGGCTGTTCAGGCTGACCGGACTATTCAAAAAACCCAGATCATTGCGCAAGGCCACACGCGCCATCAGCTTATGGCAGGACTGGGCACTGGCGGCATGAGACCCCGCCTCCATGCCCACAACAACAGCCGCAGCGGCGGCATAGTGCCGCCACCCCCACTGCCCCTTCTGCCTGCCGGGCCGATGTGTCATGCCAGTTCCTGTGCAAAACGGTCTGTGGCGTTGAGCAGCGCGGTGAGAATACCGGGTTCAAACAGGGCGTGGCCTGCGGCATCGACAAGCTGAAAATCCGCCTCGGGCCACGCCCTGTGCAGGTCCCATGCCGTGCGCACCGGGGTTGCCATATCGTACCGTCCCTGCACGATCACGGTGGGAATATGGCGGATGCGCGCCACATTGGCGATAAGCTGGCCTTCCGCAAGCCAGCCGCCATGAACAAAGTAATGGTTTTCTATGCGTGAGAAGGCCAGTGCGTAATCGGCCTCATCATGCTGGTGTTCCATTTCCGGGCAGGGGAGCAGGGTCAGGGTTCGCCCTTCCCACAGGCTCCATGCCCGCGCGGCGGCCAGCCGCTCTTCCGCATTGTCCGAAATCAGGCGTTTGCGGTAGGCGCCCATCATGTCTCCCCGCTCTTCGGGGGGGATGGGGGCCACAAAATCCTCCCATTTATCGGGGAACAGCCAGGAGGCCCCTTCCTGATAATACCAGAGCAGTTCGGCCTTACGCAGGGTGAAAATGCCGCGCAGCATAAGAGCACTCACACGCTCAGGGTGGGTCTGGGCGTAGGCCAGAGCCAGCGTGGACCCCCATGATCCGCCAAAAACAGCCCATTTTTCCAGCCCGAACAAAGTGCGCAGGCGTTCAATATCAGCCACAAGATGCCATGTTGTATTGGCCTCAAGCGAGGCGTGCGGGCGCGAGCGCCCACACCCGCGCTGGTCAAACAGCACAATGCGGTAGCGGGCCGGGTCAAACATCTGGCGTTGCGCTGCCGAACACCCGCCACCGGGCCCACCATGCAGGAACACAACCGGAATGCCATCGGGGTTACCACACTGCTCCCAGTAAACCTGATGCCCCTCCCCGGTATCCAGATACCCCTGAGCGTAGGGTTCTATTTCCGGCCACGGGGTGCGGTATGCTGTGGTGATCATAACCCTCAACCTTCTTTTTTATGGGCGTTGTGCTCCATTTGCGCACGTGGATGCGCACGCGTCCAGACATCCAGCAGCCGTGCCTCATCCGCCAGTGTGTAACGTTGTGTTGTGGACAGGCTGGCATGGCCTAGCAGTTCCTGAATAACACGCAGGTCTGCCCCCCCTTCCATTAAATGGGTGGCAAAGGAGTGCCGCAGGGCATGGGGGGTTACGTGCTCGGGCAGCCCGTTGCTGACCCGCCATTCCCGCATGGCCTTCTGGGCAATCGCGGGGTGCAGGCGCCCCCCACGGACCCCGACAAATAACGGGCTGTCCGGCGCGGGGGCTGGATGGCGTTTGCGCCATGCTTCCAGCGCCTTGCACACGGCAGGGAGCACAGGCACCAGCCGCTCCTTGCCCCCTTTGCCGTGAATCCGCAGGACGCCACTACCTTCCATGGTGTGCAGGTCAGCAATATTCAGGTTCAGTGCTTCAGAGATCCGCAGTCCACAGCCATATAGCAGCAGAAACAGGGTGGCGTTCCGCTGCTCCTCCATGGCGGTGTGGGCCATACTGGCAATATCATCCGGGGCGGCCAGCGCATCTTCGCGCGCCAGAGGGCGGGGCAGTGTTTTTTTGGTACGGGGCAGGCGCAACAGCGAGACAGCCGGATTCTCCACCCCCTCCCTTCGCGCCAGATATTTAAAAAATGAACGCAGGGCAGAAACCCGGCGCGCCCGGGTGCGAGCTGCCTGGTCTGGCGTGCTCCGGCGCGCATGGGGGCGGTTGGCCTGCGCCTGCGCCTGTGCCACCTCGTGCGCAAGCCATGCCCTGAGGTCGCGCAGGGTTATGCTGGCAAGCCCGCTCATGGCCGGTGGGCCACCCAGATGTGTGGTCATAAAAGCCAGAAAACGGGCCAGATCTCCCCGATAGGCATCTATGGTCAAAAGGGAGGCCCGCTTTTCCACCGCCATCCATGCCAGAAATTTTTGCACCGCGTCTTCGGCCGTCATGCCCATGTGCCTCCTGCCTTCTGCCCCCTTCTATCCTACGTTCGGGCAAAAAGCCCAACAGACAACCCCTGTTCTTTGCGCTGCTGCGCGCTTAAACATAGGGGCATGGCAGTGGCTCCTTCCCTCCCTTTTATGCATGCCTCCGGCACGGACCAGCCCGCAACGGGTGGGCTGCGCGTGCCCGTCCTGCTGCCCATGCCGTTTACCGGCCCGTTTGACTACAAAGCCTCCGCCAGCATGGCGCTCAAACCGGGCGATATTGTGAGCGTACCCTTGGGTAACCGCCGCCAGACCGGCGTGGTCTGGGACACACACACCACCCTGCCACCGGACCTTGCCCACCCCACACCCGCCAAAACAGTGGCCGATAACCGCCTGCGCGCCGTGGCCGAACGGCTGGAACTCCCCCCGCTTAATGCCGAACTCCGCCGGTTTGTGGACTGGGTGGCCGCCTATACGCTCTCCCCCCCCGGTATGGTGCTGGCCATGACCCTGCGCCTGCACATGAAAGGCGCCACACCTGCCCCCGCCATGGGCTGGATCGCTCCCCCCACCCCGCCTAAGGAACTGCGCATAACCCCCGCGCGGCAGAAGGTGCTCGCCCTTATGGCGGATGGCAGCCCCCGCACCACAACCGATATTGCCAGTGCGGCGGAGGTGAGTGCTGGCGTGGTCAAAGGACTGGCGGATGCAGGAGCACTACGCCCGGTTCTGCTTGAACCTGCCAGCCCCTTTGCCCAGCCCGACCCGCTGCACCACCTCCCTGTGCTGGAAGGGGCACAAAAAGATGCTGCTACAGCCCTGCGCCACAGCGTGCAGGATAAAAGATTTTCCGTGACCCTGCTCGAAGGGGTAACAGGCTCGGGCAAGACCGAAATCTACCTCGAAGCCATAGCCGCCTGTCTGGAACAGGGGCAGCAGGCCCTTGTGCTCCTGCCCGAAATTGCCCTGTCCGCCCAATGGATGGACCGGTTTACCCGCCGCTTTGGCGTGCGCCCCGCCGTCTGGCACTCCGAAATCGGGCAGAAGGCCCGCCGCCAGACATGGCTGGGAGCGGCCGATGGGTCCGCCACGGTGGTTGTGGGCGCGCGCTCGGCGCTGTTCCTGCCTTTTTGCAACCTCGGCCTGATTATTGTGGATGAGGAGCACGAATCCCTGTTCAAGCAGGAAGAAGGCGTGATCTACAACGCGCGGGACATGGCGGTGGTGCGTGCAAGACTGGCAGGGTTTGCCGCTGTGGTGGTGTCCGCCACCCCCAGTCTGGAAACTCTGGCCAACGCACAGGCAGGGCGCTACCAGCGCGTTGTGCTGCCCACCCGCCACGGCGGCGCATCCCTGCCGCAAACCCACCTGCTGGACATGCGGGAGGCTCCACCTGAACGTGGGTTGTTCCTCTCCCCCAGACTGGTGGAAGACATAGCCGCCACATTAGGGCGGGAGGAGCAGGCCATGCTGTTCCTCAACCGCCGGGGATATGCCCCTCTTACGCTGTGCCGCACCTGTGGCCACCGCATGGAATGCCCGCACTGCACCGCATGGCTGGTGGAGCACCGCAACCGTCAGGTGCTCAGCTGCCACTACTGCGACCATACGGAGCCCATGCCCCCCGTATGCCCGAACTGCAAAACCGAGCATAGCCTGACCGCCATTGGCCCGGGGATTGAGCGCATAACAGAGGAAGCCCGCCAGAACTTCCCCGATGCGCGTATTCTTGTCATGTCGAGCGATACGCTTGGGGGGCCTGCCGCCACGGCAGAAGCGGTTGCCAGAATTGCCCGCCGTGAAGTGGACCTGATTATCGGCACCCAGATTGTGGCCAAGGGCTGGCACTTCCCCCATCTGACACTGGTAGGCATTGTGGATGCCGATCTGGGGCTTGGGGGGGCGGACCTGCGGGCTGGGGAACGCACGATCCAGCTTCTGCATCAGGTTGCAGGCCGCGCGGGCCGTGCCAGCGCACCGGGGCGGGTGGTGCTGCAAAGCTACACACCCGAACACCCTGTTATGCAGGCCCTGCTTTCGGGCGATTTTGACCAGTTCATGGAGCAGGAGGCCGAACAGCGCCGCCCCGGCTTCTGGCCACCATATGGACGACTGGCGGCGTTGATCATCAGCGCGGATACACCTCAGGCGGCGGATGATGCAGCAGCCCGCTTTGGCCGCACCGCTCCCTATGGGGAGGGGATTCAGGTACTGGGGCCATCTCCGGCCCCGCTTGCCATCCTGCGCGGACGGCACCGCCGCCGCCTGCTGCTCCGCACATGGCGCAGCATTGCGGTGCAACCTATCCTGCACCGCTGGCTGGGGCTGGTTCCACTGGACAGGCACGTACGCGTTGAGGTCGATATAGACCCCGTCTCGTTCCTGTAACGGTACCCGGCCCCGGCTGGGGCTCAGTCGTTGGCGGGTTTGGCTGTGCTGGTCAGCACGGTGGAAATGGTTTCACGCATGACCATAACGCGCACGTTGGGTGCAATTTCCACTTCCACTTCGTTCGACTCTTCTCTGGTGCGCTGCACAACACCGATAACACCACCGGCTGTTACAATCCGGTCGCCACGGCGCAGGGCCTTAAGCTCGGATTTAAGCTGCTTCTGGCGCTGCTGCTGGGGGCGGATGAGCAGAAAGTACATAATGGCAAAAACAGCCACGAACGGCAAAAAGGACATAATGCCCGAAGCACCGCCAGAGCCTCCGGCTGTCTGGGCGTAAGCAGCGGGGATAAGAAAATTGGACATAAGGTACAGACCTTCAACAATGGCTGGTTGCGAAAACAGAAGAAGTGACCATAATTTTCAATCCTCCCGCGTCAAGCTCCCATGCTGACGAAAGACCGCCAGAAAGACCATCTAATAAGGAATAAAAGCCGATGAACCAGACCCTGCTGCCAGCATTGGACCGTATTGCCGCGGCTCTGGAGCGCCTCTCCCCTCCCCCCGCGACGCTGGAAGGGGTGGATACGGCGGATGCTTTTGTCTGGCTGCCAGAACGCGGGCGGCTGCTGCCCATCCCCCATGTGGCCCATGTCAGCGTGGACCTGTTGCAGGGCATAGACCTGCAACGGCGCATTCTGCTGGAAAACACGCGCCATTTCGCCCACGGCCTGCCCGCCAACAACGCCATGCTGTGGGGAGCGCGCGGTATGGGCAAGTCCTCTCTGGTCAAGGGGGCGCATGCGCTGGTCAACCAGGTGGACGGCAAAGCCTGCACGCCGGGGCAGGGGCGGGTCGCGCTGATAGAAATCCAGCGCGAGGACCTGACAAGCCTGCCCCTGCTGCTCAGCCTGCTGCGTGAAAATCACCGCCGCTTCATTCTGTTCTGCGATGACCTGTCGTTTGAAAAAGAAGACCGGGATTATAAAGCTCTCAAATCCGTGCTGGATGGCGGCATTGCCGGGCGGCCGGAGAATGTTCTGTTCTACGCCACATCCAACCGCCGCCACCTGATGCCGCGTGACATGATAGAAAACGAGCGCTCAACCGCCATCAACCCTTCCGAAGCCACGGAGGAAAAAGTCTCCCTCTCCGACCGGTTTGGCCTGTGGCTTGGCTTCCATGCCTGCGAGCAGGATACCTATACCGATATGGTCCAGACCTATGCCCAGACCCGCGACCTGCCCATTTCGGCCGATGTGTTGCTGGCCCGCGCCAATGAATGGGCCATTACCCGTGGCAGCCGCTCGGGCCGTGTAGCATACCAGTTCATAGAGGCCCTGACAGCCGAGCTGGCGGCGCATTAATTTGCGCAACCGGCCCTTATGGTCTTGCATCCCACATGGGTATAAGTTGAGATAGCGTTCGCAAATGGCGGCATCGACCCGATGCCGTGGAGGTCCCCCTGATTCGAGGCGACATGAACCAGACAGTACCGCCCAGTTCTGATGATACGTCCTTTGGGGCCGAAACACGCTCGGACACAACGGACATACGCAGGGTACGCTCCAACCCGGACTACTGGTACCCGGTTGCATGGTCGCGCGAACTCAAGCCCGGAAAAACCATAGGCACGCGTTACGCTGGCCAGCCCATAGCACTGGTGCGCCCGGTGGACGGCTCCATTTTTGCGCTGGAAGACCGCTGCGCCCACAGGCAGGTGCCACTCAGCAAAGGGGTTGTCGCGGGCAGTTCGGTCAAATGCTGCTACCATGGCTGGGCCTATGGCCGCTCCGGCCGGTGCATTGACGTACCTTATCTGGGCAAGGGCAAGCTGCCCAACGGGGTACGCACCTACCCCTGCCGCGAACAGAACGGCATGATCTTTGTTTTTCCCGGCGACCCGGAAAAAGCCGATAGCGTGCCCTTGGCCCCGCAGTTGGCAAGGGCGGATAGCCCCGCCTACAAAACCCGCTATTTTGGCCGCACCGTTGGCTGCCACTACAGCTTCATGCATGAAAACCTGATGGATATGAACCACCAGTTCATGCACTCCAAACAGATGGGCCAGATGAAGCCCCGCTTTTTGGGCCAGAAGCGCGAGCCCGGTCTGGTGGAAGCCCGCTACAGCTTTGCGCGCACAGGGGGCAAACAGCCCTTTGGCGAAGCCCTGATTTTTGGCGAGCGGCGTGACGTGTCGGAAAAATTCCAACACCGGGATGTCATGACCATCCGCACGGACTACCCCTACCAGACCCTGCGCATCCAGACCGGGGATGAAGACCCGGTGATGGACCTGTGGATTGTGTACACCCCCCAGAGCGCTGATGAACTGACCAACCGGACCTTTGGCCTGCTCTCGGTCAAACGCCCCAAAATCCCCGGCATTCTGGATATGGCATGGCCGTTGCTTGTTGCCTTTACCGAGCGGATTTTTGCCGAAGACCGCGAGATTGTTGAACTGGAGCAGAACGCATGGCGCGAACTGGGCGGGGACCACAATGTGGAGGTCTTCCCCGTGATTAACGCGCTCCGGGCTTTGCTGGTTGAATGTGGCATTCCTCCTGCCAGCGAGTCTCATGCCTGATACCGGACCACTGTTACTGGATGCGGGTCCATGCCGCCTGCGCCCGCTCCACCCTGATGATGCAACAACCCTGCACCACCTGGTCAATGACTGGGAGGTGGTGCGCATGCTCAGCCGCCTGCCCTTCCCCTACCCCCGGGATCTGGCGGATAGCTGGATCGCCTCCACCTGCCAGATGCAGGCCAGCGGCGAAGGCTACCATTTTGCCATAACCGCACCCGACGGGGCTTTTATGGGCTGTATTGGGGTGCGTATCCACACCATGCCGCAGGTGGGGCGTGTGGGTATTCTGGGCTACTGGGTTGGCCGCCCCTACTGGGGGCAGGGCATTGCCACCCATGCCGCCACCCGCATGACGCGCTGGGCGCTGGCCCATCTGGATATTACCGCCCTGCGCGCAACGGCAGCACAGGATAACCCTGCCTCCATCCGCGTTCTTGAACACGCAGGCTTCCGCCATTGCGGCACTGACCGGCAGATGTTTACCGCCCGTGGCACGGAACTGCCTGTTGCCATGATGGAAGCCAACCGGACTGATCTGGACATGAGCACAGCCCCCGCCACCACACAGCGCAAGCTGGTGCTGGTTTCCGCCGCCGCGTTAATAGATGCACAGGGCCGTATCCTGCTCGCCCGCAGGCCGGAGGGCAAAAGCATGGCCGGTCTATGGGAGTTCCCCGGCGGCAAGGTGGAAGCGGGAGAAACACCAGAGGCCGCCCTTGTGCGCGAACTGCACGAGGAACTGGGGCTGGATATGTCGCGCGCGTGTCTGGCACCCTTTACATTTGCCTCGCACGCCTACCCCGGCTTTGACCTGCTGATGCCGCTGTATCTCTGCCGCCGCTGGCATGGTACCCCCACCGCGCGTGAAGGGCAGAAGCTGGCCTGGGTTGCCCCGGCTGACCTGCGCAGCTACGCCATGCCTGATGCTGATCTGCCGTTTATTCCCCTGCTGCAAGCCCTGCTCTAGCCAAAACCACAGCTCTGCTTTGTGGAATGTGCCTGCAAAACGTTAAAATACATTCTTGACGAATGATAAGAAGCGGGACTAACCAGAAGGCAGAATGTTTCTGCAAGAAACCTTCCCTCGTGATTTGTTAGGCCGGCTTGCGGCGAGGTAAAAGAAACGCGCTAAAGAGGCTTTGACGGCGCGCATAACCCGACGTCATGGTTTCCACGGTCAATTTGAGAGATGCACTCCCACGGCTGGACGCATGCCCTGCGCCTGCCCCACGGTATGGATCAGACACGAAAGAACCGGATACAAGTCCCATGAGTGATAACCAGACATCCCCTTCCAAGGCGTGGCGCCCTGCCACACGCCAGCTCCATGCCGGTCTGGAACGCACCGAATATGGTGAAACCAGCGAAGCCCTCTTCCTGACATCAGGCTTTGTGTACGACAGCGCCGAACAGGCCGCCAAAACCTTTACAGGTGAGGTGGAGCACTACCAGTACAGCCGTTTTGGCAACCCCACCACCGCAGCCCTTGAGCGCCGTCTGGCGGATCTGGAAGGGGCCGAGGCGTGCATAACCACGGCAACGGGCATGGGGGCTGTGTCCTCCGCCCTGCTCTCCCACGTTACGGCAGGTGGGCGTGTTGTGGCCTCCCGCGCGCTGTTTGGCTCCTGCCACTGGATTGTAAACCACCTGCTGCCCCGCTACGGCGTGGAAACCGTGTTTGTGGATGGTGGCAATCTGGCGGAATGGGACGAAGCCCTGTCTGTCCCCACGGATGCGGTGCTGCTGGAAAGCCCCTCCAACCCCATGCTCGATATTCTCGACATTGCGGCCATTTCCGAACGTGCCCACAAAGCGGGTGCGATTGTGATTGTGGACAATGTGTTTGCCTCTCCCATCTTCCAGAAACCGCTCGAACTCGGCGCGGATGTGGTGGTTTATTCCTGTACCAAGCACATTGATGGTCAGGGCCGTGTGCTGGGTGGTGCAGTGCTGGGCCGCAAGGACTGGATAACCGAAACCCTCCAGCCCTTTACGCGCAACACCGGCAATGCGCTCTCCCCCTTTAACGCATGGGTCATGCTCAAGGGGCTGGAAACCCTGTCCCTGCGTGTGGAAGCCATGGCCCGCAACGCCGCCGCAGTGGCGGATTATCTGGCATCGGCTCCGGGTATCAAACTGGTGCGCTACCCCGGCCGCAAGGACCACCCGCAATACGAACTGGCCCAGCGCCAGATGACCGGCAACGGCACACTTGTGGCGTTTGCTGTGGAAGGCGGACAGAAGGAAGCCTTTGCGTTCATGAACGCCCTGCAACTGATCGCCATTTCCAACAATCTGGGGGATTCCCGCTCGCTGGTGACCCACCCGGCCACCACCACGCATTCCAAGATCAGCCCCGAAGAACGCGCAGCCCTTGGCATTACGGATGGTGCCATCCGCTTTTCCGTCGGCCTTGAAGACAGCGCGGACCTGATAGACGATCTGGCGCGCGGCGTTGCCGCACTCAAGGCGCTGTAAGCACCACACCCGCCTGCCCGGCCATGGCCTGCCCCCTTCCACTCAGGGACAAGGGCCATGGCCAAAGGGGCGCCAGAGGGGCATGGCCTGTACTCCCTGTACTGGATGCAGCTTTGCACAACCCCCATGTTCATGATACTGGCACGCTCTCGCACCCAATGCGGACCTAGCACACGGAACGGCTGATCTGGGCCGAACCCTTTTCCATTTTGCAGGAGCTGGAGACCCATGGCCGACTGGGCCGTCGCCCCCCTTCCACAATCCCCGGAAGAAGCTCTGAACGAACTGTTCTCCCCCCTCCCTGTGTACGAAGCCGTCACCGATGGCATTCGTGTGCTGGTGCAGGTGTTCTGGCTGTCTGACCAGTCCGAGCCGGATGAGCACAGTTACTGCTGGGTGTACCGTATCCGCATTGGCAACGACAGCAACAGGCCGGTGCAACTGCTTGAACGGACATGGCATATTACCGACACATCCGGCCGCACGGAGCATGTGCATGGGCAGGGTGTTGTAGGGGAACAGCCCATTATCCAGCCCGGCACGCTTTACGAATATACATCTGGCGCGTCTCTTTCCACGCCCGGGGGGTTCATGCGCGGGTCCTACCTGCTGCAGGCCACCACGGACCGCACCCGGTTTGACGTGACCATTCCCGCCTTCAGCCTGGATAGCCCTTTCCAGAACCACCAGCTCCAATAACCAAAGCAGGAGACCGGCATGAGCGTGCCTGAGCACAACACGGACCGCCCCACCCAACAGGAAGCCGAACAGGCTGTACGTACCCTGCTGCGCTGGGCAGGCGATGACCCAACGCGTGAAGGTCTGCTGGACACACCTGCCCGTGTCGCCCGTGCCTATACCGACTTTTTTTCAGGCTATGCCATTGACCCGGCCAACCTGCTCCGCCGGACTTTTTCCGAAGTCGAAGGGTATGACGAGATTGTTCTGCTCCGCGACATCCGCTTTGAAAGCCACTGCGAGCACCATCTGGCCCCCATTATTGGGCGGGCCCATGTTGCCTACCTGCCGCGCCAGAGGGTTGTCGGTATTTCCAAACTGGCCCGCGTGGTGGATGCCTATGCCCGCCGCCTCCAGATTCAGGAACGCATGACCGCCCAGATCGCCAACACCATCAATGACGTGCTTGAACCCCATGGTGTAGCCGTGATTATTGAATCCGCGCATGAGTGCATGACCACGCGCGGCGTGCACAAACCCGGCGTGTCCATGGTCACCAGCACCATGCTGGGTGTGTTCCGGGATAATTCCGATACCCGACGTGAGCTGATGGCCATCCTCAACCGCCCCGCCGTCAACGGCTACTAAACTGCCAGCAGCCCCGGCACCCATACGGAGCCGGGGACCTGCGCGGGCCAGACCAGCGCACCCCCATGACAGGGTCAGGTCATGCGCCGCGTGGCTTAAATGCTGATATTTGCGCCAAGCACCTTCAGGAACTGGGCAAGCCATGCCGGGTGGGCAGGCCATGCGGGAGCGCTGACCAGCTCACCATCCGTTACGGCGTCTGTCACGGCAATATCGGCATAAATGCCGCCCGCCAGTTCCACTTCCGGCCTGCATGCCGGGTAGGCTGAAACCTTGCGCCCCCTGATAACCCCAGCCGCTGCCAGCAACTGCGCGCCGTGGCAGATCGCCGCCAGAGGCCGGTCCGCGAAGGCGCGCACAATCTCAAGCACCCTTGGGTTAAGCCGCAGATACTCAGGCGCTCTGCCACCGGGAACGATAAGGCCCAGATAATCATCCGTGTCGATCGCATCAAAATCCGCGGTCAGCGTAAAGGCGTGGCCGGGTTTTTCGCTATAAGTCTGCGCCCCTTCAAAATCATGGATGGCGGTCAGAACCTTGTCCCCCGCCTTTTTGCCCGGGCAGACCACATCCACCGTATATCCCAGCATGGAAAGGGCCTGATACGGGACCATGATCTCATAGTCCTCCACGTAGTCACCCGCCAGCATCAGCAGTTTTACATCATCAGTCATGGTGCGAGGTTTCCTTCAGCCCTTCGCGCAGGCGGGGCATCAGTTCCACAAAGTTACACGGACGGTGGCGGCTATCGAGCTGGAACACCAGAATATCGTCCCATCCATCCTTGACCGCACCCGTGGAGCCGGGGAGCGCAAACAGGTAGGTACCACCTGCAACACCTGCCACGGCGCGTGACTGAATGGTGGATGTGCCGATTTTCTGGTAGGACAGCATGCGGAACAGTTCGCCAAACCCTTCAATCCGCTTTTCCAAAACGCGCTCGAACGCCTCTGGCGTTACGTCGCGCCCGGTAACACCGGTGCCGCCGTTGGTGATGACCACATCCACCAGCGGGTCCGCAATCCATGCGCTCAACTGCGCTGCAATCAGGTCCGCATCATCCGAAACAATGGTGCGTGCTGCTACTGTGTGCCCTGCGGTCTCGATCCGGGCCACAAGGGCTGCGCCGGAGGTGTCCGTCTCCACTGTGCGCGAATCCGAAACAGTCATAACAGCTATACGCACAGGCAAGAACGGTCGGTTCGTATCTATCTTGGACATGGCTGACTGTTATATCTCCGCAACTATGATGCAAAAACGCATCAGGGGAATGAATAATAGCCGTCTGAGGCAGAAAATAAGCCCTCAAAGGCAACCTTTTGCCTGCATCGGCCCTAAAAAACATTTAGGAACTGGAGTTGTTACACCCCGATAAACCATGATTGATCCTGTTGCTCACGCGCAAGGTCAATCCAAAGACAAAAAAAATTGGGATCATGACCAAACGTATTTTTTTTCCTTTTCGCACCTTCTGGCTTTTTGCCTTCCTTTTACTCTTTGTGGCTTCGGCCCTTCCCGCCCGGGCGCAGCTTCTGCCCGGTGGCAACAGTTCTATTGGTCTTTTACCCAGTCTGGAAGTTGATAACGAGGCCAATCTGGTTGAAGACCCCGGCCCCCTGTTTTCTGCTCCTTATGGCAAGGACCATTTTTTTGGCAACTGGGGTGGTGCGCAACCCTGGCTGCTCAGCCACGGCATCCATATTCTGGCCGATGTGCATGAGGAACTGGCAGGCAACTTCCGGGGGGGACGCAGGCAGGGCGTGACCAATGCGGGTCAGGTCGGTGTTGAACTGGATGTGGACTGGGGCAAGCTGACCAATACGGACCTGTTCAGGAATCTGTGGACCCATATGATGGTCGTCAACGGCCATGGGCGGAGCCTGAGCAACGATTATATCGGGGACTCCATTGGTGGCGTGCAGCAGATTTATGGCGCACGTGGTAACGTGGTGGCCCACCTTGTCTACCTGTATGCCGAGCACTCGTTTTTCCAAAACCGTGTGGATGTCAGTGCTGGCTGGATCCCGCCGGGCAGCTTTTTTGCCGCTTCCCCCCTGTTCTGCATGTACATGAACGTGGCCATGTGCGGTAACCCCGCCCCCACAAAATACACTGAAGGCTCGCGTGACTGGCCTTCGGGCAATCTTGGTTTTGTGGTGCGCGTGATGCCCACAAGCAATACCTACATCATGGGTGCGCTGTTTGCTGTTTCCCCCCATGCGTTTAACGGCGGCATTTCCGGCTGGGCATGGGCGCAGGATGGTCTGGGCAAGTTCTCCTCCCCCGTGGAAGTGGGCTGGCTGCCCAAATTTGGCAAAGACCACCTGAACGGGCACTACAAGGCCGGTTTTGGCTATGACAATTCCAGCTACCCCGACCTGGTGGATGACATCCATGGCAATGCGTGGATTGAAACCGGAATGCCCAAACGCTACCGCGCAGGCCGTGCCAGCGCATGGGTCATGGCCGACCAGATGCTTATCCGCAATGGCGATGGTCCGACCAACGGCCTGATTGCTCTGGCGGGCTGGATGTGGTCCGACGGGCACACCACCGCCATGTCCCACCATATCTGGGCTGGCATGGTGGAAACCGGGGCCAGATGGGGCCGCCCGATGGATAGCGTGGGGATCATGTACCAGTGGGAGCTGATGAGCCGCGCCTCCACCTTGCAGCAGGAAGCCGCAAGCATGGCCGGTGTTCCCTTCCCCTCCAACCAGTGGGGCAAGGTATGGGGCATTCAGTCGCACGAAAATATTTACGAAGTGTTCTATAACGCCCATGTAGCGCCCGGCATTTCGTTACAGCCGGACTTCCAGTACATCAACCGCCCCGGTGGCAGCACCGTGTTCCACGATGCGGCCGTTATGGGGCTTCAGTTCAACGCGGTTCTGTAATCAGTTCGGAACGACAAACCGCTCCATCGGGCGCAGGCTCAGCATCCTGCCCTGCAGGGGGGTAAACTGCTCCGCGTGGCAGGTCAGCAGTATGACCTGCACACGCGTTGCGGCATCGGACAACACATCAAACAGGGTTTCCAGCCGCTGGGAGTCTGAAAAACTCAGCGCGTCATCCAGCACCAGAATGGCGGGGGCCCCGCGTTTGTGCAGCAGTTCCGCAAATCCGAGCCTGACCAGCACGGCAATCTGTTCGCGTGTGCCATCCGACAGGTCCTTTACCTCCTCTGCGCGCTGGCGGGTCAGGCCGGTCAGGGCGAACTGCGTATCCACCTCCAGTGTCGCGCCACGGAACAGGGCGGAAAAAGCGGGCTGCATGGCCTGCACCAGCGGGGCCAGATACCGCTCGGTCTGTGTGGTTTCGGCCTGAAGCAGCGTGGCCTCCAGCAACGCAAGGGCTGCGCGCTCGCGCTCCCATGCCTCCAGCTCCCCCTGCGTCTGTGCTGCGTGGCGTTCCGCACTGGCAAGCTGCTCATCCAGCCCATCCCCTTCCGCCTGACGGATCCGTGTTTCGCGCTCCATCTGGTCCATGGACAGGCGCGTAATCTGCTCGCGCAGGTGCTCCATAGCCTGTTCGCGGCGGAGAATACCCTGCTCCACCACGCTTAGCGGTTCCTCCTGCTGGCGTATGTGGGCAATCCGGGCCAGTTCGGCCTGTGCGCGCTGCCTGTCCTGCTCGCTGCGGATGGCGCGGGTCAGCAGAGCCGGGTCGGGTTCGCGCTCAACCCACACATCCAGTTCACGCCGGTCGCGCTGGAGCGCCTGCTGCTGCTGTGCAAACTGGGCAAGAGCCTGCTCCAGCCGGGTATGGGCCGTGCGGTGCAGGGTAAGCACTTCCTGCTCCTGCTGGCGGGCGGCTTCCACCGCCATAAGCGCATCCTGCTCCTGCGCACGGGCCTGCTCCACATCCGGCGGAGCGCCTTCATCTTCGGGGCAATCCGCCTGAGCGGTCTGCTCCCTGGCAAAAAGGGCCTCCCGCTCGTTCAGCTTCTGCCGCAATGCGTCCAGAGCAGCGGCAATATCGCTGGGCTGGGGCACACATAAAAGCGCCATACACTCGGCACTGGCCTGCTCCACGTCCCGCTCGGCCTGCCTGCGGGCCTCGTGCTGGCTTTCAGCCTGCTCCACGCCGTGGCATCCGACCTCTTGCAACAGACTATCCAGCGCGCTCTGGGCCGTGGCAAGGGCTGCATGCAGCGCGTCACTCTGCTGGGTTGAGGGGGTTATGGTAAAGCGGCCCACACCATCCACCACCAGTTCGCTCACATCGGTGAGGGACTGGGGACCAACCGGGCAGGGGTTGCCATTCAGCCATACCGTACCGGCTGCATCGGGGAGCAGGGTTGCTTCAAACCGTGTGGCCTGCGCCTGCATGCTGGCCTGTGCCTGATGCACCGCCTGCACGGCCTTGGCCAGACGGCGCATGAAAGCCGCATCCACAGGCATGATGCGCAGGGCCGCCTGTGCTTTTTCCAGCCTTGCACAGGCGGTATTCGCCCGCTCAAACGCAGCACGCTCCTGCGCTATGGCCTGCTGGTTATGCGCCAGCGCAGCCTTGTGCATGACGCGCGACACCATAGTGTGCGCCTGCTGGTGCCGACCTAAGGCGGCTTTAAGGCTGGCCTGTGCTTGAGCCAGTTTCTGGTCTGCCTCCCCCGCAGCAAGGCTGAGCTGGGTGTGCCCACTTTGGGCATCGGCCAGAACCTGCTCCAGCCGGGCAATATCTGCCCGGCGGGTCTGGCGGCGTTCCTGCTCGGCCTGAATATACTGCACGTTCTGCTCGGCTGCACTCAGTTGCGCCTGCGCTGCCTGCTCCTGCGCCACAAGCCCGCGCAACTGCTCACGTGTCTGCCGCAGGGCCACGAGTTTTGCCTCGTCCTGCCTGCGCCGTTCGGGGTTGTTGCATTGGGCCAGCGTGCGCCGGATCTGCTCCAGCGCGCTGATATCCTCCTGCAAAGCCTCCTTGCGGGCCAGAAGGGTGGCGACCTGAGCACGGGCCTGCTCGCCCTCCTCCTGCACCTGCCGCATACGCTGGCTGGTTTTGCCTGTTGCGGTCTGGTACTGGGCCAGCCGTTTGCTTACCAGAGCCAGCATGGCGCTGGCCTCGGCCGTGCCGGTTACGCCCTGTATGTTCTGTTGCAGACAGGCCTGAAGGCTGGCCCGCCCGCCCCCTTGCAGCGCAGGCTGGGCAAAGCTTTCACCCTGCTCCACCAGCAGGGCGTTCCACAGCCCCGCGGCTTCGAACTTGCTGACCTTTTCCAGCTCGAACAGGGCTTGCAGGCGTTCCTCCGCCTCCTCCCCATCAAACCGTTCAGCGCCCAGATCCAGCCGGGCGAGATAGCTGCTGCCAAATTTTTTTTCCAGCCAGCAAGACTGGCCTTTCCATGTAAAGGCCACGCCAATATGGGGTGAACCCCCACCATAAGGCAGCAGGTCCTTGAACGGCTGGGCTTTGGAAGTGTGCCGCAGGGTCAGCGCGGTGCGCAGCGCCTTGAGCACGGTGGATTTACCGGCCTCATTGGGGGCGGCCAGAATATTCAGCCCAGCGCCCAGCCCTTCCACCCGAACGGGGGAGGCAAAACGGCGCACGGCTTCAATCTGGATATCTGTCAGGATCATGGCGTTGCCCTCCGCACTTCACCCCAGAGCAGGAAGAGCCTTTGCAGCGCCTCCTGCGCAACACTGGCTTCAGCCCCACCGGCATTCACCTGTTCCAGCAGGGCAGCGGCAGCCGCACGCACTGGCCCGGATGTACCAAGCATATCCAGATCATCCGCCCCGGCGGCAAGGCCGGGGGCACCACTCAGCCGCAGGCAGGCCAGCGCACTACGCAGGCGGTGGTCGATCAGACTCTCATAAAGCGCCAGATCGTCCACCCCCAGCATGCCGCCAACCTCCAGCCATGCCAGAATGGTATGAGGCTGCTCGGGGGCTATGGCGCGCACGCGGCTTTCCAGCGCATGAATGTCCGCGCTGCTGGTCAGCACCACGTTTTCAAACTTGCTCCATGTAAAGCGGCCTGTTCTGTGCGTGCTCAACCGTGGCGGAGCTGTGGGGCCATCAAACGCCACCACAACGCATTCTCCCCCACCATTACCCCCGGTGCCAAACCGGTCCACCTCCGGCGTGCCCGCGTACACCGTGCGGTCATTGATCCTGTTAAAACCGTGCCAGTCCCCCAGTGCCAGATAGGCGAGCCCCGCCCGGGTGGCCCGGTCAATGGCTATGGGGTTGTTCTGGGCTTCTTCCTCATTCCCGAACCCCACGACCGAGCCGTGGGCAACGCCTATGCGCAAAACCCCTTCAGGGGTAGGGGCATCATCCATGTACGCCGTCAGGTCCGACAGGGTGTGCCGCCGCTGCAAGACGGCAGGCAGCAGCCAGGCATTATGCGCGCCATCCAGTTCAACCGGTGCGGAGGCAAGGTGGAGCTTAACATTGGCTGGCACTGCGTTCTCACGTTGCAGGCGGGTCCATACGCCCTGAGGGGTATGGGCATCGTGGTTACCGGGAATAAGGTGCCAGCTTATATCCGCAAACTGACGCATGCGCTCCATGGGCTGGCGCAATGTATGCCCCGAGGGGGTTTCGTGCTCATACACATCACCTGCGACCAGCACATGGGCAGCCCCTTGCGCCCGTGCGAGCATGCCTATGCGCTCGATCACATTCAGCCGCTCGGCCTGCAGCGCGCCCAAGGCATCATCATCCACAAAGCTGAAGGTCCGGCCTATCTGCCAGTCAGAGGTATGAACAATTTTCATACACACTGTTGTGCCCGCACCACCAGTCACCCGGCAAGATCGAATATGGCATGACGGCCAGCACAGAGCCGCAGCAGGACACTGCGCTATGCGCCTGATCCGCAATTGATTAGGCCCATTATAGTTTGCAGGCTTACTCTTCAGGTCTGCTGCGCGTTGAGCGCAATGCCAGACTATGGGCAGAACTTCCCTTAAACATTATATTTTATTTTAATATGCACCCGACAAGACGGATTCGGGAGCAGTCCCACCTCAGTGGCCACAACAAAAGCAGACCCAGATGACCGCTGAGAAAACAGCTTTCCTACACAGACCGGGATGGAAGGGCTGGTTCCTCCAGCTCCCGCCCTCCGTGTTTTCTCCGGGCTGGTTCCTGTTCTGCCTGCGTACGTGGCTGTCTGCCGTACTGGCACTGAGCGCGGCGTTCTGGCTCCAGCTCTCCTCCCCCGGTACGGCGGCGGTTACGGTCATGATTCTGGCCCAGCCCTTGCGTGGGCAGGTTCTCTCCAAAGCACTGTACCGCCTGGCAGGCACCATTATTGGTGCGTTTGTCGCCCTTTTCCTGACCGCCTGCTTTAATCAGGAACGCGGGGTTTTCCTGGGGGGCGTGGCGCTATGGCTAACATTATGCACCATTATGGGCACGCTGGAGCGCGACTTTCGGGCTTATGCGGCCATGCTCTCGGGCTATACGGTTGCCATTGTCGGGATCAGCTGCATTGATAACCCGGCAGCGATTTTTGACGTCACGCTCAACCGCGTATCCTGCATTGTGGTGGGCATTGCCTCCACCGCCGCGATCAATGACATTTTTGGCTCCCCCACCGCGTTTGAAAAACTGACCGCCAACCTGCGCCGCACATCGGACATGGTGCGCCGCATTGCCAAGGATGCACTGGCTGGCCACAGCATTCCCGACAGCATGACCTGCGCGGGTCTCGCAGGGGAAATTATTGCCCTGACATCGCAGATCTCCTTCGCCAAGACCGAACTGCCCGATGCAAGACTGCGGCTTGCGGGCGCGCGCTCGGCCATGGTGGCCCTGCTGGAAATGCTCTCGTGCAGTCAGGCCATTGCCCTTGTGCTACGCACGGGAGAGGTTTCGGCCACAGTGCTCAGGCACATCCGCGATTCCTTTGGTGATGGCACGCCAGTTGACTCCCCCGCGCAGGCCGTGCGTGATCTGGAAGACCTTGCGCGCGAGGCGCATAAAAACGAACTCAGCCTTGGCCCGACGCTGGATGAAGCCTGGCTGATCGAACGCTCCATGGCCCTGCTGTCCGACACGCGCTGGGCGGTGGATGGCATAGATGCGTTTGAACATGGCCAGCGGGCGCGCACACAGGCCCCCGAACTCAAGATTGAACAGCATGACGACGTCATTGCCGCACTGCTCAACGGCCTGCGCACGCTTATCGGCTTTTCCGTAGCGGCCGGGCTATGCATTATTTCCGATATTCCGGCCACGTATTCAGCGCTGTCGCAGGTGGCCATTATCCTGACCCTTGCCGCCACAACCTACAATGTGCGCGGCTTTGGCATGGGGGCACTGCTGGGCACGCCACTGGCCATTATTGTGGCCGCGGTGCTGAACTTTGGCGTACTTCCCCACGGGGCGGACATGCCTTTTCTGGCCATGGCCATCATTCCCGTTATTTTTGGCGGCTGCCTGCTGCTCATGCACCCTCGAACCGCCACGGTCGGCTTTAACGCCGGGGTGTTCTTTTTTGTTATTCTGGGGGTCGCTGACCAGCAGAATTACGAGCCATCCAGCTTTATTGACCGCAATGTGCTGTATCTGTTCGCCGCGATCCTGATCTTTATTTCACTCGTGCTGCTGCTGCCCCCCTCCGCATCCCGCAGGCGGTTCAGGGTAGGCATTACCATCGGGCACGACCTGCTGCTCCAGTTTGAAGGACATGGTGAGCAGGCAGGTTCCGCACTGATCAGCCGCCACTACGACCGGCTGTGCCGTATTCTGGAATGGAACCGTTACCTGCCCGCCAACAAGGCACGCCAGCGTGTTTTTGCCCGCCTTGCCAGCCTGGATACCCTGAACCTTGAACTGGCCCGCGCACGCCGCCACCTGCAACGCGCCGCCACCATTCCCGCTATCCGGCTGGATGCGGAATCCGCCTACCGCTCCACCATTATCTACAACGTGGATGCCGCTCTGGTGCGTATGCGGCACAAGGCCCGCATTCTGCTCGACCACGCCATAGGCCTGCCCCACGGACAGATGGCCACGGCCCTTGCCGCCGTATCCGCCATGGTGGGCGCAATCCGGCTGCTTGAGCACAACCGCTCCGCCCTGCACCTGTATGACCTGCTGCCCGTGCCGGACCAGCAGTGGAAGGCCCGCTAACATGCAGCTTCAACCTGTTCTGGATATTGGCGGCCTGCTGGTGTCGTCCTTTGTGGTGCATGCGGGGCTGGCCATTGCCACCCTGCTGGCGCTCAACCCGCTTTTGGCGAAGGTGCGCGCCCGCCGTGTGGTGTGGAACCTGCCCTTGGCCGAATTTGGCATTCTGATCTGCCTTGTCGGCCTTTACACCATCCTTCTGTGAAAGAGCTTTTCCACCGTGTTTGAACGCGCGCGCCGCCTCCTGCAATTTGTGACGACCGGCATTATTCTGGCCATTGCGGCCGTGGTCTGCTTTGTCCTGTGGGATTACTATACCGCCGCCCCATGGACCCGTAACGGGCAGGTACGCGTACAGGTGGCCGATATTGCGCCGCGTGTTTCCGGGCAGATCATAGACATCAGGGTGCGCGACAACCAGTTTGTCCATGCAGGCGACGTTCTGTACGATATTGATCCCTTTGACTTCAAGGTGGCTGTGGCCTCCGCCACCGCTCTGGTTAATGAGCGGCAGGCGGACATGGTGCTCAGGACCGCGCAGGAAAACCGGCGCAACAACCTGACCGACGCAGCTGCCTCCCGCGAGGAAAAACAGGTGTTTCAGGCTACGGCGGAAGTTGCCAGAGCGCAGTATGCCTCGGCCATGGCGGCTCTTTCGCAGGCCAATATCAACCTTGACCGAACCCATGTGCGCAGCACCGTAACCGGTTACGTCAACAACCTGATCATGCGTGTGGGGGACTATGCCACCGCGGCCAAGGCGAACGTTCAGGTCATTGATGCCTCCTCCTACTGGGTGGACGGATATTTTGAGGAAACCAAAATCCGCTCCATCCATATCGGTGACCGCGCCCGGCTGGACCTTATGGGCTACCGCCAGCCCATGTGGGGGCATATCACCAGCATTACACGCGGGATTGCCACCCCCAATGCAACGCCTTCCACACAGGGCCTGCCATCGGTGGACCCGGTCTATACATGGGTGCGGCTGGCGCAGCGTATTCCCGTTCGGGTACAGATCGACAGCATTCCCCCCGGCACCCAGCTTGCCGCGGGCATGACCACCACAGTCACCATTGTTGGCAGCAAGGGCAAACGCGCCCATGATTCGCTGGCCGAAGCACTGGACAGGCTGCATGACGCCCTGATGGGCGGCACAGGCGGGAACGGCGCCCGGCATTAGGATAGAGTATGGACGCCCGCCCCCCATGCTGGCACAAACGCAGGCATGCACCATTCCCCTGCCCTGCCCCGCCGTACCGCCGTGTTCTGCGCCCTCGCCCTGTGCCTGAGCGCGGGCGCACAGGCGCGGCCCCTACCCGGCCAACGCGTACAGGTCAGTGCTCCCTGCCTGAGCAGCCTGCATGTTGTAACCGACAGCACCCTGTCTGACGGAGTGGACATTCCGGGGGCATGGCCCACTGGCCTGCAAAGCGCCACCGCAGCGGATGGCACCATAACGCTGACACAGACGGGCTGCACCAGCGGGCAGAACCTTGCACTGCACACACCATCGGCCATGCCGCTGGCCATAGACAGCCCGCAGGCGACCCGTATTGTCATTGATGACCGTAAAGGCTCCATGTCCATCCAGTCCGGTTCGGGGGGTATTGAGCTGGGCCTGACCGGACCGATTGATCTGGCATCGGACTCCTCGGGGCCTATCCGCATTGACACACTGGCAGGCCCGGCGCGCCTGCGCTCCACCACCTCCGCCCCCATTACCATCCGCCAGATCAAGGCTCCGGCTCTGGCCGTCTATCTTGCTGGCACAGCCAGCCTGAGTGCGCCTGCGGGAACACTCAAGGCGCTGGACATCACCAACGCTGGCAAGGGGAATGCCAGTTTTGGCGGCACAACGGATGTTGCGGCCCTGCATGTGCTGGGGAGTGGCAACATCAGTGTCCACAAAGCCACCGGCATCGTGGCAACGGAGCGCGATGGCAAAGGGCGGATTGACATCAACTTACCCGATGCCTCCCCCACGCAGCAGAACTAGCACGGCCGGGTAGACACACACCTGACTACCCCGCAAAGCCAGAGGAGCCCTGCCGGTGTCTTTCAGTCGGCTGTTCATCATGCGCCCCGTTGGCACAACCCTTATGGCGGTTGCCTTTATGGTGGCGGGTCTTTTTGCCTACCGCGCCATGCCGGTGGCGGACCTGCCCAATATTTCCGTGCCGGTCATTTACGTTATCGCCACGCAGCCCGGCAGTTCACCCCAGCAACTCGCCAGTGCAGTCACTACCCCGCTGGAACGCAGGCTTGGCCAGATTGCAGGCGTCAGCAGCATGCGCTCGGACACAACGGATTCCAGCGCGTTCATCCTGCTGTTCTTTGACAATAACCGAGACATCAATGGTGCCGCGCGGGACGTGGAGGCCGCCCTGCGTGCGGCAAGGGCGGACATGCCCCACACGCTGCTCGACCAGCCCCAGTATTACAAGGCCAATCCATCGGATAGCCCGATCATGATTGCGGCCCTTACATCGGCCACACGCAATGCCACCGCCCTGCGGGATCTGGGGGAAACACACCTCAAACCCATGCTGGCCGGGGTCAAGGGGGTTGGCTGGGTGGATGTGGTGGGTTCGGACAAGCCCGCCATCCGTGTGGAGATCAACCCCCAGCTTCTCTACCAGTACGGGATCGGGTTTGAGGATGTACGCTCAGCTCTGGCCTCGGCCAACGCCAATACGCCCAAGGGGTTCATAGAAACCGGAGGCCAGCGGCTGACGCTCCAGACCAATGATCAGGCCCACACCCCCGAACAGTACCGTGATCTGGTAATCGGTTACCGCAATAACCGGCCCGTGCGGCTGAGCAGCGTGGCGACCGTGCGCTCCGGCCCGCAGAATGAGCGCACGGCCGGGTGGTACAACAGGCAGCCCGCCGTGCTGGCCATTATCCGCGCACAGCCGGGCACCAATGTTATTGAAGTCACCGACGCCATTCGCACGCGCGCGGCCCTCCTGCGCAATGCCCTGCCTGCGGATGTTGCCTTTACGCTGGTCTCGGACCGTTCCATTTCCATCCGTGGCGCTCTGGAGGACACGCAGGAAACCCTGCTCGGTTCCGTCCTGTTGGTGGTGCTGGTGGTGCTGGCGTTTCTGCGGAGCTGGCGCTCCACCTTTATTCCCGCCGTGACAGTGCCGGTCTCGCTCGCGGGGTCTCTGGCCTTCATGCACCTGCTGGGCTTCTCGCTCGACACGCTCTCCCTCATGGCGCTGACCATCGCCACCGGCTTTGTGGTGGATGACGCCATTGTGGTGGTGGAAAATATTGCCCGCCACATGGAAGAAGGCATGGAGCGCATGCAGGCTACCCTGCTCGGTGCGCAGGAAATCGGTTTTACCATTCTGTCCATCACCATTTCCCTGATTGCGGTTTTTCTGCCCCTGCTGCTGATGGGAGGCATTGCGGGCAAGATTTTTTTTGAATTCGCCATGACCCTGACCATCGCCGTCTCGGTCTCGTTCTTTCTGGCGGTCTCGCTCACGCCCATGATGTGCGCACGGTTTCTGGACGTGCATCCCGGCCCGCAGACTCCCGTGCAGGCATCCTCCAACCCGTTCGTGCGGGGAGCCCACCTGCTGGCCGATGCCACGGACCTCGCCATGGCATGGATGATACGGCTCTATCGCTCCACGCTGGACGTTGCCCTGCGTCACCCGTGGCTGACGCTGCTTTCGCTCCCGCTCAGCTTTATGGCCACCATCGGGCTGATCTTCATCATCCCCAAAACCGTTCTGCCCGCAGAAGATATAGCCTTTTTACAAGGGTATCTGAGCGTGGACCAGACGTCCTCCTTTTCTGCCATGTCCACCAAGACCCGTAAGGTGCTTGATGCCATGCAGGCCGCTCCGGGGGTGGAAGGCGTGCTCGGCTTTACGGGCGAAGATGCCGCGAACGAAGCGGAGGTCTATGCCCAGCTCAAGCCCAAAAACCAGCGTACGCAAACGCCAGAAGCCATTGCCAACACCATACAGCAGAGCGTGCGCGCCATACCGGGGCTTACGGCCAGCATTTCCAACGCGGGCGATATTAACGGCGGAGGCCAGCGTGTGCATGAAGGTGCTTACAGTTTTGTCTTCCGCAGCGAAAACGAAGCCGATATTGACCAGTGGGTGCCCCGCATAACCGAAGCCCTGCGCAACAGTGCGGTCTTAAGCGGGGTCAGCAGCCATACGGTTGGGCATGGCATGGCGCTGCATGTGCGGATCAACCGGGACAATGCCGCCCGCTACCAGATTACCCCCCAGCTTATTGGCAATGCCCTTTACGATGCATATGGCCAGCGCACGGCATCCAGCATTTCCACCCCGCTCACCACTTATTACGTGATCATGGAGGTGCAAAAGCAGTTCCGTGACAACCCGGAAATGCTGAAAACCCTGTGGGTATCCGCCGCAGGTGGCACGGCGTCGGGGGCTGTGGCCTCCAACACCATACGGGTCCGCAAACCAGCCGACGCCCCTGCCGCACGCAGCGACAGCCTTTCCGAGCAGTCCTTCCGCAACGCCATCGCCAACCGGCTGGCAGGGGGGGGGGCCGGGGCTTCCAGTGGTTCCGCCGTTTCCGCGGTATCCGAGACTATGGTGCCCCTGCCCACGGTTGCCCGCATAGCCAGCGCCCCCACTCCACTACAGGTCAGCCACGAAAACGGTTTTGTCTCTGGTGCGCTCTCCTTCGACCTTGCAGCCGGTCACTCGCTGAGCGAGGCCGAGGCCGAAATTCGCCAGACCATGCGTAATCTGCATGCCCCCGAAAGCCTGAAAGGTGATTTTTCGGGCGAGGCAGGAGATCTGCACAAGGATCTGGTGAACGAAGCTCTGGTGTTTGTCGCAGCCATCGCCACCATGTACATCACGCTGGGTATTCTGTACGAAAGCTACATTCAGCCGCTGACCATTCTTTCCACCCTGCCCTCGGCCGCCTTTGGGGCCGTACTCATGCTCTGGCTATGCGGGCAGCCGTTCTCGCTGATCAGCATGATCGCGGTCATCATGCTGGTCGGCATTGTGAAAAAGAACGCCATCTTGATGATCGACTTTGCCCTGCATGCCGAGCGGACCCGGAACCTCCCGCCGCATGAGGCCATCAGAACGGCCTGCCTGACCCGCTTCCGCCCCATTCTCATGACCACCATGGCCGCCGCCTTTGCCGCCATCCCCATGGTTGCAGGGCACGGCTATGGGGCGGAATTGCGCCTGCCCCTCGGGGTCGCCATTCTGGGTGGTCTGGCCACCAGCCAGTTGCTCACCCTGTATTCCACGCCTGTTGTGTATCTGCTCATGCACCGGCTGGCAGCCTTTGCACGCAAAGCTGCTGCGTGGCTCCGGTTCAAACTGGCAGGGCGGGCAGGCACACGCCCCAAGACTGCGCCATAACACGGCGGACTTGCATGGCCTTTCTGCTCAAAAGCTTTTAAAACACCGTTCGCACAATCGTTTTACCAAGGAAATTCCCGTTATGTCCGATGCAATGCCTGACCGCCTTTCCGTCAACCCCAACAGCGCGTTCTATAACGAAGCCCTGCTTGAACGCGGCGTTGGCGTGCGGTTCAAAGGCGTGGAAAAAACCAATGTTGAAGAATACTGCGTCAGCGAAGGCTGGGTGCGGATCGCTGTTGGCAAAACAGTGGACCGCCATGGAAACCCCCTGACCATGAAGCTGAATGGCCCGGTTGAAGTCTGGCTTAAGGACTGACCTGCCTTCAGCACATGGCACACTGACAATTAAATACTTTATTTAATTGTCAGTGTTTGGAATAGTGTCACACACCATTTCAGGGCAGACCAGAAGGAACACCATGCCATGACCCAGACAGCCCCGCGCACGGAAGCCGATATCCGGCACACTCTTGTTATTGTTGGCGGTGGGTCCGCTGGCATTGCGGTTGCAGCCCGCCTGCTACGCGAACGTCCTACACTGGATGTCGCCATTATTGACCCCGCCACAACCCACGCCTACCAACCCGGCTGGACACTGGTTGGCGCCGGGGCCATGAAGCTGCGTGACACACTGGAACAGGAAGGGGGTCTTATTCCCAAAGGCTGCACCTGGCTGCGGGCTGCCGTGAGCACCTTTGAACCCGAGAGCAACACCCTGACCCTGACGGACGGACGCACCGTCGCCTATGGCCGCATGGTTGTCTGCCCGGGCCTGCAGCTTGACTGGGACAAGATTGAAGGCCTGAGCGAAACACTGGGCCGTAATGGCGTGTGCTCCAACTATTCCAAAGATACGGTGGAATATACCTGGACCTGCATCCAGTCCATGGCCGGGGGTACAGCCCTGTTTACCCAGCCGCCCATGCCGATCAAATGCGCGGGGGCTCCGCAAAAAATTGCCTATCTTGCCGCCGATCACTGGCGCAAGCTGGGGACACTGAACCGTACCAATGTAGATTTCTGCCTTGCGGGCGATGTCCTGTTTGGCGTGCCCTATTTCCGCCCAGCCCTGCAGCAGGCCGTGGATTATTACGGCATCAACCTCCATTACAAACAGAATCTGATTGCCGTGAACGGCCCCGAACGCAAGGCAACTTTTGCAGTCACAGACCCCGATGGCAAAGTCACCAAAATTGTGCGGGAGTTTGACATGCTCCACGTAACCCCGCCCCAGAGTGCTCCTGACTTCGTTAAAAAAAGCCCGCTGGCCGATGCCGCTGGCTGGCTGGATGTCAACGCGACAACGCTCCAGCACGCCCAATATCCTTTCATCTTTGGTATTGGGGATGTCACGAACACCTCCAACGCCAAAACCATGGCCGCCGCACGCGCGCAAGCCCCTGTGGTCGTCAGCAATGTTCTGGCGTCTCTGGATGGTCGCCCACTGAGCGCGCAATATGACGGATACGGCGCATGCCCGCTGACCGTGGCTTACGGTAAGATCGTGCTGGCTGAATTCCTGTACGGTGGCAAGCCTGCTCCGAGCTTCCCCTACGACCAGCGTAAGCCCAGCCGGTTTGCATGGTTCCTCAAAACCACTGTATTCCCCCATGTTTACTGGGACATGATGCTCAAGGGCCGCGACATTGAAATGCCGCACCACCCGGAATGGTCCAGGGACTGATACGCATCACCCCCTGCCGTACCGGGTTCAACCCGTGCGGCAGGGGGTGTGAATAAGCCCATAAAAAAACCTCCCCGTAACCGGGGAGGTTTTTTTATGCTCAGGGACAACTGCCATATGTGGCCGAAGTGCCTCTGGCTCAATCCTCATCAATAGCGCGTTTGGGGAGCAGGGCTGGCACAAACACCAAAGTCCCCAGAAGCGTGCAGGCCAGAGAGAGCAGTAGCAAACGCCCCATGCTGGCTGTGCCGGGGTGGTGCGAAAGGGCAAGCGAGCCAAAGGCCGTGCCCGTGGTCAGGGCAGAAAACAGCACAGCCCGCGCCGTAGGGGATGCCAGCGGGAACTGAACCCCATCGCGCCAGTTCATGACAAAATAGATGTTGAAGGATACGCCCACACCAAGCAGCAGCGGCAGCGCAATAATGTTGGCGAAGTTGAGTGTTTCTGGCAGCAGCACGACCAGAATAACCGTCATCAGCGCGGACAGCAGCAGCGGGGCCAGCACTAGCGCCATATCCTTGATCCGGCGCAGGGCGATCATGAGGATAATGGCGATCATGACCACGGCAGCCCCGGCGGCCTGTTCGAACGCACGCACAATGGAGCGCGCACTTTCCACAATATCCACCGCCGTACCGGCCATGTCGGGCTCAACCTTCTGCAAGGACCCGACAAACTTGCGCAGAGCACCTGAGCTGCTCATCACCCCTTTGGGGTGGACTTCCACAAGGGCGCGGCCATCGGGGAGCAGATAGTCGTTGGCAATGCTTGGAGGCACGTCACGCATGGTAACAGGCCCGGCCTGCAGCATGCTCCGCAACTGGTCCAGCTCTGGCGGCAGAAACCGTACCAGAGCGGTGTTGGCGGCCTCAAGTGTCGCATCGGGAGCCGTGGCCAGACGGGCCAGAGCAGCCTGAATCCTGCGCAGCGGGTCGTTGGCGGGCAGCTTGTCCTGCACTTCGGCCAAGGCTTTGGCGGTGCTGGCCGCCGCTGCACGCAGGGCAGCGGCATCTGGCGCGGGTTTGGGGTCAGGCACGATCAGCGTTGGCAGCAGCAGGGAGGCGGCATCCTGAATAAGGGCAAGTTTTTCAGGCTGCTGCGTCGGCACATACGAACCAAGCCACATGACATCATGCACATCGGGCAGTTCGCCCAGACGATCGGCCTGTTTTTCCGCATCGGCCAGAGACGTCACCAGCAGTTCCGCACTGTAGGGGGATGTCTGCGGGTTGTCGATCAGCAGGCTGAGGGCACGCATCCCTTCGGAATTGGGGTTTTTGGTGTGCAGCGGGTCGCCATCAAACTGCAAGGCCGGTACCAGCGCCAGCCCGATAACGGCCACCATGCCAAAAAAGGCCAGCAGCCATTTGCGATGCTGACGGATTTTGACATCCACCGGCTTCATCCACACATACCCCATGCTGGGGCAGTTGAGCGGCGGATGGCAGATGCACAGCAGCGCAGGCAGCAAGGTGGTCGTGCAGACAAAGGCCACCAGCATGCCAATCCCTGCAATAAGCCCCAGTTGGGCCACACCCAGAAAAGCCGTGGGCGTGAACGCCAGAAAACCTGCGGACGTGGCAAGAGAGGCAACCAGAATCTGGTGTCCCGTTTCCTCCCCCGTCATGCGCAGGGCTTCGTACATGCCCTCCTTACCCGTGGCCGCTGGTATCTGTGCGCGGAAACGGACAGAAAACTGGATGGCAAAATCCACCGCAATCCCCACGAACAGAATGGCGAATGCGACCGAGATCAGGTTAAGCGTGCCAACCGCCACAGCGGCAAAGCCCGTGGTCAGCAGCAGCCCCACAACCAGCGTGACCACAATAGGCAACACCACACGCCAGGAGCGCACGGCAAGCATAAGCCACAGCGTCACCAGCAGCAAAGACCCCACAAGCCCGGCCACCATGCCTTCGGCCACGGTTGCGAACTCTTCATCATCAAGCTGGACCTGCCCGGTCAGGTGGACCTTGGCGTGGCCGCTGCGCACGAATTCAAGGTCCTTGATCACAGCGCGCATGGCGTCCGTGGCCTCACCCCCGGGCTGGAAGGAGCCATAGTCCAGAATGGGCTGGGTCATGACAAACTGGTAGCGCCCGGCAAGGTCAGATAACTGCCCCCCAAGCAGGCGCTGCCATGAAAGAGGGGATGCCTGACCATCCGCCGCTTTTTCCAGCGTATTGGCAAAACCGGTCAGCGGGGCCTGAAAACCTGCCAGATTGGCCTGCCCGGTCTTGACCCCTTCTGCAATCAGGGAGAGCGCGCCAAAAAGCCCACGGGCGGAAGGGTCCTGCGCAAGGGCGGACAGGAACGGCTGCGCGGCAATCGTGTCGTTCAGGATACCCGCCAGAGGTTTGGGCTCCAGAAACATCAGCCCGTTGCGCTCAAGGTACGGGTTGGCATCCGGCCGGTTGGCAAAGGCAAAGTGTTTGTGGTCCGCTGCCAGCTTTTCAGCCAGTTTGCGTGCGGTTTCCTGCCCTTCTTCTGGCAGGTCGGCTTCCACCACCGCGACCAGCAGGTTCTCCTTTTGTGGGAACAGGCGGGCCATTTCATCCGAGCGCTGCTTCCACTGCAAACGGGGGGAGAGCATTTTGCTCGTATCCGTGGTCACGCCAAGCCGGGTCATGCCCGCATAAACGCCAGCGCCTGACAGCACGCAGAAGAGTGCCACAACCAGCCACGCATGGCGCGCACAAAGGGTGATAAAACGACCTATGGGTGCAAAGAGCATGATAAACGACAGGATCCTAGAAAAGTCATGGCGTCAGGCACAAAACCGCCTTGGTTTGCCCAACCGTTTCGCACGATGCAAGTGACTATCTGCGCAAGCCACCCTTCTTTTACCGCCCCGAATGCGGAAATTGGGATTTTTCCGGGCCATTCCGGCGGTCAGACCATACGTGTTCCAGCCACTGCCACAGCACCAGTGCAGGCACGCCCCAGGCAATTTCACGCAGGCGTTTGATCAGCGAGAGTGCAATGGCAACGGGCGGGGCAATACCAAACAGCCCGCCGACCACCATATAGCCCCCTTCCGACACACCCAGTGCTCCGGGCACGGCAAACCCTGCGGATTTGGCGGCCTCCCCCACACCTTCAATAACAAAGCCGGTCGCCAAAGAGCAGTCATGACCCATAAAATGCAGGATCAGGCAGACTTCCACCGCCCCCAGTGCCCATGCGGCAAACTGGAGGATCAGGCTGCTCACCGCATTATTGCGGGTTTTGTACAAACCCAGCACTTCCTGATGAATCCCGCGAATACCCTCAACCCCGCCCCAGCCCAGATGAGCGGCAATCCGCTCAAGCAGTGTTTCCACCAGAGCAACGGCGCCAAGCCACTGGCTGGCAAATACGGCTATGCCAATAACGGCGAGAACAAGGGCACTTTCAAGCAGCCTGTCGGTCACAGCCGAACGCTGGACCAGAACAAGCAGCAAAAGCAGCCCCGACACCGTAAACAGAACCTGACTGAGCAGTTCAATCGTAAGGTCACAGATTGTCGCCGCTGCCGCGCGGCGCAAACCCAGCCCCCGCCGGGATAGCAGACGGCTGGCCACCACCTCCCCACCCACCTGAGCCACGGGGAGCAGGTTGTTCACCCCCTCACGCACACAGCGGAGCATGAAAAAATCACGCAGGGGCAGATGGGGCAGCAGGTCACGACGCGCAATTATGCGCCATGCCTGAGCGGAGAGCGACACCTGAACGGCATGAAAAACAATGGCGGCAAGGATTCCCCAGCCGCCAGTCATGACAAGCGCAAAAATGGCCTGCGCGCCAAAGCGCGAGAGCATCCATAACGTCAGCCCCAGCCCCAGAATACCGGCCACAAGAGTGATGCGCTTCATGCAGTCTCCTCATTTTCATGCCCGATCTGGCGCTTCCTCCGGCATGCCGCTCCTTTTATCCCTCCCTGATCTGGCGCAGGAGGGCAAGAGATTCCACACAGGCGGCGGCGGCTTCACGCCCTTTATTATGCACATCATCTCCAGAACGCACAGTTGCCTGTTCTTCTGTGTAGGTTGTGAGAATACCAAACGCCACCGGCACTTCGGTTGCAAGGCTGGCCTGCACGATGCCCAGAGTGGCCCCAAGGCTGATAAATTCAAAATGCGCGGTATCACCCTTGACCACGCAGCCAAGGCAGATCACCCCTTCATACCGCCCGGTCCGGGCCAGAGCCTGCGCCAGCAGCGGCATTTCAAACGCACCGGGGGCTGCAAACACATCGCCTTCAGCCACGGCAATGCCGTGCTCGCCCAGCCATGCAATGGCGCCATCCCGCAGGCCGCCTGTCACCGTCTCATTAAACCGGCTGACAACCAGCGCCAGTCGGGGAGCGGGGGAAAGGGCCTTGAGGTCCGGCAGAGTAACGGGAGAACGGGTACCCATAGGTTGTCTTATCCTTTTGAATCACTGCGTCTTGAATCTTGAATACAGACTGCTCAGGCAGGAATCTTGTGCATTGCGGGGGACGGTGCATCGCAGCTCAGGTGGTGGCCCATGCGCTTGCGTTTGGCATGTAGGTAGGCATGGTTGAACATGTTGGCCGGAATTTCCAGCCCCAGTCTTTTACGCACCACAAAGCCCCGGCTTTCCAGTGCCCGGACTTTCTCGGGGTTGTTGGTCAGCAGGTCGAGCTGCCCCACACCAAGGCTGCGCAGTATGCCCGCCGCCGCATGCCAGTCGCGTGCATCGGTTGCAAAGCCGAGCCTGTGGTTGGCTTCGACCGTATCCAGCCCGGCATCTTGCAATTCGTAGGCGCGTATCTTGTTCACAAGGCCAATACCGCGCCCTTCATGCCCACGCACGTAAACGAGCACGCCGCACTCTGCCTGCCCGATGGCCTGCAATGCCGCCTGAAGCTGGGACCCGCAATCACACCGCAGGGAGCCGAGCGCATCACCGGTGACACATTCGGAATGCAGGCGCACCAGCGGCACCGGGCCGTTGGTGCGGACATCCCCTTTGACCAGTGCGACATGTTCCACGCCTTTTTCGTCCCGGAAGGCGTGGATAACCAGCTCATTTCCGCCATACACGCTGGGCAGGGTGGCTCTGGCCAGATCGGGGACGCTCTCTTCCACCACGGGGGCTGCGACCTGCGCGGGCTGTGGCTCCAGCGGCGCCAGACCATGCGCGCCAATCCATGCCACCAGTTCGGCAATGGAAATAATGGGCATATCATGCTGCCGGGCAAACACGTCCAGCTGAGGGCGGCGGGCCATTGTGCCGTCCTCGTTCAGGATTTCGCAGATCACGGCGGCGGGTTTGAGCCCGGCAAGGCGCAGCAGGTCAATCGAGCCTTCGGTATGGCCAATGCGCGCCAGCACACCACCGGGTTCGGCCCGCAGGGGGAAAATATGCCCCGGGGAGGCAATATCCGCCGGTGTGGCCTCATCTGCCGTGGCGACGAGCACGGTCTGGGCACGATCGGCAGCGGAAATGCCGGTGCTGACCCCTTCACGCGCCTCGATCGACACGGTAAACGCCGTGCCATACTGCGCGGTATTCTCGCTCTGCCGCACCATCATGGGCAGTTCAAGCTGCTCTACACGCTCGGCGGTCAGGGGCAGGCAGACCAGCCCACGGGCATGGGTGATCATGAAGTTCATGGCCTGCGGGGTCATGAACTGCGCCGCCATGACAAGGTCGCCCTCGTTTTCGCGGTCTTCATCATCCACCATCACAACCATGCGGCCCGCCCGCACGGCATCCAGCGCACGCAGCAGACGCTCGGAAGGCTGGAGCGGTGCGGTCTGCCCCTGTGTCATTTTGCCTGACATTGTGCCTCCACATATTTTGCAATGATATCCACTTCCACATTCACGGCATCCCCCACCCTGAGCGTACCCAGCGTGGTGTGGTCCCATGTGTGCGGAATGATCATGAGGGCGATGCGGAACAGGCCATCCTGTACCGGCCCCACTTCGTTCAGGGTCAGGCTGATCCCATCCAGCGCGACCGAGCCCTTCTCCACCATGTAGCGGCGCAGCTCTGCGGGAATATCAAACTCCACGCGCCGGGCATCGCCCGAAGGTGTAGCCCCCACAAACCTGCCCAGCCCATCCACATGCCCCTGCACAATATGGCCGGACAGGCGGGTGGAAGGCGTTACCGCACGTTCCAGATTAACCCGGGACCCGGCCACAAGTGTGCCCAGCATGGTGCGGTCCAGCGTTTCACTGCTGACAAAAAAGCGCACGGGCATGGTCTGCGCCGGAGCCACGGCTGTCAGGCAGACACCGTTGACGGCAATGCTCTCGCCCTCGGCCACGTCAGTCAGACCGGTCTGCACTTCCAGCATAAGGGAGCGCGCACCCTGCTCGACGGCAAGGACCTGACCTAGAGATTCTATAATACCGGAAAACATGCCTGCTCCTGCGTGCATCGCGCCCATTGCGGAAAAAGGGAAAGGGGGGAGATGTCGTGTCGGGTTGAAACAGAAAAGTGGTCGCACCCCTGTGCGTCCTGCCTGATATGCAGCCAGTCATCCCACAATCCCTGCGTGCTGATGGCGCGCAACAGGGTGGGGCCAGCCTCGACCATGACCCACAAGGCGGGCGTGCTGGCCAGCACTGCGGGCAGCTCGGCGCAGTCGGGGCAGAACAGAACATCAAAGCGCGCCTGTGCCTGCTCCTGCCAGTGTGCGGGCACCTTATTGGGCGCACCACACACCACCAGCACCCGCCGCCTGCTGGCATGGTCTGGCACATGCCGCACGGTAAAAGCGGGCAGGTCGGCCTGTATTGTGCCTGTACCTGTGACAATACCATCGGTTACGCGCCGCAGGGCGTGGGCAAACTCGAGCGATTGTCTGGTTGTAAACGTTGTGCTGCCAACCGGGGGCACCATATTGCCCTGTGCATTAACCGCCTGTTTGACCGTAATCCATGGCCGTCCATGCACCATGCGCCACGCAAACGGGGCCAGCAGAGCCTTGCAGCGCGCCAGACAGGCACCACCGTTGGGAGCGTGGGCCAGCCACTGCACATCCAGCCCTCTGGCCTGCAGATACGCAGCGCCGCCACCGGGCACATGGGGGTTGGGGTCCGCGCAGCCAATCCACACCGTCTGTACGGGTGTGGATAAAAGCGCCTCTGTGCATGGCGGGGTGCGGCCAGTGTGATTGCATGGCTCCAGCGTAACCACAGCGGTATGAATCCGCTCCACCACGCCAAGTGCCCGCGCCTGCTCCACAGCCAGACGCTCGGCATGCAATGCGCCTGCCTTGTGGTGGGCAGCAATCACCAGCACTTCCCCCCGCGCATCCAGCAGCACACACCCCACGGCGGGGTTTGGCGCGGTCTGCCCGGCAAAACGCCATGCTTCGGACACAGCCATATCAAAGGCCGCACCAACATGCTCCGGCATTGTGTGGGGAAAAGGTTGAGAAATGCTGTTCACCCTGCGTCTCTTTTAGTCCATACCTGTTCATGACAGACGGACTCAGGGCATCAAAAAGGGTTTCACGCTTTATGCACGCAAGCCGCACTCCGGCTTAGCGGACAAAAAACGAGTCTCTCTTTCCCGTTCTCTCTCATCCGGACTATGACCGTCGGCTCCGGAGTTACACCGGATCTGCTGACCCTGCCGAAGCAGGCGCTCGCGGGCTTGGGGTAGCGCACCACCCCTTTACCGCCGGTAGGGAATTACACCCTGCCCTGAGAACGTCACACCCGCACAAAACGGGTGCTCTGTTAATATGATGGCCCCAACCCCCGCGTGTTGCAAGGATAAAACTTTTCACATCTGCTTATGGTCGCTCCGGAGCCGCCCAAAAAGCCATTCCCCCTTGCCTAACATTCCGACACTGTTATGAGAGAGGACAGGCTGCCTTGACTTGAGGCACGGATCAGTCGGGCAGCTTTTTGCACCCCGAGGAGCGGACAGGGTGTTCCCGCGCGCGCCTGTCGTTCCTGCTTTGCGGGTGCATATGCATCATATGTTGGAGTTCTCCCAAACCGCATGGACCAGCCATGACCCAGCCAGACCCGGCACCCCGGACCACGCTCCCGCCCGCAGCCATGACCGGTCTTGCCGGGTGGGTTGAAGCGCGCCTGCCCGTTATTTCTGCCTTCCGGGCCGAATATATTGACTTCCGCCTGCCCCGTAACCTGAACGGGTTGTGGAATTTTGGGGCCATCCTGACCGTTGTTCTGCTGCTTATGCTGGCGACCGGCATTTTTCTGGCCATGAACTACACCCCAACCAGTGCGGGGGCGTTTTTGTCGGTTGAGGCGATAGACCGCCAGCTTGCCGGCGGGTGGCTGCTCCGGGCCATGCATATGACCGGGGCCAACCTGTTTCTGGCCGCGCTCTATGTGCATCTTTTCCGTGGGTTGTATTACGGCTCCTACAAGGCCCCGCGGGAGCTGCTGTGGCTGAGCGGGCTTGTGCTGCTGGTTATGGTCATGGCCACCGCCTTTGCCGGTTACATGCTGCCATGGGGCCAGATGTCCTACTGGGGCGCGGACGTGATTACCAAGGCCGTAGGTGCCGTCCCGGGCATTGGCCCCGGCCTTGAACATATTATGACCGGGAGCGACCATCTGGGCGATGTTTTCGTCCACCGCTTTTTTGTGCTGCACTTCCTGCTTGCTTTTCTGGTCGTTGGGGTTGTGGGGCTGCATGTGACCATTGTGCACGTCAACGGTTCCAACAACCCGCTGGGCATTGAGCCGCGTACCCCGCGCGACACCGTACCGTTCTACCCCTACTATATCAGCAAGGATCTGGTGGGGCTGATCGTATTCGCCATGGTGTTTGCAGCCCTTATGTTCTTCTGGCCCAACCTGCTGATCGAGGCGGACAACTACACTCCCGCCGACCCCATGCAGACACCGGCCGATATTGAGCCGGAATGGTATTTTCTGCCGTTTTATGGCCTGCTCCAGTCCGTGCCTTCCAAATTTGGTGGTCTGCTGGCTTCCGCCGCATCGCTGCTGATCCTGTTTGCCCTGCCCTGGCTGGACCGCTCACCCGTGCGCTCCATGCGCTTCCGCCCGCTCTGCCGTATTGGCCTGTTCGGGCTGGTGGCCGCATTTATTCTGCTGGCCGTTGCTGGCAAGCACCACGCACAGGGCGGGTGGCTGATTGTGGCGCGTCTGGCGGGCCTCTATTACTTCAGCTATTTTGTGGTGCTGCTCCCCCTTGCCTCACGCAAGGAAAAAACGCGCCCCCTCCCCACCTCCATAGCCGCTGCGGAAGGAGATCAGTGATGCAGGGTTCTTTTTCCCGACCCGCCGCTGGCCTGCTGCTCGCACTCGGCCTGCCTGGTGTTGCGCTGGCTCACGCACCAGACAAAGCACCGCCCCATCAGGTATGGAGCTTTGAAGGGCCACTAGGCCAGTATGACCAGCCCAGCCTGCAACGTGGCTTTCTGGTGTTCCAGCGCGTCTGCTCCACATGCCACGGCATGCGCAACCTGACCTATAACGATCTGGCAGGCATCGGCCTGACCCGCCAGCAGATTGAAGAAACCGCAAAAACCAAACCACAACCCGGCGCACCGGACGCCATGGGCCAGCCCACCACGCGGCCTGGCTTGCCCGACGACCACCTGAACTCCCCCTTCCCCAGCGATGCGGCAGCCGCGGCCATGATGGGCGGTGTGGCCCCACCCGATCAGTCCCGCCTTGCCATGACCCATCCGGGCGGGCCGGACTGGCTGTACGCGTTCCTGACCGGCTACCGCATGCCTCCACCAGCCGATGCCCCCATGGTGCCCGGCAAGTTTTATAATGACTGGGTCGCAGGCCACATGATTGGCATGCCCCCCCCGCTCATGAACGGTATGATCCAGTACCCCGATGGCACCCCCGCCACGGTGGAACAGCAGGCCCGCGACATGACCACTTTTCTGGTCTGGGCATCCGACCCGCATCGCAATGACCGCCACAGCATTGGCAAGGCCGTTATGATCTATCTGGCCGCGCTGCTTGCACTGGCCATTGCATGGAAGCGCAAAATCTGGAAACGCCTGAAAACGCAGTGAAGAACAGAAAGCACGCAAGAACCATGACACGCGAGACTGACACCACCCCAGCTCCCGAACAGGCTCCCGGCCGCCGTGACTTTCTGGGCATGGTCACCACAGCTGGCACGGTCACAGGCCTTGCGGCCTGCGCCATTCCGTTTGTGGAAAGCCTGCAACCGCAGGACAGCGCCGCCGCACACCTGCCGGTTGATGTGGATATTGCCCATCTGGCCCCCGGCCAGCAGATGGTCGCCGTATGGCAGGGCAAGCCCATCTTTATTATCCGCCGCACACCAGAAGAACTGGCAAGCCTGCAGAATGCGGAATTGAGTGCCTTGCTCAAGGATGCCAGCTCCACCGCCAACCAGCAGCCCGGCTATGCCCGTAACTGGCACCGCTCCATTGTGCCCGAATATGGGGTTTATGTGGGCATCTGCACGCATCTGGGCTGCGTACCTACCTACACTCCTCCACAGGGTTCCGGGCCGGAAGCATCTGGCGGGTACGGCTGCCCCTGCCATGGCTCCAAGTTTGATCTGGCGGGGCGGGTGCAAAAAGGCGCACCGGCTCCCTACAACCTGCCCGTACCACCTTATGTCATGCCCTCCGCCACCGTCATCCGGCTAGGGGAAAACCCCAAAGGGGAAAGTTTCGACTTTTCCACCATAGAGCAGATCTGACCCTGCAAATCTCACACCCCTGATGTGAGATACTTTTGCCCAAAGGCAACTTATCAGCCGTAGCGGACTGCGCCATGCTCGACCTGTTCAAAGCCGGTCTGCTCCAGCCCGGCCCACAGGGAGTTGCTGATATGTCAGGGATTGTTGTTGTTTATCACTCAGGTTATGGCCACACCCGCAAAGTGGCCGAATACCTTGCGCGCGGCGCCAAAGCCGAGCTGATTGCCATTGATGACAATGGGGACCTGCCCGAAAGCGCATGGGACAAGCTGGCCGAAGCCAAAACCATTGTCTTTGGCGCACCAACCTATATGGGCAATGCAAGCTGGCAGTTTAAGAAATTCGCCGATGCCACATCCAAAATCTGGTTCATGCGCGGCTGGCAGAACAAGCTGTTCGCAGGCTTTACCAACAGCGCAAGCCCGGCGGGCGACAAGGGCCTGACACTGGCATGGCTGCAAACCCTTGCAGGCCAGCATGGTGGCATATGGATCAGCCTTGGCATGCTGCCTTCCAATACAAAAGAGGCCAAAAACACGGACCTGAACGCTCTGGGCGGTTCCACCGGCCTGCTGGTACAAAGCCCGTCTGACGCCAGTGTGGACGAAATTCCGCAAGGCGGGCTGGACACGGCGACAGCATTTGGCACGCGTATTGCCGAAATTACAGAACAATTTGCATGAAAAACCTCATTATACGACATAAAATTGCGCATGTCCTGCTTATTATTAAAAAATATAGATAAAAATCACATGGTCAGCGGGTATCACGAAAGTGTGATACCCGCCGGTCGTTTTTGCCGTTTCATTGTGAAATCGGAAT
The DNA here is from genome assembly GCF_040702925.2 of Acetobacter fabarum. Classification (GTDB taxonomy): domain Bacteria; phylum Pseudomonadota; class Alphaproteobacteria; order Acetobacterales; family Acetobacteraceae; genus Acetobacter; species Acetobacter fabarum_B. Next base: position 52,489 of record NZ_JBFCXX020000002.1, on the reverse strand, counting down.
GTTAATTATCGGAGCAGTCAACCACCTTTGCAGCACATATAAATACAATATAAAGTGCGGGAAAATGAGTAATGAATCTGTCCGGAAAAAAATCAGGCCTTGCCGTTGCCCTGAGCGTTGCTTCGGTTCTGGTAGCGGTTCCCCTTAAATCAGCAAAGGCGCAGGTTCACCCTTTTTCAGCTTTTTCAAGCAGCGGTTCCGACCTGTCACACTGGCTGTCGGACGTGACCCTCATTGGTCAGATTGAAGGCGGCATCATGGCCAACCCGGCCCGCCCCAACCCCGGCTACAACTTTGGCGACTTTCTGGCCGACCATGCCAATCAGGTCCAGCTGAATCAGGCGGAGTTCACGCTCTCCAAAGCCATTGATGCCAGCAAAAACACCTATCAGGTCGGCTTTACGCTTGAAGGTCTTTATGGCTCGGACGCCCGCTACTACCATCTGGTTGGCGTATCCGATCAGGAATGGAAGGCCCGCTACCAGCTTATTCCCGCACAGGCCCACGTGGACGTACATCTGCCGTGGCTGACCTCTGGCGGGCTGGATATGCAGGCCGGTATTCTACAGGCCCCCATGGGTGTGGAAGGGCTGGACCCCGCCTCCCGCGCATTCTACACGCTGGCTTATACGTCTGAATATTCCGTTCCGTTCCAGCATATTGGCGCCATGTTCAACTGGCATGTTACACCCATTCTGGACGTCACTTTCGGGATTGATACGGGGAACCAGACAAGCTTTGGCGCATCGGACAACAACAGCCGCCCCGCCGGATATTTTGGCTTCAACCTGAACAATCTGCTCGGCGGCAAGCTCCGTATTGTGGAACTCAGCCGCGTAGGGCCTGAAAATTCATGGAAGAGCGTTGGTCATTACGAGGCAGACCACGCACAGCGCTTCTGGAACGATATTAACGCGACCTATCAGGTTAACGACAAGCTGAGCCTGACCGCGGAATTCAACTACCTGCATGACGAAGGCCTGCACGGCGCTCGCCCCGATGGTCAGTTCCGCGGTGCGGATGCCGAGAGCTTTGTCAGCTTCCTCAGCTACAAGATCAACAAGGACTTCACCTTCAACTATCGTGGTGAAATCTACCGCGACAACAACAACCTAATGGTTGCGACCTTTACCACCAACAATTCTTACATGAATGCCATCGCAGGACGCCCCTACAGCACAATGACCGGCCCGGGCGGGCATGGTACTACCTATGGCGATCTCTCGCTCAACGTTGCTTACCGCCCCGATCTGGGCAACCACATCCGTATCTTCCAGCTTCGTCCTGAAATCCGGTTTGACCGTGCGCTCAACACCACCTCACCCTTTAACGGTGGCCGCAACGACGGCATGTTCACCTTTGGTGGCGACGCGGTTATCGGCTTTTAAGCAATACATCACAGGCATGCCCGCTCTCCATGAGAGAAGCAGGCATGCCTGCCTGATTTTACCCTGCCCCTCCACATGAAGCAGTCGTGATTACCCTAAGCCCGGCCCATAGGCTGCGCATCTGGCATCTGCCTTGATAACTTACCCAATATTAAAGAATTAAAAAATAATCGCCACTTTGCACTCAAAAACTTTATAGTATTTGAGGTAAAGGCTCTTTAAGTCTTAACTCTGTCACACCTATGAGAGAGAAGCCTGCGTTATTCTAATCTGTACCGGATTAACGTAACGTCGATCAAGGAAGACAAGGCTGAGAAGGTATGTTACACGAAAAACGTAATTGCTGACGGCATCACCATGGCCTGTCCGCATATATGTCAAATTGGGAATTGTTGAGATAGGCAATTGGTTTGTTTGAAAAAAGCAGGGAAACTCGTCAGAAAGTAGCTGTCGTCAGCGGTGCGTCCGGTGGCATCGGGCGTGCTTTGTGCCATCAGTTGCGCCAGCGGGGATACCGGGTCATTGGCCTGTCACGCCAGCAGGCTCCAGCAGCAGAGACATCTTATGTTGACTGCATGCTGGCATGCGACCTGTCCGATTCACAGTCCATTCATGAAACCGCCCGTACAATCGGGCAGACCTGCGCCAGCATTGACCTCTTTATATTCTGCGCCGGGGTTATTTCTCCGCAGCCGGTCGCAACTCTGGAACATGCCCCGGTTATTGAGCAGATCCAGACCAATCTGCTCGGCGTTATGTTGCTGACCAACGCCATTCTGCCGACAATGGCAAAAGACTCCCATATTATTTACGCCAACTCCATGGCGGGCATTTTCCCTCTGGCGGGAAGCAGCGTCTATACTGCCTCCAAGTTCGGCCTGCGCGGCTTTGCTCTGGCACTGGAGCAGGAACTCAAACCACGCCATATTCGGGTCTCTTCCGTCTTTCCGGGCAGCGTGAATACGCCCATGCTGGCAACAGAAATGGAGCATGGCGGATCGGTCCTGAACTTCATGTCCGCTCCACAGGAGCCGGAAGCGATAGCCACATGGATTCTTTCCTCCCATGTACGGAACCATGTAGAAAACTTCCCATCCAGCTTTGACCGCCTGTTTTGCAGTGTTTTCCTGTGGTCACCTGCTTTCCTGCGTCTCTGCCTGCCACTGATGACGGCATGGGCCAAATCCCGCCGCGCACATTACAGAAAAAGTGACCGGAACACTTAATAAGCACAGCCCGTCTCCCCCTTTGGCACGATACCTCTCCCTCAGAGACAGGTCAGGCAGGCCACAGGAATGATTGTATCCGTGTGACCCTTCATTACCCAATGCAGCAGAGTCAGCTATTATACGCGCTCTCTCCCCTGATCCCCCGCTACAGCCATGTAACTTCTGATATTGCTGCCGCAGTAACGGCAACAACATGACACGGCGTAACATTACCGGCCGTAAGCCGCTCCATGCGTCTGCCTGAGGAAAGAGCGGACGAGACGCTCCTAAGCAGAGGAACATGACGGGTTGCTCCGTCTTTTTCCCAAACGCTCAATCCAGAAATGCCTGCTTCATGATAAAGGCCGGTTCATCAGGCCATAATCCAGCCGAATGTTTGTATCGCACGAAAATACCTGCAGGAGAGCGTTTGGCGAACCCGCTATGTGAGACATTCCCGCTCAATGTCATGAGACGTCATCTTCTGATGCTCTGCCTCGCATAGACCATGGTCGCCCAGAACCTGAATAACCCGGCATGTCTGTACAGTGCCACAGGTGCATTGCGCTATCATGCGCTCAAGTTCCTTGTGCAGGGCGTTCAGCCGGACAAGGCGGTGCTCCACCTCCGCAAGCTGGCGCTTTGCCAGGGCGTCAATGGCCTCACAACTCTGGTCAGGGTCATCCGACAGGGCCAGCAGCTCCCGGATATCGTCCAGCGGAAACCCCAGTTCGCGCGCATGGCGGATAAAATTCAGGCGTTCGCGGCTGGTGTTATCGTATATCCTCTGCCCGCCTTCATTCCGTTCCGGCTTGGGGAGCAGTCCGATCTGCTCGTAATACCGGATGGTTGGCACTTTCACACCAGTCAGCCCAGACAGCTTTCCGATACTCAACATGCAGAATCCTCTTGAACCTCTAGTTACTAGAGGATGTAATTATCTTATTCTCTCTCATTGGGACAGGAGAATAGAATGCCGGATACACATGAGTGGCTCGTAACAGGGATGGACTGCCCGTCCTGCGCTGCAAAAATAAAAGGAGCCGTAGGCCAGTTACCCGGCATTGAAGCAGTTGAAATATCTGTCATGTCCCGAAAACTCCGGGTTACGGCAACAGCGCACGCCACGCTCCCGGCGGATATTGAAAGCCGGGTAAAAAGCCTTGGCTTTGGCATTGAGGCCATTGCACAGGCAGGCAGCGTACCTACCCCGCACACAGGGGCTGACGAGCACGCGGCACAAGCCGACGCCCCTTGGTACCGGACAGGAAAAGGGCATCTGGTTCTGCTCACCGCAGCCCTGCTCTCTGTTGCATGGGGGCTGGCCTTTTTGCTGCCAGCTTCTGGGAACTGGCCATTTATTGTGGCGTGCCTTACGGGCCTTATCCCCATTGCCTTACGGGCTTTTGCCGCCATCCGTGCAGGGCAGCCTTTTTCCATTGAAGCGCTGATGACCATTGCCGCAACCGGCGCGCTGTTTATTGGCGCAGCACAGGAAGCGGCTCTGGTTGTCTTCCTGTTTGCGGTGGGCGAACTGCTTGAAGGTGTTGCTGTAAGCCATGCGCGCGATGGCATTCGGGCATTAAGCACTCTGGTGCCCAAAACGGCGCTGCGCGAAAAAAACGACATGATGGAAGAAGTCGCAGCAGCAGAGCTTGTGCCCGGCGATGTTGTTATCGTGCGGCCGGGGGACCGTATTCCTGCGGATGGTAAAATCATCTCCGGCACGGGCGGTGTTGATGAAAGTCCCGTAACAGGTGAGAGCATGCCCGTAACACGCGGACCGGGTGACCCGGTATTTGCGGGGGCTATTAATAACGAAACAGCCCTGCGGGTACAGGTAACACGTGCCGCGGCAGATAATACCATTGCCCGGATTATCCGGCTGGTTGAGCAGGCTGAAGACTCACGCGCACCAACACAGCGGTTTATTGACCGCTTCAGCCGTTGGTACATGCCCGCCATTGTGGTTCTGTCCGCACTGGTTGTGGCTATCCCGCCCCTGCTTTTTGGGCAGGCGTGGTCGGTCTGGGTCTATCGTGGCCTGTCCCTGCTGCTTATTGGGTGCCCGTGCGCTCTGGTTATCTCGGTCCCTGCCGCCATTGCATCGGCTCTATACGCTGGGGCGCGGCATGGCCTGCTTATGAAGGGGGGTGCCGTTATTGAAGCCACGGCGGCAATCAGAACGGTCGCACTGGATAAAACAGGCACCCTGACCATGGGGCAGCCCGAGGTAACGGATATTCTCTGTCTGGATGGATACCCTGCTGCCGAAGCCCTTGTTCTTGCCGCGGCAGTTGAAAAAGCCTCGAACCACCCACTGGCTCAGGCCATTGTACGCAAAGCGGAGGCCATGGTTCTGCCACCTGTGCAGGATAGCCGCGCTATTCCGGGCAAGGGTGTGTCTGCCGTGTCTGACGGGCAGATCGTGACTGTCGCCAGCCCCCGGCACGCAATGCAGGATGGTGCGTTATCCAGCCCAGCCGCGGCACAGGCTACTGCTCTGGAAAGTGAAGGCAAAACGGTTGTTGTCCTTTATACCAGCACGGCTCTGGCACTGATCGGATTGCGGGACGAGCCAAGGCAGGATGCGCAGGAAACAATACGGCAACTCCGCAGCCTTGGGGTTACGCCCATTATCCTGACAGGGGATAACCAGCGCACGGCCGCGGCCATTGCGGGCCTGTTGCGCACGGAATACAAGGCCGAGCTTCTGCCAGAGCAGAAACAGCAGACCATCCGTGAACTGACAGCGCGTGGCCCGGTCATGATGGTGGGGGACGGCATTAACGATGCACCAGCCCTTAAACAGGCAACCGTTGGTGTTGCCATAGGATCGGGAACAGACGTTGCGCTGGAAACCGCAGACGCCGCCATCCTGCGCAACCGTATTACAGACATTCCCGCCCTTATTCGCCTTGCCCGTTCCACCATGGGCAATATCCGGCAGAATGTGTCCATCGCACTCGGCCTGAAAGGGATTTTTCTGGTAACGACCATTATCGGCATGACAGGCCTGTGGCTGGCCATTATGGCGGATACCGGTGCCACTGTTCTTGTAACCCTGAACGCCCTGCGGCTTTTACGCACAAACCCCGCAGGGCTTGCACAAAAGGTTTAAGACAGCCCAGCCCCCTGCCCTCTGGTGCTCCGGTGCTCTGGTGCTCTGGTAGCAAAAGACCGGGGCCAGCATTGGCAGAGAACAAAGTCAGCCAGACCTTGTTCTCTGCCTGCACATGCAGCAAAGCTCCCCACCACACACGACGATCATCAACCCGAGGTATATCACGGCTCTGCGGGAAAAAGGGCTTCGGACGGTCCATCGCTCGTCCGTCAGCCAAGACAGGTCACTCATCTTCAGTCTCATCAAGGATGTCTGATTCACATCCTGCCGCTCATATCCATGAGCCTGGTAGGAAATTTGGTTATAATTCCAAACGAAAAGATATAATTGATCATTATCAGGGAATGAGTAAGTCTTGAGTATCCAAGCTGCAATCGCAGATGGGGGAATAATGACAAAATTCTTGAAAAATAAACTCCCATTTTCTTTTGAAGAAGAATTTGGTGAAATTAGAAGATCTATGACAAATTATGTAAATAATAAGGTCCAGATAGTTGATTACAAAAAATGCGATATCCAGTTCATAAGCACCTTAGGGTTGAGTAATTTAAATATTTTCAATACCCAAAAAGCTGAGTGGTTTATGGAGTTTGATGGCGCATTGGCGTCAGAAAATGCAGCATCCATGATGGACTATTATGTTTCAATGCTCATAGAGGGGCATATCCCTTTTCCAAAAAGAGGAAATTTCATTTTATTTCCTGATCAAAGAGACCATATATGGCCGAATGATAATACATGTGGAATATATTTTACATTACCAGCCTATAGAAGTGAAGAGTTTGATATTAATATGGAAAAAATTGGAATTTTGACAATTTGGGTTGTTCCGATAACAATTTCAGACAAAGATATTATTGAAAATAAAGGGTGGGAATATTTAGAAGATTATTGGGATAATAATAACACTGATTTACATAATCCATTCCGAAAATGATATGGAATTAGTGGTTCGGGGGTATCGAAGAGCCGCGACCGGATAACGGACTTTCCGACGTTAACACTCTGGATATGTCGTGGAATAGGCATTGAGATGCGGCTTCTTCCTGTGAACCTTAAAAAATAAATCCACTCTTTTTATAGGGAGATTATAGCCCTGCTGGATGAAGCGATTATACAAAGTCTTGTATGGACCATAGGCTTTCGGGGCGTCTTTCCACTGAAGACCGTTACGCATCACATATACGATCCCGTTCAGAACACGCCGGTCATCCACACGGGAAACGCCATGCGCCAGAAGGAAAGAGGGTCTGATCCGTTCCATCTGGCGCTCAAACAGGGAAAATATGGCACTCACAGTCTTCCCTCCATCGGTAAGCCTGTGAGTGACAACCGCTCGCTCAGTTCAATAAATTAATAGGTTATAACACAAGTTTTAGTTTTTATTAAGCTGCTGAAGCGTATCCGATGGTGTTTGCAGGCCTGAATACTGCATCACACCAAATGTCATCGTGTCATCCGGCGTGGGGAGGTCTTTCTGCCGCCAGCCTCCACCCAGAGCCCGGATCAGCCCGACTGTGCTTTGCAAGGCGCGGGCCTGAACCTGCACCCGGTCAATCCGTGCATCCAGCGTATTGACCTGAGCAATCAACGCATCAAGATAATTATCAGCACCACCTTTATACAAAGTCATGGTCAGGGTCTGGGCTTTTTCCGCCGTTCCTACTGCCTGTCCCAGACGCTCTGTTTCTGCCCGCAGACGGTTGGTCATGGAAAACCCGTTCTCTACATCCGCAAAGGCGGAGAGCACGGTCATGCGGTAATGATCCAGCGTTTCGCGGTAGATGGACCAGGAATGCTGCAACTGGGCACGGCGCAACCCGCCCTCAAACAGAGGCATGGAAACCGACGCCCCGTAAGACCACATACTGTTGGCCAGATTGGCCAGATTGAAGCCATTGGAATCAAATCCGCCATTGGCGCTAAAAAACACATGCGGATAAAACGCCGCACGGGCAATACCAATAGCCCGGTTTGCCTGTGCCATACGCCTTTCCGACGCGGCAATATCGGGCCTGCGTTCCAGCAGGTCAGACGGCAGACCCGCAGGAATACCGGGTTCTGCATGACTCAGATCATCCACCGGCTGGATATGAAAAGTGGATGGCTGCTCATTCACCAGCACGGCAATACCGTGTTCCAGCACGTCCCGCTGAGCCTGCACATCCAGCAGGCGGGCCTGTGTCATGTAAAGCTGGTTCTGCGCGCGGGCAACATCAATGCCGGTGGCGTTCTGGTTATCCAGTCGTGTCTGGGTAACGTGTAACGCCTGCTGATAATAAGCAATGGACTGGGTATAAATGGCGTGCTGGGCATCCAGCCCCCGCAGGGCAAAATAATCGGTTGCCAGTTCCGCCTGCAGGCTGAGCCGCGCGGCGGCATAGTCTGCCGCCTGTTCCTGAGCGTAGTATTTCTGCACCCTTACCCGGTTACGAATACCAGACCAGATATCCGGCTCCCAGCTTGCAAGGCCGGAATAGAACTCATCCGTCGCTGTGATGGGGCCTTTATAGCGGAACAGCCTGTCTGCCGAGCTTTTGTTGTCACTTGAGCCAAACGCCATGCCAAAATGCGGCAAAAGGTCAGAGCGCGCTTCCATGACAATCGCGCGGGATTGCGAAAAACGTTCCGCAGCAGCCTGAAGGTCAGCATTGTTGGCCAGTGCCTCCTGCTCAAGCCCGTTGAGTACGGTATCATCAAACAGGGTCCACCAGTCCGGTTTCAGCGCCACGGTGCTGGGGGCCGCATCCTTAAAAGGCCCCTGCCCGTGCCAGGAAGCTGGCACAACATAATGTGGCGGCGCGTAACGGGGGGCCAGATCGCACGCACTCAGCGCACTCAGGGAGAGCAGAAGGCCAGCCCGCGCCGCCAGAGCACGCACAGGCAGGGGACGAAAATATGCAGAGATATGTTTCATTCGTCATCATCCCCCTTTGTTTCTGCCATTGCGCCGGGTGTACTGAGGTAGCCCTGCGCCGGTTCCACAGGCCTGACCTTTCCCCCCTCCATCAGATCGGCGGGCGGGTTGTTGATAATCCGGTCATCGGGGGCAAGACCGGCACTGACCTCCGTATAGGCATCCGACATGCGACCCACGGTTATGTTCTGGTAATGCGTAATCTGCTGCGCATTGACCGTGGCAACCTGCATACCGTGCTCCTGAAACACCAGTGCGCCGGTGGGAATGGTATAAACCCCCTTGCGGGCCGGAGCTGTCAGGGTGACGGAAGCAAAACTGCCAGGCCATAGTTTCTGCCCCGCATTGTCGATTGAAAACTCCGTAATGACCGTACGGGTATTGGGGTCAAAACCTTTGGCAATCGTCAGGAACTTTGCTTCGAACACGGTATTGGGGAACTGTGGAACGGAAACCTTCGCCACCAGTCCGGGCTGGAGAATGGAGGAAAATGTTTCCGGCACGGATACAAACAGGCGCATGGCATGGGTGTCCGCCACGGTAAACAGTTCACTGGCTGTGCCGTTTGCGTTCATGCTGCCGCTCCCGGCCCCCACATAGTCACCCACGTTGATGTTGCGCGCGATGACCACGCCATCAAACGGTGCTTCAATGCTCTTGAAGTGGATCATGGCCTGATACTGGGCCACCTTGTGTTCGGCAGCTTCCAGTTCTGCCTTGGCGGACTGTTCATTGGCGTTCTGCACGGAAACAGACTGGCCAGATACAGCCTGCGACTGACCCATGGCCCGCCAGCGTGTGGCGGTTATGGCGGCAAGGCCGTATTTGGTCTGCGCCACCTTCAGGTCCGCCTGCGCCTGTGCATATTCCGCATCCAGCCGGGGCGTATTGATTTCGGCCAGCAGATCACCCTTTTTGACGACTGCGCCGTAATCACGGTACCACATTTTCACATAGCCGGAGACCTGCGCATATATGGGCGCTTCGTACCATGCGCTGATTGTACCCGGTAAAGACATGGTCACTGTTGGTGGTGCGGGCGTGGGTTTGACCAGCGCAACATCGGGCACCCGGTCGTAGGCTGCATCCTGCTGGATGCGCACGGTATTATGGGCGCGCTGGACCAGCAGATACGCAATATCCGCCACCATGACAGCCGCGAAGAAAATAATGACAATTCTGCCTTTGCTAGCAACAAACATCAGACAGTCTCCTGCTGGTTAGCGGCATCCGTGCTGGATGGCCGGGCCGGACGATGGTGGAAAATTGCATAAACACAGGGGACAAAAAGCAGGGTGGAAACCGTAGCCACAACCAGCCCGCCAATAACCGCCTTGCCCAGTGGCGCATTCTGGGAATTACTGATGGCCATTGGCACCATGCCGATAATCATGGCCGAAGCCGTCATAATAACCGGGCGGATACGGCCAATACCGGCTTCAATCGCTGCGGTCGCGGCGCTGCCGTGCATGGCAAAGCGTTCCTTGGCGAAGGACACGACCAGAATGGAATTGGCCGTGGCTGTTCCCATGCACATGATCGCACCTGTTAGCGCAGGCACGGAAAGGCGCGTATGGGTCAGGAACAGGCTCCACGCAATGCCCGCCAGAGCCCCCGGCAATGCCGAGATGATAATGAAAGGATCAATCCAGGACTGGAAGTTGATCACAATCAGCATGTAAATCAGCAGGACCGACACAACAAGACCGGCAATAAGCTCCACATAAGCGCCATGCATGGTGGTGGCCTGCCCGCGGATGTCCACCGCCACACCACGTGGCAGATCGCTTTGTGTTGCGGCGATTTCCTGCTTGACCTGGCTCAGGACAGACCCGAGGTCCGTAAACTCGGTGGAAACGTAAATATCAATATCAGGCATGGAGTTATAATGAGACACCTGCCCCGGCGTGCCGATGGCCGTGATGGTGCTGATGCTACCCAGCAACTGCATATCCTTGCCTTCCGGGTCGTCATCCCCCTTATCAACCGGGATCGTCAGCAGGTTGTTGTAATGTGTGAGCTGGTCCTGAGAGACATAGACATTGAGCGGGAAGGTAATGCCGGTTTTGGGGTCAAGCCAGTATTGCGGGTCGACTGTCTGACTACCCGAGAGAGTCATGAGTTCGTTACTGGCAATATCCCCTTCGGTCATGCCTGTGGCCTGACCAAATGTGCGGTTCCCCTGCACAAACAGTGTTGGCGTGGCCATGGTCTGCTGGATTACCGTATCCACCGCACCCGGTATGTGCCGCAGGCGGTTCACCAGCAGGCGGGCATAGCGGTAGTTATCCCGGATATTCGGACCTGATATCTGAATATCGAGCGGGGCGGGGGAACCAAAGTTAAGGATTTTTTCCGTCAGGTCCGCAGGCTGGAATGTAAAGACCGTGCCGGGAAAACTGGCCGAAAGCGCACGCCGCAGCAGGGCGCGGTCATCCCATACGGGGGAAAGCTCGTTCTTGAGCGTGATGCTCAGATCGCAATCCTGCGTACCGATTGTGGGTGTTGGAATGAACGCCTGATTATGCGGGCCTTCCGGCAGACCGCAGTTGTTGATGATCCCCTCCACCTGACCGGGTAGAAGCTGCTCGATACGGTCATCCACCAGACTGGCTATGCGCCCTGTGGTTTCAATCCGGGTGCCAAGGGGCACGCGCATATGCATCTGCAACGCACCGGATTTGACCTCGGGGAAGAAGTCCTGCCCCACCACCGCAAACAGGGCGAGGGAGAGAACAGACATGCCCAAGAACACCGCCACAAACCTGTAACGCCGGGTTACCACACGCTCCAGCACCCGCCCGTAACGAAGCTTGAAGGCATGGAAAGCGTGCTCAAACCTGTTCTGGAACCGGCCAAAAACACCCTTGGGCAAAGCTTCATGTTCATCCCCATGCAAACCGGGATGCACCTGCCCTGCCAGCAGATATTTGGCCATGGTCGGCACCAGTGTGCGCGACAGGATGAACGAGGCCAGCATGGCAAAAACAATGGCCTCGGCCATGGGCATGAACAGCCACCCCGCAACACCACTCAGGCGGAACAGCGGGGTCCACACAATGCAGATGCACAAGGTGGCAACCAGTGTGGGAATAACGATCTGGTTGGCGGCATCGATAATCGCCGTTTCCAGGTCCTTGCCCATTTCCAGATGGGTATCGATATTCTCGATCATGACGGTCGCATCGTCCACCAGAATACCCACCGCCAGAGCAAGGCCACCCAGTGTCATCACGTTAATGGTCTGGCCAGCCCAGAGCAGGCAGATAATGGCCGCCAGAATGCACAGGGGAATGGACGTGGCGATAATAATGGTGGAGCGCCACGAGCCAAGGAATAACAGCACCACCAGACCAGTCAGCACCGCGGCTGTCAGCATTTCGCGCACGACGTCACGGATGGCGTCCTTCACAAAAACCGATGCATCGCTCAGGACCGAAATATGCACATCCGGCGGCACAAGCTGCTGGATACGCGGCAACAGCTCCTTGGTTCTGGAAACGACATCCAGCGTTGAGGCATCACCACTTTTCATGACAATGACCTCAACACCCTGCTTGCCCTTTACAAGCACGAGGTTGGTCTGCGGGTGGCCACCACGGTACACGTTGGCGACGTCATGCACATAAATGACCGAATTCCCCACGCGCTTGACGGGAATATCCCCCAGTTCCTGCATGGAGCGCGGGGTGGCGTTGGTCTGAACCATCCAGTCCGTGCGGTCTATTTTCTGATCCCCGGCAGGGAGAACAATGTTCTGCCTGCGCAGGGCGTTCTGCACATCCATGGCGGAAAGATGGTGTGCCTGAAGCTGCGTCTGGTTGAGCGCAACCATGATAAAGCTGTCCATCCCCCCGTAAGCCTGCGGCAGAACCGAGCCCGGCACGGTAACAAGAATGGGGCGGATGCGCGTCATTGCGATCTTGAACAGGTCTGAAGGGGTCTGCTTGTCCGATGTGACCTGCAAGGCCAGAACCGGCACCGAGGATGCATCCAGCCGCATGACCATGGGGGCGGGAATATTGTCTGGCAGCTGTTTGATAACTGTCTGGGAAATAGCCGTAACTTCGGCTTCCGCCTCACCAATATCCGTTCCGGGCTGGAAGTAGATATTGACGATACTGCGCCCGTAATACGAACTGCTCTCCATGTGTTCTATGCCCTCCACGGTGGAGGTCACGGCCAGTTCGTAATTATAGGTTATGCGTCCGGCAAACTCCTCTGGCAGCATGCCACCATATGTCCACACAACAGACACAACAGGCAGCTTGATGTTGGGAAACACGTCGGTTGGCGCACGCAGTACGGACATGACGCCAAATGCGAGAATGAGCAGAGAAAGGACCACAAAAGTATAGGGTCGTTTCAATGCGGTTATGACGATAGCATTCATGCGTTCCCAGTTCTCGATGGATTGTGGTCGGGATTAGCCTGAAGCTAGGAATTTTTTATTCAAAAATCTGTTAGAAAAAATTTTATTGATATAAAAACAAAATTAATATGTATATATTATTTTAGTATTGAGGGAATAATTTTAGAAATACCTATGAAATATATCAGTATTTCCTGATTCCATAAAACCGGAAACAGGACAGCACACCTGACAGGCCTGATGACCAACCGGGAACCTGCTCCCACCTCGTCAACAATCCGGCATTTGACCCCAAGCCCCCTGAAGCAGGCAGACCGCCATATCGCCGGAATACGGCCATGCCCATCAGGGTACCAAGAAGCCCTGCCTAAACCCTGAGTAAATGGGATGACCCGGCCACGGCTGTTCGGCATTCTTCACAAGCCTGATGCACACGGCATCATAAATGAGCATGACACGCGGCTCCGTGCAGATTGGCCATCTATACCGCTTCTGGACGGGCCACTGGGGTCACAGGCCACTCAGGCCCGTGGCGGTATCTTGTGGAGCAGTTTTTTAACTTCGCGCCATGCCTGCAACCCCAGCCCGTAAAGTGACAGGTTGGTGTATTTAACATCAATCAGCGTCACGTTTCCTGCGGCTGCAAGCGTATGCATGCCCTCGGTATAGGGGGCATAACCTGCGGGCCTGCGGATGGCCGGACCGGCATGGGTTCTCACCTTTTGCGTGGTCAGTTCATCAAAAACAAGGGGGCGAATAGCCCCGCCATAGGTATGGGTGCAGTCCTGTACGGGCAGGATAACCTTGCCGCCCACAACGCAGGGAGTGCCACCGGGGCGGGTGCTTGCGTTGTCCAGCCTTACGGGGTTGGACGGGTGGCGCTGCCATGGACCAAGCAGGTCTGGAGCATAGGCAAGGTGGAGTTCGCCCACCGGGGCTGCCGGGCGTCGGGCGGGTGTGTAAAACAGCCACCACAGCCCCTCATGGAAAAAGGGGGTTGCGTCCACGGCAATATCCTCACCAAGAGGAATAACAGCCGCCTCCTCCCACTGATCAGGAAAGCTGATGGCCCGATACAGCGTGAGCCTGCCCGAGTGGTGGGCCTCTGGCAGCATCCATGTCTGCCCGTTGGCTTCAAAAACATAAGGATAGGAGAGGTGCCACGGTGTCTGGAGCGCCTTGCGCTGCTCCTTGAGGTTAAAGGCCGCATCGTAGATAAAGACGTCTATGGACCCTACACGCACGCGGTGGTCGTAGTCTTCCACAAACACGTACAGCCTGCCATCACGCCACAGGCCAAACGGGTCTGCACGAAAGCAGAAGCTGCGCATGGGAGGGGTCCAGACAACGGGCAGACCCTCAAGCGTGCCACGTTCAAGAATGGCAGAGAGAGGGCTGTCTACAATACCAACGCGCCAGATGTCTTTTCGCAGTCCCATGGTGACGTATTCCTTTCTTGTCGGGTCGGATCCTGAAGCCATCCTGAAAAGGACGGCATGCTCTGCCTAGCCGGGTGGAAGCTGGCCTACGGGCCGGGACCGGGCGACCTTGTCGTTGAGCTGGCGCAGGACGGGAAGCGCACAGGCCACAAACATCATCAGTGAAGCCAGAAGGGTTTCCAGCGATGCGCCCTTGATGCCGCCAAACGCCATGAACACAAAAAGAAGCGGAAAATAAAGGCACATCACAATAATACGCCACCGCAGGAGAATGGAAACCCTGTCGATCATGACAAGGAACGGTTCCAGCGGGATCAGGCAGATGTCCAGCAGGGAGCCACCGACAAGCAGCAGAAGTATGGTTTGCTGGCCGGGCCAGACATCATGCAGCATATAAGAAAACAGGCGGTTACCGAGCGTTGCCGTCAGCACAAGCGAAAGTGCTGAAAATGCAATGATGAGACCAAATATCTTGAGGATAACAGTGCGTATGCCCTGCCAGTCCTGCGCATCCCTCAGGCGGATGAATTCCGGGTAGAGTGTTGGAATCATCAACTGCGCGGGTTTGGCCAGTCCGTTGCTGATCTGCCGCGCCACTTTGTACACTGCGGCCTCGCTCGCCCCCAACCTGCCGCCGATCAGCAGCGTGGCACCTTGTGAGAAAAAGGATTCCAGAACCTGATTCACACTAGTCCTGACCGTGTAGGACCATATGCCCGCAATGCGCGCTCTGCCCAGAATAATATGGGAGAAGGAAGGAAAGCCACCGGTCTGTTTCTTGACCAGATACACCCCGGCACAGCTACAGGACACAAACATGGTCAACTGGGTCAGGCACCAGACAAGCAGGAAGTAGCCAATGCCAAAATGGCAGACAAAGCCAATACCCGTGCCACCTGTGCGCACACATGTTGTTAAAAATTCATAGACAGGAACAAGTTTAAAGCGGTTGCACAAACGCAGCATGCCGGTTGACCAGCCTGTATTCATGAAAAAAATGGTCAGCATGCACAAGGCGGCGTCAATCTGGACCTGCGAGCTCCACCCCATAAAGGAACCACCCAGCAGGGCTACGCCACCCAGCCCCACAACCATACCGACCAGCCCGCTGATAAAATCCGCACGGATGCAGAAGACGAGCACATCATAAAACCGGTCAAACCGCTTTTGTTCAAAATCGCTGGTGCCATAATGCAGAAGAGACTGCCACGATTGCAGGTGCGTAATATCACACACCATGCCGGCAAAAGTGATGACAAGCAGCATGACGCCAAAATCCTGCAAGCCCAGTGTCTGGGCTGCCCAAGCGACATAGACAAAACTGCATACGGCGTTGATCACACGGCTGCCGATCAGGATTCCTGTGTTCCCCAGAATACGAACAAAAACAGAATGGTGGCTGTGGTCCATGCGATCTCACATATCAAAGGCTCGAATTCCGGCTTTTACACCAATTGGCGGCAGGGGGAAAACAAGGCTCAGACCTGCGCACTCCCCGCCCACACAGAAAGTATTCTGTTATAAAAATACCCAGATAACATATATTTTTATTGATTGTTTATTTATAAACAAGTTAAATAAACAACGAAAATTAACAAAATAAAGGGTATTACCTTTTATATAGTCCACATATATACTTCTTCATCCTGGGAAATACGCATCTTGCAGGAATGTTAAAAATAAATTTAATTTAATCGGACAATATTGCGCTTGGCCTGTGTAGAATATAGATGAAATTAAGTTCTCTTGTTTCTATACAAAACCTTCATAAATCCTATTTTTTGGAGACCAAGCGGAAATTTCAGGAAATATCTCACAACAAAGATATCGATAATGGAACGTTTTGCAAGCCGGAATCTTTTTAAAATAGGTGTTGTTCTTAGGGACTTCAGGCTTGGCGGAAGCGAGCGTGTTGCCATTGGCCTTGCCAACTACTGGTCCGGCCTAGGCTTTCCGGTAACCGTATTTGCCGGGCGCAGTGAAGGCGAAATGCGCGATCTGCTTTGCCCGGAAATTACCGTGCATTCAGCATCAATCCCGACAACTGTTCCTGACAAACATCTGGGCGAAAAAACAGCCCGTGCGGCAAAGCGGTATTTCCGGACCAACCCCGTGCAGGCGTGTTATGTGCCCGGCAATGGCCATTGGCCCATTACCCGGCGGCTGGCACAATTGCCTGAGCAGATCAGGCCGACGCTTGTCTCTCAGGTCAGTTCCCCCATTTTCCGGCAGATGCGTAACCCGCTGTCGCAATGGCTGTATAATTTGCGCATGCGGTTTTTGCTGCGTGCAAGCGATCATGTCGTAGCTGTCAGCCATGAACTGGCCAGAGACACCCGAACCGTGCTGAAAGACAGGGAGGTTAAGGTCATTCCTCTGCCCGTTGTGTGGGAGGAGCACGATCTTGTGCCTGTACCAGACAATGCGGCACTGAATATTCTGGCCGCAGGCAGGCTGGTGCCGGTCAAGGGATTTGATGTGCTGATCAAGGCCATTGCCCTTGTAAAAAAACAGTGCCCCACAGTACGCCTGACCATCTGTGGCGAAGGGCCCGAACGCCCAAGGCTGGAAAGTCTGATCAGCACTCTGGATTTGCACGACAACGTGGTGCTGGCGGGTTATGTCGCATCCATCCGTCCGTGGCTGGATATGTGCCGCATGTTTGTCCTGTCCTCTTACGCCGAGAGCTATGGCGCGGTTCTGGTGGAAGCTCTGGCGGCGGGACGGCAGATCGTCAGCACCCGCTGCACCCCTGCGTTACAGGACCTGATGCAGGCTCCATGGATCGGGGAGGCCGTATCCGTGGGGGATCCGTATGCCTTGGCAAAAGCCATTATACGCCTGCAGGCCCAGCCACCCCCGCCATGTGAAAAACTGGCCGAAACCGTACGCACCTTCCATCTGGCCCATGGAGGGCAGCATTACCTTTCCCTGCTGTTATCCGAGCCTGAAGGACAGAACGGATAGGCCCGTCTGGTGCAGCGCCACGCATATACGTCTTCTTTCGGCATGCCGGTCCTGACTATGTGACCTTCTGGTGAACTTCTGCTCCGTGCAGAAAGGGGATTGGTCTAAACTGCTCACTAATGATAATAAAATGCAGCTATAATTATTGCATGCTCCCTTAACGCTGTGTCGGGTGCCTGCTTGTTCGGGCGTACAAGGGCGGCATGACATGCGCGTAGGCTTTCTCATTCAGCACATCAATGGTCTGGGCGGGACGGAACGGACCGCCTGTGCTGTTATGAATGGGCTGGCCGAGCATGCAAGCGTATGCCTGATCGAACTCTGGTCTCAAGGTCCTGCCGCGTATGGGCTGGACCCCAGAGTGCAAACCGTCTCTCTTTTTACCAGACATGTACCCATGCTCAGCCACTGGGCATGTCTGGTCTGGCAGTGTTACAGACAGATCGGTGCATTGGGGCTGGATGCTCTGGTCGTGGTGGAAAGCACGCATGCCCTGTACGGTGTTGCGGCCTGTCGTCTGGCCGGAATTCGCTGCGTTGTCTGGGAGCATTTTAACTGCAACGTGGACATGGGCAAGCGCAAGCGCCGCTGGGGGCGATGGATAGCATCGCGCTGGGCGGATGATATTGTAACCCTGACCAGCAGGGACATAACCTTATGGCGTCAAAAACTGGCTCCAAAAGCCAGGCTGGTCTGTATTCCCAACATGGTGCCTGCTCTGCCGCCTGTGCATTATGACCCGGATTCACGCCATGTTGTCGCCATTGGTCGGCTGACTTATCAGAAGGGATTTGACAGACTTCTGGCTGTCTGGGAAAAAATCATACAGGATCGGCGCGCCACAGGCTGGACCCTGCAGATCATAGGCTCTGGCCCCGAACAGGACCAATTACGGCGCAGGGCTGAATCCCTTGCGCGGGTGGACTTCATGCCTGCCCGGAATGATGTCAGTGCTGTTTATGCGCGCACCGGTATTCTGGTTTCCACTTCACGGTATGAAGGCCTGCCCATGGTCATGCTGGAAGCACAGGCGGCGGGAATACCGATTGTCGCCTTTGACTGCGAAACAGGACCTGCTGAAATTATTGTACCAGGAGAGACGGGTTTGCTTGTCACGCAGGATGATACGCAGGGGTTTGCCAGCGCTGTTCTTGACCTGATGGGTGACCGGGCCATGCGTGTCAGTTTTTCCGAAGCAGCCAGAATGCGCTCCCGCCAGTTCTCACCTGATAAAATTATAGAAAAATGGAGAAATTTTCTAAAAGTTTGAAAATATATCATGGATAAAGACATGGAGTGTGCGGAACTGTCAAGCATTGGTGTGATCATTCACGATTTCAAGTTCGGTGGTTCGGAAAGAATAGCCATCAGACTTGCAAATTACTGGGCCAGAAACGGGTTTTCGGTAACGGTGTTCTGCGCCTCCGTTCAGGGGGAAATGCACCATCTCCTTTCCGCTGGCGTCAGGGTGGTCTGCACTTCCCCTGTTTTGGCACGTCATTATGGCAGCATGTACCAGCTCGCACGCAAGGCACGGCAGTATTTTGCCGAACACCCCGTGGATTTTTGCTATATTCCGGGTAATTATCACTGGCCCGTTACGCATGAACTGGCCCGTCTGCCACTACCTGTACGGCCTGTTCTTGTCTCCCAGATCAGCTCCCTTATTTACAAACCCGGTCGTTCGCAGGTCAAGCAGATGCTCTTTAACATGCGTATGCGCTATCTGCTGCACAGGAGCGACCTTGTGGTCGCCATGGATAGCCTGAGCGCACGCCAGAGCAACGCCATTCTGCACAGGACAGACACTCTGGTCATACCTCTGCCCGCATTGGGTGAAACAAGTGCTCCTCCCACGCCCCCACCTGCAACACTCTCTGTTGTTGCCGCAGGCCGCCTGACAGAACAGAAAGGATTTGATGATCTTGTCAGGGCTTTTGCACAGGTGCGGCACACGCTGCCACAAGCCCGACTGACCATTTGCGGGGAAGGCGAGGAAAGACCCGCGCTGGAACAGCTTATCCGCCGGTATGGACTGGAGGACTGTGTCAGGCTGGTAGGGTATGTGCAGAACATACGGCCGTATCTGGATAAAAACGCCATTTTTGTCCTTTCTTCCCGCCGGGAAGGATATGGTGCGGTGCTGCTGGAAGCGCTGGAAGCCGGGCGTTATGTGGTAACAACGGATTGCACACCAGCCGTACATGATATTTTTGACGATGGCGTTTGTGGCAGGGTTGTGCCGCCCAACAACCCGAAGGCTCTGGCCAAAGGTCTGGTTGAGGCTTTGCGGAGCGGACAGGATATTACCTGCCTGACCGGGGAGCGCGTGGCTCGTTTTCGGATCAACGTTGGTGCGCAGAAATATATTGCAGCCGTAAAAAACAAAATGCGCGCAGATCGGGTATAAGCAGCACAGCCACAGTGCCGGTTAGCCGGTCTTGAGCATGGGGTCCGCTCCGCATCTTTAGCGGCTGGAGGCGACACTGCCGTCGCCACGAGCCCATAACGCCCTGCCCGCCTTCAATAACAGGCATTTTACTCTCTGGGTTCAGACGCGAATTTTATAAAATCTGCAAGGTATTTAATATCCGCATCAGTTTCCCGATGACCGAGAAATATCTGTTTCGCAATACCTTTTTTGCCCAGCTTCACGGGATAAAGTTCAAAGCGGGCGGCATACTCCTCCACAAGCCAGCGTGGAAGTGCTGCAACGCCTCTTTCATGCGCCACCATCACCAGCATGATGTCCGTTGTCTCGATCTGCTTTTGTTGCCGGGGAGCAATCCCTGCTGGTTGCAGAAACTGCGTGTAAATATCAAGCCGTTCTGACGGAACGGGATAAGTAATCAATGTTTCGTCTGCAAGCTGCTCCGGCAGGACAAATTTTGCATTCCGTAAAGGGTGTTCCGGACCAACAGCCAGCACAAGTTCATAATCAAAGACCGGCGTGAATGTCAGGCCGGGTTTGTAAAGCGGATCAGGTGTCACCAGAATATCAATTTCATTACTGAACAGCGCACCAATCCCGCCGAATTGAAACTTCTGCCTCACATCCACATCGACCTTTGGCCATCTCTCCAGATAGGGCGAGACCACTTTCAGAAGCCACTGATAGCAGGGGTGACACTCCATGCCGATACGGAGTGTGCCCCGCTCGCCATTTGCAAACTGCTCAATGCGGCCTTCCGCCAGTTCAAACTGCGGAAGCAGCCGGTTCGCCAGTGACAGCAGCCATTCTCCTGCCTGAGTGAGCACAAGAGAACGTCCCTCCCGCCGCCAGATCTTGACACCAAGCTGCTGTTCAATCTTGCGGATGGAATGGCTGAGAGCGGGCTGGGTCAGGTGCAGGCGCATCCCCGCGGCTGTCAATGAGCCTTCCCGCGCGACTTCCCGAATAATGGTCAGATGACTACGTTCCAGAATATTCATGCTTTGCCCAATAAATGCACAAATTTCATATACTGATAGAAATATATCATTTCAGTTCATTTTTACAAACCTTTATCCTAAGGACTTAACAACTCGTTCGGACAGTTTTCCATGGTCTCAACCGACAATTTCGACCTTCGCCATATTGAATTCAAGCATGGGCGAGAATTTGAAAAACGCATCAATGGCCTGTCCTCGCGCAGCTTCGACACCCCGATGCCTGTCATGTCCTTTGAGTTTGTCCCGCCCGGAACCCGCATGATGGAGCAGCGGTTATGGCGCTGTATCCAGTGTCTGGCGCCGCTTTCACCCCGCTTTGTCTCGGTGACTTATGGGGCTGGCGGAACGACACGGACCGGCAC
The DNA here is from genome assembly GCF_040702925.2 of Acetobacter fabarum. GTDB lineage: Bacteria > Pseudomonadota > Alphaproteobacteria > Acetobacterales > Acetobacteraceae > Acetobacter > Acetobacter fabarum_B. The sequence goes on along the minus strand of NZ_JBFCXX020000002.1, from coordinate 31,280 downwards.
TGTCTCCACCGTCTTGCGTCTGAGGCGGGAGACTGACCTTGTCCCCGCCGCCCACATGACCTGTACCGGAGCAACCCGCAGGGATGTGGATGACTTCGCCCGTCGCTATTGGGCTGCAGGTGTCAAGCATATCGTGGCCCTGCGGGGTGATCCCCCTACAGGCTCGGCTGACGACACCCCGCAGTCGGGTGGTTATGCCTATGCCAGCGATCTTGTCGCGGGCCTGCGCCGCATTGCAGATTTTGAAATCTCCGTCGCTGCCTACCCTGAAACGCATCCTGCCGCCCTGAATCCGCAAGCCGATCTGGACAATCTCAAACGCAAGCTCGATGCCGGAGCGACACGCGCCATAACCCAGTATTTCTTTGATGCAGAGACTTATCTGCGTTTTTTTGACCGGTGTCTGGCGGCCGGAATGACAGCACCGATCATTCCCGGCATTATGCCAGTCTCGGACTACGGGCAGATTGCCCGTTTCTCAGCATTATGTGGCGTAACGGTACCAGACTGGCTGACTCATCTTTTTGAAGGCACCGTAGAGAACCCAGAGCTTCGTCGTATCATCGCCAGTATTGTGGCGGTGGAGCAGATCCGCACGTTACAGGCTTATGGAATCAACGAATTTCATATCTCCACATTGAATCGTTCTGATCTTACCTACGCGATTGCCCATATTCTTGGGGTACGGCCCACGGAGCAACACGCAGCGTATAAGCGGGTAAACTGTTCGGAAACAGCTGAAATCACCGATGAGCAAAACGCCCCGACAGATTTTGACACCACCGGACAGACACAGACACAGACACAGACACAGGAAAATGCCCCTCCCTTCATGCTGCGCACCCAGTTCAGGTGAACCTCCCGCATGACCAGAAGGTAAGCCTTTCTTCTGTTTTGTGGATTTTCCCTCAGACACTCACAGGAGCAGGGTCTGCGGGAAGCAGGCATGGCGGAACTGCGGACACCCGCAAAAATTCTGGCGTCATGAAAGGCAGGAACAGTGTCCTGCCCTCCTGATGGTATCTCGCCGAGGCACTCGTCAGAGCGAGAGTTCTTTTCGAACGATTTCCGCGCCTGCGGCCAGAGCATTCAACTTGCCACGCGCCACATCGCGCGGCAAAGGAGCCATACCGCAGTTCGTGCAGGGATAAAGCTTGTCGGCATCGACAAACTGAAGCGCTTTGCGCAGGATATCCGCGACTTTCTCGGGTGTCTCAATGGTTCTGGTCGCCACGTCAATGGCCCCCACCATCACTTTTTTTCCACGAATAAGTTCGATCAGATCCATCGGAACGCGAGAGTTCTGACATTCCAGTGAAATCAGATCGATTTTGGATTTCTGTAATCTGGGGAATATCTCTTCATATTGACGCCACTCTTCCCCAAGAGCATTTTTCCAGTCGATATTGGCTTTGATCCCGTAACCATAGCAGATATGAACTGCGGTTTCGCATTTCAGCCCCTCAATGGCTTTTTCTAACGTGGCAATGCCCCAGTCATTCACTTCATCAAAAAAAACATTGAAGGCTGGCTCATCGAACTGGATGATGTCCACACCAGCCGCTTCCAGTTCTCTTGCCTCCTGATTGAGAATTCTGGCGAATTCCCATGCCAGTTTCTCGCGGCTTTTATAGTGAGCGTCATAGAGGGTATCGATCATGGTCATGGGGCCGGGGAGCGCCCACTTGATGGGCTTCTTTGTCAGTGTGCGTAAAAACTTCGCATCTTCGACAAAAACCGGCTTTTCGCGCGCCACCGCCCCTATGACAGACGGAACACTTGCATCGTAGCGGTTCCGGATTTTTACCGTCTGACGGTTCTCGAAATCAACACCACTGAGATGTTCAATAAATGTCGTGACAAAATGCTGACGGGTCTGTTCTCCATCACTGACGATATCAATGCCCGCACGATCCTGATCATCCAGCGTCAGACGCAGTGCGTCCTGTTTACCTTCGACCAGTTCTTCGCCCTGCAATTTCCAGGGCGACCAGAGTGTCTCGGGCTGTGCGAGCCATGAAGGTTTGGGCAGGCTGCCAGCCGTTGCAGTGGGGAGCAGTGTTTTCATGAAAGATGACCTTGTGTTTCTGATGGATCAGGAGACATAACTGGCAGACCACTGCTCAAGAATATCGTGATATGGTCTGATAAAATTCTCTTCCGTATATTTGCCCTGCGCGGTCGCCAACTGGGTACGTTCCACCCGATCGTAGACAATGCGAGTGTTTGAATAATCCTGATACTTCAGACTGGGTCGAAAACAGTCAGCCGCAGCAGCATTGGCGTTGTAAATTTCGGGACGATAGATCTTCTGAAATGACTCCATCACGCTAATGGTGCTGATAAGCTCAAGAGTGGAGTAATCAGACAGCAGGTCGCCAAAAAAATAGAATGCCAGCGGTGCAACACTGTTGGCAGGCATGAAATAACGTACCTTCATGCCCATTTTTTCAAAATACTGATCGGTCAGAGAAAAATCATGCTGCTGGTATTCAACGCCCAGAACAGGATGCTGATTTTCTGTCCGATGATAGGTCCGGTTGGTTGAAACACTGAGGCATATGACAGGCAGTTTCCTGAAACTCTTCCGGTAGGCCGGGGAGTACACCACACTCTTGAAGAGATTGCCGTGTACATCGCCGTAATTATGCGGAACGCAGAATTCGGACTTATCTTTATTATAGTCTGGCAGTAACACGCTGAAGTCATAATCCCGCACGTAAGAGGAAAAACTGTTCCCTGCGAGACCTTCTATACGCTTGCTGTCGTTTTTATCGACGATTGTAGAATACAGAACTTCGATCAGGGGAAAGCTGTCATTCCTGCCCGCAAAGGCGAGATCCATTTCTACTGAAACAATTTCAAGCTCGACAGAATAGCGATCCCCCATGGGATTATCCCAACGCGCCAGATCATTGAAACGATTGTCAATCATGCGCATGACATTCCGCAGGTTTTCCTGACGGCTCTCCCCTCTTGCCAGATTGGCAAAATTGGTCGTAAGGCGCGTCCTGTCAGATGGGTGATAATTTTCATCGAAGCGAAGCCGATGGATATTGAATGTAAAATCCTGAACCATTGTGGACCTGCATTTCTATTCTTATGAAAACCAGAATTTTATTTATGGGATTGAGAAAATCCCCGGCTTTCATTTCTGATTTCCCGGTTGATGATACTCATCATGTCCGCCGTCAAACACTGTGTCTGCTTTATGCCTGAGCATAATGGTGAATAAAAATGATTTGATTTCATAAAAACATAAATCCCACTCATGGATTGAGATAAGCAGGATCGCACCCGAACGGGATAAAGCGAGAAAACATCAATGGAGTGTCTGTTTACCAGTACGCCAGCCGGACGCAGATATATGGTCTGCACGCGAAAAACTGGTTTCTGCTTTATTCTGCCTCATGATTCTCCAGCTTGCACGCTGGATGCGTTCAACGGCACGACACTGGAACTGACAGGATTTTATGGCATAGAAATGCAGTCTTCAGGTCAGCATCAGACCGCTGCGGTTTTACCGTTCCGGGCCACAATCTGCTCAACACGGGCCAGAATGTCCCGGCCGATCCGGTCAAAATGCTGCGCGCCAAAACGGGCCAGTACTGTCGCACGCGCATGTTGGCCCATATCCGCCAGATGCTGGGGCTGCTTGAGCAGGTCTTCCAGCGCACTGGCAAGGGCCGCACTATCCTGCGGTGGCACGATGCGGCCGATCTGCGGGGTAATGGAAGACGGGATTTCCCCCGCATTGGAAGCAACAACCGGCAGGGATGCCAGCATGGCTTCGTGCGCAGCCAGACAGAAACCTTCCCACAGGGAAGGCTGAACATAAAGATGCAGTCGGGACAGAAAAACCGATGGGTCTTTAATATGGCCAAGGATCTGTATGGGCAGCCTGCCTTGGGCAATCAGTGCCTCAAGATGAGGGCGCTCTTCCCCCTCGCCGCCGATCAGCACTTCAAAAGGGGGAAGACCAGAGCGGGTTTGCAGCAGGGCAATGGCCGCGCAGAGCGTGTCATACCCCTTGACCGGGTGCAGTCGGCCCAGCGTGCCAATGCGGACAGGTGTGCCGGGTTGCCAGGGTGCTGCGGTAGGAACATTGGGGTCCGCCCTGAAAATGGGCCATTCCACAAGCCTGTCCGGGGTAACGCCCAGTGTGCGACGTGTCTGCTCTGCTACGCAGGAGGAATCGGCCACCCACAGGGCGCTTCTGTTTTTAAAGCGGCGCAGCAGGGCGGCGTTAAGGGGTTTGAGCCGTGCAGAATGCTGCCAGCTTACAACTGGAATGTGCTGCCATTGGCCAACCAGTTGCCCCAGCAGCGTGGCCCGGCTGAGCGATGTCCAGATAACATCGGGTTTATAGGCGCGCATTTGCCTGTGCAGCCAGAGCAGGGCTGCAAGGTGGTCCTTGCGGGAACCGGGGCGGATGTGGAGTGTAAGCCCGGCATTTTCCAGCGGTTCAATAGCCAGACCGTTACGCCGAGTCAGGGCAAAAACCTCAACATGATGCCCGGCGTCCCGCATGACCTTTGTAATGGCCGGAACGGGCAGCGCCGCACCACCGCTTTCCACGGAGTTTATAATATACGCGATTTTCATCGGCATGTTTTTTGCACGGATCAGACCAATAAGCGAGGGAGAAGCACTCCAGACGCACTCGTGGAAGCGGGAAAGGGCTTAGGCCTTTTTTTGCAGAAAACGCATAATGGCGTCCGCAGCCCCGGGAGATGTCGGGCTTTTGTCCTGATGTTCAAAGGTTTCGGCAACATAGGCGCGCTGCCTGCCCTCAAACTCATCCTGACGGGTAAAGGCAAGAGAAAGCGCTTTGCCCAGTTCATCTGGGGAGTCGATCACCTGCCCCAGTGTCCAGAACCGGTAGTCCTTGTTGTTCTGCCAGTGCGCGTGATGGGCATTGAGGAAAATGCACGGTCTGGGCCGGATCAGGAACTCGGCAACCTGACTGCTGACATCCCCCAGATAAAGGTCAGCCGCCATGGTGTAGGTCATGTCTATGCTGCGGGTGCTACCGGTATCGATCAGGATATTGGGATATTTGGCAAAACGCCTGGCCAGCGCTTCGGCCTGTTTCTTGTGGCCGTTGAACAGGCGGTAATGCGGTGCGCAGATCAGGTTGTAATGATCCTGATTGGCAAAATAGTTCAGGATTGCCTCGCCGAACTGGTACCATGATGTCAGACCGCGTGAGAAATGCGGATTGTACAACACAATGGGTTTGTCGTTATCAAACAGGCGAGCCTGCTGCCTGTGCAGACGCTCCACAATATCGAACTTGGCATAGGTGCCCATGTGGTATTCGCCGGGGGTTATAAGGCCCCGTTCAAGCAGCCTCTGTTCCACTTTTTTGCCTGAAAGAAGCACAAAGTCGAACTGCTTGATGTCCTCGGCAAATCCAATGGCCCGGTCCCCCGCGCCATGGCGTGTCCAGATATACAGGGGTTTGGTCACACCCATGCGCTTGAGGTAGAGCGATGTCCGCTCCGGCACCACAATAGCCTGAAACTGATTGAAGTAATGGCGGCTGAAAAACAGGGAGGCCAGCCGCTCAAGCGGGCCGGGGCCATTACGCTCGACCAGCCTGCCAAGCCATGCAGGAATGGGGAGCAGGTCGTAAGTGACCTTTGCCGCCGGATAGAGCCGACCTAGCGAGCGGGCATAATCAAGATGGCTCTGGGTGGGGCAGGCCACATGCACATCCGCATTGGGGTGGCGGGCTGCCATTTCAAAAGCGATGGGGAGCGAGTGGAGCGTCTGGTGCGGCTGGGCAATCAGCAGGAAAACCACTTTCAGCGTTTTAAGAGCGCTTTGTGGCGGTGTCTGTGGTGCCGACACGCCATGAGGACCGCGCCCCAGACTCTGAAGGTGTTTCTGCTGGTCTGTCATATCGAAAAAAAATGGCTGCACAGGCACATAGGTCAAGCTACGGCTCTTTCCTCTTGGGCAGCGGGCACCATAACCCGGCTACCACAAACACACCTCAATTCCATTCAGCGTTTGGCAAGAACATCTATAGTGCCCGCTGACTTGCACCAGATAGCGCACAGCGTCAAGACGCTAACACCCGCAGTAAGGGTCTGAACAAACACATAAACTCTCACTTAATATGGATGTTTGACACATATCTTGACCACCATGCCCGCAGGAGGCGGAAGGACAGTGACGACTGACCTAATGAGGTAGGGGTAACGCAACCAGAACAGGCGCTGCAAGAGGCTGGTTATTCAGCACAGGGAACCGGTTCATGTTCGTGCGGATCAACGCTTGCGTATTCGCGCCAGCACACCTATAACGCATCCCCACGGAGAGGTGCCAGAGCGGTCGAATGGGGCGGTCTCGAAAACCGTTGTGCGAGCAATCGTACCGAGGGTTCGAATCCCTCCCTCTCCGCCAGATATCGCAGAAAACAGCCCTAAAATGGCTGTGCAAATTTAGTCTTGGAAAAAATACCTCTTATTTATTGTGCAAATCCGTGCAAATGACCGTTTAGGGATAATTTGCACAAAGGGTTTGGCGATGGCGAAGGCTGTCTGGAAAAAGGTGGCGCCGGGCATCTATCTGCGCGGCGAGATGCAGTATCAAGTCAAGATCGCACGGAAGGGTCGCACTGTCGTCGAGACATTCGATAGTCTAGCCGAAGCCCAGCGTTTCCGGCTGAAGACGATCACCGAGATCGACGGCGGCGTGTATGTCGATCCCCTTCGAGAGAAAGAGACCACACTGCTCGATCTGCTTCGGCGTTACGAAGAAGAGGTCACTCCGACGAAAAAGGGCGCCCGCCAAGAAACCAGTGTGTTGCGGATGTGGCGCGAACAGGAATGGTCGTCCCTGCCGATTGCATCGATCTCGCCGACCCACATTATTGAATGGCGCAACGGTCGCGTAAAAGAGGGTAAAGCCCCGACGACAGTCTCGAACGCTATGAACACTCTGTCCGCCGTGTTCTCTTACGCGATCAACGAATGGCAATATAAAGTCACGAACCCCATCACAGGTCTGAAGCGGCCGAAGATGCGCCCGGCGCGACGGGTTATCATGCCCGCATCTGATTATACGAAACTTATCGAAGCGTGCCGTATTTGTGGCCCGAAATGGCTCCCTTATATTACGTCAATCGCGATCGAGACGGCGATGCGTCAGTCTGAAATCCGGCGGATACATTGGGATCATGTCTTCGAGACACATATCCATCTGCCTGAGACGAAAAATGGTGAATCACGAGATGTCCCGCTGACCGAGGAAGCCGCCGCAGTCATTAAACAGATCAGGCTGAACCTGCCACGCCGGAATGATCGCTGGATGTTCGGCGATCCTGATCAACCAATGTGCGCGGGAGGTATCACGCTCCATGCCGTTACGCGGGAATTCGCCGACGCCGTCGCCTGGGCTATGAAGCAGCCAGATGGGTTGAGCCAGAAATACACGTTCCACGACTTACGCCATGTCGCAATTACGGAACTCAAGAAGGATCATGTTGACGCGATGGATTTGGCTAAGACGACGGGGCATAAGACGGTCAATCTGCTGCATAAAGTCTATTACAATCCTGACCCAGAAGAACGGGCAAACGACATTCGGGCGCGGCGGGCGGCGAGGAAGATCAAGGCAATGGGGCAGTAAGGGGATAATTAACGGTCGTGAGTGGCTGGAGACAGTCAGTTATAGTGTGCGTGACGTGGTTGCGTTGTGTGCATAAGAGTCGGTCTCGCCGGCGAACTGACCTTCCATGATCTGCGCCATGTCGGATGCACACGCCTTGCCCCACTCCATCGAGACTGCTTCGAACTGGCCAAGACCACAGGACACAAAGACCCACGCATGTTGATGCGGTATTACAACCCCAGTATCGTTGATCGTGTCGCACAAATCAGGGCCAGGGAAAGGGCGTTGGCGGCGGGGTGAGGTTATGGCAATTTTATTACAGCTAAAAGAGTGACGAAGAGCGATTCAGGAGACGTGGCCCTTGGCATCGGGATCAAAGAAAAAGAATAACCACTTTGTCCCTCGCAGCTATCTGCGACGGTTTCGCTCAGGGAGTGACCGGGAGGTATCGCTCTTCAATATAAAATCTGGAAAAACGATAACGTCAGCACCTATAAGGTCGCAATGCTCGCGTGATTATTTCTATACAAAAAACCCGTTATTTGAAGACGAATTTGCCAAAATTGAAGTTATTCAGAAATTGCTTCTCGATGAAATACTTTCTTCTGAAATCCCCCCCCAACCTGGGTCGCGTCGTCGAAGTGAGTTGTCCAGTGGAATAATGTTTCAAGCCGGGCGAACCGCATCTGCGGTCGTGCTAACCGATCATCTAACCAATCAATTCGGCAAGTCCTTACTTCGTCATCATTTTGAGCGAAATGGAAAGGTTAAATTGCTTGAACACCTGCCAAAGGTTGAGATTTCGACGGTAGATGCGGTGATGGACTCCATTGGCCAGCATTTATTGATGGGGCCACTAATTGATGATTTGGAGTGCACGCTATTCCTTAACGAGACTTCTGAAGATTTCCTGACGAGCGATCATCCAGTTGTTCTATGCAATAGCCTGCCAGGGGGCAGAGCATCCGACCGCAAGATTGGTTTTGCATCTCCGGGATTGATAATATTGTATCCAATATCCCCGAGAGCAATTTTATTTCTAAGTGACCCCAAAGCCTACGCGGTTGAGAACCAGAATGGAAGAACATTGCTGCGTCGGGAACAGGATATTGTTGACCTGAATTTAGCGCAGTTTGGCAACGCATACGAGAACGTCTATTTTTCAAATGCAGCGAACGTTCAACGAACCCTGCATCAGTTCCGAGTGCAATCTGATGCCATTAGGGTTGCGCGCCCTGACGTATCGGAAACTGCATTCAAAGCACCTGACGGTCGCAACGGTATCCTTTTGCATATGCCTGGACAGACACGCAGGCAGCCATTGCCGCCCGCTGTTCAGGTCAGATATTCTTTCCGGCGGCGAAAGCAGAAGGAAAAAAATACTCTGACACGAGATATTTGGCGAACCTCGATGGTAAATGAAAGGTTGATTAGTTTCCAAAAACGTCGCGAGAAAGCGACCAGAGATGCAAAAATGAGGGCGCAAGAAAGCCTCGTAGAATGATTGATTTGGCCTGAGCTTTCGGAAGCTAGATGGATTGTCGGTTTTTGGGCGCTACGGAGATCGACCATCATCATACGGTGCTATCATTCCAGATTCTCAGGTCTCAAGGTCGCGGATAGCCAGCAGAACACTTTGGTTTTGGCGATACAGTATTCACATTATCCGCATACCTATGCGTTACAGACTGCATTTAGGAACAAACATGAACGAAGACGAACACCACAAAGAAGTTTATGCTCATTATGGTTTGGCAGTTTACTTGGCTCAGGTCTTTGAAAGCGGTTTAATCAATGCATTGGTAACTCTTGATTTCATGGCGACGAATTCCAGCCATTTAATAACGAAGACAGATTGGTCTGATAGTTATGACGCTTTTTTTAATGATAACGCTAAACTTCCTATTGGCCCTCTTTTGGGAAAACTCAAGAAGTTCGAATTTTTTTCGGGTGACTTGAAGGTCAAATTAGAATTGGCGGCCGAAAAGAGGAATTTTTTGGTTCATCGTTATTTCCGGGATAACATCAATTTGTTCGCGACTGAGCAGGGGCGCGAGCAGATGATCGAAGAATTTAAGTGCTGCGCTGACACCTTTACTTCTGCTGATAGGTGCCTCAGCGGCATTATTGAGCCGATCAATGCCCGCTATGGTTTGACGCAGCAAAAGATCGATGCGCTGCTTGAGGAACTTTTTGCGGAGCGTAAAGACGAAAATGCCAGTGGGTCACCATCCTCCTGAGCGGAACAGACCTGACTGCATTGAAGCGTCTCCATAGGGATGTTGTATTGAAATATAACATCCATCTGCCCATGGCGAGGGTAGTGACGATCTTCGAGTGAGATGACGTGGACGCGACCCCGGCGGCAGCCGGGATGCCGTCAGCCCCCAAGGCAACCCCGTCAGTCTTTCGGAACCGTTAAATTGCCCTCATCAATCCCCGTTTCGAGTCAAAAAGGGTGGTTTTCGGGTTCCGGTCAAGCACTCATCATGTTTTCGCAACATTAAGTGTTCAAAAAGCGGCTTTTTGAAGAGTATTTTGGGCCGTGATGCGCTGAATCGTCGAGATGGAAACGCCCAGGATGTCAGCGATCTGGCCGTTTGTATGCCCTGATGCTGACATCGTCAGAGCGTGGCCTCTTTGTCTGATTGTCAGTTTGGGTCGTCTGCCCAGCCGTTTCCCGGCCGCTCGTGCGGCTTCCAGTCCGGCCAATGTTCGTTCCTTGATGATCTCCCGCTCAAACTCAGCAAAAGCGGCAAGAATGGTCAGGAATAGCCGGCCATTCGGTGTGTTTGTTTCGACCCCAATGTTAAGAATTCTCAGGTTTATACAGCGCTCATTCAAAATCCGAATGAGACCAATCACGTCCACAGTATCCCGCCCCAGTCTGTCCAGCTTCGCAGCAATCAGGCTGTCTCCGGCTTCCAGCATTTTCAGCAAAGATGACATACCGGGGCGAGACATGGCTGGCACACCGCCAGAAATGATGTCTTGAGTGATCATATCGTCTGACAAACCCTCGCGACGCAAGGAGAGCAGTTGCGGGTCGTTCGTCTGACCTTCAGTTGACACCCTTGCATAGCCATAGCGCTTCATAACCATAACCCCCGTTTTAGATCAGCATTCAATCAGTGGTTTTTGGCGTGTTTCAATACGACAAGCTGATGTTCAAAAACCACGGATTCTGCTCATGACAATCAGTGTAGCGTGGCGTGAGACGGATTTCATATTTCCGGCCCACGCCACATTCTTTTGAGAGAGTCAGTAAATGAACGCATTTGATTTGAAGACATTCCGCCATGCAGGATTGTCTATTATGACAGTCGCCGTTTTATCTTGTGGAGCAGCGTTCTCGACGCCTGCGAAGGCAGACTCCCCGCGCGAAGACCAGACCCGTTATGGACTGGCGTCTGGTAATGGCCCTCTCAACACTTTGCTGATTAACGGCCATGCCACAACGCCGAAAATTGCCGGCAACAGTGCGCTTTTTGTCCAGAAAATCGCGGAATCCGGCGACACAGATGTCGTCCTTTTAACGTCCGTTGGCGGTCAGGCTTGTGATGCTCAGTATTCAATCCTTCAGGTCACGCCGAACGGAATCAAGGCGCCTACACCTTTCTTCGGGAATTGCTCAACTGCCAAGCCGTCCATTTCCGGGAGCAAGATCACACTGAAATTTCCGCGCAATATCGGGAAATACGTCACCACGCCGGTCGAAGTCGATGTTTACGACCTTGCGACCGGAATCATGACAAAGAACGGGAAGAACGTCCCCGCTGCCTGTAAGCTGGATGACGGCGTTTGCCAAGGGTGATTTCACCTCATCCTTTAACCTTTTCGCCACACACTTAAATCGAAATTTGCTGAGAGAATCATGAACGCTCGCTCTATATTCACCGTCTCCAGAATGGTTGCTCCTGTATGTGGCCTTCTCGCACTGCTCCCCTTGGTCGGGTGTGGCGAGAGTGGCCCTTCGCTGGAAGAACTTCAGTCCATCATTTCTCAAAATTATGCGGATGCCGTGGAAGGAAACAGATCATTCGGAGATATTCTGGGGCACAATCATCCGACACCGCCGGTTATAAAGGTCACGCAACGGACGTGTGAAGCGCGGGGTTCCTACGAGTTTCACGGTGAAAAACTGCCAATCTTCCGTTGCGATGTGACCTTCAAAGTGGGTGAAGATCAGCGGAAAGAGAAACTTGATTACGTCAAGATCGAAGGAAAATGGAGCCAATACGAAGAATAAGAATTCCGATCTCTCGTTTAACATTGCTGTTACACACATCATGTCGGAGTTTATGCTGTGATTGTCAAAGACGTTGGCCTTCATTTTGGCAAGAAGTCAGCTTACCTTTTTCTGGTGCTATTCTTCTTTGTCGCTAGTTTTATCGCTGGATTTTCTGTCAAATCTTCACAAAACTCAGGGTTTCTCGAAGATTGGGCATTTTGTCTATTCTCAGGTGTAGTAATTTATGGTGTGATAAATTTATTCTCCTTTGCCATGCCGCACCTCTTGATAGTGAATGTCTTGTCCAGAATCATTCACGGTAATCCGCTAACAAAATTCCGCGCGATGTATGGTGATTTATTCGCTCACACACCGATCAAGATCGACGCCGATCTCGATGCGGATAATTATGTAAATGCAATCTGCTATGACGGCGAATTTCTTTACGTTCTACAGAAAAACAAAATGGTTACACTTAAATGGAGTGATGTCCGCCGCTGGGAGTGGAGTGTCTATGATCCCGCAAAACAGACGACATCCGGCTTCACCCCAGGCGTAGCCTTGCAAGGTATGATTCAGGATACCGCTGCAAATCTCTCTAACGCAGCAAAAACAGCGAAAGAAAACGGTATCTCTCTCGCGGTTAAAAGCCTTGATCATCCGGTCTGGTTTTTTTGCACGGGGCTAGGCAAGCCATCTATTTCCACCTGCCAGAAGTGGGAAGAGATTTTTCGGCAGTTTGACGACGGCACTCTCGCGATTGCACACTGATCAACGGTAAAGAATAAGGGGACAGTATCATGGGGCCTGAAGAATTAGCGATCATCATGAGTCCCCAGTTTATCAACGCGACATTTCGTGCGGGTGAAGACTGGTATCACTCAATGGTTGCCCGCAATCAGGAGGCCCGTCGCCGCAATGATTTCGAGAACGCTAATGCGGAACTGGTAAGGGTGAACCATCTGGTCATAAGCCGCTCGCAAGAACAGAACCTGCGCTGGAAGCGGTATGCCGAAACCCTCGACCAGCGTATCGAAGTATTAGTGCGGCAAGTCAACGCTCGCGGTGAATTCGGCGAGCGTGTCGCCGGCGAATTGGACGTTGCCAGTCGCAACCTAGAAGCCAAGACGACCCTCTGTTCTCAGAAGGACGCCACCATCGCCCAGGAACGTCAGAAGGTAGCGGCTCTCGAGGCAGAGAATGAAAAATTGAGGGCAGCACTTTCTGCGGCAGAGAGCGATCGTCAGCGTCTTCATGAGGACAACGCTGCGTTTCTGTCTGCCGCTGATCATTTTGAACAAAAATGCAAAGACCTGGAATCTGATCTGGAGCGGAGCCAACACGCTCTGCAAGAGGAAGAGGCTCAGAATCTGAGGCTTTCTGAGGATTTTCAAAACGCTCATCTGGTCAACGAGGCGCTTTTGTCCGCGTCCCTGTCGGCATTGCCCTTGATGGAACAGACACGCGGGTTGTGGGCGGCCCAGGGCAAGCCTTCCATGATGGATAACCCCCTGGCGTCGCATTGCCGCTCTGACGGTCAACCTCTAACCGTGCGCGAGTATCTTTGGTTTGCAACGCTGATGCGGGAGATGACGGCCCATAATGTCCCAGATCACCTCGTCAGCACGTATTGCCCTGTCGCTCACAGAGGCGATTTCCTGACCCGTCCCGTCACGATCCAAGAGAAAAGTCACGATCCAAGAGACAAGACCTGATTGATCCTCCTGACACCGGAATAAAATGAAGGGAATAACCATGGCACAGACTGATCATACGTCCTCTCCAATGAGCCTCTATGCCGGGTGGGTGACGGTTGACGGGCAGTGTTATCCCTTTGGGGCTGAAACCAAGCGGCGTTGTCTCCAGATGATTGCGAAATTCATCTGTTCCATGGCTGAAATGCACGCTGAAGATCAGCGTAAAGAGCCGGATTTCGCGGTGCTATTCCCGTATTGGTATTCGGGTGTTTATATAAATTCTGATATACGCAGGCTTGCATCAGATGAAGCGATTGATCCAGATACGCTCGACGAAATAATGCAAAATGTTGTTGATGACTATCTGGGTAATCGAGCAACTAAAATCACAGCGTTCGTTTTACCTCTGCTTGTGCCAGTCTTCGGTCAGACGATTGGAGACACTTTGTTTATCGCAATGCTGGACAAGAGCGACGACTTTGCCGGATATGTCACCACGGATCGGGTCACGGCCGAAAACTGGCTGACAGATTATGTCGCGCAGGTCTTCGGGCCATCAGTGGGAAAACTAGGCATGAGCGTTGCAGCGGCCAAAACCGCGCTCAAAGGCGTGGGGGTGATAAATACCTGCCCTCTCGCTCTTTCACCGAACATTGAAACGGTCATGTCCTTGGCTGCATTGACCCCGTAAAAACGCGGATGGATCGGGGGGCATAATGCAACCCGATTCAATCTTGCGACGACAATCCGAAATCTTGATCCTTGGCAGAAAACCGCCGTTTATCCGGTGCGGGTTGTTCCTCTGATATGCTTTGTTTCCGGCTTCGGCCCATGATTAGACAAAATCGGCGGTACGCTTCTTTGTTCTCAACAAAGAAGGCATCGTATCATGACAAACAGTGCATCTCCGGCACACATCAATGCCAGAACGATTCAGCAGCGCCATGAAAGCCGTATCGCTCGCGCTGAATCAGACTTCATTTTCGATCTGCTGTTTATTGCCCTGGACGGTGAATTTATTCGTCCGAGTATCAGAAAATCTCTCGTTGACGCGATCTGGTCAACGATGGATGGCGATGTTCCTGACATCAATAAAAGGCTTTGCGGGATTTCAGATAAGGAGTTTATCCTGTCTGATGAACGCGACCTTAATTACGAAGATGAGAGAGAAATACTGACGCTTCAAGAAATCAAGATTCTTCGGTGGTCAGAAGCGCGGCTAGAACCGTCATGGAAACTCATTTATATTACTCTCATCGCTATGCGTGTATTTATTGGCGCGGAATCAAAAAAGGTCGGGACATATCGTTGCATTGCGTATGACAAGATCATTATGCCCGCGATTCCAGTATCAATGTCGCTGAGAGAAAATCTGGGCGTTTCGCGAGATGAGGTGCCGGCTTGGGCTGATATTGTCTGTGCCATGCTGCGAGCGACTGGGCGTTCTAATCCTGACAAAAAGATGGAACGTCTCCTGGTCTATGCGCTTGTCAGTTTGCTGCACGAGATCACAGCCGCAAGACTGCACGCAGACAATACGTCCAAATATTTCGACGATCGATGCGGGGAAATTATTGAGCGTATGAATGGTATTGTCTCAACAATACCTGAAGAAGATTTGGCGCTGTGGGAAAACGCGAGGTCGATTTCTGTAAATGGGGCCGGTAATAGCCGAGCGTCTGGAAGCACTGTGTCGTCGGGCGGGCTGAATAAGAAAAAAGCCCCGGCTCTGGTTCATCCTGCACCACGGATCAAGCCGAGAAGTCCTCGGCCGAAATGGGGGTGAGATTTAGGGAAGGCTGAAGGGGGGCCTTGAAGGGGCGAGGGAATGTCCGGCTACCGCCGGTGTTGACGTAAACAGCCAAGCGGGCGGCAGACCGGACATCCACCTCAGCGAAGCAGCCCCCCTTTTGGGATGATGGGGAAAGGAGGTTATTAAGTAACCTCCCCACGGGCGGCGCATTATTGCTCGTCAGAGTGTGTAAGCGTCAGCATCTTTCCTTGTCTCTGTCCGCTTTTGACGCTCCATTTCTCTCGCCTCGATCTTCCGTTCCATAGCGCTTTTCGGAGCGGCTTTTGCCTCCCCACCACCACCGCCCATCGCGGCCTCTGGCTCCAATTTCTGTCCCAGATCACGCTTCGCTTCAGGGTTTGCTAGACGAGCCTCGTCGCGCTGACGGTCACGTTCACCTTGCGGCAATACATGAGCAGCCTCACGACCGAGGAATTTTGCATCATCACGTCGTTCTGCGTGATCGCGCTCAGTTTGCCCCAGCTTTAGCCCACCTGTTTGATTACGATCCTGGGCGCGGCGATCGTAATCATCGTTAAAATTTTGACGTTTCTCCCCTTCTTCCCATTTTGAATCGCGGTCAAGGCCACGTTCTTTTGCCGCAGCTTCGAATTTCGACAATGACCTGTCGATCGTTTGTTGTGCGTCAGGGAACGGCTCGACGCCGAATTTTCGGTAATTGTCGAATTGAGATGCAAGTTCGTCGTCCTGGATTTTCAGGTCGTCGCGAGACTTCATTTCAACGACAGAATTACGAAGTGACGTGTAATCATCAGCAACGAGAGATTTCATCTCACGCACGACTGATGCTGTTTTTTCCGTTGCTTCCCAGTGTCCCTTTCCTTCATTTTTATTGTCGAGACGATTGCTCAATACAGAAGCCAGCCCCTCTGTATTATACTCACGTTCAGCGAGCGTTTCACCGCGCCGCTTAAATTCCGAAACGAGATCGTCATTGCTTAACGCAGCGAGACGTTTGCGATCCGCTTCGATTTGCTCATCGTTCACTTTTTTCGTCCTTCTCTTAATGAATCGACACCGTGATTGCTGCCGGTTCGGATTGCGCCTCAATGACTGAAAAATTCAGGCGCTATCGGAACCGGCATTGATTTTCAGCGTGAGAATGCACGGCGCGGCTGGGTGTTCATTGCATTTGCTGCGTCTTGCTCTGCGGCCATGCGCCGCAATGGAGACGCATAGCGTGGCAGAATCAGCGCAGCACGAACTGGCATCTGTTTGGCGGCAGGCTTGTCTTCGGCACACAGTTCAATGATTGCCGCCGTCGTTTCCGACCTGTTCTGACGCCATGTATCAGTAATGCCTCGCGCATCGCCAACGGCCAGCGCACGGAGATGGGCGCGGCTTGGAAACGGTTCGTCCGGTTTTACGGCAAACATGCGATCATCGACTGTTCTTTGAAGATCGCTATCCGGCATTGCCATCAGTGCTTCGTAATCTTCTCGCGCATCATCGCCGTAACACCTGATCTTCGTGATGAAATGCAGAGCATATCGTTCGTCTGAACGCTCTTTCTCTGCCTGTTGATGCGAGATATTCCCTGCCGATGCAGGCGTGAATCCGACATCGTTATCGCCAGATTTGTAAAAATGGCGGCGATATACCCGCTTCAAAAATTCGTCTTCGCGCGGCAACATCATGCCTCTCCTGCTTCTTGCTAGACCCTCTCGGGCATCCAGACCGTCCGCGATTGTTGAGGCAGGCGGTCTGGATGACTGAGATTTTTATTCTGTGTTTATTATAAGCTGATTTTCAAAAATCACGGGGCAGTGTCAGGCCCGGTATTTCTCCGGGCCTGGGCACCAATCAATCAAATGACAAGGTCGATCACGTCGATCGAATGCCCGCCTGCACGCTGAACGTAAGCGAGCGCAAAATTGCCGCCCTGCTTAATGTCTGTGGCGTTGAAAAGCGGTTTGTTTTCAACACCTTGCCCGCGCATCTCGTGCTCTTTATCTTCTTGGCGCCAGAACGCATCTTTCTGAGACCCGACCACCGCGTCAGCATTGTTGCTGTGTCGGTCTTTGCGGAACTGAAGAATGAATCGGGGATCAAACCGCTTCAGGGGGCGCATAGGGTGAGTGTGGAAAACGGGGGCTGCTGGCGACAAGCTGATGACCTCTGCCCCTGTCAGCGCGGGGACAGGCACATCGGGACGCTCAATTTCACGAACGCCCTGTGTTTCGAAATAATCGTCGTCAACGACCAGTCCGCGCAGGGTTTCGCCGGTCAGCTTCTGGAAAAATTCGAGCGTTTCCTGCTCTTCAATACGCAAGCACAGTTTCGTGCGGATATTGTTCAGCAGGTCTTGCGTGTGTTTGTCGCCTAACCGTTTCTGGAGTGATGGAACCCCCTGTGTCGCAGCCACCATAAATACGCCGGTTGAACGCGCGATATTGAAGAATTCGGCATCGGATTCAGAGCCGCCTTTGGTGGCAAGCATCTGGAATTCATCGACCAGAAGCGCTACGGACTGCCGTTTTGCCGCATCAGGGTCGGCGATCTGGCGTTTGCGAGCAGCGATATACAGCCGGGTTTTGAGCCAGACCGCGACCACCTGTCCGACAGTCCCCCATTCACTTTCGCCGACTGCAACGGCCAGAATCCCTCCATTCAGTGCAAAATCGACGTCTGTCGTCTGATCTGCGGGCAGCAGGCCCGAAGCAAAACGAGCGGCGACAGGAGGCGCACCGGCAAATTTGCCGGTTATGGCAGAGACGTTTGCAATAACGCTCGAACGGGTTTGAGGCGCCATATCTTTCCATTCGCCTGTCGCGAAATCGCAAGAGTTCAAAACCTCTTTAGAGTTCACCAACGCTTTCAGTTTCTCCTGATCGTCACTGAGTTTCGCGGTTTGCTCTAAATTTGCGATGCGCCCCGTTTCAGCGAGAATGCGTTTCGAATAAGCATCGATAGCGTTGATGTCAGTTGCGAGATAAGCAATGCCCTGGAGAGACCATGGCCGGAAATTTTCCCAAATTGGGTCTTCTGCGGTCTGCTCCTTCTGTTCTTCAGTCGTCTCAGCTTTTGTTTCTGTGAGCGTTTCGATGTCAGCACCCGACGCCAGAAGGTCTTCCCACGATGCCGAGGCATCAATCTCCGTTTTGACGTCGTTATCACTGGAGACATCAACAGGAACGGCGTTCGGGTGCGGAATCAAGAGTTCGAGAACGCGACACAAAACCGCAGCATGATAAGTAATGATCGACGCCTGCTCAGTCCAGAACGTATCCCCCTCACGATCGCCGATGACTTGAGTTGAAACCGTTTTCAGCATCGTCGCGACCTCAAGCGGGGTCATGCCGTTGACTAGATTGACGCCATACTGTCCTTCGTCCGTCCCGAGAACCCGAACATCGCCACGGCTCGCGATTTCCGGCAGTTCGACCAGGTCTTTATAAAGGACGCCTTTGCCGTCTGTGATATATCCGCCGATCCGTGCGCCATCACCCCATTTTGCCGCGAAAATCCGCCGTGCCATGGGCTGGAGGAAAGCGCGTGTCTTGCCTTCGCCAGTGCCACCGAACGCGATGACATGCTGGCGGATTGATTCAGCATCGAGCGCCACAACCTGACCAACCCCCGGTGATTTCATGCTGCCGCGAGCGCGAGCAATACCAGTCGCACGGCCGACTTCGATGACGGGAGCGTCTGGATTCATCAGAGCAAGATCGACCTGACGGGCATACGCTTCCTGTTCCGTGGCTCGGATGTCCGCGCGATTTGCATAGGCGACGATTGAATCGCGGGTTGGGGTTGCCAGTGCGGACGAAGCCCGTGCGAAATACGACTGAAGCCCGCGTGAGACGTTAAAGAATGCAAGGCCGGGTGCCATGATCGCGGCGGACAGCGCGGCAAGGAGCAATGTTCCCGCTGCACTCACGCCGGTCGTAATGAGAGCATCGATATACCATGCGACTTGGGGCATAATCGCGTGCAATTCGCCTGAACGTGCCCACTCTGGGTATTCAATCCCTGCGTGCAGCCCTTGAATGCACACAGAAGCAAAGGCGATCGCAACAAACACGACAGCCATGCCGGCGGAATAGCGGACGCTCCGGTGAATCTGAGCGCGAGAGATTTCGCTGATCGCCTGAATCGTCATGTGCCGCCACGCAAGCCAGGTAACCGGCACGCCACCCGGAAGACGGCCATCCCAGGTCGGAGGACGGACGAGGTCGGCGGGGATGTCCTTGTAAAGCCATCTGTATTTGGCTTCAGGCCACGTTACGTTTGCCGCCGCGCGAATATCGCCATTCAGAAGAGGACTATTCGTGCCGGCGGTTCGGGCCTCAAGCCATTTGTCGAGACGTTCAGGCGAGCAGAACGCATCGATACGCTCCTGCACGCCAGATGGAATCAAGCGGTCGATTGTCCGGCTCCAGATGCGACTGGCGATCCGACGTGGGGCGCGAGCAGTGCGAACGCTGATGCGCCACGCAAGCGGCACGAAACATGCGAACGCTGCCAGCAATGCACCCCCAACGACGACTTCGCCCGACGTATGCAAGCTGGGAAGGTGCAGGAGTGACGTGACGAGCGCAGTCGTGTCGTCGAGGGACGGTGCGTTTGCGACGTTTACGTCATTTTGACCGAAAATATTCATTTTTTTGCTCACTTATTTACTTGGTTTGTTGCGTTCTGTTCGTGCGGGTCTGGGATCAGTTGCCCAGAAAGGCCGCGACACGAGACTGCGTCGCGGCGCGGTCATAAACAGCGTCCGCCTTTGCGAAAGCGACTGATCCGCCGGAAATCACGGCTCCGCCGGCGACGATGACTGCTGCGATGATTGCGATAATGTTCATTTTTAGGACTCTCTCTCGATACGTTGTGTGTGCAGTGTGTATTGTGTGTGTGGCGTCAGGTGCGGCTGGGACGGATTTCTGCGGCGATGCCCTTGGCGCAGGCTTCGTGCTTCAGTGCCGCCTGAATCCTGAGTGACGTCGTGACCGCCTTGCCCCCGTGGATCAGGTTCTCTTCGCGGCTTGTGCATTCAGAGATGCCGACGCGGATCAGAGAGCCTTTTGACGGTTCCATCTCTGCAAGCTGGATCAATGCGGCATCGACAGCGTCTGCGTTCTGGCGAGCCTGCCCGTAAGTTTTTGCGGAATCAGGCACGGACAGAATGCGGTCATCAATGAACTGCCCCAGAAGGTGCGGCTGCGCTGATGCTGAAACATCGTCGCCGAGCGAAACGTGCGGCAGTCCGTCAACATGGATCGGGCCGCAAGCGGACAATGCCAGAAGCAAAGATGCGCTGTATGAGGCCGCGATCAGGCGGCGGGTCGAGGGGGCGGGTTTTGAAAAAAAGCGTTTCATTTTCGGTCACTCTTTCATTGCAAAACTTGCGAGTAGGTCGGAGATACAGTCGCGCTTGACGTCAAAAAACGCCTGCTGCGCTTCGCCGCGCATGATATGATTCGGGGCGTCAGCGATGGCTTTCTCGTTGAAGTCACGCGACTTTTTTGCACATGCAGCGAAACCGGACGCGACCTTGTCGGAAATGACCTTGTCAGCATTGACCAGCTTCGTCATTGCATCGTTGATCGCTACGTCTTGCTGCACGAATGCGGCCATAGTCGAGGGGTGCGTCATCAGCCCGACCGTCTGAATTGCTTCCTGAAGCGCAGGCGACGGAGTGTAATCGGCGGGAACAGATGGCGCGGCTTGAGGCGCGGAGGCGACAACAGGTGCTGCCTGTGGCGCGGCATTAGACGTCTGGGAGAGCGGGGCAGTCGTAGCGGATGGAGCCTTGCTTTCTGCCGCCTTACGTTCAGCTTCGACCTTGTCTTCTGCCGCTTTCTGAGCCGCCGCTGCCCGTGCATCGGCCGCTTTTTGATAGACCGAGACGTCAGCAGTAAACGCGCGATCAAACCACGCAGGCATTGTTAAAGCATGTCCACCGACGCCTGTGAATGCACACAGAGCGAGGATGATACCGGCGCTATACGACACACAAGCCGGGGCATAAAACGGCGCTAGTGCCGCTTTTGCCCGATGCCCGGCGACATGGCCGGGAGTAATGAGTTTTCGGAACTCTTGCATGAAAAGTCTCCACAGTTCGGCAAAACGAGTATCGATCGCCGCTACTGTTATATTACCACAGATCGCGCACTTTTACGCGCACCCATCGGCCCCGATGATTTTTCCATTCGGATATTTATTTTGAAAAAGAGATGATGTGGTCAGGAGATAATGGAGGCCGGCATCTAAGGTATTGAAAAATAACGATCTTTGTAAAATGTCTGGATACCACAAAATATTTTTAGAAAAACCAAAACAAAATGAATCCGAAGTTCGTTCGTCGCTATGCCTATTTTTAAGAATGGCGGTTTTCTGCGGTTTTTGGGGTGTCGTGACGAATGGATTCCGACTGGATTCAAATCGGATTCCGCGTTGATTCATTTTTTTGAAAAAATATTTCTGGATAAAGAAAAATATTGAATCGACGAGGTATGATTCCCCGTCGATTCAGACTGAGCCTGAAGTTTGTTGTTTCATAAGTATCTGAAAAACCTACAGATTTATATTTTCCTGCGGATGTCGCTTGTCAGTATGGGTGCGCGATACCCGTCGCGGCGGTCATGCAAATTAAAATATCTGAAAAAGCCAGATCAAGACGTCTGTTGTCTTGATAGCCTTTTCGGAGAACACACAAATGACTTGCCGTTATCTTAGTTTGACCGCCTCGGCCTTCGCTTTGATTGCCGGAATGGGTATCTCGACGCAGCAGGCCCATGCTCAGGCATACAATCGCGTTGCGCCCCGAGCGCTTGATACAGAGCGTCCGGCACTGGCAAATGAACCTCACGTCACGCGGAATCTGCTGCCAGATTCAGATCGTGAAGTCGCTCGGGGGTTGCGGGGGATTGCGATCGTCGCCCCAGGCGCCGAGGGTGGCGTGCCTGATGGTATTTTTGTCGGAGAGGGCGTTGACGGCATACTGAGAAATCAGGCGTTTACAGATGCGATGAAAACACGGCTGGGCAAGCCTCTGACAACGTCTGACATCAACGCTGTGGTTGACACTATATATAAAGTGTATCGCCGTGCGGGCCGACCGTATGTTTTTGTTTCTATTCCGGCTCAAAAGATCAGCGCTGGTTATCTGAAAATTATTGTCGATGAATATTCCCTGAATCATGTGTCTGTTGAGGGGAACCGCTGGTTTTCGACGCCCGATCTCATCCAGATCGCCGGTCTTGGGGCCGGGCAAAAAATGACACTCGGGAGGCAGCAAGAGGCGCTAGACCGGCTGAATAGCAATCCGTTCCGGTCGGCTGCCGCAGTCGCTTCACCAGGCGGCGAACGCGGGCAGAGCGATGTGACGCTGAAAGTGACAGATCATCTGCCTGTGAGGGGGTATGCCGGTTACGATACCGGCGGCACGCCGATCCTCGGCCGGCAAGAGTGGTTTGTTGGGGGTGCGGTCGGGAACCTGCCGCTTGATGGTGTGCTGTCGTATCAGTTTACGCACGCTGTCTCTGAGCGATACTCTGCACATGCGATCAATTACTCGATGACGTTGCCATGGCACGACCGGATACAGGTTTTTGGGGACTATGCGTGGGAGAGGCCCGAAATTAGCTTGGGGACGATTGCTGGAACGCCCATTAAAATGACGGAAAAGGGCCATTCCGGCCAAGCGTCATTCCGTTATCTGCATGATTTTCGGCCGTTCTTTGTGGGTGACGTCCTGATCAGACAGCAGATTTCTGGCGGGTTTGACTTCAAGACGACGAATAACTCGATCGAATTTGGTGGTGTTAATGTTTACGCGGGAAATGCTGATGTCGCTCAGTTTCCTATTTCCTATCTGATTGATGAGACGGACAAATGGGGCAGGACGACTTTCAGGAATACACTGACGTTTTCGCCCGGCGGACTGACTGGGGGGAATGGAAAGAAAGCGATGGACGTCATCGTGCCAGGGGCGAAGAGCGGGTATGTTTATGACACGATGTCGTTGTCGCGGCTGACATATTTGCCGCTCGGGATGTCGTGGTCGATGGATGCTGTGGGGCAAGTCGCGTCGTCGAATTTGATGTATTCGAACCAGATCGGCCTGGGCGGGCTTTATACAACGCGAGGGTATTTCACATCGTCTGCGTATGGTTCGCAGGGGGTGACTGTTCAGAATGAACTACACTCGCCGGCCTGGAACCTGTTTAAGGGATGGGACACGGAACAGGTCGGAGTGTTTGTCGATTATGGGCATGTCTCTCAGGTGAAGCGGATTCCGCAAGGGGTGAATGGTCTTGATCTTGCGAGCGTCGGTTTGGATGCGAAGCTGAAAATCAGGGATTATCTGGATGTCTCGTTTAATGTTGGGTGGAGGCTGAAGGGGATGCCTGATGAACGGCGGAACGAGGGGTATGGGGACAAAGGCGCGTTCGGCAATGTCGCCGTGACTGTGGGGTTCTGACAGTCACTGCGCTGAGGCTGGGGTTGGTCTGATATGGGGGCGGGGCGTAATGGCTCGGCCCCTTTTTTGTGGCTGGGGCGGCGGGCTGGATGGGTGTCCCTACATAAAACGACAAAGACTGGCGGCGGGCGGCAAAATGGAGGCATCGGGTGGGGCGGTAGGTGGCGGGAGGTAAGGGTGTCCCTACATAAAAACGAGCCTGTCCCTACATCTGTCCCTACATCTAACGAGCGTGTAGGGACAACTAACTCCTTGATATTCCTTGAAATAATTCGCCTGTCCCTACCGTACCTACATATTCTGGGAAACAGACGGTTATATATAAGAAATCACATTATAAACCTTCTCGGATCGTGACGTTGATCAAAATAATCAAAAAATCCCCGCGTAATATATCTATTTCTTAGAATATGTAGGTACGGTAGGTACACCCCATAAAAAATGGCTATTTTCCGCTGTTTTTTGCTGTCCCTACATGATGGAAGGTATGTAGGGACAGGGGGCATGATTACGAGATTCTGAAGGGGGCGCTGAAGGACAGCGGAGGATGCAGGGCTGCCGCCCTGTTTATCGTTTTCATAACACCGGCTGTTTCTTAAACGCTAAGGCCGGCGGCAGCAGGCCCAATTCCCCTCGCTTCTTCAAGCCCCCCTTCAGATTGCCCCTAACCATTCGCAGCGTATTTCATTTGAAATACATCTGTCTATGCGGTAAAACGGTCGCTGAAAAACAGGAGGACAACCATGGCTGCCGTTGATGATGCTGTCAGCTTCCGGTGTGACCGGGGCCTTAAAAATGCGACGATCGAGGCGTTGAATGAGATGCAGGTCAGTCTCTCTGATGTCTTGCGTGATACGATGCAATACATCGTTGAGAACAAGCGGCTCCCTGTCTCGCGGCACGTTATCAGTGAAGATGATGCTGAACTGCTCAAGATCGTCCGTGAAAGAGCCGCCAAACCGCGTTCATCCCGGATCACAATGACGCTCGATGAACTTGCCGCTCGTCACGATGACTGACCGCGCAGGTTCATCAGATGACGAACAGAAGGTCTATAAAGTCGAATTTGACGACGAAGCCCTCGAAGAATGGGATGCGCTGGACGGAAGCATTCGCAAGCAGTTTCTAAAGAAATTACAGAAACTCAAGCATAATCCCTATTCCCCCGGCAATGCGCTTACCGGGGGCTTGGCGGGCTATTATAAGATCAAGTTGAGAGACGTCGGTTATCGACTTGTCTATTCGATAGAAGAAGACCGCATCGTGATATTTGTTTTAGCTGTCGGCCGGCGCGAGGACAGTGAAGTGTATGCTGAAGCACTGTCCCGGCAAAAATGACCCTAAACCCCTAAAACAGATTTAAGGTCAACGCCTCATGACCGGCCCTTCCTGTGCTCGTTTCCTTGCCTCTTCTTCAGCTTTGCGTCGTGCCTCCGCCGCCGCCTTCTCAGCGTCCTCGTTCGACGAAGCAGGACTCACAAACTCCTTGGCGCCCCTCCCATCTGGTCTCAAAATCCATTCTTCCATTCGTTCGATCTCAATCTCAGCAGACGATAACCCATCCTCTTTTTTGCGCTCAATCTCAATCCGTTTACGCTCAATCTCGCCCTGCACAGCCAGTTCTGCCGTCGGGGCTGATGCCCATAATTGCCGGTGCTGAGAAAAATCAGCGGCATTCCCTTTTTCGCGTGGTTGCTCCCCTTCATAAATGATTTGCTTGATCACCGCATCTCGATCGACTTTGTCCCCTGGATCATCTTTGTCGAGCGCATCCGGGGCCTCAAGTTGTCCGGCTGCGCTGATTGATGCTGATACCCCGTCGCGGCGAATTCTGTTGTCCCGAACATTCAGACCGATGCGCGTTGCATCAACGTAAAGGTGACAATCTTCTTTGTGTCGCGTCATACCCACATAGAGGGATTCCTTGTCCATCCCAGCAGCATTCAGAACGTAAGTCCTGTCCACGCTGGCTCCTTGGGATGAATGGACAGTCACGGCATAGGCGTGCTGGACACGAAGCGGCCGTGTGTCTGGCTCGTTCCCTTTAGACATAGAAAGCCGTTCCAGATCAGACCACCTCGTCGTCACCTCAAAACCGCGATCGAAGGCCAGGGTCACAACAGGTTGACCGTCGATGTTGTCGCGGCAAACGTCTTTGATTGTCGCAACGTCATTGTTCCTGATCGTGTGCCCCGACGCTTTGATATTCTCGCCGAAAATCAGACGGTCACCTGTTGCTAATGACAACGATCCTGCGACGGGTTTCAGTCCTCGGCTCAACGCTTCAATCTCAATATCTGACCCCGCAATCCGTCCCTCTAAGCGCAGCAGATTACGAAGATCGGCATTCAGATTCCGAACCTCATTATGTGTTCTGGCCAGAACCAGGCGTGTCCCAGTCGGGTCGCGTTTGACGTCACTGAGATAGTCCTCGATCAGTCTCCCTCTCAGTTCCGTTCCTGTCCCGATGACGATCCGGTCTTTGTCTGCGTATGCCGTCACCGCTTTCTCGACTTCGCCCGAAGCAAAGTCACGGCTTGCGTTTCTTTGCCAGTCCACTTTCTGTCTGCGGATTTCGTTGATTCGTGACGAGTTAATTGTTTCTGAAATTAGGCGCAGAGGTGATCCCGGCGCCACAGGTTTGAGTTGCCGAGTGTCACCGGACAGAATCACCTTCGCACCCGCTTTTGCTGTTTCTCTGAGCAGTTCATTCATCTCTCGTGTGCTGACCATGCCGGCTTCATCGACAATGACGACGTCGTCCCGCGACAACCTGATTCCCTGTTTGTGATCAGGGTCGGAAATGCGATTCAGGAATGACCGCAAAACAGCCGCCTGTGTCTGATCTGTGTCCGTGTCTTTAGCGATGACTGATACCGCTTGATGTGACGGCGCTGTCACCCAGACCCGAAGATTGGCGTTCCTTGCCGCTTCAGCAGCAGTCCCGAGCGAGAATGATTTGCCTGTTCCCGCTGATCCTTCAACAACAGATATTCCATCGCGGCTCAGTGCGTGTCTGACCAGTTCCGCCTGTTCTTCAGAAATGGTCTCTTTTGATGCAATCGCTTTATCGATGACGTCTTTCGATACGAATACCCGCTCCTTGCGCCGACCGGCAGAAATACGCACGATTTCCCGTTCCGCGTCGATGACCTCTGGGGTTGCGAAAAACAGGTCTCGTGATGTGCTTTTGTCGTTACCAGTCAGTTCGATAATCTGTTTTGAATTGCGGGCGTTTCGTGCGTGATAAATGGCTTCATCAACGCTCACAGATCGTCCCTGAAAATGCTCAAGAATTGTTCCGATCAGATGCCGATCTTCGATGACCGATTCAGTCTGGGTCAGTTGATGTAATGCGCGTTCAAATGCCGTCTGGCTGTCGCGTGGTTTGGCCCTCTCTTCTGCTGCAACGGCTAATGCGGATTCCCAGATGGATTCCCTTGTCCATCCTTCTTCTTTGATTTCTTTGTCCCATCGTTCATTCAATTCGGCTCGGGATGGCAGGTCTGATTTTGATCCGCGCGTGTTCCGGGAAATATTATCTGACGCTTCCCTGTTAGATGCGGTATCAATCCCCATCTCGCGGGCTTCTGAGAGAATATCGTCTCGACGCTTTGAGAATTTCCGTTCTATTGATTCGGGAACACCGACGATACGGAAGTTCCTTTCATCCTTGACGGCCTTTACCCCAAGCCTGCGCTCCAGTCCTTCAATCAGTGCCAGACGATAGATGGCGCCGATTTCCTGCTGGTGTTTAAGGAGTTCCAGATTGTCGATAGTTCCTGTCGTGCCGTCTGCTCGCCGACACACATTTAGCAATACCGCATGAGTGTGAATCTGCGGGTCACCAGAGCGGCTTGTCGTGTGCAAGAATGTCCCGGCCATCAATTCCGCTGGCGTTTGACGATCGTTCCCGTTTCTGCCACATCGCGTTACGATCAGACCATTTTTCTGTGCGTGTTCCAGCGCACGAAAAACCGCTTCCTGTTGCGAATCTTCAATGGCATCGCGTTGATTCCTGTCACCTGATACCCAAAGAACGGATACCGATTTTGGCGCAGCAAATTGCAGATCATATCCAACACGCCGCTTCTTTCCCGTCTGAATTAGCGTTTCCTGTGTGAGTGGGTCGCGGCCTGATGCAAGGTTCCTAAAATCCTTTGGTTTAACTTCCGTTCCGTGAAAAACGAACGGCAGAACCTGTCCCGCATCAGCGCGAACATTTGTCCACCACACCCCCGGTTTTTCTCCGGTGCCGTTATCCAGATAATAGGCGGCTCGGTCACGATCAGACCAGTCTCCGCGTTTCCTTGATTGCGATTGAACGGCTGGATTCTGATCCGTATTAAGCCCATCTTCTGCGTTATTTGTGAGTTTCTGATTCACGGACTCAATATAATATTCTACGTTTGAAAGCGGTGTGCATGTGAACATGATTCTCGTTCCCTGATAGGGTGTGTCTGTTCACTGATTGTAATTCCGATTTGTGAAAGGCTCCTGTTCCCATGGGGCGAGAATTCCTGTTACGAATAAGAATGGCGGATAATCGCAGATAGAGTTTCGTTCCGCGCGGAATCGGGATGGGAGAATGACGGGATGTGACTGGGACGGATTCCGGCGGGAGCCGGGGATGCTGCCCTCGTTCTCAACCCCCCGAAGGTCTTTCGTTATTAGATTTATTGTCCTGAAACGCGACGATCGCTGTTCCTGAGACACGACCGGATTCCGTCCTGAACGTGCGTATTTTTCGTATCCAGATTTGTTTTCCGAAACGGGGAATCCTGTCGGGCAATCGTCAAGATTGTTCCCGACAGTTTTGCGAAGGAATGGCGGTTTACTGCCGTTCCGAGTTCTTGCGGGCGTCGAAGATGCGTGGTGTGTTTGTAAATTATTCTATCTTTTATGTTGTTTAAGGGTTTCGTTTTCGTGACTGTGTTTTGTAATCATATCTGTCTGTGAATTATGAGAGAGAATGGGAAATGAGAGATGGAATTGTGAATGAGAGATTTGAGTGAATAATGAGGGAATAGGGAGGGAATAAGATAAGGATTTTCTGTAGATGATTCTGCGTTTTGAGCGAAACTAAAATTGCGGAATCAATGCTTCTTTCTGTTTACGTTTCTGTCTATCTTTATCGATCTGGGATGTAGCATGGTCAGGCAGACAGTATGACGTGAGAAAGCGAAGCTGGCGTCATTGTCTGATAGAGATGCGTGATTGCGTTATACTATCAATCAAGGCATCAGCCTCTTAATCAGCGAAGGGAATTTTTGTCATGGCACGAGCAGCAAAACGATCAGCAGTAAATCTGACAATGACCGTTGAGGAACTGACAGCAGACCTTGTAAAAGAACATGAAGAGTGGCTGTCGCACAAACCGCAGACGGTTTACGATCTTGTTAAACAGATTTACGAACCGCTCCTGAAAATGAAACAAGACGGTCGCACGGATTCTGAAATCTGCGACATGTTGACGAAACGCCGCGTGGACATCAGCGCGGGGACATTTGCGACGTATATGAAACGCATCGCGAAAGAAATGCGCGGCGGCTCTCGTCCTCGCCCAGCACGCAAACCGAAACCGGAAGAAGGCCGACGCGCCACACCAGATTCTCGCGTCAACACATCTGTCTCGGATTCCAAAGAGGATTCCAGCGCACAGATGGCTTCGCGTCCGAAACCTGATTCCGCGCCCGCGTCATCTGCGTCACCCTCGATGGCAGGATTCACGTCGCGCAAACCGCCTGCGTTGGACGCTTAACACGTTATCAGCGGCGTTTGTCGTTATTAAAAGCGGAACTGGGGAGAC
Organism: Acetobacter fabarum; assembly: GCF_040702925.2. GTDB lineage: Bacteria > Pseudomonadota > Alphaproteobacteria > Acetobacterales > Acetobacteraceae > Acetobacter > Acetobacter fabarum_B. Next base: position 1,685 of record NZ_JBFCXX020000002.1, on the reverse strand, counting down.
CCGGTTTCGCTTTTTTTGTGTCTCGTTGACGCACCTGATCGCGCAACGATCCGGGGTTTTCAAAAATGCACACTATAATGTTTTTAAGGAATGCAGATCGCGTTCCAACGGAACAGGGAGTGCATAAACATGGGAGACCAGACAAAGCGTCTCGTCCTCGTCGTCTCAGGAAAGGGCGGTGTCGGCAAGACCACCTTCAGCCGCCTGATGACGGACATCTATCGTGAACGCAATACGAAAGCCGCGATCTTCGACGCGGACGGACAGATCGGCGGACTGGTGCGCGTCTATCACGATGCAGGCGTTAATTTCTACGATCTTCGGCAGGACGCAGAACGTGTCACGCTTCTCAATTCGATTGCGTCAGACGCGGATGTGATTCTGCACGATCTGCCCGGCGGCTCTCGTTTTGAGATCAGCAAAATCGTGGACAACGGCGACGGGGAACAGGTCGAGGGATTTCTGGCCGCACTAGCGGAGAACGACGTTCGCCTGACGCTCGTGCATGTCATCGATAACGAGATCGAAAGCGCACAAAGCGTCGGTCAATATATGAGCGCTTTCGGGACTGAGTCCGTCGATCATGTCGCCGTTCTGAATATGCGTGAGAGCCGCGACCTGAAGGCCGACTTCCCCTACTGGTTCGGTTACGCTTCCGGCGGCGAACGGCGCTATGGCAAGGGACGCGATCGCCTGCTGGCTGCGGGTGGTATCGAGGTCTCCATGCCCGGCATGCAGGTCGGAGCGCGGGCGAAGATCAACGCGCTCAATCTGAAATATTCTGACTGCGCCCGGCATCCTGAATTGACGATCACCGAACGCACGATCGCATCGCAATTTCTGCGCGGATTCCGTAAGGCCATCGAGCCTGCCGCCGGCTTCCTCGGTCTGTGATGGGAGGATGATGCAATGACCATTTTCAACGACACTGCCGCAGCCCTCTCCGTTGATCCCGATGCTCGCAATCGCGCGTGGGCTGTGGTTGGCGCTTCTGGGTTAAGTCCTGACGATCCAGAAGTCGTTCGCATTCTGATCACGGAACACCTTAATTCGCAGATCAAGAAACTGTCTGCTGACCTAGCTGTGTCAGCAGGCAAGGCGATCAGTGATTTTAATGATGCTCAAGCGCGAAGTGAATCTGCGGCGCAAGCACGTTTGGAGACGCGCACGACTGAATTAGCTCAGACCGTGTCTGCACGAATTGCGACTATGATCGAGCAAACGCTTGAAAAACGTGCGGACGCAAAACTTGATAATGCCCAAACGACGCAGTGGGCGTGCGGCGCGATCCTTTTCGGGATCGGGCTGTATCTGGGCATGGCGTGCGAAGGTTACGTTAATGTGCCTGATGATCAGTTAAATCGATGGCTTCAGGCGCAATCGCCTTACTTCCTCATTCTTGTCGGCACGGTCGCGTTCTTCGTGATCCGCCTTGCCTTCGCCTGGACGTCAAATAGCCCAGTCATCCGCTTCCTGCTTGCTCTGCCTCCTCGCGATGTGACGCGCCGTTGGGGCAAGCGCGAACGCGATTACTGAAAGGTCACGACAATGAAAATCATCAAAACAGGACTGAACATAGCCGCAGGCACGCTGTTTCTGTCTGCTGTCTGTTGATTTTCACTGAGAACTGACCCGGGTTTTTCATCAGGAATTGACCCAGCCAGATGCTATTTCAGGCACAGTCG
>NZ_JBFCXX020000029.1:0-19397 GCF_040702925.2 Acetobacter fabarum | reverse complement strand
AAGGGCACACCGGCCTCAATACTCCGCTCAATCATCATCGAGGCTAACGCCGGTTTGGTTGCAAACACCACGTCATCAGGAACGTGGGTCTGCTTCAGGCGCTCACGGTTCGACGTCCAGTCTTTTGGAAGATACAGGGCGCGGTCAACAAAGGCGTGGCCCCGCGCCGATACATAGGTGGCAAATACACCAATCTGGCAGTTCGTGATCTTGCCGGCAGAGCCCGTATATTGCCGCCCCACACCGCAGGACGCCTGACCTTTCTTCAGAAAACCGGTCTCATCGATGACCAGCACACCATCTTCAGTGCCCAGATGCTCGACCACATGCTCCCTGACGACATCGCGAAGGGCATCGGCATCCCAGTGCCCGCGCCCCAGAAGCGCCTGTTGCCGCCATGGACCGGGATCTCCTGCGGCTTCCGCTCGCATCCATCCTGTCTTACGTGGTTCATTGCCAATCAGAACGTCCAGGAAGGCGCACGCAGAAGCTGCGACACGTTTCTGCGTAAACAACGGTACGATCCGTTCCTTGGCGGACCGAAGCCCGGACGCCCACAAATACAGCGTCTCTTCAACAGACGCACCGCCACTCGTCATATCCTGAATCATGGTTGCCCATAAATTCAGAACTCAACACAATATGCAACTGTAGTGCTAGTTCATCTGTTCAATCGGAGCATTCGTCTTGGGATGGTTGGGTTTCGTTAGACAATATCTGATGTCGTACACTATAAACGCACTGTCCAGCAGCTTCGGGCCGTCATGGCGCCAAATCCGCTCGACGCCCCGGTAATCAGGATCACCTGCCTGTCCATAATCGTCTTCCTTCCCGGATGGTCTTCTCAGACCATGCCGCCATTGGCGCGCAATGTCTGACCATTGATCCACGCGCCATCCGGCCCGACGAGGAAAGCGACAGCCGCTGCGATATCCTCCGGCGTTCCCAGACGCTCAAGCGGGTTCATTTTCGACAGCTTCTCGATCAGTTCCGGGCTTTTCCCTTCAAGGAAAAGCTCTGTGCCCGTCGGGCCGGGGGCTACGGCATTCACCGTCGTGTTGCGGCCACGCAGTTCCTTGGCCAGAATAGCCGTCAGGGTTTCGACTGCGGCCTTCGTGGCGGCATACACTCCGTATGTCTCGAATTTCAGCTTGTGGAGAGGTTGACGATACGTCCGCCGTCCCGCAGCCGTTTCGCCGCTTCGCGCAGCGTATTGAAGGCGCCCCGAAAATTGATATCCACCTGTCGTGTGAAAGCCGCATCATCCACCTCGGCAACACGTCCCAGCGCCATGACCCCGGCATTGTTGACGAGAACATCGACGCCACCGAAAGCTTTCTCAGTCTCATCGAACAGGGCCACAACATCATCCGCAGCAGAAACATCAGCCTTCACAGCAATGGCTTCGCCCCCCGCCTGACGGATCTTCGTGACAAGCACGTCCGCCGCAGCCGCGTTCCCCGCATAATTGATGACAACGGCCAGACCGTCATGCGCCAGCCGTGTGGCGATGGCCGCACCAATGCCACGCGATGACCCCGTGACGATCGCGACGTTTCTTTTCTGTGTCATGTCCGTTTGTTCCTTTTAGGTGTGACCATATGCCCGTGACCTGACAGTGCCCCTTTTCATCGCCCGGATAATCCCGCACAATCCAGATAGATTATCCGAAAAGAGGGAATAGTGATGGACCGGCTGGATATCATGCGACTGTTCATGCGCATCGTGGAGCGAGAAAGCTTCACGCAGGCCGCCGAAGACATGAACCTGCCGCGCTCGACGGCAACCGACGTCATCAAAGCTCTGGAAAAGCGACTGGGCGCGCGCCTTCTGCACCGCACGACACGTCAGGTCAGTCCGACCCCCGAAGGCGAAGTCTATTATCGCCGCTGCCATCATATCGTCGCGGAAATCGAAGAGTCAGAGAGGGGTTTTGGCGCTGTCAAACCCAGAGGGACATTCCGGATCGACGTTCACGGCACTCTGGCCCGTCACTTCATCATGCCTGCCCTGCCGACGTTTTTCGCCGCCTACCCTGATATCGTGCTGCACATGAGCGAAGGCGACCGTCTGGTCGATCCAGTGCGTGAGGGCATGGACTGCGTTCTGCGGGTTGGGGAATTGCGGAACAGTGACATGATGGTCCGGCATCTGACCACCCTGCATGAAGTGACGCTTGCGTCCCCGGCCTATCTGGAATCCCACGGCATCCCGACACATCCGGACGATCTGCCCGAGGGTCATATCATGGTCGGTTTTCAGTCAAGCCTGCGCGGCAGGATCCTGCCGCTGGAATTCGTGATTGATGGAACGTCCCGAAACGTCACACTGCCGTTTCCTATCGCCGTCAACGCAGCGGAAAGCTATATTGCAGCCGCACGGATGGGGCTGGGCCTCATCCAGATTCCGCACTATCACGCGGAGCACGCCATCCGGTCCGGTGCCCTGGTGGAGGTACTGAGCAGGTTTCCACCGCTTCCCTCCCCGGTCTCGCTGCTTTATCCGCATAACCGGCAAATGTCTCCGCGCGTACGCGTCTTCATCGACTGGCTGGCAGAACTGTTCAAACCTGCCAGCACATCATCCTCTCAGCATTATGACCAATGATGCCACCATGTGGAGCACATTCCCCTTGAAACGACTGACTGTCCTGCTGGCTCCGGCATTTTTGCTCACACCAGCCCTCGCGCGTGACCACCATCGCCAGGACATCCCCGCCATTTCCGAGCAAAATCAGGCAGAGCGGAGTGTCCACCTGTCTCTCGACGATGGAAGTCGGCTAAGAGTGCTCATCTCCGCTCCGTCAACCCCACGGGGAACCCTCATCATGCTCCCCGGAGGCGCTGGTGACATCGGCCTTGAAAAGGACGGCAATCTCGAACATGGGCACAATTTTGTCGTCCGGACACGCCGTCTCTGGAACAGACAGGGCTATACGGTTCTCATCCCGGACACGATCAATCGCACCAATCTTCGGGGAGAACGGAGTTCCCCCGCCTATGCCCGCCTTGTCGAGGATCTGGTCACTTACGCGCACCAGCAGGAAACAGGCCCTGTTTTCCTGCTGGGCACGAGCCAGAGATCAATCGCGGCCGTGAATGGTGCGGCTCATGCCCGCCCTGGTAGCATCGCCGGTGTCGTGCTTACTGAATCCGTTTCCGTCATGGGTGGCAGCGGCGAAACAGTTTTCAGCGCTGATCCGCAACAGGTCCGTGTTCCCGTGCTTGTTGTCGCCAATCGAGATGACGCATGCACTGTCGCGCCACCACAGAACGCACAGAAAATCGCAGAATCCATGACTGCCAGCAAGGACGTACATGTTCTCATGGTCTCAGGTGGGGTCACCAGATCGAGAAAAGACTGCGGCTCCCTGACACCACATGGCTATTTGGGCATAGAAGATCAGGTCGTGGCCAAAATCAGCGCATGGCTGGATGCCCATTCCTGAACAGTCCGCTCAGGACAGCATATGCATCCGAGATATTTGTCTCTAACGGATGGCGTAACCAATCGGGACAATAAACCCCGATCGGATCAATCACGCGAACGTGAATCCCGACAAAATTGCGCCTGAATTCCTTTTCGTTTGTTTCCTATGTGTTTCCTGCGGTGTGATTTGGTCACAAAAAAACCCGCCGTGATTGGGCGGGTTTATCGTGTCTTTTCAGACGTTTATTGCGTGGTTGCGGGGGCAGGATTTGAACCTGCGGCCTTCAGGTTATGAGTTTGTAGGCAAGAGCTACGCCCTGCCACGAAATTCCCCGACGCATCCCGAAGAACCACTACTATCCTATTATTTTAATTGAATAAGTCGTTCATTTTGGCTCTTCTGTCTACGCTTACTCACGCTGACGTTTCAATCCCATTTGCATCCTATACGCATCCTGTGGAGGCAGCCATGCCCCGGATATCAAAGCGCATAATCGCCACCCTCCAGCCTGCTGAGAAGGACTACATCGTCTGGGACGATCAGGTCGCCGGCTTCGCCCTGCGGGTCTGGCCTTCGGGTCGGATGAGCTACGTGGTTCATTATCGAGCCAATGGCCGGTTCCGACGTTATACGATCGGCCATCATGGTCCCTGGACGGCAGACAAAGCACGCGATGAAGCGATTAAAATCCTCGCTCGTGTGAAAGACGGCAACGACCCAAACACCGAACGCGGCGAAGAGCGGACCTCCCCCACAATCAGTCAGTTCTGCAAGACTTTCATTGAACGGCATGTAAAGACGCATCTGAAATCAACCACACAAGCCGAATATCAACGCGCGATTGACCTGTTCATTATAAAAAAAATTGGCAGCCGGATGGTGGCCACCCTGACCCACTCGGATGTGGTCGCATTCCACCACGCCTATCGCCATATCCCGTATCAGGCGAACCGGACTCTGGGTGTGCTGTCGAAAATGTTCTCTCTGGCAATCCTCTGGGGTGTGCGGACAGACAACGTCAATCCATGCAGGGGCGTGAAACGCTATAAGGAGCAGAAGCGCGAGCGCTACCTCACAACAGAAGAACATCAGCGTCTTGGCAAAGCACTCGACGACGGCCGTTCCGCAATGCCGGAAGCCGTCAACGCGTTCCAACTCCTGCTTTTAACCGGTTGCCGCCTGCGGGAAATCCAACGTCTGAAATGGGAATATGTTTTTCTGGACGAAGGGATAATCAGATTACCTGACAGCAAAAATGGTGCCCGCACGGTTCAGTTGGGCGAGAGTGCGATCGGCTTGCTTGGAGACATCACGCGGGTTGAGGGCAATCCCTATGTCATCACGGGACGGAAAGACGGTGGTCACCTGACCGATCTGGAGAAGCCGTGGCGGCGCATCCGAAAGGAAGCCGGGCTGCATGATGTCCGCATTCACGATCTCCGCCATTCCTTTGCATCCGATGCGCTGGAACTCGGCGAGGATCTGGTCATGATCGGGAAACTGCTGGGTCATCGCGATCTCAAATCGACCGCACGTTATGCTCACCTCAAGAAAGAACCAATCCAGCGTGCAGTCAAAGGGATCGATTTGAAAATTTTTACGGCACTTGTTTCAGGAGGCAGCGAGAGCAACATCTGAACACGTCAATTATGCCCTGCCTCACAGAACTATTTTTAAAAATACCTAAAAATATATTCGGCTTTGTTGCACAATTCACTGATTGGTCGTGCTGAACGCTCTTATGTTTTTTGTTATACGACCGCCTAAGTGATTGAGGTTCCGAGCGTTGTGAAGCGGTTAAAAGTAGCAACGTGGATGTGAACTTCGGCGATCTTCCACGTATTTGCGAAACAAAGCCGCCGCCAAGCCAAAATGGGCTCTTCAAGCATCCTGGTAGGAATGCCTGCCATGTGTGTGCAATATCGGGTTGACAGGCTCGCAACCACAATGATATTATAAAAAGTCTGCCGTGCCAGGAGCATATGTTTTCAAAAGATGGCCCATGCCATACATCCTGCGCCCCGCTCTTCATTGAGCCGCTGGTTTCTGGTCGCGTTCACGCTCATGGGCTTTCTGGGGCAACTCCTGATCCAGAGTCAGGCAATGCCGGGAGAGATGCCTCGTGCTACCATCCTGCGCCTGACAGGCATTGATATCGCTCCACATGTTTATCACACGCCACATAAGCACTCCGTCTGTGCGGATATGCCTGGCATGACAATGGACAATGTGACGCAGGCTGTGTCAGCCGACAATGAGGGCGACCACGACCACATGTCCGGGCATCCTTCTCATCACGATGGAAGCTGTCCGTTATGCCCTCTCCTGCACCTGCCAGTATTCCTGTTCACAGCTCTCGTTATCTTGCTGGCACTGGCGTTTATTCGTTGGCAACGCCACGTCAACATCGTTAACCCCCGTGCTCCACCTGTCATCACACTTGGTGTTCCTTTCTCCTGTGGCCCCCCTGTGTCTGCGGTCTTCTAGCGCCCGCAGGCTGTTTAAGCTGTCATTCATCGACCGTACGCGTTCACTTAACGCATAGTGCGTCGCTGACGTCATAAACTAATGACGAAAAAGACAATGACCGTCCTGCTGGCTGAACGATATTCTCAGCTCAGGATCAGCTTCCATGTTTTCGACACATGTTTGCGCACGCAGGTTCCATCGCGCGCACTTACTTTCAGCCGCCGCAATTTTTCTTATCCCGTCCTTCGCGGCGCATGCCAATGAACTGCCCGGAAAAGAGCGTGAGAGTGCCGCATCAACCAGGCAGGCGGCGATTAAAAAAACTCCGGAACAGTCATCGCGAAACACGTCAAAACAACTCGGCGCTCACGTAAAAACAGGAGCAGCCGTCCCTATATCCAGCAACGCAGCTGAGCGGCTCGTTGTCACAGCCACGCGAACGCCACAGCAGATCCAGGACGTTCCCGCCTCGGTCAGCCTGATAACACGTCAGGACATCCAAATGAGGCAATCTTCCACGATTTCAGATGCCCTCAATCGCTTGCCTGATGTCGATATGGTCGGCACGGCGCGTATGGAAGGTCAGGTTCCCCAAATCCGTGGGTTTGCGGGACGCGAGATCATTTTGATGGTCGATGGCGCACGGCGTAATTGGGATTCCCAAGGGATTGAAGCGCCGCTTTATATCGATCCCGCCTTTATCCAGAGTGTAGAAGTTGTCGCCGGATCAGCGTCCACTCTTTATGGAACAGGTGGTCTCGGCGGAGTTATGTCAATTAAGACTATTGACGCAAAGTCCCTTCTGAAACCGGGTCAAGGCTTGGGCGGAGAAATTGATGGCGGCTATCAAAGCGCCAACGGAAATGGGAAGGGATCAGCAAAAATATACGGAAAATGGGGCAAGTTCGATGCGCTTCTTGCTTATTCTGGGCAAACCTTCAACTCGATACGATTAGGGGGCGGCGAGAGACTTTCACCCAATGACGGGCAAAGCCACAGCGCACTACTTAAACTTGGATATGACATCAATGACCGAATTAGAATAGATTTTGGTCAGCAATTTTATCTTGATGAAAACTATAGATCTTCAGTGCCACAAAAAGGTCCTTCCACTTACCACTGTTCTACCTGCCAAGAGCAAAATGTCCGACAGGACGAGTCAACATTGCACCTCACAACACGTAACGAGCAAGGCGAGGAAGATGGAAGGCTGACCCTTTACAGAACGAAAATGGCCTCAAAGCAGGTGCCGAACAGCATGGACTCTAATGGCGGGTCCACTGTCCTTGAGACCTATGGTTTCGACTTACAAAAATCATACTTTCGTAATTTCGGATTGTTTGGAAGACATAAATTTACTGGAGGCGTAAATTACTACCGCGATTTTTATACGTACACCACATCTGGTTCAAATACACCCAACGCACAACAGCAGGTATATGGGGTTTACGGGCAAGATGAAATAAAATTTCGCCACCATGTCACTCTTTCCCCTAGCTTGCGTTACGATAGATACAATACCTTTCCTGAACACGGGAAAGGTCTCTCAAATAGCTCAAACGGTGCTATTCTTCCAAAAATAACATTATCGTGGCAACCAACACGCGAATGGATGATATATCTCAGTTGGGGGAAAGCTTATAATGCTCCCACCCCAGCGCAAAGCGACATGGATTTGACAGGCAATCAATGGTTCGCAAATTTTGTTTCTAACAAAAATCTAAAACCCGAATCTGCCAAAACATACGAAGGCGGATTTACTTATACAAAGAGCGCACTGTTTAGCGAGCACGATCGTGCGAGCGTCCGCGCTACAGGTTTTTACGAAGACGTAACCAATCTCATTCAAGAAGTTGCTATCGGGCGTTTTAATGGAAAATATGGGAAAAACAGACCCATTTATCAATATCAGAACGTTGGACACGCCACACGTTACGGTATTGAGCTACATAGTAATTACGACATAGGAAACTGGGGGTTTGATCTGAGCTTCAGCCACATAAGAGTCACAAACGCTCGAACCGGTGCTGGGTTGTACTCGCCTCCAGATAAAGTTGCCGCTGATATGCGTTACCGTTTTCCGAACATCGGACTGACTTTAATGTACAGCCTCATGGCCGTAGACGCTCAGAACTACGATGCAACTATTATTCGTCGGCGTCCCGGCTATATGGTGCACGACATACTCGCAACCTGGGCACCTCCTCGCAAGCCTTGGCGAATTAATTTTGCTGTTACCAACTTATTCGACAAGGAATACAGTATGTATAAAATGGCTTCCACAAACGTTGATTTTCCTGAAGTAGGTCGCAGCTTTCGCTTTGATCTATCATATAGATTTTGACAATCGCCAGGAGGTTATTCTGAAATAAATCAAATTATTACACGTAATTCCATTGATTTATTTCCTGTTTTTATGTATAATTAGACGCCACATAGAATGTCTATTGTGGTTACTGGAGGTATGAAATGACTATTACTATAACTATACTTAAAACCAAACAAATTTCTGTACCTGTCCGGGCCGGACTGCAGTGTGGTTCGGGTGTCTGCGGTTATAACGCTTAAAACAATACAGAGACTGGCGCCTTTCCGCGCCAGTCTCGCCCTAGGAGGTATACGATGTGTAACGGTTCTATTGGCATAAATTTCACTGGCGGCCAATCTTACTCATCTATTATGTCCCTTATTGACGAGGGACATATAGATTACGTCGAACTCCTGATCGACAATTTTTTACATCTCAATCCAACAGAAATTGCAAAGAAATTTCCTTGCCCTGTCGCATTCCATATTATGCAATCCCGTTTTTTGGAGCGAGGTGAGGAAGAATTAAAGTATATATCAAGCAGAATAACGCAAATGTCTGAGGCGTTTCAGCCACTTTATATTTCCGATCATATCGCACTTTTCGAGCATAACGGAACTAATTTTTATCAACTCGCCGAAATAAATTATGCAATAGGGTCAATATATTTTGATAAAATTCGGCGATGGCAGGATATGCTTGGTCATACTCTATATTTAGAGAATTATCCTTCACTGCTCGACGGTTCTTATGAAGCTCCAACTTTCTTCGAGCATATATCAAAGAAAACTGAATGTAATGTGTTGTTTGATATATCCAATGCTGTTTGTGCCTCTAGGAATACGGGCGCAGACATAGACGACTGGAAGAATGTAATATCGAAAACGCTACACTATCATGTTGCAGGATACACTCCAGCACCAAGCGATAATAATATTTTAATTGATTCACATTCGGAGCAGATTTCATCAGAAACGGAGATCTTCATAGATCGTTATGCTGATCTGTTTTTTCGTGAAAATACTACAATTACTTACGAACGAGACGGAAATTTTGATTACGACCTTATAGTGGAAGATTTAAACAGCCTTCGCTTGAAATCGAAAAACCAGAGTGTATACAATGAACAATCATAGAAAATATTTGCGTGATATCGATGTCATAGACTTTATGTCGCGCCCAGATCAGTTTTCTTTGTTTTCTGACAACAGGCGCGCGTTGGTGCGATTAGATATTGCGTGGCGCGGTTATTGGCATGCTCTTTATGATCCGTGTCCATCCCTACTGGATTTTTCTGGTGATCAAGACGGATTCAATATTTTTCGGCCCTTTATGAGGTGGGGTTCTGAGCGAAAAATTTGTTTTGGTTGGCCATTACACCTCTGGGTTATCATTTGGTTGCAAGAAAATGAGATGCTGAATAGTTCTAATTCCGAAATCATTCTATCGGAATTGGCGGGAGCTGCAGCTGCTCGGTGGGCCATATCTGATCGCACAGAAGCACTAGGCATCGCCATTTACCGCGGTATCAAACAAAACTGGACTGTCGGCTGGAAGTGCCGTGCGGTAGATCTGCAACGAGAAATTCAAGAAATTGAAATTGGTGCGGATTTAAGCCCGGAAGATGATATTCCGTCGTATTTCCTTATTTTTGATAACAAAATTTCTGTATTCCCTGGATGGAGCCGCATACTGTGAGCAATTTGACCTATGCGCCGTCAGTGTATAGAATAAATTTTTTTTTGTTATTCATTGGGATGGGTCTATTTATTTTCCCGGCCTTTTCTTCAAACGAAGCCCACGCAGCACCAAAGCTCGGGCGCCTTACTTTCCAGGCGGCATTCGGAAACCAGCCGGTAAGTTGTGCTAGAACCATAAGCCCGGTGGGGACAAGCGACAATACGGTCCGCATCAACGATCTACGCTTCTACATCCACGATGTGGCGCTGCTCACGAAGGACGGCCGTGCGGTGCTGGTCAAGCCAGGGCCGTCCGGCCTCTGGCAGCGTGACGGGATAGCGCTGATCGACCTGATCGATCGCAATATTCCATGCAGCGATACGACTCCGTCGCCGAACTCGGCTATCAGTTTTGTTTGGCCGCAAGGCCATTTCACCGGCCTGCGCTTCACCGTTGGGCTGCCTATGGCCGCCAATCACGGCGATCCTACGATTGCACAGCCACCACTGAACATGACGAGCATGTTCTGGACCTGGCAGTCAGGATATCGTTTTTTCACGCTCGACATCACGATGATTCCGAAGCCTGGCGACAAAGCGCGACCGCACGGCTTCCCTGTCCATATCGGGAGCACCGGCTGTGAGTCCGCCAGCGCGGTCGAGGCGCCGAAGGGCGCGTGCACGGCCCCGAACCTCGTCACGGTCACGCTGCCGGAGTTCGATCCGGCGCATCAGACCGTGAAGCTCGACATAAGTCGACTGCTCGCTCTGAGTAATGTCAGCACCAACCAGATTAATAGTGCGCCAGGTTGCATGTCTGGACCGGACGACAAGGATTGCGCAGGTGTGTTCCGTGAGTTCGGCCTGCCATTCGGATCAGAGACCTCTCCGCCGGCTCAGTCGGTATTTCGGGGTCGATAAGATGCGCACGTTATTTCGCAAAGTTCTCCAGATGGCCCTTCTGGGTGGGGGGGCGCTGCTTCTATCGGCCGCAACCCGGCCCACGACGTGGCATTGGGACATCCCCTCCTGGGCGCCTGCGCCAGTCGTCCCGTCCGACAATCCGATGAGGGCAGAGAAGGTCGCACTGGGGCGGCGGCTGTTTTATGACAAACGGCTATCGGAGAATGGGACGCTCGCCTGCGCGTCGTGCCATCTCCAGAAACTGGGCTTTGCCTCTGGTGTCCCGACGCATGTAGGCGCGCATGGCGAGCCGGGACTACGCACGCCGATGCCACTGGCGAACGTAGCCTATCTGCCGAGCTACACCTGGGCCAATCCACAGCTCACCACTCTGGAAAAGCAGATGCTGATCCCGATGTTCAGCGACCAACCGGTCGAGCTCGGCATGGGCGGCCAGGAAAAGGCGCTGTTCGCCCGGCTCTCGGATGATCCCTGCTATGCGCGCCTGTTCCGTGTCGCCTTCCCCGAGGCGAAGGGCGCGATCACACTCTCCACGGTCACGAAGGCGATTGCATCCTTCGAGCGCACGCTGCTGTCCTTCGACAGTCCCTACGACCACTCGCTGCATGGCGACAAGACGGCGCTGTCCCCGGCCGCGCAACGAGGCGAGGCGCTCTTCTTCGGCGAGAAGCTCGAATGTTCGCATTGCCATAATGGCCTGAATCTGACCGACAATATCCGCGCGGCTAACATGCCCTTTCCAGAAACAGGCTTTCACAATACCGGCTTGTATAACGAGGACGGCAAGGGGGCCTATCCTGCCAGTGATCACGGGCTGCGGACAGTGACAGGCAATGCCGAGGACGAGGGGAAATTCCGCACGGAAAGCCTGCGCAATGTGGCTCTGACGGGTCCATATATGCATGATGGCTCCATCGCCACGCTGCACGACGTGCTGGCAGCACATTACTCGAAGGGAGGTCGGTCGGCGACAGGGCCACACGGAGAGAACCCGTTGCGCGACCAGTTCATAGAGCCGTTCGATATCAGCGAGGCGGAGATCGCGGACGTGATCGCCTTCCTGAACTCCCTGACGGATCAGAGCTTCCTCACCAACCCGGCGTTCTCAGATCCAGGAAAGACCTGCCCTTTGGCTCTGCCCTCAGCCTCTTCCTCTGGTAAAGGCGCACAATGATGACTTCGCGACTGGTGTACGGCTTATCGCATCTTAGCAACTCCGCCATGTCATCAGGCGTCGATATGGTATCTGGATCTGGTGTCTTCGTCTTCGATTCTTCGGGTAAAGACTATATCGACGCGGTGTCGGCACTGTTTTGCGCCACGCTCGGCTTTCATAATGAACGCCTGATCGAAGCCGCCACACGCCAGATGCGAGAGCTGCCAGTCTATCCCACCGCGCTAAACCGGACGGTCCCTGTCGTCCACGCGCTTGCGGACGCGCTCAGCGCGGCAGCGCCGATACCGGACGCTCACGTTCTTTTCGCCACAACCGGATCGGAAGCAATCGAAACTCTCATTAAAACGACTTGGTATATCAATAAACAACGAAATCCAAAACGGCATAAAATAATCACGCGTCGGGGGAGCTACCATGGATCGACGATATTTGCCACGAGACTTGGCGGGATCGAAAGCATTATCAATTCATTCGATCTGACGGGTGACGATATTCTGTATGCTGCGCAACCCCGCTGGCCACGTGACGCGTTGGCTGGAGAAACAGAAGAAGATTATGCGCACCGACTGGCTCGGGAACTGGCAGAACTGATAGATCAGACGGGTGCTGAAAATATCGCGGCATTTCTCTGCGAGCCAGTCTCGATTGCTGGCGGCATGTACCCAGCGCCGGAAGGATATTTTGAAGCAATCCGCAACGTCTTGTCGATGCGCGATATTCCTCTTTATTTCGATGAAATCGTGACGGGCTTCGGTCGAACCGGAAAGATGTGGGGAAGCCAGACCGTCAACCAGACGCCCGACTGCCTCGTCGCATCGAAGGGGCTTTCAGCGGCCTATCAACCGATTTCGGCGGTCGTCATGAATGATGATTTTCACTCCGCATTGGTGGACTGCTCGATTATGCATCATGGGTTTCATCATGGCGGCACATATCACGCACATCCTGTTGCCGCTGCCGTCGCCCTTGAAACGCTAAAAATCTACGAGGATGAAAGAATAGTTGATCATGTGCGGGATATTTCGGAACATTGGATAAAGATGATTTCGAAACTTGCGGCACACGAACTGGTCCGATCCACACGGACAATCGGATTATTAAGCGCGATTGAAGTCGGATTCCGTAGCTACAGGGAGCTTGATTTCCGAAATGATGAGAAGAGAGACATAAAACGGTCAGTTGTGAAAGCGTGTATGGAACACGGCGTCCTGATAAGAATCTCATACGACAGCATAATTTTAGAACCTCCTCTCATTATTTCTAAAAAAGACATTGATGAGCTTGAGCAACGCATGACGAAAGCTTTCAATACTGTTCTGTTTTCAACAGCATAGCTGCCTCGAAAGTATCCCTTTCTTTGGTCAATAAGAGACTTTCTTCTCTGAAAATCTTTGTCTTTCTGCTGTAATTCACACCAAGCAAGGAAAGTAAACATGACTTCTATCCGTAAAATCGTTGCCTCTATGTGTCTCGCAGGGAACTTCGTTCTGCAGATGGCGGACCCTGCCTATGCACATGCCCACCTGAACGCCGAAATACCCGCTGCGGATAGCACGGGAACGGCACCGCAGAGCCTGACGCTAGGCTTTACTGAAGCAGTAGTTGTCAAGCTCACGGGCGTCGTTGTCACTGGCCCCAAGGGTAATGTTATAGAAACAGGAAACGTTGCCCTGTCGGATGACGGCAAGACTCTGACGATCCCGCTCAAAATTGAGCTCGTGCCTGGACGATATTCCGTAACCTGGCACGCCCTTGCCGTCGATGGACACAAGACTCATGGCGTCTACGGGTTCACAGTTACTAACCGATGACACCGGATGCTTTCCTGATCCTATGTCGCGCCGCACGAGACAGCCTGGCGCTCTTTCTTACAGGTAGCCTGCTTTTTGCAGGGTGGCTGGCTCCGCGCGAACTCGGAAACGCACTCTCTGCCCGCCTGGGAAAGTTTTGGGCATGGGGGAGCGTTTTTACGACGGTAATAGTCGTTGCAACACTGCCAGCCGAAGTCTCCGAGGTCGGAGATGGATGGCAGGATGCCTTCTCGCCGACTTTAAGCAAAGCCGTGCTTGTTGACACCACCATTGGACAGGCATGGATCATTCAGGCCGTAGCTGGCGTCTGTCTTATACTTCTAACTTGGCGTAAATGCGGCGCGGTCCTGTCGGTCATACCCGCATGCGTGCTTCTGACGGCGACAGCCTTGACAGGTCACGTGCGCATGATCGGTGTGGGCGCGATGTTCTTCCAGGCCGTGCATTTGCTTGCAGGTGGTTTCTGGTGCGGGGGCCTCATCCCCGTTGCCATGCTTGTCAGTGATACACGAAAAAAGAAGTGGGATTGCTCCATGCAAGTGGCGTTAGCACGTTACTCGGCTGCGGGGCATATCGCGGTGCTTCTGGTCCTGCTTACCGGCTCTGGACTCGGCCTGAATATCCTGGGGGGATGGCCGAAGCATGTCACTGTCTATTCTACACTACTCATTCTCAAGCTGGGATTAACGAGCGGTATGATCTGTATCGCCTGCGTCAACCGCTATGTTTACGTGAAAAATCTACGCCAGAAAAGAAACATCACGACCAACCTTGAATATCTCCAACGTGGAACAATAGCCGAAATTGCATTTGCTGTTGCTGTTATTGCAATTGTTGCCGTTGCTGGGAGAATGGACCCGACAATCTTATCTCTGCCTACAAACTAGAGTCATGCGCGCATATCTATAGATGCGAATAAATATATCTAGGTATTAATTGTGGTATATAAGACATATATAAATATTACATTATATTTTTCATGTATACATAAATTATATTATTGTGCGTTACAACACTCACACTACAAACTGTCGAATTTTAATTTGTATGAGAGGAAAGAAATGGAATGGTAAGACACCCTCCTCTTGATCTACGGGAACTGCAATGCGTATGCGCAATTGCTCTTCAAGGAAGCATCCATGGCGCGGCACGCGCTCTAAATTCCAAACAGTCCGCAGTCAGTCGTTCACTTCGGCTACTTGAGGAGCGCGTCGGAATTCAGCTTTTCCGCAGGACATCATCTGGCACAACGCCTACGCCAGTCGGCGAAGCATTCCTCCGACAAGCTGAGGCTCTGTTGCACGACACAAATGCTCTTTATGAATATACTCGGAGATGCGCCTTGGGTGAAAGCGGTATCGTATCAATAGGAATACAAAGTAATGTACCGCCAGGACGGGTGTCGGCCTTCATCGAACCGTATAGAATTCTTTATCCCGGTATTTCGTTTATATATCGTGACGTATCCAAGAGAGATGTAATTTCGGCTCTTTTCGACGGTATCGTTGATTTAGTAATTATAGCCCTTCCGCTGAACGAATCTTGCGCAGCTACCTTACCACTGTGGAGCGATCGAATTGTCGCTGTGACACCGACAAACCATCCTCTTGCTTCGTCTGTCACGACATGTTGGAGCGATTTACGGGAAGAAACTTTTGTCTTCGGTAACGATGATACAGGAGAGGACATGTCTACACTGTTAAAACGCAAAGCAAGCATTGCTGGCTTTCTACCAACAGTGTGTAGGGAAGAAATCATAAGTCTGCGGACGATCGCTCTCGTCATTAACGGACATGGTATTACGCTCATGCCGGCTGGCTGGCTCGCATTTTTTCCAGGTACGATCCTTGAGCAGGTAACTGTGCTAGAAGTGCGCGACGGCGACGGTTTTTCACATCTTGATTACGGCATTGGATGGCGCGATAGAAATTTGTCGACCGTCGCACATAAAATACTTGTTTTCTTGGGAAAGCAGAATCTCGAATAGACTAAGTTTCTCTGCTTACTATCTGCTTAGCTCGCGCACGCTTAAGCTTCGCGAAAGCTCGATCAGATGCAATGAATCCACGGATCATGTGCGGCACGAGACGGGTTGGATCGACGAGCTGACCATTCTGGCTGACCAGTGCTGCGTAAGTCACCAGATCACGATGGAGGTCCGCCGGTAAGTCCACGGGCATGCGGACCGGCTTTTCATCCGGAATTTCAGTGATGCGCAGCGTTGTCATGGTGCTGTTTCCTTTGCGTGGCGAGGTTGCAGGACAAGGTCGCGGTTAAGGATCAAGGTGAAAGGCAGCCCCGGCCGGTCGGTTAGGGTCGGCTGGATGTTGAGGCTGCGATCAACCAGCCGGTTACCAACCATGGAAAACCCATTGCTGGCCCCAGAACGGATGGCCTGCGCCAGATTGTTCTCGCTCTGACTGGTTCCGGCCTCTGATCCGACGCTCAGGAGCGTGGTCACGATGGCAGCCCTGAAAAGCTGGCCCCAGTGGTTGTTCACTTCATCGGACAGGCCGGACTGGCCGATGGCGTCGCCACCGGGCAGTTTTTCCAGCACCAGGCTCTCGCCGTTCGGGTAAATCAGCCGGGTCCAGATGATCTGGGTACGCTGCTGCCCGAAAGAAATGCCGCTGTTATAGGCCCCGAACAGCAGGCTTCCCTGCGGGATCAGCAGGAAACGACCGGTCGGGCTGTCATAGACGTTCTGCGTGACATGGCCAGTAATCTGACCCGGAAGGTCAGAGCTGATTTTCGTGTTCAGCGCCCCCGCGATGACAGTGCCCGCCTGAAGGATATAAGGCGAAGCTGACGGCATGATGCGATCCGGGCTGGTCGTCGCGCGGTCAGGCTGGCCTGCCAGAAAGGCACGGTTGCCTGATTGGGCGTCGGTCGAAGAAGATGGATTTGCCTGGGACGCAGATGCACCCGATGTGGGCGGAGTTGCCTGGTCGGTACCCCGGTCGCGTTCTCCCGTCTGCACGAACAATTTGCTGGCGATTGCGGCCTCGACCTCCTGCGCGGAACGGCGGTCGTCGCCACCCGAGGCTGCCTTTCCCTGCTCCTGTGCGTGGAGGATGGTATGCCCCAGATCACCGGGCAGCGCTGGTCCCAGCTTCGGCACATCCTTGCCGACATAGTCGGACGGCAGTCCCGCCAGCCCGTCGGCAGAGGGACGCACATCCGCGTCCTGCGCGGCAGGCGTGGATGACACCCGATGGCTTGCCTGAAGGGCATAGCCCAGCGCGAAGGCCACCGCGATCATGCCAACCCCGCCCAGCGACCAGACCACGGTGCGGGAAAGCCGCACGACACGCGGTCGTTCCGTCCGCAGACGCAGATCAGGTGGCGGCGGTGATGCTGCGGAATTTCCCCCTGTGGCCGGAGCCGCAGAATTTTCTCCCACTGTGTGAGCCTGCCCGGTCATGACTTCCTGCCGTCAATGCGGACAATGCGCACCCGCTGCTCGGAATGCTTATCGCCCAGCCGCAGTTCAGCGGCGGCGAACAGCCGATCCACGATCATCCAGTTCTGCCGCACCCGGTAATTGACCAGTTCCGGGCCGCCATCCGCCCCCAGCACGAAGAGCGGCGGCAGTTCCCCCTGCCCGATCCCGGATGGAAAAGCGATATAGACCTTGTGACCGTCATCAAAGGCCCGGCCGGGTAACCAGGGCGGCGTGCCGCCTTTCACCGGCTGGATGGCATAGCGGAAATTCAGGGTATCGAGATTCAGCCCCGCGTCCACTGGGGCAGAGTCATCGGCCGCGTCGTCCTGCCGGTGCAGGGCAATCAGATCGTCCTCGGGATAGTTCCACGAGACCGACGCCATGTATGTGGGGGGTGTTGACCTCAATTCCGCCAGATAAGTCCGTCGGTCAGTATTGATGATCAGATTAGTGGTCAGATCCGGCCGGGTCGGCTTCACCAGGATATGGATGCGTTTGGTCGCCCCTTCTCCGCTTTCGGTGTCACCGATGACCCAGCGCACCGTATCCCCAGCAGCAACTGGGCCGGTGCCCACCAGTTTTTCACCCTGCTGGAGCATGATGTCCGTGATCTCGCCTGGCGAGGTATAGACCTGATAGAGGGCACCCGGAGAATAGGGATAGACCTGCACCGCATTGATGAAACCGGCCCGCGTCGGCTGGATGCGCGCCGCCAGATTAGCCTGGGTCACGCGCGTGGTCGGATCAGTAACCTCGGGGACCGGATGGGCCGTGCGTCGTGACGGCAGTGGCTTGAACTGGCCCGGCAGAGGAAGTGGCTGTGGCACCTCCACCACCTGCACGGGCTTCGGTGGATCGGGAATTCTCGTCGCGCGCGCGGCGTCATCGTACCGGATGACGGGCGGATGGTAACTGCCCGCGCAACCGGCAAGCGAGAGCAGCGCCACAGGAAGGGCTGCGAAAATGAAGCGCGTCATTGACCAAGCTCCTTCGACCAGTTGATGGCGGAGACGTAGATTCCGAGCGGATTTTTCCTGAGATGGTCGGCATCGCGTGGCGTGTGCAGAACGACCGACACGATGGCGGTCCAGCGTTCGGTGCCGGTGAACGCGCCGTCGCGGTAATGGCGCTCGCTCCAGGCGACACGGAAGCTGCCGGGAGACGCCCGGATCACCGAGGCGATGTCCACCTCGACCTGCTCATGCCCGATGCGCGAGAACGGATCATTGAGGCGGGCATAATCGTTAAGCGCCTGAGCGCCCGACGTGGTGGTGAAATCATAGGCGCGTAGCCAGTTCTGCCGCACCACCACAGGGTCCGACGACAGAGCGCGCACGTCATGAACGAACTGCGCCAGATACCAAGCGATCTGCGGATCGGCGGGCATATAGCCCGCTATCGCGGGGGCTACGACCTGCGCGTGGCCCAGACGGTCCACCTGCACCACCCACGGCGTGATGGTGCCGCGCGCGGACTGCCAGACCAGCCCAGCCCCAAGGCCTGCGGACAGAAGCAGAGAGCCGAACGCCATCAGCCGCCAGTTACGGGCCTGTACACGGGCGGAGCCGATGCGCTCGTCCCAGACTTGCGCGGCTTTCTGATAGGGCGTGACAGGCTCGGGCGTGGTCCCGTAGCGGGTGGTGGAGCGACGGAACATCGTCCTCATTCCTTTTCCGACAGATCGATGGAGGAAGATCCGCCCCCGCCATCGGCGGAGCGGATAACATGGGCGGCCTCAGCAGCATGAGCGGCGGCATTGCGGCGCTTCATCTTCTGAGCCCAGCGGGGCGGTTCGCCGGAACCGCCACCATCTCCACCAGACGGACCCTCACCGGTAGGGCCGCCACCCGTGGGGCCATCCCCTTCTCCGGCAGGACCACCGCCTCCAGAAGGTGCCGGTCCGTTATCCCCGGCTCCGCCTTCGCCTCCCTCCCCCATCCCGCGCGCGGCCCAGCGTCCACCGGCGGCATAGCTTTCCTTGAGGGATGAACCGGCACGCGAAGCCGCCCCTTTGACGGCATTCGCGACATTTCCACCGACGGCCCGGCCCATGCCTCCGATCCCGGCGGCCATGCTGCCCGCGCCGCCAGACGCGCCTGCGGCTCCGGCCGAATAGGCGGAGGTAGCAGCCCCGGCAATCGCGGCCCCTCCCCG
>NZ_JBFCXX020000028.1:0-21920 GCF_040702925.2 Acetobacter fabarum | reverse complement strand
TTCACAAACACACAAACACTCTCAAAATCACCACCAAATCACTCATTAAATATGTTACAAAACGTCCATGCGAGGCGCAGAGCCATAAAAACAATACCAGCGGACAAAGGCGGCCACGCCGTCGATCAGTTCGGTCCGGGGCTGCCAGCCTGTAAGCTGGCGGATGGCGGTAATGTCGGCCCATGTTTTTTCCACGTCCGCTGCGGGGCGGGGCTGGTCGTCAATAAGGGCTTTGGTTTCCAGCACCTCCTCCAGCACCTCTATGAGCTTGCGCACGCTCTGGGGGCGCTGGCTGCCGACGTTGAGCACACGGGCCACGCCAGAGGCCGGGGGTTTGTCAAACACCGCCAGCACAGCGGAGACGACATCGGCAATAAACGTAAAATCGCGCGAGAGGGCACGCCCGCTATAGAGCGGGACAGGCCGCCCCTCCATCATGGCGCGGGCAAAGCTGTAATAGGCCATATCCGGCCGCCCCCACGGGCCGTACACGGTAAAAAACCGCAGCCCGGTCTGGGGGATGCCATACAGGTAGCTGTAGGTGGAGGAGGCAAGCTCCGCACTGCGCTTGCTGACGGCGTAGAACGAGCCCGGCTGGTCCACGGGGTCTGTCTCGCAGAAGGGTAGCTTGTTGTTGCGGCCGTAAACGGAGGAGGAGGAGGCGTAAACCAGATGCTCCAGCCGGGGCAGCCTGCGCGCCATCTCCAGCACGGCAACATGTCCGCGCACGTTGGCATCGGCGAACACGTAAGGATTTTCGAGCGAGTAACGGACCCCGGCCTGTGCTGCAAAGTGGAAAATGCCGCAGATATGCGGCTCCCTGGCAGCAAGGGCCATAAGGGTATCGGGCTGGCTGATATCCAGCCCGTGCAGGGTAAAGCCGGGATACTGCTCCAGCAGGAGCAGACGGCTTTTTTTCAGGTTCGGGTCGGGGCAGGGTGTCAGGTTATCAACCCCGATCACCCGGTCGCCGCGTTCGAGCAGTGCCCGTGCAACATGAAAACCAATAAACCCGGCTGCACCGGTTACCAGAAAGGTCAAATTTCCGCCTCGTGAGCTAAGCGCACCCAAGCTCCGCCAGCCCGGTGCCATGTCTGGCGCTTCTAACGGAGCCGGGGCGGCGCGTCAGGGCGTTTTTGTGGTTGGCTGGGCTGCCTGTGGCACGGAGACAACCGGGGCTGCCGGCGCCAGAGATGCCGCCTCCACCTTGTCCCCCACCATAATGCCCAGTCTGGCGGTTACGCCACCAGCCAGTTCCAGCGTGGCCAGTGCGGGGCCGTGGCTGCTGATATGGGCCAGACTTTGCGGCACTGCGTTTTCCACAATCGCCTGCACGCGCTGGTCGGGACCAATAAAAACAATATCCAGCGGGACAAGGGTGTTTTCCATCCACATATCACTCTGCTGGGGCACACCCCATGGGAACAGCATGCCCCCATCGGCTGGCACCTGCGTGCGGAACATCTCGCCCACCTGCTGCTGGCGCGGGGTTTTTGCCAGTTCCACAGAGAAAACATGCCTGCCCGAAGCAGAGACAATGCTCAGCGGCTCCTTGGGCAGAACCGGCTGGGCCTGCGTGGGTTCTCCATCATCCGCCAGGGCGGGCAGGCCCCATGTTGCCCCCACGCTCCCCACCAGCGCGGCCATAAGCAGCCCGAACAGTTGTTTGTTCTTCACGTCCTGTTTTCTCCTGCACTCAATGCGCGTCCTGCAAAAACGGATTTCCCGTCCGCTCCGCGCCCAGTGTGGACAATCCACCATGACCGGGGACTATCACAATATCATCCCCAAGCGGCAGCAGCTTTTGGCGTATGCCCTGTATAAGCTGCGCACCGTTGCCATAGGCAAAGTCCGTCCGGCCGACGGAACCACGGAACAGCACATCCCCCACAAAGGCAAAGCGGGCGCGCTCATCCACCAGCACAACATGCCCCGGCGTATGGCCCGGCACATGCACTACGCGTAGCTGGCAGCCCAGATAGTCCAGCACCTCGCCATCGCGCGCAAAGCGATCGACCGAGGCGTTCTCCAACCCTGTAAGACCAAAATGGCGGGCCTGATCGGTTATGGAGGAGAGCAGAAACGCATCCCTCTCATCCGGCCCGATCACGGCCGGGCGGGGCTTGCCCTGTGCCTCCAGTCCACGGCACAGGGCCATAACACCCCCTGCGTGGTCCAGATGGCCGTGAGTCAGCACAATGGCCTCCACGTTCAGGGACTTGCGGCTTGCAAAATCGAGCAGCACATCCGCATCTCCCCCCACATCGACCATGATGCACCCGCCCGTGCCCTCGTGCCACAGGATGGAGCAGTTCTGCCGGAACGGGGTAACCGGAACGATGCGTAGCTGCATGCCGGGGTAGGAAACCTGCATATGCGACCTCTCTTTTGCGCCGTGTTCTGGACAGTATGCCAAAAAAAAGCTGCCAGACGGAACCATCTGGCAGCTTTCTGTCTGCGGCTTAAGGCTTTTTTTAGCCCGGCAGCACCCAGCCTGTGGCCGGAATGTCAAAATGCTTGTGCAGGTCATGGGCCGGAATGTTGGTCAGGTCCTTGATCAGCGTCTTGATCACCTTGGCTTCGGCGGGTTTGCTCAGATGGGCGCGGATGTCGTGCATAATGGGTGCAGGAGCCGCAATAACAAAGCCCGCCACATTGGCACCGTGGGCAACCATGGCGTTAATGCGGTCGGCCACGTTACGGGCAAACCCTTCCTTGGCCGCTGTGCGGGGGTCGGTTTCGGGCGGGAGCTTGCCGGGGGTGTCTTCGTGGCCTTCGGCCTTAAGGTCCGTTACGTCGCGCATTTCGCCCTGCGCATCGTGCAAAAAGCGCACTTTGCCGCCATCAGCAGCAACGTAAACAATCAGGCCGTCTCGTTCTTCAGTCATGGAAAATAGGTCCTTAGTTCCAAAATCGTACAGCCCGTCCCCATTGTTGCCGTGCAGTCACGCCACTTCTGGCCTGATTCTGCTGCCAATGGGCAGTCTGCCTGCACAGTGATATAGGGAAGGATCATGACAGTTCCAGCCCCCCCACCCCAACTCCTGACTCCACTGGACCATGCACTGGTCTGGGCACGGGCAGGTGAGCCTGTGGCTCTTGCCACCGTAACCGGCACATGGGGCAGTTCCCCCCGCCCTGCGGGAAGCATCATGGCCATAAGTGCGAGCGGTGCGGTGGAAGGCTCGGTCAGCGGTGGATGTGTGGAAACCGATGTCATGACCCACGCGCAGGACATCATGGCCGGAAGCCCCGCACAAACGCTGGAATATGGCGTAAGCAGCGCCCGTGCGTGGGAGGTCGGGCTGGCCTGTGGCGGGCGGCTGGACGTGCAGGTGGAAGCCATAAACTCCCCTGCTTGCCCCACCGGAACCTTCCCCCTCGCATTGCTCGAACAGGTCTGTGCGTGCATGGCAGACCGGCAGGCTGCGGCTCTGGTGCGCCTGCAAAATGGCGCACAGCACGCGCTTGTTGTGCAAGCCGGGCAGGGCAGCACTGTGCAATTTGGTACCTGCCCGCCCGAAATCTGCAACGCGGCCCATGCCCGCATGCAACACGGCCGGAGCGGGGCCGAGGCAGACGCTACCGGGCAGGAATGGTTTGTGCAGCCTCTGGTGCCCGCCCCACGCCTGCTTATTGTGGGGGCGGTACATATTGCCCAGTCTCTGGCGCGCATGGCCAGTATGGTCGGGCTGGCCCCTATTGTGATTGATCCGCGCTCCGCACTGGCCACAGTCCAGCGTTTTCCCGGCCTTGTTCCGGAGCAGACCCTGCTGACCGAATGGCCGGACGAAGCAATGCAGACACTGGGCATAGACCCCATGACCGCCATTGCCACCCTGACGCATGACGCCAAGCTGGATGACCCCACGCTGGAGGAAGCCCTGCGCAGCCCCGCATTCTATATTGGGGCACTGGGCTCGCGCAAAACACAGGCCAGCCGCATGGAACGCCTGCGTGCACAGGGTTTTACCAAGGCGGAACTGGCGCGCATCCGTGGCCCCATAGGGCTGGCCATAGGGGCTGTGGGCGCGGAGGAAATAGCCCTGTCCATTCTGGCCGATATTGTAGCCGTGCGCAGGCAGGCCCCACTGGCGCAGGCGCGCGGGTGGCAATACCCCTGATGCCCCCTGAGCAGGACGGCGCTCCGGCGGAAAGACTCGCAGGAACTCTGGCCATTGTGCTGGCGGCAGGCCAGTCCTCCCGCACAGGGGCACAGCACAAGCTGCTGGCCCCCGATGCCACGGGCTGCCCCATGCTGGTACGCACCCTGCGCAACACCCTGCACAGTGCCGCCGCCCATGTGCTGGTGCTGCTCCCCCCCAACCGGCCGGAACTGGCCGAACTGGCCCACGCCCTGCCCGAATACGGCACACGCCTGAGCACACAGTGCGTGGTGGATGCGGCTGATGGGCTTTCTGCCTCGCTCCGGGCGGGTGTCCGCGCGGCACAGGCCATGTCGGCCACCAGCCTGCTGGTCTGTCTGGGCGATATGCCCCTTGTGCCCCCCCACCTGCTGAACGCCCTGCTCTATGAGCAGCACACCACGCAGGCCCCGGTTGTGGCCGCGCAAAGGCACAACAGGCCCGGCAACCCGGTTGTGTGGTCCACCACCCAGTTTGCCGCTCTGCTCGGAGCTACGGGGGATCAGGGTGGGCGGGCCATCCTGCGCGCACTTGGGCCTGTGGTGCGCCTGCTCCCCGCCCCGGCAACCCTGCTGGAAGACTTTGATACCCCCGACAGACTGGAACAGTTTGCCCGTATGGTGCCACCCCCCGGTTGACCGCAGCCCCGATCGCTCCGAAAACGGTGGAACCGCATGTGCGATAGAAGCGCATGCGCCTTTTGTTCCGATCATCCACAAGGAAGCATTTTTCATGAGCAAAATCCTGCGCACCAACCCCAACCCGATTCTGTCCGCTGCGGTGGAATACCACGGCTTTGTTTACACTCAGGGCGTTGTCGCCCGTGATCTGGACCAGGACGTGGAAGGCCAGACCCGCGACGTGCTGGCGCAGCTTGACGCCCTGCTTGAACAGCATGGGACCGACAACACCCGCCTGCTTCAGGCCCAGATCTGGCTGAAGGACATTAACGACCGCGACAAGCTGAACGCCCTGTGGAGCGCCTGGCTGCCAGAAGGCATGGCCCCTGCCCGCGCCTGTGTACAGGGTATTCTGGCCGACCCGCGCATGCTGGTTGAGATCATGCTGGTCACCACCAAATAAGCCTGCCTGACCTGCCGGGCTGGCCTTTTGCGGGGCGTGGTTTTTTAGCCACAGATGCACCGAATCAGAATCAGCCCGGCTTTGCTCCCCTGTTCGCCAGAGAGGCCTTCCACGCCGAATTAAGGCAATCTCGTGACAGATGATAGGAATTAATTCCTATTCTCCATTTTCAACCTCGCTCTTTTTGGTAAATAGTCACTTTCGCGTTTTTGCCGCGCAAACAACGCTTGCCTGATCTGCATTGATGTTTATACCTGTCTTCAGAACATGCAGCTGACCTAAACTAAAGCAAGCCAGCGGAAAGGCAGATACGATGCAGGATGGACGGTCTAAAAAGCTAAAACTTACGCTGGCCGTTGTGTCCTTTGTTACTGCTTCCTTCCTCACCTGCACGGCTCAGGCCCGTACATCTCACCGTACGGCTCACCGCAACGTGCATGCTGTATCTACCCACCATCGCCATGGCTCGGGCCATGTGATCCAGTGCGTAACCTACGCCAAGTCCGCATCCGATGTGGTGCTGCGTGGCAATGCGCGCGACTGGTGGCACAATGCCGCCGGTGTGTATGACCGGGGGCTGGCACCTCAGGCAGGCAGTGTTCTCAACTTCCGCGCCACACGCCGTATGCCGCTTGGCCATGTTGCCGTTGTGCGTAACGTTGTGGACAGCCGCACCATTGTTATTGATCAGGCACACTGGGCGCAGGCCGGGATCAGCCACAACGTGTCTGTTATAGACGTGTCCCCCAACAATGACTGGTCTGCCGTGCGCGTTGCCCTGAACAGCAACAACTACGGCTCCATCTACCCCACTTACGGGTTTATCTACCCCCATTCGGCCAGCAAGAATGCGACCCCAGACAGTCTGAAGCAGGAAGTCATGACCGCATGGGCCAACAAGGTGCCAGCAACCCAGCTGGCGCAGGCCCCCGCAAGCGCACAGCCTGTAGCAGCGCTCCCGTAAGCGGTTTACCCACTGCTTACGCGTTCATACCCCGCTCAGTCCGCCTGAACGGGGTATTTTTTTGCCCCGCTTCTGGCCCCAGTGCCCTATTTTGGCGGGCCAGAGGCTATGCGCACACGCACCGCACTTTCCAGAACATTCCAGCTTGCCTCGAAAAAATGGTGTTTGGCCGCATCGGTTGCAAACGGCCTGCGCCCACTTAACAACTGGTGCAGCGGCCAGCCTGTTACCAGTCCGCGCAGGCTCATTTCCAGCATCGCAATCTCGGCCCGGTTTTTTGACGTATCCGGCCAGCCCAGTACCTTGCCCAGCAATATTTTCATCCGCTCGTGCAGCGGTTCTATGGCCCGGTCCAGATCTTCAGTAATGCTGGCAAACTGCTGGCAGTCCATAATAAGAATCCGGTAGGTTTCCACCGTTTCCGGCACCAGCAGAAAATCGAGCAGACGACGCTGCATATCCTTTATGGCGTCCATCGGGTTGGCCATGCTCCCCGGCTCAACCTGCAAAATGTCAACAAGGGCCTGGCAGCGTTCGTGCACCACGGCCCTGAACAGTTCTTTTTTTGAAGGATACCGCCGATAAATCGTCGCCTTGGAGCAACCGATAACCTTGGCAATATGCTCAACAGAGGTTCCGGCGTATCCTGCGCGCATAAACGCTGTGGTCGCTGCGGCAATAACCGTACGGTCCAGTTCTTCCGCCGCCTCGTACGATGGGCGGCCGCCCGTATGTGTTCCTCCGTCTGCCATAAACCCGGTTGACCCATCTGCTGTTTACCAAAAGGCTTCGGCTCCACACTACTCCCTCTGTCCGTAGCAGAAAAGCCAGCGCCAGCCCCATAGGGTGAAACATATGACAGATGATGGCCCCGACAGGCAGGTCAGTCGGGCACAATCTCCATATCCAGCCGGGCAATCTGCCCGGCCATGAGAACACCCCGCGCCTGTTCGACCAGATGTACATCCACACCGTGGGCATTTTCCATCAGCATAACCCCATGCCCCTGCCCCACAACCGCGCTTGCGCCAGTTGACCAGTAGGTCCCGTTAAAATCCTCGGGGCGGGTAATGTTGCTCACACAGCCTGCAGCGGAAAAAAACGCATGCCCTACTGCCAGCACACCGCCACCACGCGCTACAATCTGGTAGGTATGCCCGCCGAGTTCGAGCGTACCATGCCCCCACCGGTAGCCGACCACAGCCCCAAATTCTTCCACCCGCACCCTCAACCGCCCATCATTTGGCCCACAGACCAGAGGCTGAGGCTGAGGCTGAGGCTGAGGCTGAGGCTGAGGCTGAGGCTCGGATTGAGCCTGTACAGGGTAGGCCACAAGCCAGAAAATAGCTGCCAGCCCTCCGACAACCATACCCCGACTGCCCCTATGCGACCAAACGCGCTGCAAGCTATGTGCCCGCACCCTCACC
This sequence comes from Acetobacter fabarum, assembly GCF_040702925.2. GTDB lineage: Bacteria > Pseudomonadota > Alphaproteobacteria > Acetobacterales > Acetobacteraceae > Acetobacter > Acetobacter fabarum_B. The sequence continues at coordinate 14,301 of NZ_JBFCXX020000028.1, read as the reverse complement.
CGCTGCGCCATACCAGACCTGCCGCGCAGAAAAGAGCCAAACAGGGCAAAGCCTCTGCGCCACAGAGGCACCACACGCTCACGCACTGGCACTGGCACTGGCACTGGCACTGGCACTGGCACTGACGTGGAGCAACTGGACAAATCAGCCAAGACTGGCACGGATTCTTGCATCCTCTGGCATGGGGGTAAGCCACCTGTCGCGGGTAAAGACGGGTTAAACCGGCATTTTAAAAAAACGAGACAGTTTCGTTCTTATTCTGCGCTTCAGCCTGTGTCAAACGCAAACCCCGGGCCTGAAAAGCCGCTCCTTTTGCTCGCCAGAACTTCTGCCGCCTGCCCATGCGGCTGGGGCAAGGCCCAACTCTGCCTAACCTGCACGGCACGGCAGGCCCGGAAGGTCAAGCCGGTCCAGCGCCAACAACGCGCCCGCACACATACGCGCCATTGGCATTGCGGCCCGCTCTCTCCAAAGAGAGCAAGTGGTTGGGGCACCCCGCGCGCCACAAACACAAAGGGCGGTTCGGAGTAAAACCTCCGAACCGCCCTGTTGTAAGCCGATGGTGCTAGCCGATGGTGCGGACTGTGATTATTCCATCCATTCCGCAATATCGGGGCAGGAACACACAAGGTTGCGGTCCCCATATACGTTGTCGATCCGGGCAACATTGGGCCAGTATTTGGTGGCCGGGTTTACACCGGGGGGGAAGCACGCCTGCTGGCGGCTGTATGGGTGTTCCCATGCCTCTGCCGTAACCGCGGCACCCGTATGCGGTGCGTGGCGCAGCACGGACTGCTCGGCTGTAACCGTCCCCTGCTCCACTGCGCGCACTTCTTCACGAATGGCCAGCATGGCATCGCAAAAGCGGTCCAGTTCAGCCTTGCCTTCGGATTCGGTCGGCTCGATCATGAACGTGCCCGCAACGGGAAAACTGACCGTAGGGGCATGGAACCCGTAATCCACCAGCCGCTTGGCCATGTCATCCACGGTCACGCCCACATTGTCCTTGATCGGGCGCAGGTCCAGAATGCACTCATGCGCAACCCGCCCCTTGGCCCCACGGTACAGCACCGGATACGCGTCGGACAGGCGGCTGACAATGTAGTTGGCATTCAGGATGGCCACCTGCGTTGCGCGCTTCAGTCCTTCATCCCCCATCAGGCGGATATACGCCCATGAAATAGGCAGGATGGAAGCCGAGCCAAACCGGGCAGCACTCACAGCTACATCCACCGCCGCATCCGCCGGATTACCCGGTAGGAACGGGGCCAGATGCGCACGCACGCCAATGGGCCCCATGCCCGGACCACCCCCGCCATGGGGGATGCAGAAGGTCTTGTGCAGGTTGAAGTGGCTGACATCCCCACCATAATCCGCCGGACGGGCAAGGCCGACCTGCGCGTTCATGTTTGCGCCATCCACATAAACCTGCCCGCCTGCTGCGTGCACCATGTCGCAGATGGCACGCATGTTTTCTTCAAACACACCGTGGGTGGAGGGGTAGGTGATCATCACAGCGGACAGGTCCGCCGCGTGGGCGGCGACCTTGGCCTGCATGTCTTCCAGATCAATGTTGCCTTCACCATCGCATTTGACCACCACCACATTCATGCCCGCCATCTGGGCGGAAGCGGGATTGGTGCCATGGGCAGAGGCCGGGATAAGGCACACATTGCGCCCGCCCTGCCCGCGCGCCCGGTGGTAGGCACGAATGGCCAGCAGGCCCGCGTACTCACCCTGCGCGCCAGAATTGGGCTGGAAGGACACCGCATCATACCCGCTGATCGCGCACAGCCAGCGCTCAAGGTCGGCCAGAAGGCACTGGTACCCCTGCGTCTGATCAGCCGGGGCGTAGGGGTGCAGGTCACAAAAACCGGGCCACGTAATGGGCAGCATTTCCACCGTGGCGTTCAGCTTCATGGTGCAGGAGCCAAGGGGGATCATGGTCCGGTCCAGCGCCAGATCCTTGTCGGACAGGCGGCGCAGGTAGCGCAGCATATCCGTCTCGGAACGGCAGGAGCCAAACACCGCCTGCCGCATGAAGGCAGACTGGCGCACCAGCGCTTCCGGTACGGTCGAGGCGGCCTGCTCCAGCTTGAGCGCCATATGCCCCATGCGGTCGCGGTCGGAGCAGAACACGGACCAGACATCCAGCACGGTTTTGATTGTGCTGGTTTCGTCCAGACTGATGCCAATGCGGCCAGCCCCTGCATTCCGCAGGTTCATGCCCATTTCGCACGCATGGGCCAGCAGGGCGGGGGCATTGTCGCCCGCATCTACGGTAATCGTGTCAAAGAACGCAGTGGTCTGCACGGTTACGCCAAGTGCGCGCAGGCCCGCAGCCAGTGTGCACGCAAGCCCATGCACACGCCGGGCAATGGCCTTAAGCCCTTCCGGCCCATGATAGACCGCATACATGCCCGCAATAACGGCCAGCAGCACCTGTGCCGTGCAGATGTTGGATGTCGCTTTTTCGCGCCGGATGTGCTGCTCGCGCGTTTGCAGCGCAAGGCGGTAAGCCGGACGGCCCTCGCTATCGACCGAAACCCCGACAAGGCGGCCGGGCATGCTCCGCTTATACGCATCGCGCACAGCCATGTAGGCTGCGTGCGGGCCACCAAAACCCATGGGCACGCCAAAGCGCTGGGTGGAACCTATGGCAATATCCGCCCCCAGTTCTCCGGGGGAGGCCAGCATGGTCAGGGCCAGCGGGTCGGCGGCCATAATGGCAATGCCACCAGCCGCATGCAGCGCCTGCACACAGGCGCGCGGGTCGGTCAGTTGCCCCGAGGAACCGGGGTACTGGAACACCGCCCCAAATACGTCTGCTGCGTTCAGGTCCGTTGCCGGGTTGCCCACCTGTATGCAAAAGCCCATGGGCTCGGCTCGGGTTTTGAGCACGGCAATGGTCTGGGGGTGGCAATCCGCATCCACAAAGAACGTGCTGGAAGCGGATTTGGCAACCCGCCTGGCCAACGCCATGGCTTCCGCCGTCGCCGTGGCCTCATCCAGCAGGGAGGCATTGGCAATGTCCAGCCCGGTCAGTTCGGTGACCATGGTCTGGAAGTTCAGCAGTGCTTCCAGCCGCCCCTGGCTGATTTCTGGCTGGTAGGGCGTATAGGCCGTGTACCATGCCGGATTTTCCAGAATGTTGCGCCCGATCACAGCAGGCAGCACCGTGCCGTAATAGCCCTGCCCGATCAGGCTGGTGAGCACACGGTTCTGCCCGGCCAGCGTGCGCAGGTGTGCCAGCACGTCTGTTTCGGTCCAGCCTTCCCCCAGCCCCAGCGGCTGCCCGACCCGAATGGCGGCGGGCAGGGTCTGGGCTGTCAGCTCATCAAGGGAGCTGGCGCCCACCGTGCGCAGCATGGCGGCCTGCTCATCTGGCGTGGGGCCAATATGGCGGGCGGCAAAGGCTGCGCCATCGGCCCGAAGCCCTGCAAAAGCGGGCAGGTTTTCAACTTGGGAGAACATGCGAGGAACGATCCTGATACACGCGGGTAAACGCAAAACAACAAGGAGCACCCCACCCCATATGCACGCGCCGTTCCGGCAGGCATACGGGCGCGCCGCTCAGGCGGGCGGGGTGGAGCGGAGCTGCTCAGCCAATAAAGGCGGCGTAGGCCTCGGCATTCATCAGGCCATCAAGCTGTGCGGGGTTGCTCAGGCGGAATTTGACAATCCAGCCCGCACCCTGCGGGTCGGAGCTGACGGTGGAGGGATCATCAGCCAAAGCGGCGTTGCCTTCCACAATCTCACCATCCACGGGGGCGTAAATGTCGGATGCGGCCTTGACCGATTCCACAACGGCCACGGCTTCACCCGCCTTGACCTGCGTGCCAGCGGGCCGTGTTTCCACAAACACCAGTTCACCCAGTTCATCGGCTGCATGCTGGGTAATGCCCACCACGGCCGTATCACCATCCACGCGCAGCCATTCGTGTTCGCTCGTAAAATACAGGGTCATTGCCTTAATACTCCGTAAGGCCCCGAACCGGGGCCTGCCTGAAAACATGTTGAAAAGAAAAAAGCGCTTTACCGCCTGAAGCGCGCAGGCACCAAAGGCAGGGCCGCCACGCGGGATGGCACACCACGCCCGCGCAGTTCCGCCACAAGCTCCGTACCCACAGCGGCATGGGGAGTGGCCACATACCCCATGGCAACCGGAGCCTCCAGCGTGGGGCCGAACGCGCCGGATGTCACCTCGCCCACCTCGTCGGCCAGAGCTTCATCTGCATACAGGGGGGCACCGTGGCGCACGGGGGCACGGCCGGCTGGCAGCAGGCCCACGCGACGGCGGGTTACGCCTTTTTCAAGCTGCGCCAGAATAATATCCGCCCCCGGAAAGCCACCAGCACGCGCGCCTCCGGTACGGCGGGACTTCTGGATAGACCATTCCAGTGCCGCTTCCACCGGGGTTGTGGTTTCATCAATATCGGAACCATACAGGCACAGCCCGGCTTCCAGCCGCAGGCTGTCGCGCGCGCCAAGGCCGATCAGCCTCACCTGCTGGTGCTGGAGCAACTGGCGGGCCACGCGGTCTGCATCCTTGGCGGAGAGCGAGATTTCGTACCCGTCTTCCCCCGTATAGCCCGAGCGCGAGACAATGCAGCGTGCGCCATCAATTTCGAGCATGCACACATCCATAAAGCGCATGGTTGCGGCATCTGCATCAAAGCTGCTCAGCACGTCCTGCGCCAGTGGGCCCTGCAGGGCCAGCAGGGCGCGGTCTTCCAGCTGCTCAACCAGACAGTCGGCCAGATTATCCTGCATATGGGCAAAGTCGGCCTGCTTGCATGCGGCGTTCACCACCAGCAGCAGACATTCCTCCAGCGCGATCACCATCAGGTCGTCCAGAATGCCGCCCGATGTGTTGGTGAACTGCGTATAACGCTGCCGGTTGGTTTTAAGGCCCACAATATCGGCAGGAACCAGACGTTCCAGCGCGCGGGCTGCGTCCTCCACATTGCCAGAGCGTGCACGAATACGCACCTGCCCCATGTGGGAGACATCAAACAGACCCACCTGTTCGCGCACATGGCGGTGCTCGGCCATAATGCCATCCGTGTATTGCAACGGCATGGAATAGCCTGCAAACGGCACCATTTTGCCGCCAAAATCCTGATGCAGGGTATGGAGAGGAGTATGGAGGAGAGAAGAATCGGTGCCCATGCACGCCGCCTTACAAAAAAGGCCCAAGCTCCGCGTGCACCCCATGCCGGGCACAGGACAAAAACACGGAGCTTCGGACCGGACCGTCCGCTGCCCCTTCTGTGCCTTTGCCTGAGATCGCTATCCCGTCGGCGGGTGCGAACGCACCTCTCTCCAGAAGTTTAGAGCGCAGGGTCCTTTTGCCTGAGAGTTTCCGGGGCGGTTGCTCCTTCGGCGCCAGCTTTTTACGGCTGGTCTCTCCCTCTGCGCGGATGCGACCGTGACATTATTTGCACGCCAAGTCAATCACGGTCGCGGGGGGAACTTACGCCTTTGCGCTGGGCAGGTGCCTGGCAATATAGGGCGGCAGGTTAAAGGAGCCGGTATGGATTTCGGGCGTCCAGTACTGGGTTTTCCCCAAAATGCCAGCCTGTTCGGCGCGGGCGCGCACAACGGCTGTATCCTGCCCGGCGGGGTTTGGCCCCTTGGAGGCGATACCCAGAGTCATGAACCCGCCAACATAGGTTGGCACGGCCGCCACATAAGCAGACACATGGGGGAAGTATCTGGCCCGGCGGACACTGGTTTCAAACAGTTCATCAGCCTGCATGAAGGGCACGCCGCACTGGTTGACAATCAGCCCTTCCGCGCTGAGCACGCGGGCACAGTGTTCGTAAAAACTGTCGGTAAACAGGACTTCGCCCACGCCAATGGGGTCTGTGCTGTCCACAATAATCACGTCAAAGGAGCCATCAGCCGCTTTGGTAACGTAGTCGATCCCGTCGCCCACAATTACTTCCGCGCGGGGGTTGGTCCAAGCATCGCCCGCAATGGAGGGCAGGTGCTGTTTGGAAAGTTCGATGACTGCGCCATCAATTTCCACCATCACGGCTTTTTCCACGCCGGGGTGTTCCAGCACGCGGCGCAGCACGCCCCCGTCACCCGCGCCAATAATCAGCACCCGGCGCGGTGCCTTGTGCGTAAACAGCGGCACGTGGGTCAGCATTTCCTGATAAACGAATTCATCACGTTCGGTAATCTGCACCACACCATCAAGCAGCAGGACGCGACCGTGAGAATCGCTTTCAAATACAACAATATCCTGAAACGGGCTTTTAACGCGCGCCAGTTCCCGCACAACACGGAAGCGCTGGCCCCAGTTGTCGTACAGGGTTTCTTCTATCCAGTTTTCAGCCATCTCGGCCATCCTTGCCATACACGGCACGGCGGCTTTGCCCAATGCCTGGGCAAAGCCGCCGTTCAATACCGATAAAGAGGAAGTTTGCGCTTGATCCGCGCGGGCTTTTTAAGCCTGCACGCGGCCGCGACGCTCTTCACTGACGTCCAGCTGCTCGGCCTGAAACAGGCGCTGCATAACCGGAATAGCCAGATGCGGGTCGCATGCGCCACACATGAAGATATCGACCGCGGCAAAGTTGCGTTCGGGCCATGTGTGGATGGAAATATGGCTTTCAGCCAGCACAACAACGCCAGAAACACCGCCATTGGGTGTAAAATGGTGGAAATGGCTGTGCAGAATGGTTGCCCCTGCCGCCAGAGCCGCTTCACACAGGGTGCTGTCGATTTTAGCGGGGTTGTCCAGATTGATGGCCCCCCACATATCAACCAGCAGGTGTGTCCCTGCAAATTTTTCGCCGTCTTTTTCGACGAAATAATCTTTACGGTCATCATCTTCGAATGCGACCGGAACAGAAATTGCCTGGTTATTGCTCGGGAGTTCCGAGACCATCCCCAGTTGAGCAAGTGCGTTCATTGACGTACCCCCAAACCAGTAGACAGCCTGTTGGGCGAAACTAATCGCCCCCTTGGGCCAAGAGCGCGCTAACTAGGGCTTTTTACCCCTTGGGTGCAAGAACTATTTTGGGTCTTTAACAGATTTGTCAAATGCCGGTGGCAGGCCATACCCACCAAGGGAGACAACCGGCCCTTTTTGCGTCTGCCTGAGAAGGGCCGTAAACCGGGCCTGCCGTTCCACCCCGAGGGCACGCCCAGCCACCCATGCGCGCAGGCTGCGCAGGGTTTCCATATCCCCTGCGGCAGCGGCATCCGTTGCCAGGCGAATCACCAGATCGCGCTGCGGGGGGCTTAGCTCGCCCTGCTCTGGCAGGGTCCGGCTGGCAAGACGGCCCACCACCAGCACGGCCTGTGCCCATTGCTGGTCCTGCTCATACAAAGCCCCACGCACGGACAGGCCCGTATCCGATTCATCCTCGGCCAGAAGAGCCTGTGCGCCCTCGCGGTTGCCGCTGGCGGCAGCCAGTCTGGCCTCATCATACCGGCGGCGGGCGGCAAGGTCTTCTGGCAGGTCGGCCAGTGCGCTGCGCTCAAGTGCGCGCAGGGCAAGCGGGCGCTGGTTGCCCTGCAATGCAGCCTGCGCAAGCTGCTCCTCAATATCGGCCCGCATCAGCGGTTCTATGGCCAGTACATCGGCCTGCTGCAAAACCGGTATGGCCTGCCCGAACTGCCCCATGGCCACAAGCTGCCGCCCAAGCCCTGCCAGCAGTTTGGCCTTGAGCGGGTCATCTGGCACCTGCCCCAAGTTCGCCCTTGCCAGCGCAAGCTGCTGGGCACGGTCCGTAGCGGGGGAAACAGTGGGTACAGTCCCACGCCTGCTCCGTTTCCGCCCTACTGCTCCGTGACCGTTATGGAAGGGCGTGCCCTGCGCGGCATCGGCGTGGGGTGGGCCGAACACCAGCGCAAACAGCACCGTGCGCCATGCCGCATCCAGCTTGTCCTGCGGTGCCAGTTCGGACGCACCCAGCCCGCTCAGCACGCCCACTGCGCGCACGGCCTGCCCACTCCGGGCCAGAGCCTGTGCGTAAACCAGCCGCAAAGCGGGTATGATCGTCACCTCACCCTGTTGGGCATTGGGGGCTGCCCTGCCCCCTTCGGCCTCCTGTGCGGCCAGTATCTGGGCATAGGCCTGTGCGGCCATATCCGGCCCGATCTGGTCATGCGCCAGCAAAAAACCGACCAGTTCCGCCCGGGCCATGTCGGCCATACGGTCATTGCTCGAAGCGGTCAGGTTTTCCAGTGCGATACGCGCGCTTTCGGGCTGCGCGCCGCGGGCCTGCACCATAATGCGGGCGAGGTTATACGCAGGGTCATCCGGCAGGGCGCCCAGCACCGCGCGCTCGTCCGGCCCGCCAAACTGAGCCAGATACTGCGTAACCTGCGGCATCAGCCACGCACGGACTGGTGCCGGGTACTGCTCCAGCCGTGCATAACCACGCGCCAGCAGAACGGATGTGGGCAGGCTATCTGCTCCGCTGAGCATAAAATACGCACCGCGCCATAGCACCATGTCCGGCCCAAAGGCCCAGTCCGCACCGGCCAATGGAGCGGCTCCGGCCATGTCCCCGCTGAGCAGGGCCGCACAGGCGCGCAGGGCCTGCACACCCGGCCCCGGCCAGCCGCCACGCACCACACCACCCACATCTGCCGCACTGCCACCATCATGCCCGCTGCGCTCGGGCAGGGCACGCAGCAGGTCCCATGCCTGCTGGGGATAACCTGCGGCAAAGGCCGCCTGCGCCGCCGCCACCCGCATGGCCCATATGGTAATGACGACCGCCTCCGGCTGGCCTTCCAGAACAGTTGCGGGGTCTCCCCCCGCCTGCCCCAGACTGTCGCGCGCCTTGCGCCACTTCTGCACCAGTTGGGGGGTAGGTTCATCCCGTAGGCCCAGCCAGAGCCAGTCCTGCCCCTGCCTTACGCTGGCGCTGGGGGGCGGAGCGGGCAGACCAACCGGCACGGGCTGGGCGGCTATGGCCTCCAGCACCGGCCCGCCGGGCGTAGGCTCCATGAAAAGCTGTGCCGAATCCGCCGCAACCACCACCCCCAGCACCGCCGGGCGCACGGCGTACCCCACGGCCGAGCGGGGCTGCAAAGGAGTTTCCACCTGCCGGGTGGTGGCTACAAACAGCCTGCCCCCGGTTATGGGGTCCGGCAGGGTCACAACCCGGCCGGGCTGGCTTTGTGCAAACAGGATGCGGGCAGGCCGGGGCACCATCCGCACCGCTGGCATGGCAGGGCGCGCCCCAGCCGAAGCCCCGGCCACGGGCGCTCCGGCACTATCAGCCGGGCTACCCACACGCGCGCCACATCCATCCGGGCGACCGGGCTGAACGGCACAGAGCAGCCAGCCCGCCTTCTGGCGCAGCACGGCAATCTGCGGGTGGTCGGGCAGATAGATCCGCAACAGGGTTGCGCCGTTCAGGGCCACACTCTCACGCCGGTCGAACATGCCGCCCTCGCCGGGCAGGTGGAACAGGGCTGGCAGGGCGCGGTCCACCACCACCATCAGTTCCGGCCCGGACCAGAAGACCGCAAGCCCGGTCGCGCTCTCCGCCGGCAGGAACAGGCCCGGCGCAACATCAGCCACGCGGGGCAGAGCATCAGCCTGTACGCTGGTAACCGGCAGGGCGTGCAGCCCGTCGGAGCGGGCCACATCCTGCATGGCGGGGGGGGTGGCCCGCAGGGGGACGGCCTGCACGCAAGGAGCAAGCCCTGCCAGCATGGTGCCAAGCAACATGGCCCGCCCCAGACCCACGCGGACCTGCCGGACTGCTGCCTTGGCCCCGGCACCACGGGCAACCGGGCCGGACATGCGCGCACCCTGCCCACCACAGGCCCCTGCCTGCTGGTTTACCCGGTTGTCTGCCTGCCTTGTGTCTGCCACGTTCCCTGCCTGTGTCTTGTGGTACCTGCCAGCCCGGCCCACACCTGTTAGCACGCGCGGGCAGTGCACCCCATGCGCCAGCCCCATGCCCGGTATTTACCCCAGCATGACAAAAACCAACATGGGCTGCTAGAACAACAGGGGCGTTTTGGCCAGCACCCCCAGCCCCGCCACCACAGGAGCGGCCCCATGCTTGACCGTTTTACCAGTATGCAGGTTTTCGTTAAGGTGGTGCAGCTTGGCAGCTTTAGTGCGGCAGCACGGGCACTTGCCCTCTCCCCCACCATGGTGACCAAGCATGTCACCACGCTGGAAAACCGGCTGGGCGTAACCCTGTTCCGCCGCAGCACACGCCACCTCTCGCTCACCGAGGCAGGTCGCCTGTTTCTCGAAGGTAGCCAGCGTATTCTGGCCGACATGGAGGACATGGAACTTGCCGTCAGCGAGCAGCGGCGCGAAGCCCGCGGCCACCTGCGACTGAATGCGCCTGTCTCCTTCGCCATACGCTACGTCGCACCCTACCTGCCCGAGTTCAACCGCCTGCACCCGCATGTCAGTGTTGAACTGGGGCTGAACGACCGCACCGTGGACCTGATAGACGAAGGCTGGGACCTGACCCTGCGCATCCGTAAAATGCCTTCCAGCACCCTGCGCAGCCGCAGGCTGGCCACCATTCGCATGGTGGTGTGTGCAGCCCCTGCATATCTGGAGCGCGCAGGCACCCCCACCAAGGTGGAGGAACTCAGCCAGCACCAGTGCCTTGGCTATACGCTTAGCGGCACCAACAGCGCCAGCCGCTGGAGCTTTGGGGAAAAGGGGGAAAAAACGGTGCCTGTTTCCGGCCCGCTCAGCGCCAATAATGGCGATGTCCTGCGTGAGGCAGCACTGGCGGGTGAAGGCATTGTGTACCAGCCGGTTTTTGTTGTGAGCGAGGAACTGCGCACAGGCCGCCTGCGTGCGCTAACGCTGGACCTGCCCCCCGTGCCGGGGCCGGACCTGCACGCGGTTTACGCACCGGGTATCAGCATGTCCCTTAAAATCCGCGCCATGATCGATTATCTGAGCCAGTGCTACGCCCCCATCCCACCGTGGGAGCAGGCACTCATGAACACATGATGGAAGACTGGGCATATGGGCCTGCCGCTGGTGCGGTCCGGCATGGCTGGGGGGCTGGTTACTCCCACACCGGAGCCGTTTCCGTATCCCGTGTGGCGGAAAGGACATGCTGCTGGGGACGACCAAGATAATAGCCCTGCGCCTCCGCACAGCCCATGGTGCTGACCATGCGCAACTGGGCTGCGGTTTCCACCCCTTCTACCGTAACCGTCATGGCGCGAATGCTGGCTATGCCTAGAATGGCCTGTATGATTTCCTTGGCGGTGGGGTCTGGCAGGGCCTGAATGAAGCTTCGGTCAATTTTGATCTTGTCGAACGAGAACTTCCATAAATAGCTGAGCGAAGAATAACCTGTTCCAAAATCATCCATGCTGATCCTGCAACCAAGTGCCTTGAGCTCGTTCAGAATAACGTTTTTATGCTCGTATTCATCCATCAGCACGCTTTCGGTTATTTCCACCTCAAGGCGGGTACCGTTCAGGCCGGTTTTATCCAGAACTTTTTTGACAATTTCAGGAAATTTTCTGTTTTTTAGCTGAAGCGGGGAAACATTGACCGAGACATTGATCTGCTCCGGCCAGTTCAGCGCCTCGCTACAGGCCAGATGCAGGATCCGCTCGCCCAACTGGTGGATCAGCCCCGTTTCCTCCGCCAGACGGATGAACACATCTGGCGGGATCATCCCGCGTTCGGGGTGGTTCCAGCGGGCCAGCGCCTCGTAGGACTGCACCTTGCGCGCGTGAATGCCGTAAATGGGCTGGTAGTGCAGTAACAGCCCCTCGCCCTCCACCAGCCGGTGCAGGGCGGCAACAAGTTCGGTCCGTTCCAGAATTTCGTAACTCAGCGCTGTATCAAACAGCTTGTGCTGGCAGCGGCCCAGAGCCTTGGCGCGGTAGAGCGCCATATCCGCATATTGCAGCAAGGTGGTGACATCCCCCGCCTGAAGCGGAAAACCCGCAGCCCCGATACTGGCCCCGGACTTGGCCTCCGCCCCCTGAATGGTGTAGGGGCGACCAAGGCTTGCCACCAGTTCCTCCAGCCGGGATTCAATCGCGTCCAGCGGGCCGCAGTGCTGCCAGATCACCGCAAACTCATCACCCCCCAGACGGGCGACAAAATCTTCTTCGCGGCAGCAGGCCTTCAGCCGGTTTGCAGCGGCGATCAGCAGTTCGTCCCCCCCGCTATGGCCATACATGTCGTTAATGGACTTGAAGTAATCGAGGTCTATGTAAAGCAGCACGAACGGGTTGTTCAGGTCCTGCGACAGCTCGCTCAGGCGGATACCCAGATAATAGCGGTTGGGCAGGCCGGTCAGGCTGTCGTAATGGGCAAGACGCTCAATCCTGCGCTGGGCGTCACGGTATTCGGTAATATCGTCAGCCACGCAGAGTTTCCAGCGCATGTTGCCGTCATCATCGGCAATCAGCAGGTCATGGCGGGAGACCACGCGCGCGCGGCCTTCGCGGTCCACCAGCGTTTCCTCCACCGCTTTAGGCTGCTGGTACAAAAACGGGTCTTCTGCCAGTTCGCCGTCCAGTTGCAGGGGGGCGTCAGGGAGCATGCCCGCGTAGGAGGCGGCGGTTTGCAGGCCGTATTCCTCCGCAGCCTTGTTATGCACAATGATATCACCCGTTCTGATATCCCGCACCTGAATGGCGGTGGGAATATTGTCCACTATACCGGAAATAAAGGATTTATCGCGCATGATGGTTTTGTTGGCCTGCCGGAGTTCGCCCGCAATCTTGTTGAGCTCGTTAATGGTATTCATGGCCTGTGCGTGCAGGGAACGCGTAAGGCTGAGTGCAGAACCCAGCCCGTAATACTGGCCACATTCGGTTATGATGAATTCGTTGATCTGGTTGAGTGAGCGGATATTCAGGATTGTTGCAACAAAGTCGGACACTTTTTCATGCACATCCACCAGTATGGGTTCACATTCCATAAGCAGGGAGATCGGGCGGTTGGCGTACACCTCGTACCCAAAGCGCTGGCCCAGACGCAAAAAAAAGTCCCGACGCTGCACAATGCCTATGGGCTGGTTGCAGTCATTGACAACGGGAATACCCGCCAGTTCGGCATTGTCCTGAAAAATAGCCAGAACATGCGATCCCGCCTCCGTCGCGCGAACGGGCTCCACCCTGCTGGCAATATCGCGCATCTGGCGCTGGTTGGAATACGCGGGCACGTCCACCTCTAATAAGCGCAAGGTCATGTTTTTTGCCTCAATCCAGCCCGCAAGGTCAGGACGGAAAAATCCTTAACAACTGGTGACCCATACAACAACATGAAAAATAACTGTTTTTCTGTGAACTTATTGTTATTTTCTCTTATTCCGCTTGACCCCGTCTTCTCTTTTTCCTCCTCTTCCATCCTCCCCTTTTTCAACCTGCCGATTCAGCACGGGCACGTACCGCTGCCGGCTCCACTCCGCAGCCCGGTATGAAACCATGCCCCATACCGGGCTGTACAGGGCCATTTTCTGTGCATGGCGCTGTGCGGAACAGTTTTTTCAGGCGGCAATGGCGCGGGCAAACAGGACCGCATTCTGCTGTGCATCCGCAGCGCCCAGCAGCGTATTATAAAATTGTTTATGATACGCGCTTAATCCTGCGGAATCCGTTGCCACAGGCAGTTGGGCGGGGGCACGCACATAGGCAATACGCGCCATGGCGCAGGCATAGGCCAGATTGCTCACCAGCAGCCCTGCACTGCCTACACCAGCCCCGGCTCCCCCCACATGCCGCAGGGCGCTGGCCAGATCAGGACGGAAGCACAAAAAATTCCGCCATATGTCATCATGCGTTGCGGGCTCCATCTGCCACAGGCCCAGTGCGGGACCGCCACCATTCTGCCTGAGCCATACAAGCCCGCTTTCCACCAACGCCGTGCCGGTCAGCAGGTTGACTGCCGCACTCCCCCCCAGTTCAAGCTGCCCCAGCACCGGGCATACCAGCAGCGCCTTGAACTGTGCCAGATCAAGGCCCGGCATGGGATGCCCCCTGCACCGGCATGTCCCACGGCTCGCGCAGGTGCAGCCAGTGCACCCATATGGTGCTGGCCACCTCCTGGTCAGACAGGAGGGTGGAGCCCACGGCTGCGCTGACCGTACACAAAAGACCTGCTATAACCGCAAGTTTTCTCCACCTGTGCAGGCTGTCCTCGGCAAGCTGGTTCTGCCGTTTCTGCGCACCGGTCTGCTCTGCCAGTTGCTGGGTCAGGCTGGTCAGGGCGTTGCGCATGTCCTGCGCCTGAGCCGCCCGGTTGCGCTCGCGCTCCTGCCCCTGCGCTTCGATGGAAATCAGCCGTTCCATCATGGCGCTCTGGCCGGACTT
>NZ_JBFCXX020000027.1:0-29169 GCF_040702925.2 Acetobacter fabarum | reverse complement strand
CAGAACCTTCAATGCCAGCCTACTGCCCCTAAAATCGGGCAAAGACGTCTGTAATTCATGGTTCTTCGAACCCTCCATGTGCGCGATGCTGTAGAGGGACCCGCCGACTTTGATGACAGGACACGGGCATGATCGCGGTCAGAACGCCATGGCTGACCTTAACGCTTTCGCCCGCATGGGGAAAACCGCCCGTCTCCGCACGGGCGGGAAGCGCGCGTGGGAGAACGGCCGCCCAGAGGCCGAGAACAAAAGAACATCAGTGTCTCATCATCCTGTGCCTTTCCGGAGTGTGGTTCTGGACGGCAACGTCGCGCCATGGTCCTGATGCTCGCCCTCCGTTACTCCCCGAATCTGTCTATCACAATGATCTCGGACGACGGCAGAACCCCGCCAGTGGGGTAAGGGGCCTCGGCAGGCTTGCCGATAGCCACGAACATGACGATCTCATGGTCCTCGGGCAGACGGATCAGCTTTCCGACCGCGTCAAAATCGAATCCGTCCATCGGACAGGTACCATAGCCCATGCTTTCGGCCAGAAGCATGATCGCCCCAGCCGCCATGCCGCAGGAACGCATGCCTTCATCGCGCTGAACCTGCTCGCGTCCGCGATAATACTGGTCAATTGCCCCGACCATGATGTCGCGGGTGGCGGGAGCGGCGTTCGCCCAGTACCGTTCGGGAAATTTTTCCCACGCCTTGATATCGGCGCACAGGATCAGCAGGACGGAGGCATCCGTCACCTGCGGCTGGTCCCAGGCAACCTTGCGGATCTCGCAGCGCAAGTCGGGATCTGTGACGGTGACGAAACGCCAGTTCTGGATGTTAAACGCAGTGGGCATCCTGCGGGCAAGCCCGAGGATAGTCTCCAGATCCTGCGCCGGCATGGGGTATCCGGCATCGAATCGCTTCGTCGCGCGGCGTTTGAGAATGGCGCTGGCAACATCGAGTGTCATGAATGTCTTCTTTCTTGTAGTTTCAAGATCAGCGGGTCATGGCCTTGAAGGTCCGGGTCTGCTCGACCAGCGCTGTTTCGGCTGGCAGACGCTCCATGCTGGAAGCTCCGTAGAAGCCGTGACAGTCCGGGCAGGCGTCCAGAACCTTCTGGGCATCGGCGGGCATTGCGATAGGCCCGCCGTGGCACAGCAGGATGACATCGTCACGCACACTGCGCGCTGCCTCGGAAATCTCGTTGATGAGCGCGATGGAATCCTCAAGCGTGAACGCTGTTCCGGCGCCGATGCTCCCGCCTGTGGTCAGGCCCATATGCGCGACGAGAATATCGGCCCCGGCACGGGCCATGTCCTTCGCCTGTTCGGTGTCGAAGACATAGGGCGTCGTCAGCAGGTCTTTCTTCCGCGCACGGGCGACCACATCGACTTCGAGACTGTAGCTCATGCCGGTTTCTTCGAGATTCTTGCGGAAATTGCCGTCGATCAGCCCCACGGTCGGAAAATTCTGGATGCCGGAAAACCCGACCCGGCGGATGTCGTCGAGGAACACGTCGAAATCCACGAAAGGATCAGTACCGTTGACGCCCGCCAGCACAGGCGTATTCGGGACGACCGGCAGAACCTCGCGCGCCATCTCCATGACGATCTGGTTGGCGTTGCCATAGGCCAGAATACCGGCAAGCGAACCACGCCCTGCCATGCGATAGCGTCCGGAATTGTAGATCACGATCAGGTCTATCCCGCCCGCTGCCTCGCATTTGGCGGACAGACCGGTCCCCGCCCCGCCCCCCACGATCGGCTTGCGCTCGGCGATCAGGCCACGCAGGCGGGCAAGGATAGTGTCGCGTTCAATGTGGGGCATTGGTAGAAGTCTCCTTGAAAAGACACGTGAATTCGTCCGCCATCGCACGGGCGAAGGCAGGATCGTTGAGGGCGAGCGGCAGACTGACGAACCGACGCCGCGCGGTCTGCCGCAAGGTCGCGAGAAGCGACGCGCGGAAGGCCTCGTCGGCTTCAGGATCGTGAAAAGCTTCGCCGGGCCGGTCGAGCAGCGAAAAGCCACCCTCCGGGTAGAAGAAGCGAACCAAGCCTTCGCACTGGTTGAGCCGCTCGCCAATCAGTTGCCCCATGCGGCGGCATTCCTCCGCCGTCGTGCGCATGAGGGTGATGAACGGATTGTGCCGCACGAAAACCCGGTCGTGATAACGTTCGGGCACTGTCTCCATCGCGCCGAAATTGACCATATCCAGCGCGCCGCAACTTCCCACATAAGGAACGCCGGTCCGCGCGACCGCCCCGAGGCGGGTCTCATCGCAGGCAAAGATCCCGCCTGCGACGAAATCACAGAACTCCGTGGTCGTGACGTCCAGCACGCCCTGAATCATCCCCTGCTCGATGAGATGTTCCATCGAGCGCCCGCCGGTGCCTGTCGCATGGAAGACCAGACATTCGAAGTCGCTGTCCAGTTCATGCACGGCCGCGGTAACACAGGGTGTCGTAACGCCGAACATGGTGACGCCAACGGCCGGACGCGTGTCGCAGACCTTCGGTTGCGGGGGCCGCGTCATGCCTGCCATGGCATGCGCCGCGTTCGCGAGGACTGCCCTGGAAACCCGGTTCAGCCCTTGCAGATCCACGACCGAATAAAGCATGGCGATATCAGACCCGCCGACGTAAGGCGCGACATTGCCCGACGCGACGGTGGAAACCAGAATTTTTGGCACACCGATCGGCAGAGCCTGTAAGGCAGGCGCCACGATGGCCGTGCCACCGGAACCACCGATGGCCACGACGCCAGCCAGATCGGCGCAATCCGGCAGAAAGCCACGCAGGGCTTCTGCCATAGCCGCGATCGCGCGCCCCCGTTCGCCGCAGAACACGGCCTCCGCGCCGTCAGGATGACAGGCGGCTACCACCCGCGCTGCGATATCGGCGTGACGGGACTCGTCCGTCGTGCTGACGTCCACGATCCGGCTTTCGATGCCGCACGCGGCGAGGGTCGAGGACAGATAGCGTAGTTCGTCGGATTTCGTATCGACGGTCCCGATCAGATAGACGTATGACGTCATGATCCGTGCTCCGGCCGTCAGGGCAGCCGATCGTCGTCTTCGAGCAGGGTTACGGCCAGCGGACCGTCCGTGCCCGCGTCGAGCGCGGATTTCAGGGCGAGAAAATGCGACTGTTCCTCGTGCTGGCGAATGGCGTCCACGCTGTCCCATTGCTCGATAAACACGAAATGCAATGGATCGTCGCGGTCACGACGACACGTATAGGACAGGTTGGTCGCTTCCTGCCGCGAGGCCGTCACGCAGGCCGCCACCACGGGCAGAACCTCCGCGACGCGGTCGGGCAGGAGGCGAAAGGACGCAACGACGGTCACGGGGGATCGGGCTTTTGCAGACATCAATCGGCTCCGAACAAAGGCAATGCTGGAGTCCTAACCACCCGAAACACTTTCCGTATATCGCTATTGTGTCACGCGACACTTTTTCTCTGTTCCGACCCGATGCCACTGAAACACTGAAGCCGCCGATGACGCCACCATCATGCGCGCGCAGGGTGACGCCCCCGCGATGAAGATGATTTCCGGTTCGGTGGCGAGAACGCCGCCATCCAGCGGGCTGGCGACTTTCACCGAATGGCTGCGCTGTCTACAGTTCCGCCACCTTTCATGGCGTTTTTCAGTAGAGCGGTAGCGTTTTGCACGGTGCCTTCTCTTCGACCAGCATCCGCGCCTGACGGATGCGCGCCAGCGCTTCAGGCAGTGCGTGATACGTAACATTGCCCAGCGCCAGACGAATGCCGGTGCGCCGAACGACCTCACCGCTTTGAAACGCACGGGCCGACGGAAGGGACACGCCAAGAGTACGCGCGCACTCCACAAGCTGCGCCGCCCGGTCGGTCGGCATCGGCAGCCACGCATGGAACGCCGGGTCGGATGCCGCCGACGCCGGCACTCCCAGGTGAGCGGTAACGAGATCCTGCCGGCGGATAGCTTCGGCACGGAGGGATCGGCGCACGCTGTCCGCCGTGCCATCCTGCATCCATAACGCCATCATCGCGTAAGAAAGCGGCGCGATCATCAGTGACGAGGTCAGGAGCGCGGACAAAGCAGCCTCCATATGACAATGTGGGGGCACCAACGCGCCGACCCGCAGCCCCGGACTCAGAATCTTCGACAGGCTGCTGACGAGAAATGTGCGCTCGGGTGCCAGTTCCATGAGCGAGGGCTGTTCGCCCTCGGCTCCGGCGACATAGACCGCATCCTCGACGATCAGGGCCTCGTACCTGCGGCACACCGACACGATGTCTTGCCGGCGCGGCCGCCCCATTGTCGCAGTGGTCGGATTCTGCATCGTAGGCGTCAGATAAACGACCGGTCGTCCGTTCCGGTGCCGATGCAGAACCTCTTCGAGACTGGCTGGCTCCATCCCCTCCTCATCCATGCGCACGCTATGAACCGGCAGCCCGACCTGTCGCATGGCCCCCAGCATCCCCGGATAGGTCTGCTCCTCGGTCGCGGCATAGGCCACATAAGGCCGCACCACCGTTAATGCCACGTTCAGTGCCTGCTGGGCGCCCGCCGTTAGCAGCAGGCGCTCCGGTGCGACGTTGATGCCCAGGGTCTCAAGCCAGTGCGCCATGATCCGGCGGTGCTCGGGATGGCCGGCAACCGGCGGATAGACGTTGAACAATGTGGCATCGACCTGTCTCGCCAGTCGGCCGAGCGTGCGGCTCAGCGCCTTGTCGCTGAACATCGGCGGCGGCATGTTGGTCGCGAGATCGAACCGGGTACCAGAAACTTCTGGCTTACCCGCGACGAACATACCGCGCCCATGGCTGCTGCGCACGAGCCCCCGGCGTTCGAGCATGGCATAAGCGCGCGTGACGGAGCCCACGCCGACACCGAGCCGCCAGGCCAGATCCCGGTGGGCAGGCAGGCGTTCGTCGACGTCGAGATGGCCCGACAGGATGTCACGGCCCAGCGCTTCTGCCAGACGCTCCGCCGAGCTTCCTGCTCCATCTGCGAGCCACGGCGTCCAGGTCGACTGACGGCGCATGGACTCTCCTTTCGTCATTACATGCTCGAACACATGAGCTTAACGTCTTGTGACGCTGGACACCAAAAACAGACGCCAGCACTCGCGTGATGCCAGTCCATTTAAAACTCATTGAAGCGGGCGTTTTGGCGTTGAAAAAGACAACTGACTACCCATGTTTTCTTCCGGGTTTAGGGACATCCAGACAAGGAACCAGAGGTGCTGCGCTGGGACGGGCTTTCTCATTGCTCAAAACCCGGATTGGCCTACCCGTTGAAATCACATTTCATTCTTTCCGGCACACGGTCTCCACACACATCAGGAATGCTCATGCAATATCCGAGAGGTATGGATTAACCGTCCACTTGGCCATGAAGCAACCCATAAAAGCTCAGGCACCACAAGGGGTTGATCTCAGCAGCCAAACTTAGGCGACAGGCCCTAGGAAAAGAAGCTCTTGATCCTATTTTACGGGCTCTGGGGGAACAACCTTATTTCTCGCTTCAACCATTGGTATGCAATATCCGTAACGTGCCTCCCGGAGGAACCGGGAATGAAGGCAATCGAGGAATTCGTCTTGAGACGAAATCCGGTGAAACTGCCGCTTTCAAAGTTTTTCTATCTGAGCGACATGTATTATGGGTCATAGATGGACAACATCGACGACACTACGCAGATGCTGAATTGCCCTATTGACATCCCACGGCATATTTTTCTCCATGACTGGTTGTTTTGAGGAAATCTGTTGATGGATCATCAAATGACAAAAACCCGTCAGAAATCATTCTGACGGGTGACATGAAAATGGCACACAATACATTCTGGTTGTTGTGTTTCTGTTTCTGAAGATCAGAGACCTGATATGATCAGATCATCACTGGATACAATGAAACCAATATAACTTACAAAAAGAATTCCCCAAGCTTACTGTTAAGCCGTCCCCTTTGGAACAGTCAACAACGTTAGCGCTTGACCATTCCTTATGTTTTTTCTTCATAGCTAACAGTGTTTTATGTTGACTACGTTGTTATTTTTATAAAATCATATCAACACAAAATTAAGTTTAAGGATTCTATTTTGTAACACATTTTATGCAAAACGCCTGCATTATACCTGTAAAAGATCTTTCCTTCTTGTTGTCTGTTTTCTCATCTTTTTTGCCATCCCCTTTGTTATCTTTTGAGTATAGCCAGGCATACCGAGTATCCGCGTTGCTACACTCGGTAATCTGGCAAAGGGAAAATACTTTCCCCTGTTGAACCCCATTATTTAAGCAGGAACCATATTTTATGAGTGAAAAACGAAAACTGAACCATTCCCTTTTAGAGGTAGCCCCAATTTTTCA
This sequence comes from Acetobacter fabarum, assembly GCF_040702925.2. Taxonomy (GTDB): domain Bacteria; phylum Pseudomonadota; class Alphaproteobacteria; order Acetobacterales; family Acetobacteraceae; genus Acetobacter; species Acetobacter fabarum_B. The sequence goes on along the minus strand of NZ_JBFCXX020000027.1, from coordinate 22,834 downwards.
GACAGGGGGTTAAGCCATAAACCGGCCTGAGAGAAGGCGGGTTGATGGGTAAAGTTACGCGGAAACGGTATTCGAGTGAGTTCAAGTCGTGTGTTGCGCTGGAAGCGATCCGGCCTTAGCAAGGAAGGCAGCACTTAAGGCACGCCGTCAGGCCCTGCGTGATCAGGCTGATGAGATTGCTGGACGATATGAGGGAATGAGCGTTTCATGTCTGTCTTGCGGGCGTTTATCGCCTGTCTGTTCCATACTTGAAGACGACATACAGCTTTACGAGGGAACCGATTTTGATTCTGATGACAGATTTTTACTGGATTTATCATCGCATCAAATCGTCAGCAAAACGCCGCAAAAGCGTCCTCAACTGATCGAGGTCTTCGTCGGTCCAATCGACGAGAATGCGGTTCGCCAGCCTCTCACGGGCCGCGTTCAGCAGATCGACCATTTCCTGCCCCTTTCCAGTTACTGTCGCTTCGCGAACACGTCTATCCGTTATGGACGGCTTGCGCTCAATAAGACCCAGTTCCTCCAGCTTGCCCATCTGTCGGCTGATGGTCGTATGATCACGACCCGTCCGATCCGCGAGATCGACAACACCGATAGGACCGTAACGCCATACACGCGCCAGAAGCGGAAACAGGGCCCGATCCAGAGGAATACCGGCCTCCTCGATCAGGCGATCGTCGCGGCGGGGGCGGTTAATTTCATCGACCAGATCGATGATCGCGGCATGCAGTCCACGCAGGATTTCAGAATCATGTGCATTATTCACGTTTCTTGTTGCCTTCAACGCCAGCCTCATATAAGTGAATATTACACATTAATTCACGGAGTTGCCAGTGTCTTTTAATACAGACGTCCTGATCTCGGGTGCGGGGGCCGCAGGCCTGACACTTGCCATCGACCTCGCCCGACGCGGGGTTTCGTTCCAACTGATTGAGCAGAACACGCTGCCGTTCAGCGGATCACGCGGCAAGGGCATCCAGCCCCGAACGATGGAGATCTTCGAGGATCTCGGCTTCGTCGACCGTATAGCGGCGGCAGGCGGACCCTATCCGCCGTTGTGTCAGTATCGTCCTGATGGAACCCATAAGGTGTCGCTTCTGACGGAGGCGGACGCTTTCCCGACCGCAGCCGAGCCCTATGCCGCGCCGGTGATGCTGCCGCAGTTTGCAACCGAAGCCGTCATGCGGGAGCGGCTTGCTGAACTGGGCCATCATCCTCGCTTTGGCACACGGCTGACCGGATTTGAGCAGGACGCCCATGGCGTTACGGCGAAGATGGAACAGGAGACTGGCGAGCAAGTTATCCGTGCCCGCTTCCTTGTTGGAACCGATGGTGGCCGCAGTTTTGTGCGCCATGCATTGGCGATCGATTTTCCGGGAGAAGCATTAGGCGTGCGTGCGATCGTTGCCGACGTGCGGCTGGAGGGTTTGGATCGATCCGTCTGGCATCGTTTCCAGCTCGATACGCCCGCGACACAGGTGATGATCTGTCCGCTGGCGGGGACGGACCTGTTCCAGATTCAGGCCCCCGTGGCATTGGATGGAGAGATCGATCTGTCTCCGGCCGGGTTGACCGCGCTCATCGAGGCCCGGACCGGCAGAGGGGACATTACCGTTCGTTCGGTGTCCTGGTCCTCGGTCTATGCAATGAGTGCCCGTCTGGCTGATCGCTATCGGATCGGGCGCGTCTTCATTGCGGGAGACGCCGCTCATGTTCACCCGCCAACCGGCGGTCAGGGTCTCAATACCAGCGTTCAGGACGCCTATAATCTCGGCTGGAAGCTGGCTTCCATGCTCGCGGGTGCACCGGAAACGCTGCTCGACAGTTACGAGGCGGAGCGGCAACCAATCGCGTCGAACATGCTGCATCTTTCTACGCGGCTACTCGGGGAAGCAAAGCAGGGCATCATGCGGCGCGATCGTGAAGCGCGTCAGCTCGACCTCGGCTATCACGGTTCATCGTTGAACGCATCCGGTTCGGTGCGCGGCAAAGTGCAGGCAGGTGATCGTGCGCCTGATGCGCCCTGTCGTGGACAGGCCGGACAATGGAAACGGCTGTTCACGGTTTTTCAAGGACCTCACTGGACTTTACTCGGCTACCAGCCGCACGAACGGCCGTCGGCCATCGCGGGTATCCGTATCGTCACTGTCGGCGTGGGGCAGGAACTCGTCGACGAAGATGGCCATATCGCCGAAGCTTACGGGTTCGAACCCGGTCAGTGGATGCTCGTCCGTCCGGACGGCTACATTGCCGGAATATTTTCTCCCAACGGACTGAAGCAGCAGCTTTCTCGCTATCTGGCGCATGTGCTGCCATCCCGCCCAACCGATACGCTCGAATGTCATGAGGGGGGCGGTGAACCGCTCCGGGATTACGGTCTTGCCCGTTCCTTTGATGGTCCCGGTACTTTTGGAGGAAACTGAGAAGACAAATTCCTCAGCCGCCGCAGACAGTTTCGCGCTGCGTGGCTATTCGGGGGAGGCCGTTTGTTCTCCCGGGTTTTCTGAAACTCTGTGCAGACCGGTCTGGAACAGGGTGCTGAGGGTGATGATCTGGCTCTGCGGCCCCTGTTTTTCAGTGACGTTCCAGACATTTCGTCTGTCGTGCGCGTGCTTCAGTTGCTCCAGTGCCTGAAGAAGGCTGAACGCGGTGCGAAGCGCGCACTGTATTTGCTTGATGAGTTTACAAAGAGGCCAGCCTCAATCTTGCTCAACTTGATGACGTCTTCCGTCAGGGGCTGGATTACGGCCTTTGTTGGCAAAGGCGCTATAATATTCTTGCCATTCAGAAACTACTGAGCATTCTCCTGATCCTGTTGTGATCACAGTCTCGACGAGAATTGCAAGAGATGTGCTGCGTGCGGTTCGAACTTACGGAATGACAGGCAGTATCCCGTGAAAAAGCAGGTTTTCACGGATGCCGTTGCTATCATACCCCTTACTGACCGGAAAACAGCGTGGAGTTGTGAGCGGCACCATTAAGGATAAAAAAATAATGGGCAATCTCTATACACATGGCATACATAAACACGTTACGGATCTGGAACTATTTATATATATCGCAATCGATGGAATAGGAAAGGCCTTGAAATTCATGATATCGAAGCAATTATTGCTATTTTTCTCGGTCAAAACAATATAACAGTTCGAGGTAAATTTAAGGGCGCTACAAAAGGGACTTCCGTTGCATAAAACGCTTCACCTTATGTAGGTGCCGCTATCACTTTTTACGACTTATCAAAAATTGTTTATAATACTGTGTAACAGTATAATCGTCTGGTTAAATCTGAAGATAGGATTTTTTAAATGCATATTCTCTCAGAAAAATTCAAGGATTTCTTAATATCCGAAGAAAAAATTTCTGAAAATGAAATTCAACTGTCAACAAGAATAGTAGAAGATCTTGGTCTGGATGGAATTGATGCTCATTACTTCATGGTATCTTACTTCGACACGTTTCCAATTGATGAAGGAGATTTTGATTTTCGTCGATATTTTAATTATGAAACACCAGTTTTATTAATTATTCCCGCTATCCTCTTTGTTTTTTTCCGATTTCTGATCTGGAAACTTTTGCTGGGCCAACCAGTCCGCAAACTGACAACAGTGCCCGTCACATTGGCCATGCTCCAACAAGCAATAGACGATGGTGTCTGGAATTGCGCACGCATTGAATCGCTTGCTGGCACACAGGTTTATCCGCCCCCCCCAAAAAAACCAGGGTGGTTTTCGCGCATTCGTAACAGGACATGAGCAGAGATACTTTAGAATTATCGAATTCAATCTGACATGCGAATAAAGGAAACTCCACGAATCTATTGATCCCGTGGGATTTTCCGAACATTGTATGGTAGAATGAGAGCACTACCAACGACACTTGCGACTGGTGGATCGCAAGACACTTCGGCTTCATCGCAGAAGCGGGTTCTGTTGACAAAAAATCGTGTCAGTTTGTTTTTTCTACGTTTCAAAGCTGGTCTTTGCGGAAATTAGTGGATGCGTGGATATCTGCCGCCCGAGCGCAACTGCTGGTTCCGTCCCGCCAGAGATCCGTTTGTTGCCCAACGGTATGGTGACGGTGCTGCCCATGACGTGACATGCATCAATACTATGGAGATGATGAAGCAGTTTGATATGACGCAGAACAAGCCTCTGACAGGCATCTTGAAGGCATGCGTTGCCGCTATCCGGAACAATTGAAAGTCGCCAGACTAGCAAATAGGCGACTTGTTTCAGGAGGAATCACCAATGTGATCTGTCACATGATGCTGTCCTCGGCACCGTTGGCAAAGCGGGCCTACCCGATGAGATTCGAACCTTGAGTGGGCAGAATGGCACACGCGAGTCAGCTATCGGCTCTTTACCGATAGCTGACTGGATGAGTCATGTCCGCTATACGGAAAATCGGCACCGGACGCCGCAGCGTGATCTCCTCTCGTCCCTCAATGCGCACATCCATAACAACACGCGCGAACTGTAGTCTGGCAATCGAGTAAAGAATTTTTTTGGGAGATACAGATGAGAGTCGAGGTTATTCCTGTTGGCAAAATAAAAAAGATTAAATACCACAAGATGAGCGACGCAGAGTTTCTTGCTCTATGGAAGACCATAGAAGGTGACTGCGCCGACGATGTGCAGGGGCTGATGAACCTTACCAAAAACTTTTACAACCCTGAGGACGAGTCGAAAGGGCAGAAAGAAATACAACTTAAAATGCAAAAATACGGACTTAATATCTCAATAAAAATTGCTGATTTTTTTTGGTATTGAAAAAAATATTTAATGGTAATACGCATGGATGGCGTTAGTGATTTGTTGTCAAAATTACAAAAACAAGTGTTTCCGGACGCCCTGAAAGTTTTTGTGCAGCCTATTTTCCTTTGTCAGGATCAGACTGCCAGCCGGAAATGTGCAGTTTTATGGAAACGAGGTCACGTTTCGTCTACGGCAGAAAAAAGGATCAGAGAACTCGTACTGTGATGATGGTAGATGAATGATGCCGTCAGAGTTGTCCCTGACAGCATAGTCGGACTCCTTTAAGGAGTTAACGCGCTTATAGCGTTGTCGTTCATCACTATGGGGACTTAAGCTGAAGATTTATTCTTTGAGATAGAATATGAAGCTTGCCGCTATGTGGATTGTGGACATGAATGTATGAGCGCAGCGGTCATATCTGGTGGCAGTGTGCCGCCAGTCTTTCAGTTTTGCGAACATGTTTTCGATCAGATGGTGTTTTTTATACACATTTTAGTCGTAAGAGGGTTTTGATTTTCGGTTCTTCTTTATACAGGCCGAGTTATTCTTCTTTACAAGAGACTGCCTGATTTTGTTGCTGTCATAACTACGGTTCCCGATGAGTTCTTCTGTTTCATCCGGCAGATCCATTAACAGAACATTAGCGCCACTGAAGTCACTGACCTGCCCTGCACTCAGATGAAGACGGACAGGGGGCCTTTACCGTCACACATAGCAAGCAGCTTTGAGTTCAGACCTCCTTATTGTACGACCGATATGGCGGGGAAGGTCCTCTCTGGAGGGGTTTTGCATCCTGCCTGCTCTGAAAAGCTGTCTCGTCCTGGCATACAGGGCGGCTGCATGTTCACGGCGACCAGTTTATCAGAGGTGTGGAGGACAAGGGAAGTCTCGGTCTTGCCCAATGGGGGACGGAGCATTGCCGGGATGATACGGCGAAAGTGATAACGAGGCTGTCCTGTCCGTCAGGCCGGGATGGCGTGGAGCACGAAGTTTCCCCATTATGAGAAAATTCCCTGTCGGATAAAATACCTCTGTTTTTCAACAGCCTGTGGTGCGAACTGCGGGGCTCGAATCCGATCGCTTTGGTCGCAACAAATCAGGCAATACATTGAAACAGAACGATAATTTTAGAAGAAATCACCCTTCGCATGGTGACTGAGAGCCCGCAGTACGGGCAAACCCGTGGGGCAGTCAAGAGGGGATTTTATCAAACCTCTAGTGATGATATGATGTATATGAGGAATATAAAATTTAACTGAGAAAGATTATTGTACCGGGTGTTGTCAAAAAATTTGATAACAGTGTAGCCGTATTTTCATGAGTGTTCCCGTTAGAAAGGGGAGAGTTAATATATGTTTCATCCGCAGGAGGCGAATGATGTTCACGCCTGAACTGGTCACTGCTGACTCTTACATTCTGATCCACAATCACTCTCTGGAAACGCCAAGAGCAGTTGAATTCGCCTTGAAATTCACAGTGGCGCGAGTAAGTTTTGGTCGAGCAAATCTGCCTGCCTCCGACATGAAGATTAAGCTGTATTTTGATGTGCGCGGCCAAACACTCTGTCCAGAAGCGGAAATGAGACTGACTGCTGTCGCTTTGGATGTTGATGTAGTTATATTCAAGAGGTCATGAAATGGCACTACAATATATTATTAAAACATCTTGTGATTTTGAAGATCTTGAAAAGACTTTTTTTGCTCTTAGCGAGTGTGTCGAGGTTTTTCCGATCGAAAAAGAGCGCTTTGGTATCTCAATCCCTACGAAAGTTGTTGATGAACAGGGGGAAGATAAAATCTTAAATTTTATGATGACCTATGATCATTATGACCTCTGGTCAGGACTTTGGTTTAACGAAAAATAAAAGTCCACTCAAATCTGTTCATTTTTAACAGTCATTTTGGTTTACGGCAGGTATGGCGTGTGACGAGGATAGGTATGGGGTGGGAAAACGGGAAGTGCTAAAATGGGCAGGCCATCGAGTTTTTTACTTGAGAGGGGCAACGGGGGAGGTTTCTCCCCCTTGTCTGCTGTTGAATGGGTAGCCATTTGACACTGCTGGCTCCCTTTTAAATCATCTGGTCTGCAAAGGCTGTTGCCGGGTAACTGATGGCCTCTACGGTTTGTTGCAGATTGGCTGTTGAAATGCCGATCAGGTAAGTGGTTGTGCCCTGACTTTTATGGCCGGCTTCATGCCCAAGGAGCCAGTCAATCCAAACTTCTCTGATACTGGTATCCGTGTTTCGAAGCCGGGTGGAGACGGTATGCCGGAATGAGTGGAACGTAATTTCAGCGGGCAGGCCAATGCTGCGCCCCTTGTACCCTGTTTCGAGGTTTCCAGACCGGGAATGAGGTAAGGGCCGTCAGTGGTATTCTTAAGAGCCAGAACGCTTGCTTCAATCAGTTTTGGGTGGACAGACACCATGCGGGTGCCTGCTGCTGTTTTCGGTGCCCAGACAAGGGGGAAACCTCCTCGTTGCCCCCAACTTTTTTAACCTCAAAAGACATCGAGTGGGCACTTGATCTGGACATAGTGCTGTGCACCATAGTTTACGTGTTCAACTAATGCGATGGAGTATCTGAGTATGACGACCGAAGAAAAGCCGACGGAAAAACGATCCGCGCGTAAGCGGGCGGATGCGATACATGACTTCCGATGCAAAAATCTTGTTGTTGTTCTAGAGAACCCGGCAAATCCACGCAATCTGGGGACGGTTATCCGAAACGTGAATGCCTTTGGCGCGGAAAAGGTGTATGTGATCGATACTCGGCGTGTTCTTTCGGATGACTGGAATGAGTTGCGCAATGATCCGATGTTGTCGAAGCCATCGGTATCTGCGGTCAAATGGACGTTCGTAAAACGTTTCGACAGCACTGAAGATTGTTTGGCACATCTCGAACAAAATCATTTTGTTTCGATCGTCACATCACCCCATCGGAAGGGAAAAATAAACACATCTCTTGATGAAGGGGATTTTACCAAGCACGCCAAATTAGCAGTATGGTTTGGGAGTGAGACAAGGGGAATTAGCGACTTGGCCGTTGAGAGAAGTGAACGGTGTATTTCTATCCCCATGTTCGGTATGATTGAAAGTCTTAACCTAGGAACAAGCTCTGGCATTGTCTTATACGAAGTGACAAAACAGCGGCGCGCGTATCAAAGCCGCTTTAGGTTGCGGAATTGTCGAGGCGAGCGCGAGGCACCGCAGCCTACCGTTTTAACTCAAGATGCGTGACATGGCAGACGTCAGAGACTGAGGTCGCTGCAACTGAAGTTCGATAGAGCGTTTACGCCAGACCGCTCTGAAACCTGCGACATTGTAGTGAGCGATGTTAGCCCATATCAGGCTGATTGGCTGAAAAATGGAAAACTTGTTATAAAATGGATTGATAGGGCAAGAGGGTTCCATTTTACCGTACACGAATATCAATAGTCGCATGGGCGTTTTGCGCGTCCGCAAGAGTGATGTGGGCAAAGCCGGGTGCATCGGGCGTCCAGGACGGTTGCGCACCGGGCGGCACATCCAACGGAATGCCATTGATATACCAATGATAAGGCGGATGGCCGCCCGAGCCTTCCAACCCGACGGGAAGCATCGTGCCCCCGGAAGAGCGGCTTTCAATTTCGGAATGATTGCGCGGAAAGATGATCTGCGGTGCCTGCCGTTGTTGCAGGGTACGCAGAGCCGGTGACAGGACTGCAATAGCACGATGAAGTTGGGCACTGGCTGGCGGGGCTGATGTATGCGGAGGTGAAGAAAGCAGAGAGAGGAGAACTGCCAGCACAGGTCCTGCCGTATCCCGTCCTGTCAGCCCGGGAGAGGCGGTGCCGTCCGGGCGTCCGGCCCAGACACCGACTGTTGCCTGCGGGGTGGAGGCCATCGCCCATCCGTCACGATTGCCATAGGATGTGCCTGTCTTGAAGGCAACTCCCTCCCATGAAGCGACGCCAGCTGGTGGAGCGGTACCCCGCAGGATTGTGCGAATGTCGGCATTTGCTCTGCTGGACAGCAGGACTGTCTCGGATGCAGGGCCTGCCGATTTCAGACCTGCCAGTTCACGATGCAGGGGGGCGACGTGACCATCATGGTCGAGTGCTGCGTACAGCATTGTCAGGTCATGGAGTGAGATGCCTGTTCCCCCGAGAACGATCGCGAGGCTCGGTGTGCTTTGTGTGCCATCCGGGTTTTTGGGCAGTCGCAACCGCACACCGCAGGCGGAGAGGCGGTCCATGAACCGGGAGGGGCCAACCCGCTCCAGCGCCTGAATGGCAGGCACATTGAGTGAAAGCTGAAGGGCTTCACTCACAGTGGTTTCACCCCGGAAAGCATGGTCAAAATCCCTGGGGGCATAGCCGCCAATGGCAAGTCGGCTATCGCGCACACGTGTGTGGGGTGTCATCCAGCCTTTTTCGAACGCCATGCCATAGACAAACGGCTTGAGTGTGGAACCGGGGGAGCGGGGCGCCAGAACAGCATCTATCGCATTGCCCGGAGCCTTATGCTCGGCTCCTCCGACCCATGCAACGATCTGCCGTTCATGGTTGACAATCAGTGCAGCAAAGGTTCCACGCAGCGGAGCTGGGTGGCTGGCAAGCACCTGCCGTGTGTTGCGCTGGAGTCCTGCATCAAGCGTTGTCACCACTACGCCATTGCGTCCCGCGCTGAGAAAATGGCCGGTGAGTTCAGGGGCGTCATGCGGTACGCCGCGTGTGTCTGGTGTTGGCCATGCAACTGGCTGTAATGAAGTGGCGCGTTGCAGTGTGCGGTGTGCAGCGTTTAGCAAGGCGTCAGGGTGGCGGTCCGGGCGGAGTGCGGTGGGCCGCCGGGGTAAAGTCACAAGAAACGCGGCCTCGGTGGATGTCAGATGGTTGGGCCCATGCCCGAAATAGAGCAGGGATGCGGCACGGATGCCTTCGATATTCGTGCCTTCAGGAGCCAGCGTGAGGTAAAGGTTCAATACACCCCGGCGCCCGAAACGCCATTCCAGCTGAAGGGCGCGCAGGATATCGCGCAGCTTGCCGCCCCATGTATGACGGTGCGGGGTAAGGAGGCGGCTTGTCTGCATGGCCAGCGTGGAACCACCCGAGACAATATGACCACGTCGGGCCAGCTGCCAGATGGCGCGCGCAAGGGCTTGCGGATCAACTCCCGGATGGCTTTCAAATCGGTGGTCTTCCGTTACCATCAGAAGTTTTATGTAGGTCGGGTCAACATCCTGGCTTTCAACCGGCAGACGCCAGAAGCCATCGCGGCTTGTATGGCCGTCAAGCAGTGTATGGTCGCGGGCTTGAACGAGAAGGGCGGCTTGCTCGGCCCGATGCAGGTCTGGCGGATTAAAACGGTCGGCCACCAGCAGACCAGCCGGAATGAGGCTGGTGAGCAGCAGACCGAGTGTACAGTTTCTGACGAGGCGGCGGGAAGCCCTCAATGTGCGGTGATCTCGACAGTTCCTGATGCCGTACGAGCCATCAGGCTCGGAAGACTCCGGGCGCTGACCATCGCTTCAGGCAGAGTGAAGCGACCCGGCGTAATGGCGCGGACGATGTAGGCGACATGGAAACCCCGCGCTGCAAGGTCTGGAGACTGTGTCGTAAAGCGTACCGCAGCATTGAAGCGATCATCCAGCGCGGCAGCATGTTCGGTGTCGCTGAGTGTGCCCAGAAAAGCGTAAGGGGGCGCTGCGCGGTCGTTTTCAGTGTTGTCCCCGTCATGGTCGTCGTTGTCCCTGTCATGATCGTCAGATGCGGCATCCTCAGGAGACACAATGCTCTCGATTTCCCATCCGGCAGGAAGCAGGCTGGTAATGCCCACCAGATAATGACCAGGGTGGAGGGCCGTGCCTTTGAGGCTGACGATAAACCGGTCATTCTGTTGCATGTGTGTCAGGTCAAATGGCTGGCCTGTCAGGGTAAAGCCCTTCATGGCCAGTGTCAGACCGTTGGTGAGAGGTTTGACATTCCCGGCTGGCTCACCCTGCACGGTCAGGGTGCTGAACAGCATCTTCCTGCCGGTATTTTCGACCGAAAGACCTTTTCCGAGTGTGGCGGAATCAAACGGGTAGGTAAGCGGCAGGCGCAGCGGTGTGGCGTTAGAGCGCCCCTGCACACGCACGCTCCGCCCATCAGTATCCTTGTTCAGAGCGCTGGCAGCTTCGAGCAGTGCCGTTCTGGTCGCGGTTGTCAGCGTATCAGGCGACAGAGTCAGCTTGCCAAACCGCCCGATGAGCAGGTGGGTGCGCCGGTCGTCATGCGCTTCGGCGGTCAGGGCAGCAAGCCCGGCCAGATCGCGCACGTAGGTCCAGTATCTGTAATCCCACAGATCCGGCTTTCCGATGTGGGGCGGTCCGAGGGCCGAGATGGCTGCGTCCAGCAGTGCTTCTGGTGATGTCGCGCTGTTGTCCTCCGGTGCATCGTCCATTGCGAGTGCGACAGCGAGATGTCCAAGGGCCAGAGAATTGGCCTGTGCATTGGAGCCTGCCGTGTCAGCCCAGACATAGCTGACACGGGTACCATCCTGCCGCGCAACGAGCGAGGCCGCGAGAGTATGGATTGCATCAGGGTGGAGGCGACCAGCACGGGCCAGCACGTACGCTGCGTAAGCGCGTGTATTCAGCTGTTCTGCCTGCCTTTCACTGTCATGCTCTTCATCATCGACGCTCTGAGACTGGAGCTGCTCGCTCTCGATATGGTCGAGCAGCAGGCCGAGCCGGTCCTCCGGCACGGTGTAGCCAGCGGCTTTTGCCCGGATCAGGAAATCGGCAAGATAGTCCAGATCATCAGGGAGACTGAGGCCATCGGAGCGGTTCCACTGGCCAATCTCACCTGACGGGTTCTGGCGATCAAAAAGCGTATTGATGGCTGACTGGATGGATTGACCCGGAGTGTCGCTATGGTCGTGAGTCTCGGAGGAGGCCGGGTTGCCTTGTTGCAGCAGCGCACGGGCCTGAGCCGCCAGTGTATCAGAATCTCCCCAGACGCTGGATTGCAGGGATTCTTGCAACCCGACTGTATCAAGGCCGTCCGATGCGGAGATGTTGAGGGTTATCCGCGCGTCTGCCGGGTTGAAGCCCGCCAGTTCCGTGCGGTCCCATGTCTTGTGGCTACCGGGGGTGAGCGGTGCCGTCCGGCTGACGGTCAGCGGAACATGCGCCAGCCTGATGCCGATGGGCCAGCTGCGCGTCAGCAGCGCTTTTGATGAGCCGGATCGGCGCAATGTGAGATGGATATGCGCAATGGCGGTACGGTCCGGCAGGGTGGGTGGGGCTGCCAGCGCAACACGCAGGTCAGCGCGCTCACCGGGTTTGACAGGGGCGCTGAGTGTGCCGGAGCCGAGAACACGGAGCGGCCCATCCGTGGTGATCTGGACCTCGTAAGGTGCAGATGGCGCATCAACATTGATGATGGAGACCTGTGCCTGTGCCGTATCTCCTGGTGCGAGGAAGCGTGGCAATCCCAGGTCGGGGAAAACCGGGTCTCGTGTAGTGATGTCTGCCTGTGCGTTGCCAACGGCATCTTTGCTCCAGGCTGAGGCCATCAGGTGAAGCTGGCCGTCAAAATCCGGCACATCGAACGAGAGCGTGCCGTGCCCGGTGCTGTCGAGTGCGACCGGACCATCGAACAGTGCGACGCTTTCCGTTGTCCGCACGGGCGGGCCGTCCGCGCGGCTGCCGTTTGACGCTGCATCCCCCCCAGAACGGATCTGGCCATTTTTCGCATCACTGAGCAGAAGGGACCCGTAGTTGTCCAGCATGTCCAGTCCAAGACGGGGGCGACCGTAAAGGGCATCAAACAGGTTGAGCGGCGTGAAATGCGTGAGGTTGAGAATACCCTGATCGACCGCGGACACCGCGACCTGCACATGCCCCACCGGGAGACCCTGACTGGCCTGAACTGTCACGGGAATGGTGACGCGACGGCGCGGTGTGACCGTGCCGGGCACATCAAGCGTTACGTTCAGCCGATGTGTGTCCTGATTGACACCAATCCATGTGACACCAACCGCCCGCACGGGGTCATGCGGGCGCAGGCCGGAGGGGCTGTTGAGGGGGCGATAGAGTGTGACCAGTGCATAGGCGCCGGAATGCCAGTCCGGTGTGGCGGTGACGGGCACGTCCAGCCCTTCTTGCGGAACGTCCACAAAGCGTGTGTTCAGCACACGGTCTGTTGCAAGTGTTATCTGGGCCTGCCCGGCAAAACCACCACCAATGTGGATGACCGTGCTGCCGCCTGACATGATATGGGTATCGCGCACGCTGAGCGGCAGATGGTCCGGTGTGCTGGCATCACCGCTTCCACCCCATCCGACCTGAAAGCGGAGTGAACTGCCTGTTACGCCGCCACTTTCGCTCGGGACAGCACTCAGGCGATATTCGCCCCAGTCCAGCGTTGGGGTAATCCGCGCTGTGCCTTTGGCATCTGTTGCAAGATCGCCCGAGCGCATGGGTACGTCCACGGTGTGGCTGCTGAAGGTCCAGCCATTGTCGGGCGTGTGGGACCAGTTATAGATATGGTTGACGCGTGACAGGGTCCAGTGAATTTTGCCGATGGCAACCGGACTGTTGTCAGGCGCGAAAGCTGCAAGATCGATGGGGATAACAGCACTGCCCATGCTGGAGGAGGCATCTGTCGCGACATGGAGGCCGATCAGCGGTGCGGTGCGGCGTACGGGAATTGTAAGGTGTTCCCCTACGCGCCGCCCCATGGGGTCAAGAAAACCGGCACGTATATCAAGGGCGAGCGGCCGGGTAAGGTCCTGAGGAATATCCGGCGTGAAGGTCAGTTGCGTATGGCCTTCTTGATCGGTTGGAGCCGCAGTGATGTCGCCGCTGGCTGATGGTGTCTCCTCGTTCTCAAACCCGAAAGCCCAGCCTGTGTGGTCAGGGATTGGATCGGTTGCGGGAACAAGTTTGTAGGAACTGTCACTTTTAAGGTCCACACCGGGCGCGCCGTAAAGAAAACGTGCCGAGGCATCAATCACAACGGTCTGTCCGGCGATTGCGGAGGCCGGTGGCCTGAAACTGGCTTCGATACTGGGTGGTACGAAATCCTGAACGCTGAAACGGGCCGAACCGATGGCAGGCAGGGAAGGGTCGAGCAGAATATCGGCCCGCCACAGGCCCGTGGGTGCGCTGGCGCTCAGGGGCAGGGTGGTGGCGTAGCCGCCCTCTGCCGCACCTGTAAGCGGAATACGCCGTTCTTCCATCATATCGGGACGGTACAGAACAAGAACCGGGTGCGCGTCTGGAATAGCCTGTCCTGCCCGGTCACGCAGAAGAGTGAGGAGATGCACGCTCTCACCGGGACGATAGATCCCGCGGTCAGGCTGCACGAGTGCGAGACTGTTCCCCTGTAAGGGGCTGACTGCGCCTTCAAGATGCTGTTCTGAAAAATCGAACCATTGCCGGTCAAGATGCAGAAAGCCGAAATCCTCTCCCTTGCTGGCCAGCAGGACCGAGGAGCGGTCGGCCATGGTACCACGGAGCAGGGGAGCATCAAAATGCCCGAGGCCACTCGCATCCGTTGTGACTGTTGCCAGAGTGCTGCCATCACGGGCGCGCAGTGTCAGCGTGACATCAGGAGTAGGCTGTCCGCTCATCAGGGAACGGGCGCTGACTGTCAGTCCGTCATCACCCCGCAGCATGGTCAGGCCAAGGTCGCTCAGATTAACCCAGTGGGCAGAAATAGGCTTGCTTTGCAGAAGATCGGTGTTGATGTTCCCACGTTTAAGCGCGGTTTCCACGGGGCTTTTTTCGGGCGGCGTTGCGGCGTCTTCAACCGTCACCAGATAAAGTCCGTTCTGTCCTGCGCCAATTGTCTCTGCCAGCGGGAAGCCAGTTGTTACAGATCGGTCTGGAGCATGATCGATAACCATGGTGCCATGCCAGATTTCACGCATGGTCGTGTCCAGCAGGTTCTGGAACGTACCAGAGTCAAAACTGGTCTGGTTCAGATCAGGAAGTGTGCTGTCGATATGATCCGTGCCGAGAAATTGCTGATATGCGGCGACCCGAAAGACGTGGAGACGAACCGTGGAGACGTTAACAGTTTCAATAGCGAGGGCAGGCGTGTGCCCGGTCGTGCGTCCGGGCAGGATAAAGCCATCTCCTGTCAGCCCAACGCGCGCATCACGCCGCCCAAAACGGGCGCTGAGCGTGAGGGGGGCGGCGAGATACTCGCCATCGGCTGAAGTAAAATCCGGGTCGACCTTCATTGTGTAACTTTGCCCGAAGGCAAGCTTGCCAAGGCAGAATGTGTCATTCTCAACACGCGGCGTGAAGGCGCTTTCTGGTGAGAGATGGACCGAATGGGCCAGCGTTGTTGTTTCCCGTGCGTTCAGGGTCTGATTGAAATGCAGGCAGATTTCAGGGTGTTCGCCTGTTGCATCGAGAGAGGTGCGCTGGAACGCGAAAGGTGCGGACTCAGCGGAGGCCACCCGACTGCATGGCGCGAGGTACAGAGCCGGAAGGGCAACAAGGCTCAGGGAAGAAAGCAGAAGGCGTAGAGACAATGTCTTGAACCCTGAACAGTTTATGCTGGATTACGCGATGTAATATAGTCCCAGAATTGGTGGGGACCGGGTTTCACAAATTACGCGGTTACGAGGATTTGGTCCATAGCAGCGTAAAAATGTTACCCGGCCTCGGCTGGCGTGACGTTGAACGGCATTGGTTACCGGAAAATCGTTATTCACTTTTCGCATTGCTATGACAAAACATTCAGGAGCATGGGTAGGGCGAACCATCCCATTTGTTGGCTATGTCGGCATGACGCAGGACGTTACTGAAATCAGTTCGATGCTAGAACGCTTTAGTCAAGCCGGAGGACAAAATGGCATGGTAAAATTTTACGAAGAGGCGCTATCTGAAATCTTGTCATTTATTTCTGAACAAGTTCCGGGTCCGAAACCCCGTGAATTGACAGAAAATACGACACTGCGAGGCGATCTTCGTATGTGCAACGACGGCGCTAAAAATCTCATGCACCGTTACTTTGAGCGCTTTGATATCAGTGTTCAAAATTTTGATTTCGAAACATATTTCCCGGAAGAGGGTGACGGAATCATAGGCGCACTGCTATTTGGCTTTCTGAATAGAAAGCGTCCTCAGGCAGATCCTAACCCCTGACTATAGCCATGTTAGCGCACGCAGCCTCTGTTGGTGCTTGGGTCTAACACCATTACCTGAGCCTAGGGCAGCCGTCATCTTCTTCCGCCTGATCTGAAGTCGTGGCTTCCGGCTAACGATGTGGCGCATTTCATTGTCGCCGTTGTTGAGCGGGTTCCAATGACCGCGTTCAGCGTGCTGGCGCGCATGGGCAGCAACGATCGCTGAATACGATCTGGCGGACCTCTTGGCAGAGAACACCAGTGATCCCGCTACTGGACCTTTGGTATAGTTTGTGAGTTGTCGACGCGGGAGGCATTCATTTTGCAAACACGAACGATACGAAGGATTATGGTTCATCTCTCAAAGCATCGGGATTTCGTGAAGTTTTGTCCGCAGGGCCATTTCGGGCAGGAAATGTTGCAATTATACAATCTATCGCTGAACACTCATATGGACATATGTATGTTCGATGATAGTATCTGGATATCAGATTTTAAACAGAAAAACTTATATCCTGGACCAGTATATCGCAATGAGAAACCAATATATAAAATTTACCGGCATCCGTAACGGATATAAAATATTACCCTTCAGTATTTTTATCCTTTTTCCACTCTGGGCAAATGCCCAGAGTACAACACCAGCACAGGAAGTTCTGGAATTTTATCAAAAATACATGACTGCATGTGCTCAGCCGTTTATGGAAAAACCAAACCTTGAATTGGATGGTTTGTTCTGTAACATGGATATAAAAAATTATGTTACAAGCCAGATATATAAAAAAATAATTCATGCTTATAAAGCTGGAGTTTACGGTGATTTGGCTGGGGATAGTGATTATTTCACACATACGCAGGATTTTAGTGTGGAATGGATTTCCGGGATGAAGGCCACAGAGATAGAGAAAAGCCGAAATAACTCTGTTGTTCGGCTTTTCATGAGCGTTCCGCAAGAGGCTGGTGAATCGCAAGCCGTATGTGTCAGATTACGACGTGAGGGGAATGACTGGAAGATTTACCAGGTAGACCCATCTCTTGATACTGACCTGCCTGATTGTAAGAGTAAATGAGTAATTGATTAAGGGCGTGGGTCATTTTTAAAAAATGTCATCATAATTCCTGTCCAGAAAATGCTCACTCATGGGGAACGGTGGGTTTACACCCGCCCAGAAACTAACAAAAGCTGCCAGAATTCTCAGTCAGAGCCCCACTAAAAAGAGGAGGGATTACCGAGTCTTTTATCGTATTCGACGCTTCTACATACCGAGAAACACTCAGCGTTTCGTTATCAACCGCATCGTTCAGAGACTGAACGAGAGAATTGACGTCGGTTCCTGCTGGAAGTTTGCTAGACAAGTCAAAGCTTCGATCATCCAGTAAAACGACGGCAGAATATTAATGCGACAGATTCGAAATGAATGACGAAATACTTTCCTTTTCTGGATCGCCCCCTGACGTAAGTTGCCGGAATTGGCTTCGTCATAAGAAGATAATGCCTGTTCAATAAAATTGTTGCTCTCAAGTTGCTTCGCCACGTAATCTCTGGCGTAACTTGGCACATCGCTTCTATCTTGTATTGCCTCTTTAAAAAAAGTGTACGTTCCAATAATTTCATCCGCCCCATAAGAATCTTTGATGGCTGTCAACGTGCTTTCTACCTCTGCAACCATGCTCTCTTTTTGCAAATCGGATAGCCCCGATATATTGCCGGTGTATCCGAGTGATTTTACAAGATTCTGAAAAAATCGTTGTCAATAACAAGGTACTTCATTTTGATTCTCTTTTGGTGATTGAGAAATAAAACCCTAGTTTTTGCAACACCTTGAGAATTAGACGTGAATGGTTATCAGAAGGTTAATAAAAAGAAAATATTTTCAGCCTGAAAAAATTACGTTCCTTTTTCTGGTGTATCTTTCCCTTCATGTTCGCATGCAGGAATCAAGTGAAAATCTAAGCTCTCTCAATAGAACGATATACAGTTGCCCTACTAACCTTATAACGCCTGGCAATATCGGACACCTTCTCTCCATATATAATAGAATTTCGGATCTCTTTACAGGCTTGAGGAGACAATGCCCGTTTACGACCGACCTGAATTCCACGGTTTCTAGCTGCCTGTAAACCTGACTTTACACGTTCCACTATCGTTTCACGTTCCAATTCCGCCACTGCACCCAGAATGGTCATCAAAAAACCACCCAAGGCACCACCAGTATCTATGCCATCACTTATAGAGCGGATTGTCACACTTTTTGATTTAAGAATTTCTGCCAATTCCAAAAGATTTCGTACCGATCTCCCTAGTCTATCAAGCTTCCAGACTATAATTACATCTCCAGATTGAACTTTTTCAAGCATTGCATTCAAACCTGGACGATTTTTTTCTTTTCCAGATACCCTATCTTCAAAAATATTTGATAAATTTACTCCAGAATTTACCAATGCTTCAATTTGAGACGATGTTGTCTGAACAAAAACCCCTTCCTCATCCTTTCTCGAAGTGGAAACACGCGCATATCCATAAAGCATCTCGTGACAACCTTTTACGACAATACACAAACGATTTTCTGCCGTTGGCCGAAGTGTTTCGAAACCTAGAGGTTAGGTTCGAAAATGTCACTCTCGATCAACAACAACTCATCGTCTCTGGTCGCTCTTGAAGCACTGAATGCTACGCAGACGGAATTGAGCAAAACAGAAAACACGGTTTCCACCGGTAAAAAAGTTGATAACGCTGCCGATAGCCCGGCCATTTACTCTATTGCTGCACAGATGAACGGCAATTTACAGGGAATGACGGCCGTATCTGATTCTCTCTCTCTTGGTGCTCAGGTTGTTGCTACCGCCAATACTGCCGGTAATAAAATTTTATCTTCTCTGCAAACTTTGCAGAATACAGTCACCACAGCTGGCCAGACCGGAACTGACGCCAGCGCCATGGCTACCCAGATTTTGAGCACACTTGATAGCATTAACTCGTATGCGCGCAACGCTACGTTCTCTGGTGTCAACCTGCTGACCAGCGGGAGCGACGCTGTGAATGCTTACAATGGCACGACCTTGCAGACTCTTGCGAATGTGCAAGGGCAGACACAGACTTTCAAAACAATGTCTGGCTCCAACACAACTCTGGTGGATGCTCTGGGCCTTACAAGCAAATCCGCTTCCGGGAGTAGCGCGGCAGATTCCACACAGAATATTTTTTCATCTCTTAATGAAAACAATGTTGCCGAACTGAAGACTGGTCATCTGACGTCTAATGAGATTTTGTTAGGTAACGGTACCACCGCAGGTTCAACTGTTACGATTGGTGGAAAAACTTTTGAATTTGTACAAAGTGGTGCAAGTGTTTCCACTGCAACAAATATCGCAGTTAGCCTCGATAGCGGTTTTTCGACCAAAAATGCTCTATCAGCTTTGGTCAGTTCCATGAATGGCGCTGGCGTCAACTCTTCTCTCAACAGCGACAATTCCATTGCCGTCTATACAGGAGGAACTAACCCAGCAACCGATGTTACTGGCACCCTTGTCGGTAAATCTACATCTCAGACATTTACTCTTTCAGGCACAACGTTTGCTGTCGGCGATGGGAGTGACGCCCCTGAAAAAGGCGGTGATATTTTCACAATCGGAGGCAAGACCTATGAACTTGTAAGTGATGCTACAAATTTGAGTGCCGACGGCAAGACCAATGGGGGAAGCGGTAGCAACATTGGAATTGTCGTTGCTACGAATGCAAGTGCCACCGATGTTGCTAAAGCCCTCGCAGATGCGCGTATTACAGGTCTAACAGCCAGTGGTTCTACATTAACCTACACAGTTCCCGGTTCTGCCGCTGGCACGATCAGTGTTGTAGGGGGCACTGAAACAGGCGTCACGTCTGATGCCGACGTAGCACCTTCCGGAACTCCCTTAATGACTACACCAATTACAGCCACGAACGGCTCCGCTGCCGACCAGATAGCTGTTGGGATTAAAGGGGGGGTAACAACCGCCGTTTCTGCCATTCAGTCTGCCATCACCAACATGAGTTCCGTCATGCAGAACCTTGGCAACTACAGCAACACGCTGTCTGGCCTGAGCACCTATACGTCCTCCCTCACAGATGCTGTGACAAACGGTGTGAGTGCACTGACTGATGCCGACATGGCCGCCGAAAGCGCAAAACTGACCTCCCTGCAAACCAAACAGTCTTTGGCCATCAAATCACTGACAATTGCGAATGGTCAGTCTCAGAACATTCTGTCTCTCTTCCAGTAATCTAAAGGGTTATGGGCCTTGCATCAGCAAGGTCCATAATTTTTTGCAAAGCGTTGAATATGTCTCTTAATTTAAACACTCTCCGCCGTGGTGATATCGTACTGGCCAATCTAAAGGGGGCTCTTGGAACAGAGCGGGATGGAAAAGATATTGTCTGCCTCATAGTACAGAATGATGTGGGAAACAAATTCTCCCCCATGACAATTATTGTCCCATTGACCGATCATAACCAAAATAAAAACCTACCAATACAAGTACCAGTCACATCAAAAGAGCGAGGGAACAATGGTCATGACTCAGTAATTGAGTGTGGACAAATTAGAACTATCGACAAAAACCGTATATCTGTCGTGATCTCCAGATTACCGGAACACGTTATGGAAAAAGTAGATCAGGCAATTAAAATAAGCCTCGCCCTTAGTTAATTTGACCCTGTGTCACCAGTTCAGACGGACAATGCCTGCAACTCACTGAATGTTAGCATCGTATCCATCCATTTCCCCAAAAAATGGGGAACACCCTGCATAGCTCACCAGACAGTACACTCCTTATGTGCCACATCCAGGACTGAACGGATGACAGAGAGTAGGAAACCCATCGCATTTTAAACAAGATCGATGAAGTACCAGAAAACCTCAAGCCCGCACACCAAACATCTTCCCGATGCCAGCAGTGACAATCATAGCTACAATGCCCCAGAACAGGATCCGCATTGCCGGACGCCAAGGGGAAGCACCACCAGCGCGTGCCCCGACAATCCCGAGCACAGCAAGGCTTATCAGGGATACGGCTGATACAGTCCACGAGACTATGTTTGCTGGAGACATCAACGCAGCCAGCACAGGCAGTATGGCGCCGGATGAGAACGCACCTGCGGATGCAAAAGCAGCCTGCACCGGGCGTGCGGCTGTTGCTTCGAAAATGCCAAGTTCATCCCGCGCGTGAGATCCCAGTGCATCGTGCTTCATTAACTGGAGGGCGACCTCGTGCGCCAGAGCATCATCCAACCCGCGCTGACGGTATATGCTGGCCAGTTCATTGACTTCGGCATCCCAACTGTTACTAAGCTCTTTTTTCTCACGGTTCAGGTCTGCTTTTTCTGAATCTGCCTGTGAACTGACGGATACATATTCTCCAGCCGCCATAGACATGGCTCCAGCCACAAGGCTGGAAATTCCAGCCAGCAGAATGCTGGCCTGTGTTGCATGAGCGCTGGCAACGCCAATAATCAGGCTGGATGTTGACAGGATCCCGTCATTGGCCCCCAGAACAGTGGCACGTAACCACCCCAGTCGGGATGTTACGTGGTTTTCCTTGATGTATGCCGGTATATTACTTTCTGTATGCATCGGAATGATCCTCTATCACAAGCATTCTTTAAAAAACATTATCTATGAGAGTAAAGTCATGAAAATATGTGGCCAGCACATAACCTGTCGTCAGCAAGATAATCAGTCAATCATTCCATTGATATAACCCGTATAGTCAGTTCATGGTTGATGCGAAAAATTTACCAAAAGGTGGCATGATCTGACCGGACAGGAAACCCATGAGTTGCCCATTACCCCACCGCCACAAATAACCGAGCTGGATTTCCAGCATGACCAGTCCATACAGGCTATATGCCACACTCCCAGCCAGCATGGAATCAAACCAGCGATCAGCGGCACGAATACGCTGCCCCCCCAGACGCCACAACAGCCGAACGAGGAACAGAACGCTCAGGACCATTCCTGCTGTCAAATGCATGACCACGATTTGATGGTGCAGCGGATTCTGAAACAGTCTCCATACAGTCGCAGTTGCAAACTGCACTACGATAATGACTGCACTCCTCCGTTGAAAAAAATTGTCAGTTTATCCTGCCGCGTTGCGAAAATACTGGATTTGTCTTTCATCCCGCTAATCGTATCATGCAAACATGACACGAACCTGAACAAAGTGCCGTCAACATGGTTAAGAGCCCGGAAACTAAGAGTAGAACTGCGCGAGTCAGAAAAATACTGACATTTTGAATCAGCAAATACACATTTACCAGTTATCCTTCCATGGTACGACAGGGCAACGAAACAGTTGGTTAATCTCTTTCATTTTCCTCATTTGCATGGACGAAATGAATAGTAATGTTCTTCTGTTGTGCAATCTGCTCACCGGCGATAATTACCATCATGATGCCGGCTATCACCGTGGCTGCCTGACCAATATGGTGGAACAGGCGGTCATGCAGGTAAGGCAGAAGGTACTTCATGCCCATGGAAGACAGGATTGCGGCCATTGCCACGGCAAACCCTGCAACAATTGCATGGGCACTGAACAGGCCAAACGCAGCGTAAAGAATGATTTTGAGCAGATGTAGCAAGATTTCGTTGGCTGCACGGGTTGCAATAATTTCTTCCTTCCGCAGACCCAGCCGGTGATAGCACCCGTTAAAAACCAGACCAACGGCTCCCGTAAAACCGGATATGAAACCAGCCACGGCCCCCAGCATATACAGTTTTGCAACGGGAACTGTTGCAATAGCGCGGCTACGAGTGGGTTTACGAAAAAGAAGCGGTAGGTTCCCCATAAGGAACAGGCCCAGAAGGAGGGAAAGATAAGCCGGGTTCATACAGCTCAGAGCCCAGACGCCAAGACCTGGAGGGTTCGAAGAACCATGAATTACAGACGTCTTTGCCCGATTTTAGGGGCAGTAGGCTGGCATTGAAGGTTCTG
>NZ_JBFCXX020000026.1:0-30504 GCF_040702925.2 Acetobacter fabarum | reverse complement strand
AAGTCCGGCCAGAGCGCCATGATGGAACGGCTGATTTCCATCGAAGCGCAGGGGCAGGAGCGCGAGCGCAACCGGGCCGTTGAGGCATCGGACACCCGCAAGGCGCTAACGGACCTGACCAAGCAGATAGCCGAACACACGGGCGCACAAAAGCGCCAGAACCAACTTGCCGAGGACAGCCTGCGACGCTGGCGCAAACTTGCCGTTGTCGTCGGGCTGACCTGCACCATTGGGGCCGCCGTGGGGTCTACGCTGCTCTCCGATCAGGAAGTGGCCAGTACCATATGGGTGCGCTGGCTGCATCTGCGCGAGCCGTGGGACGCGGCGCAGGGAGGGCAGGCAAATGCCGCAAGCCTCTCTACTCACTAACCCCTTGCAGGTCTCGGCCCGTACCGCATGGGGCGAGGCGCGGGGGGAGGGCCCGACCGGCATGCAGGCCGTTTTGTGCGCAGGCATGAACCGTCTGGCCCGGCCCGCTTGGTGGGGTCACAATATTTGCGGCGTGTTCCTCTGCCCATGGCAGTTCTCCTGCTGGAATGACGACGACCCCAACCGGGAGAAATTGCTGGCCGTGACCAGTGCGGACCCGCAGTTCCAGACAGCTCTTGCGCTGGGTCAGCGCCTTGTGGGGGGCACCCTTACCGACATCACCAGTGGGGCAGACAGCTACTATGACACGCGCCTTCCGAACGCGCCTGCATGGGCTGCTCCCCGCTTCTATCGCTGCACGATTGGTCACCATGCGTTTTACCGCGTGGGGCCTTTTGGAGAAGGATAATCCCATGGCTGACACGCCAGACAAGAAAACGGCAGTAGTTAACACTGCCAAAGTAGCAGGCATTGTGTCCCTGCTCCCCGCCCTGTTTTCCGCCCTGCCGCAGAATGTTGCGCTGATTATCTGCGCCACCATGGTGACGTGTGCGACCATCACCGCGTCCGTACCGGCCCCGACCAGCAACCGCTTCCTGATTGCTCTGTATCAGGCTGTGCGCGTGACCGGGCTGGGCATCAAATACGCGCTCCCCTATGCGGCCACGCATCTCGTAAAGGCTGCACCTGCTACTCCGTCGGCCCCGGCCGCCCCTCTGGCTGGGCCCGGCTCCGTTATCAACATTCCTCAGGACGCACCGAAATGACCAATCTTTCCCGCCGCAACTTCCTGCAGACGTCTGCCCTGCTCGGAGCTACCGCTCTAACGGCCTGCACTGTTGCCACCAACGGCAGCAATACCACCATCACGCTCAATACAGCCAAGGTTAAGGCTTACGGGCAAGCAGGCATTAACGCTATCGCCACGATCCTGAGCATCACCGCCGTTGCATCTGCAATGGGCGTACCCGGGGTGGCCGCTATTGAGACGGCTGGGGCAGTCCTTGCCGCCAGCCTGTCCGCGTTCTCCAGCGCGACCAACGGCATGCTGACCATCACGTATGACGATACGAACTGGAAAACCAAGGTCGATACGATTCTGGTGGACCTTAATGGTGTGGCCACAGCCCTGCGTTCCGGTCTAAGTGCTGCACAGCAGACGATTACAAGTCCGGTTATCAACACTGCCATCACCGCCTTCAATGCCCTACTGACCGTGCTGGATGCGTTTATGGGCGTTCTGGGTATCAACCTGTCCAGCGTGACGGACACGCAGGAGGCTACCGCGCTCAAGACATTGGCGGTTGCTCAGTGACGCCAGACTTTGAATGCGGCGCGATTGCCGGGGGTGCGATTGTCGGGCTCGGCACACTCCTGCTGGCGCTCATATGGCGCTGGCGGGCGAGCGCGGGCAGCTTCTGGGGACAGCTTACGAAGGGGCAGGATGATGCGGATTAAGGCGGTGGCCTGCCTGCTCGCCCTCTCAGCCTGCGCCAATGTCCCGCTACAGGCCAAGCGTGATCTTATCGGTATGGCCCGGTCTGACCTTATCGCCTGTGCTGGGGTGCCCGACAATGTGGCCACCCTGCCGGATGGCGAGGTGCTGCAATGGCGGCAGGACCAGCAGGTGCAGGGGCCGTTCACACTCAAGGGGCCGATGTCGCTGGAACTGGACCTATCCGGCCACGGGACGTGCCACTTTGTCGCCCGGTTGCGACAGGGGCGTGTGACGCAGGTGGAATACACCGGGCCGAGCGGTACGCTGTTGGGACCGTATTCGGCTTGTCGGCCTTTGGTGCTAGCTTGTGAGCGGTTTGTGATGAGGTGACGGACTTCCACCGTCTGCTACGGAATGTAAGACCCGAGGGGCCACTCCGCATCTGCGACCGCGTGCACGCGACGACTACCAGAGAGACCGATGCGGAAGCAGAGCGGTACGGGTCTGGCACCCGCCAACCTGTAAGGATTACTTACAAGTTGGAACCTGAAACTGGGGACGCGGACAGGACTTGAACCTGCACATTATCTGGCCATTAAGCTCCCATCGGATTGCTCCGAAACTCATGGCAGACTGTTCTACCGACGAACTCCCGCGTCATGTTGCTACGGGCCGGGCTTGATACCGGCTTGCGATCCTTTTGTCGGCGTCCGGGATAGTCATAAAGACGATTACCGGAAGACTCGAATATCGCGCTGTCTTCTCTGCTGCGTGTCCATCCACGCTGCCGTAGCCCGGTTAGGGTAGTACAGGTTTGGGGTGTTGTACAAGGGGAAAATCTTCCCGATAGTGTAAAACAAAATTCCCATCTCTGTAAAACTCGCGCAACAATCGGCAGAAAACAACCATATATATGGCATCCGCAGAATCTGTGGACGACTCTGACCCAATGGGCCTTTTTTTATGCGTCAACCGGGTACAGGACGGCAGAAAAAAAAGAGGGCTGTAGCCCGGTCTGTCGGCACTGTTGCGCCTGTTTTTAAAACATGGCTGTATTGCGAAATGGTTGATGGGTTTGAGACTTGACCGATTGGCAAAGAAAGATTTTCAAAAATAATAATTTTTTTAATGCTGTATCTTTTGCGTCCAGCATCTTGAGGAACGTATTTTACTAACCAGATATTGAGGAGAAATCCTTAATACATGGGTGTTCAACATTTTCAGTCAGGATTGTTTTTATGCGTTTTAAGGCATCTTTTGCGGCAGTGGCCGCTCTTATGGTTAGTGCTTCGGCAGCGCATGCCGGGGCCATTCATACGGATTGGGAAAAGTTCAAGGCCGGGCGTGCGCTGCATCACCTGTCTGTAGATGGGCAGAAAGCCTTGCAGGATGTGCTGGTCGCGCGTGATCTGCTGGCACAGGGTAAAACGGATGCGGCTATTCCTCCGATTTACGATGCGCAGAAGCGTTTTGTTGCTGCACAAAAGGATAACCGGCGGTTTTACGCGGCGGAAGACCAGTTGCAGCCTGCTCCCCAGCATCCTGTTTCGGCCACACATAAGCCCATCACCGGTTCTGTGACGTGGATTCCCGTTGGTGGTGAGTTCATTCTGACCGAAACTCTGGCTCCCGATAAAAAAGTGGCAGCCCAGAAGGCCAACAAGGCGCTCAAGGCCGGGCAGAACGTACAGGCCGAGCAGAACCTGCAGGTTGTGGGCGAAGATGCTGACTTTATTATCGCCCTCGCTCCTCTGGAGCAGACCAAAGATACCCTGTACCGCGCCCGTGTGCTGACCGAAGGCCGTCAGGCCGCACAGGCAAAGGAAGCGCTGGACCAGTTGCTGGATGGCATCGTGTTCGTCTCGGATGATTTTGTGGACCAGCACTTAAACGCCCAGTCCTCCGCCCATGCATCGGGCCAGACACCGGCCCATTCTCCCGCAAAAACTGCTGCTCAGGGTAATGGTGCTGTAGCGCCTGCGACCACCCCTGCTACGGTTCCCGCATCCGCATCCGCGCCCGTTCCCGTTACGGCTCCGGCAGCCTCGACGGCGGCAACGCCAGATGCCTCCAAGGGGAACTCCACCACGGGGGGCACTCACTAAAAGCGCTTAAAACCAAGGGCTTGTGAGAACAACGCGAGGGGGTGGCGAAAAAAATTCGCCACCCCTTGTTTTTTTACTTGCACTTTAATGAGAATCGTTCTTATTATCATCTTGTCGCGGTGATGAAGGCGTTTCTGCTGGTGGGGCAAGGGGCATCACCGCGACAATCTGTGGTTGTCGTGACTACCGTAAAAAACTATCCCCCCTAAACTTCCGGGCTGTTTTGCATCCCCGGTCAGTCCGGAAGGTTCTTTCTTCTCCTCCTCCCCCTTGCCCCACCAGCACCAAACCCGCTCCCTGCGCGGGTTTTTTAGTGTTCGGGCACGGCTCTGTAGGGGACAACCCCACGCGCATTGCTGCCCGTATCCAGCACCCTGCCAGAAACAGGGAGCGAGCGGTGGCTGCACAGTTCCCGCCCGCAGGCCCGGCACCCTGGCCCAATGGGCACAACCAGCGTGTGGTCCGCCAGATCAAGCCCGGCGGCGTAAACGGTTTTTGCCGCATCGGCTATGGTGCAGCCCAGAACAATGGCAATCTGGCGGGGGCGGTCGGCGTAGCTCAGTCCTTCCCGCCCAACGGTGCGTGCAACATTCAGGTAAATGGAATCATCGGTTGTCTGCGAAAGCTGAACCTGAACCTGCCCCGGTGTTGCAAAGGCGCGGAACACGTTCCACAACGGGCAGGGGCCACCAAAGCGTGCCTGAGAAAAACGGTTGGCCGAAAAACTTTTAAGAATATTGCCAGCAATATCCAGTTTAAGAAAATAGAATGGAATACCTTCCGCGCCAAAGCGCTGCATGGTGCTCAGGCGGTGGCTTACCTGCTCGAAGCTGACGCCAAAGTGGCGGCGCAGGTCGTCCACATCATACCGCATGCTCTGGGCCTTACGCAGGAAGCGCGTATAGGGCAGGATGAGTGCGCCAGCAAAATAATTGCCCAGATACACCCGTGCGAGTTCCTGCGCATTACGCTCTTTTGGGCCTTCGCGGCGCAAAATGTCTGTCATCAGGCGGGTATGTTCCAACTGGCCTATAATCTGGGCCAGAAAAAACAGCGTGCTTTCCGGCGGCTGGTTATGGGGGAGCTGGATCTGATGTTTATGCCGGTCAATCCGCCAGACCAGCCCGCGCTCCTGCATGTCCGTATTATGGGTGATACCCAGCCCGTGCTGGTTGAGCAGGTGTCTGGCAAGGGCTGTGTCCAGCGATGTATCCGTGCTGATGAGGCGTTCGTAAAATTCCTCGGCAGCACAATCAAGTTCATGAAAATAGTTGTTATGGTCCTGCACCCAGTTACCAACCGCCTCGTAAGGTTCAAGCGGGGGCATGCTGGCCAGAGGGGCATGGGCGTGCCGCTCCTGCTCAAATGTGTATGCACGGTAGAGCGTTAAAAATGCCTCGCACAGTTCGGGGCTCTGGCGGGCCGCTTCCGCCATTTTGACGAGTTGTAACGGAGAGGTTTTAAAAATCGGGTCGGCCATGGTCTCGCGCAGCGCCTGCACGGCATGGGCTTCTCGCGTGTCGGCAAACCATGCGGGGCTCAGGGCAAACCGTTCGCACAGACTTTGCAGAAGGTGGTCGGGCAGGGGGCGATGGTTGCGCTCCATCTGGTTAAGGTAGCTGAGCGATACGCCAACACACTCGGCCAGTACGGCCTGTGTCATGCCTTCACGCTGGCGGAGCTGGCGGAGCCTGTTGCCAGCAAACAGCTTGGTTTTGGTTCTGGGCATGCTTAGCAACCTTCACAGACTTTGCAACGGACGCGAATTCCTTCGCTTCTTTTTACTCTTATTCCTCTGCTGCTTTACGCAACAGTCTGCAACTGTTTCCCCAGATCACAAGATGGCAAGGGCCGGAACAATGCAAAATCATGAAGTGCGCGTACACCCAGAAAGTGAACGCCTGAACCGCGCGGACCAGCTGGCCTGGAAAATTGCACAGGTCGCGGCAGACCCGGTTGCGGTGGAATCCGCTGTGGCGGATATGATCATCAACCGCATGATTGACAATGCCGCCGTAGCCATGGCTTCGGTCAACCGTCATTCGGTCATGAGTGCCCGGACAGAAGCACTGGCCCATCGCAGGCCGGGTGGGGCTACGGTGTTTGGCATGGGGCCGGATGTGCGCGTCCATGCGGAGTGGGCGGCATGGGCCAACGGTACCGCTGTCCGTGAACTGGACTACCACGACACCTTTCTGGCGGCTGAATACTCCCATCCGGGGGACAATATTCCCGGTATTCTGGCCGTGGCGCAGCAGTGCAACCGCAGTGGCGCGGACCTGATCCGCGGCATTGCCACGGGTTACGAAATCCAGATTGATCTGGCCCGCGCCATATGCCTGCACAAGCACAAGATTGACCATGTGGCTCATCTTGGCCCATCAGTTGCGGCGGGTATTGGCACATTGCTGCGCCTGCCGCCCTCGGTCATTTATCAGGCTATCGGGCAGGCGCTGCATGTTACCACCGCCACACGCCAGAGCCGCAAGGGCGAAATTTCGTCCTGGAAGGCGTACGCCCCGGCTCATGCAGGCAAAATGGCTGTAGAGTCAGTCGATCGCGCCATGCTGGGTGAAACATCCCCGACCCCGATCTATGAAGGGGAGGATGGGGTTATCGCATGGATGCTCGATGGGAAAGATGCGCATTACACCGTGCCCCTGCCGGGTATGGGTGAACCCAAGCGGGCCATCCTGTCTTCCTTTACCAAGGAACATTCAGCCGAATACCAGAGTCAGGCGCTGATCGACCTTGCCTTCCGCATGGGCAAAAAAATCAGCAACTGGGAAGATGTGGAAGATGTGCTGATCGAAACCAGCCACCACACCCATTACGTGATTGGTACCGGCTCCAACGATCCGCAGAAGTTTGACCCGCAGGCCACGCGGGAAACGCTGGACCACTCCATCATGTATATTGTGGCTGTGGCTCTGCAGGACGGGTGCTGGCACCATGTGCGCTCCTACGAGCCCGAACGGGCGCGCAGGCCCGATACGGTGCGGTTGTGGAAAAAAATCCACACGGTTGAAAAACCCGAGTGGACACAACGCTACCATGAGAGCGACCCCGACAAAAAAGCCTTTGGCGGCCGTATTGTCATCCGTATGAAAGACGGCACCGTGCTGGCAGACGAACTGGCCGTGGCCAACGCCCATACGCTGGGGGCAACGCCGTGGCAGCGTGCGGATTACATTAAAAAGTTCCGCACCCTGTCTGAAGGTATTGTGGCTCCGGCGGAAGTTGAGCGTTTCCTGGCCGCCGTGCAGCGCCTGCCAGAACTTGGGGCAGGGGAACTCCACCAGCTTGAACTGCATATTCCGCCACAGGACATGCAGATCAACAAGGTGGAAGGCATTTTCAACTTCGGCCAGTCTGCTCAGGGTGCCAGAAATACCCAGCAGACCGCAGCCTTTACGTCCTGACAGACACATAAAGACCAAGGCAGGGGAGCAACAGCAATGCACACCGAACTGCACCGCACAAAACCCAAAAAATCCGTGGCCCTGTCCGGCACCGTGGCGGGCAATACGGCCCTGAGCACGGTCGGCCATAGCGGGAATGACCTGCATTACCGTGGGTATGACATAAAAGACCTCGCCCGTACCTGTACGTTCGAGGAGGTCGCCTACCTGCTGATCTACGGCTTTTTGCCCAACACGGCGGAACTGGAAGGGTATAAACGTCACCTGATGAGCCTGCGCGATATTCCCGATATCGTGCGGGCGGCTCTGGAACGTCTGCCAGCCTCCACTCACCCTATGGATGTCCTGCGGACGGCGGTGTCCGTTCTGGGGTGCGCCCTGCCCGAGCGGAGTGACTGCCCCACCGCAGGCGCGCGGGAAATCGCGGACAGGCTGGTGGCCTCCACCGCATCCATGCTGCTTTACTGGTACCATTATTCCAACCACGGGCGGCGGATAGACACCCATACGGATGATGCCAGTGCAGGCGGGCATTTCTTGCACCTTCTGCATGGCACCACGCCTCCGGATAGCTGGGTGCAGGCCATGCATACATCGCTTATCCTGTATGCCGAGCATGAGTTTAACGCCTCCACCTTTGCTTCGCGCGTTGTGGCGGGCACAGGGTCGGACATGTATTCCGCCGTAACGGCTGCCATTGGTGCGCTGCGTGGCCCCAAACATGGGGGTGCGAACGAGGTGGCGCTGGACATCCAGCAACGCTACCACACGGCGGACGAAGCCGAGGCGGACATCCGCCGCAGGCTGGAAGCCAAGGAAGTGATTATCGGTTTTGGTCATCCGGTGTACACTCTGGCCGACCCGCGTAACGAAATTATCAAGGAAACAGCGAGGGACCTCTCCAACCGCAACGGCACCATGCGGCTCTATACCGTAGCCGAGCGCATAGAGCGGGTTATGGCTGAACAGAAAAAGATGTTCCCCAACCTCGACTGGTTCAGTGCTGTTTCCTACAACGCCATGAACATTCCCACGGCCATGTTCACGCCTGTTTTTGTCATGGCCCGCGTGACCGGCTGGTGTGC
This sequence comes from Acetobacter fabarum, assembly GCF_040702925.2. GTDB lineage: Bacteria > Pseudomonadota > Alphaproteobacteria > Acetobacterales > Acetobacteraceae > Acetobacter > Acetobacter fabarum_B. The sequence goes on along the minus strand of NZ_JBFCXX020000026.1, from coordinate 22,085 downwards.
GCATATCATGGAACAGCGGATGGATGGCAAAATCATCCGTCCCTCCGCCAATTATACCGGGCCAGACGCCCGTCCGCTTATCCCTTTGCGTGAACGTGATGGACTGGAGTACGCCGCATGACCTATCTGGTAGGCAAGGACCTGCCCGCAACTCCTGCGGGCCAGCGTTTTATGGAAATGATGCACCGCAAAGGCATTATGCAAATCCCCGGTGCGCATAACGGGCAGGCGGCCCTGCAGGCAAAGGATTGCGGGTTTGGCGCGCTGTACCTTTCGGGGGCGGCCATGACCGCAAGCATGGGGCTGCCTGACCTTGGTATTATTACCATAGACGAGGTGTGTTTTTTCATTCGTCAGGTTGTGCGCGCCTCGGGCCTGCCCGTGCTGGTGGATGGCGATACGGGGTATGGTGAAACCCTGAACGTGATGAACATGGTGCGCGCGTTTGAGGAAGCCGGGGCCGCCGCCGTGCATATTGAAGATCAGGTTCTGCCCAAAAAATGCGGACACCTGAATGACAAGAAGCTCGTTTCCCCTCAGGAAATGGCGCAGAAAGTGGCCGCCGCCGCCCGTGCCCGGCGCGACATGGTGGTGATCGCGCGCACAGATGCCGCCGGCTCGGAAGGGCTGGACGGCGCGGTGGCCCGTGCAAGGCTGTATTACGAGGCCGGAGCAGACGCCATTTTCCCCGAGGCTTTGATATCGGAAGATATGTTCAGGGAGTTTGCGCGCCGCCTGCCAGATGTGCCCCTGCTGGCCAATATGACCGAATTTGGCCGTTCCCCCTATTTTACCGCCTCCGAGTTCGAGGACATGGGGTATAGCATGATCATATGGCCGGTCAGTTCCCTGCGTGCGGCCAACAAGGCACAGGCGGATCTGTATGCCACCATTGCGCGTACGGGTGGCACACACGCCATGCTGGAGCGGATGCAAACCCGTGAGGAGCTGTACAAAACGCTTCGGTATTATGATTATGAAACACTTGATGCAGGCATTGTGGCCACGGTTCTTCCGCACATAGGGCAGCCCGACCGTAACGCAGCCTGAAAACCGCAGACTTCTGTCCCATACAAACAACAAGAATCAGGGGATACAAGACCATGACGGACCAAACATTCATCCCGGCGCGCAACTACCCTCATTATCCGGCTATCATGACGCCGGAGCAGTTGCAGGTCATGCGTGAGCATGCAAAACGCGATCCGGACGGGTTCTGGTTGCAACAGGCGCGGCGCATCCACTGGTGCTCCCGCCCCACTCAGGGCTTTTCCGGAAGTTTTGAAAAAGACGTGTCCATAAGCTGGTTTGCAGATGGCACACTGAATGCCTCGGTCTGCTGCATAGACCGGCACCTGACCGAGCGGGGCGACCAGGTTGCCCTGATCAGCCAGCGTGAGGCAGCGGGGCGCTCGGAAAGCCTGACCTACAGGGACCTGCACGAACGGGTCTGCCGTCTGGCCAATGCCCTGACCCATCTGGGGGTGGAAAAAGGGCATCGCGTGGCCATCTGCCTGCCCATGGTGGCGGAGGCGGTTGTGTCCATGCTGGCCTGCGCGCGCATTGGTGCGGTGCATGTGGTGCTGTTTGGCGGGTTCTCGGCCGAGGGTATTGCCGAACGTCTGGTGGATAGTGGGGCCGTGGCTGTTATTACCGCCAACATGGCATGGCGTGGCAACAAGCCTGTGGCGTACAAGCAGAGCATGGATGAAGCCCTGCGCAAGGCTGGGGGCAATAGTGGCGTGCACTCCATGCTGGTTGTGCGCACATCGGAGGAAGCCGTGCCCATGCTGCCGGGCCGGGACTACGATTTTCATGATTTCGTGGATAATTTCGAGGCGGATTTCGTGCCTGCCGTCATGCGGGCGGAGGACCCGCTGTTCATGCTCTATACCTCGGGCAGCACGGGCAAGCCCAAGGCGGTTGTGCATGCAACGGGTGGGTATATGGTCTGGGCAGCCTACACCATGGGCATGGTCTATACCCACCAGCCGGGCGATGTGCTGTGGTGCACGGCGGATGTGGCCTGGATTACGGGGCACACCTCGGTTGTGTATGGCCCGCTGGCCAATGGTGGTACGACCATGATCTCGGACAGTCTGCCCACTCACCCCCGGCCGGGGCGGTGGTTTGAACTGATTGATGAATACAAGGTAAGCATGCTCTTTACCGCGCCCACAGCCGTACGCGCCATGATGGCCGAGGGCGATGAGGTGGTGAACCGGCACAACCTTGGTTCCCTGCGCCTGCTGGGTGTTGCGGGTGAACCCATAAGCCCCGATGCGTGGCTGTGGTACCATGATGTGGTGGGCAAAAAACGCTGCCCCGTGGCCGATACGTGGTGGCAGACGGAAACCGCAGGCATTGTGCTTGGCCCCGTACCGGGTGTGCAATCACTCAAGCCCGGTTCGGCCACCATGCCTCTGCCGGGGGTGGAAATGGCCATACTCGACCAGCAGGGCAAGGTGGAGCAGGGTGCTGCGGAAGGTGCCTTGTGCATTGCGCGCTCATGGCCCGGTCAGGCGCGCACCATATGGGGTGACCATGCCCGCTTCTGCCAGACGTATTTTGCCCTCGCACCGGGCCTGTATTTTACAGGCGATGGCGCAAGGCGGGATGAGGACGGGTATTACTGGATAACCGGCCGCATGGATGACGTGATCAACATTGCCGGGCACCGCCTTGGCACGGCGGAGGTGGAGGATGCTCTGGGCGCGGACCACAGGATTGTGGAATGTGCGGCTGTGGGTGTGGAGCATCCGGTCAAGGGGCAGGCGCTGGTCGTGTTCGCCATCCCCCGCAAGGACGCAACCACCGGGCTGGATGAGGCGGGCATAAGCCGCCTTGTGGTGCAGTTGATCGGGCGGTACGCAGCGCCGGAGGCGGTGTATCTGGTGCCCGATCTGCCTCGCACACGTTCGGGCAAAATCGTGCGTCGCCTGTTGCGCAAGATCGCAAGTGGCGATACGAATGATCTGGGTGATCTGTCAGCCCTGAGCGATCAGTCCATCGTGCCCATGCTCCGGGAGCGGGTATGGGGGCAGATGGCTTTCGGGAAGTCAGAAGCCGTGCAGGCCAGAGCCTGAGGCTCTGTGGGCCAGTACGCAACGGAATCTTGCTAAGCGCGGCAAGACCGGAGGGGTCGAGGCGGTAACGCCCCGGCCCTTCTGCTTATCCGGGCCATAGCTCGCCGGGTTTACCAGCATATGCGCACCATCAGGCGCTGAGTATGCGTCCCCACAGGGCAGGTGCCGGGCATGCGCTCATACAGACCGTGCAACCGGGTCCGGCAGGCAGGGCCGGACCCGGCGCGCTGGTCTGGTGGATGTGGGATATTCCACCCCCCTTGTGTTCATTTTGGAACATCCCCACCCACCAAATGGCGGAAACCTTACTTTTTCCGCCATTCCAGATCTTCAACCGGAGGCTGGATCTTGTTCAGGACGTAATCTTTCTCATCAATTTCGTCCTCCATCTCACCTTTGAGCACAACAATCCGGTTGTCCTTGCCGTCATGGCCTGCCACGCGCCACAAGCCTGTCCATTGAGACATTCCACGTTCCTTCAAAGATATTTTGAAAAACTGCTGATAATACCATACATAAACAGTAGTATCCGTATTCATTAAGCATGGGTGCGCAGCCTCTGGTCAACGCCCGTGTCATCATGGCTGTCGTGTGTGACGGGTGGTGGGGTTGGAACGATTCCTGCGTGGGATTCCCTTCCTCTTTTGCAGTGTGTGGGTGGTGTCTGCGGTCGTGTGTGCAGGCCCGCACCACCTCGGACATGCTGGCGTATTCGTGATTATTCCCGCATGGCAAAGCCAGTGGCGGGCATGCCACAAGGTGGGTAACCGGCAAGCAGGAGTTCCCAATGGCCGCCACTGCTCTCTCCCCCATTGACCGTACAACAGCCCGACATGTGGTAGCCGCCTCCTTTCTGGGGTGGATGCTCGATGCCTGCGATTTTTTTATTGTCCTGTTCACGCTTGATAATGTCGCCCACAGTTTTTCCACCTCGCTGGAGGTGGTGCTGCTGGCCCCCACGCTCACCCTTGTCACCCGGCCCATAGGGGCTTTTGTATGCGGACGCGCCGCGGATGCGTACGGCCGCAAACCAGTGCTGATCGGCACAATTACCATTTACTCGCTGATTGAGGTCTTATCGGCCTTTGCGCCCACGCTTACGGTTTTTCTGGTTCTGCGTGCCCTGTTTGGTGTGGCCCTTGGGGGGGAATGGGGGGTTGGTACTTCCCTGATCATGGAAAGTGTTCCACCGTCATGGCGGGGTACGGCATCGGGCATTTTGCAGGCCGGGTATCCGGCCGGGTATCTGCTGGCCTCGCTCATGTTCCTGCTCTTGCCCGTGCTGGGCTGGCGGGGGCTGTTTGTGCTGGGGGGCGGGGCTATTGTGTCGGCTCTTTACATCTGGCTGTGTGTGCCCGAAAGCCCGGACTGGCTGGCCCGTCAGGCACAGGGGACGGGGGCCGAGCGCCCGCCGGGCATGCTGGCGGTTGCACGCCAGAACTTGGCTCTGTGCGTGTTTGCGGTAACGCTTATGGCGGCCTTCAACTTCATGAGCCACGGTTCGCAGGATTTGTATCCCAAGGTGTTTCTGGCACTTGAGCGGCATGTGCCCCCTCCCTCCATTACCCTGCTGGCCGTGCTGTACAATCTGGCGGCCATTGCGGGCGGGGTGGTGTTTGGTGTGCTCTCCCAGCGTATCGGGCGGCAGTATGCCATTGCTGTAGCCGCAGCGCTGACCATTCCGCTGCTGCCGTTGTGGACCCTGCCGCACTCCATTTTCTGGCTTGGGGTGGGGGCTGTGTGCATCCAGTTCTGTATTCAGGGAGCGTGGGGGGTGGTACCGGCCTATCTGAGCGAGCTTTCCCCTGCTTCTGTTCGCGCCACGTTTCCGGGGCTGGCGTATCAGTGTGGTAATCTTATTGCGGCCAGCAACGCACTTGTGCAAACCCGGCTTGCGGGGTGGATCGGCGCAGGGCTTGCCCCCGCCCTTATGCTCACTGTAGGGGGAGCAGCACTGGGAGTACTGGTGCTGACCCTGCTGAACGCCCGCCTGCACCCACAAAGCAGGCTGGGCTGAAAACCGCAGACAAGGAGAGGCATGCATGCACAGGTCAGATGTCTGGTTCATCCGGCTGCGTGGCTTTCTGCCTCTTGGTCTGTGTGGTGTGCTGCTGGCTACTGTTGCCAGCACTACGGCCCCAGCCGCAACCAGAGTGAGGGTGGAGGACCAGCGTGACCCGGCCCCGGTCAGACCGTTGGCCAGCGCACTGGTGTTTGACAGGTTCGAGCGTATAAAACCCCGCTCTATGGAGCTGAAGTTTACGGATGTCTCCGTACGGGTGGAGGTGGCAGAGCACCAGCCCTGCCCGACCCGCGGTATTCTGATGGATAATGAGGAAGAGGGAACTTCTCCCGGGCAGGAACAGTTCTGCACGGTTGCCACACTGGTTGCACAGGCCCCGAACCATCCGGAGTTCCGGCAGGTTATTGCCTCCCTGCTGACCGGGGATAACGGGGCGCTGGATACGCTGCATCTTGCCCTTTACCAGATGGAGGCGGGCGATGGGCCACCTCAGCTCCTGCTCTTTGGCTACACGGGCGGTGCGCATTGCTGCACGGTCAGTGCCCTTGTTGGCGCAGACCGCACTGGAGCATGGCATGTGAGCGCACTGCCACCTCAGGATGGGGATGGTGCGTCCGGTGTCGTGGATATAAAACAGGATGACGGGCGGCAGCTTATCTTTCAGGACGAGCGCTTCAATTACAGGTTTGAAAGTTCTGTCTGGTCGGTCAGGCCGATTGTGATTTATGAATACACACAGGGGCAGTTACGAAACGTTACCACGCAACCGGCTTACAGACCCTTCCTGCGCGCGTATTTCAGGCATGACTTTGCCTCTGATAACATAAGCGCGTTTGACCATGGGGCAGTGAATGGCTTTCTGGCCGCATATGTTGCCAATAGTGCCAATCTTGGCCAGTTGCAGGCCGGGTGGCAGTTCATGTTACGCCATTATAACCGCAAGACGGACAATGCCGGTGTCGTCTGGTGCGCGCTGGACAAGTCCGTGTGGAGCCCGGCAGGGCAGGAGGATTGCCCGGCACCATATGTGCGTACGGTGCCATATCCACAGCAACTGGCCCTGTTTTTGCTTCAGACAGGGTATATCACGCACACTCAATGTGTGGCCCTCGGGTATGACCCGGAAAAAATACAGCAAGCGCAGGAGCAGGTTATTGCGCGGACAACGGCCCGGTGGAAAGCGGCGCACCTGTAAAAGAAATTTCTTTAATTTATAACCATTTATTCAAAACATTCCGCCTGCACCCGCAAAGCGGGTCGGGCAGAGAAGATACAAAAAGAGATGTGTGTTCATGCGTTATTTAAGGCTTCCCCTTCACCTATACCTGCTTCTGGCGGTTGCCTGCGGCACGCAGGCTCTGGCGGCTCCCGCGCAGGAGGATTTTTCCGCTGTCGCTCAGGATGTTGCACCGTTTGTCAGTGCAAACGTTTTTAACGCTGCGGATCGGTCATTCTCTCAACCTCTGAGTGTCACTGTCGGGGAGCTGAGCGTGCGGGTGGAGCTTGCCGAGCGCCAGCCCTGCCCCTCCCATGGTCTGCTGGAGGGGGAGCAGCAGGCTACGCTTTTACGCTCAGGGGGGCTTTGCAAGGTTGCCACACTGGTGGCCAGTGCTCCGGGTCACCCTGATTTCAGGCAGGTTATTGCAGCGCTCGGGGGCGGAGGAAAAGGGACACTTAGTGATCTCAACCTGTCTTTTTACTATCTGGAACAAGGGGAAGTGCTGCCACAGGTCATCCTGTCCGGTTTTACGGGGGGAACGCGTTGCTGTCTGGTCAGTGCCATTGTGGGGGCAGGGGATGCAGGCCAGTGGTATGCGGTTCAGCTACCCGAACAGAATGGGTTCGGGCCGCCCTCGGTGGTGGATGTGGCTCATGATGGCGGGCGGCAGTTCATTTTTCCGGATAAGCGGTTTGATGCCGTTTTTGCCGCGTACGATTTTTCTGTTGGGCCGGACGTTATTTATGAATACGCACAGGGGAAGCTTAATGTCATTACCCGGCAGCCCCGCTTCAGGCCGTACATGGCGCTGTCCGTCAGGGCCATGCCAGGTGAGGAGGACGTGCCTGCCCCCAGAAGCCGCGAGGTTAACGGGTATCTGGCAGGTTATGTGGCTACCAGCGCTAACGCCGGGCAATTGCAGGCAGGATGGCGCTCTATGCTGGCACGCTATAACCCGCAATCACCTTATCTGCCAAAGTGGTGCACACTGGATAAATCCGCGTGGGGTAAAGGGCGTATGGCCTGCCCGGCACCATACGTGCGCACGGTACCATACCCACAGCAACTGGCTCTGTTTTTGCTTCAGACAGGGTATATCACGCACGCTCAATGTGTGGCCCTCGGGTATGACCCGGAAAAAATACAGCATGAGCAGGACGCAATCCGGACGGCAGCCACGGCGCACTGGCACGCAACACATAACTGATAGGCCTGTGCGAATGCTGTTGTGCCGGGGAACACCTCCGGCAATACAGGTCTTGGCTGTTTGGCTGTTTGGCTGTTTGGCTGTTTGGCTGTTTGGCTGTTTGGCTGTTTGGCCGCCGGGCATGAGGGTAGTGCGCGCCATGCCGGGTGTTGCGCGCATATCCGGCCCATCGCACAGGGTTCATGGTCTGGTGGGGCATGCGGGTTTGTGCCACACGCCATTGCGCCGTAAACGAGGGGGAGAAAGCCGTGCCTAACCCTCTGCCAGCCGGAGTATCATGAACGATCTGTTTGCAGGCCACCATGTAGGCCAGTCCCGCCCGCTCAAACTGTCGGGGGATGTTGTCAGTACCGCTACCTATGGCGGGCCGGACGACTGCTACCGCTACACCCTGCGCCGGGTGTGGGATGCGGACAAGCCGCTGGTCATGTGGCTGATGATGAACCCGTCGGTCGCAACCGAATACGGGGATGACCGGACCGTGGCCAAGTGCCAGCGTTACGCGCGCGCATGGGGCTATGGTGGCCTGTATGTTGGCAATACCTTTGCCTACCGCTGCACGGACCAGCTCCGCCTGCTGGAAACCCCGGACCCCATAGGCCCCGGCAACGATGCCGCTTTGCTGGACATGGCGCGCAGGGCCGATCTGGTCGTGGCGGCTTATGGCTCGCCCCACCACAAGGCGCTGCTTGCTCGTGGGCCGCAGGTTGTGCAGATGCTTCAGGACCACGGCATTGCGGTTTGTGCGCTGCGGCTGAGCACCGCCGGGCGGCCGTGCCACCCGCTCTACCTGCCAGCGGAGTTAAAACCGTTTGAACTGCCCGCGCCGTAAGCCGGGGCGCCCGGCAGGCTTTGCCCGGCTGGCCAGTAAAAAAGGCAGGTCTGGCGGGCTTGCGGGCCTGCGTTGGCGCATAATGGGGCCTGCTGGCTGGGCAGGGCGCAAAAACCCGGAGTTGACGGACGCGCTCCATACGTATCCCATAAGCACCAAAGGGTTACGCCACAAAAAAGGACAGGCATAAACGTGACAGAACGCAACACGCAGGCCAATGGTGGCTATCTGGCTTCGGCCGAATTTGCAGCCCAGCTTGACCGGCTGGGCGAGGTTGCGGCCCGCACGGGGCTGAATGTGGCTCCGGGCCAGCAGGTTATCATGACCGCTCCCCTGCATGCGGTGCCGCTGGTGCGCCGTATTACGGAACATGCCTACAAAGCCGGGGCGTCGCTGGTCACTACATTCTATTCGGATGAGGAAACCACGCTGGCCCGCTACAAATATGGTGCGGAAAACACGTTTGATACGGCATCGGGCTGGCTGTCCGCCGGTATGGCGGAGGGTTTTCGCACGGGTGCTGCGCGCATGGCCATTACCGGCTCCAACCCGGCTCTGCTGGCGGGGCAGAATCCGGACCATGTCTCCCGAGCCAGCAAGGCGGCGGCACGGGTCAACCGTCCGGCCATGGAGATCATTACCAATTTTGATGTAAACTGGTGCATTGTGGCTGCCGCAACTCCGGCATGGGCCATGCAGGTGTTTCCGGACCTGCCCGAACAGCAGGCGGTGGAAAAACTCTGGCAGGCCATTTTTGCCGTCTCCCGCCTGACGGGGGATGACCCCGTGGCCCAGTGGGAGGCCCACAACGCCATTCTGCACCGCCGCGCAGCCTACCTGAATGATGTGCGCTACGACGCCCTGCATTTTTCCGGCCCCGGTACGGACCTGCTTGTCGGGCTGGCTGATGGGCATGACTGGGCGGGCGGCGCGGAAAAAGCTGGCAACGGCATTGTGTGCAACCCCAACATCCCGACCGAGGAGGTGTTTACCACCCCCCACCGCCTGCGGGTGGAAGGGACCGTGGCCAGCACCAAGCCCCTCTCGCATCAGGGCACGCTGATTGATGGGATCAGGGTCCGGTTTGAGGCCGGACGTATTGTGGAGATGCACGCAACCCGTGGGCAGGATGTGCTGGAGCGCGTGCTGGATACGGATGAAGGTGCTAGAAGGCTGGGCGAGGTTGCGCTTGTGCCCCATTCCTCCCCCATCTCGCGCAGCGGGTTGCTGTTCCAGAACACGTTGTTTGATGAAAACGCCGCCAGCCACATAGCCCTTGGCCAGTCCTACACCAAATGCATGCGCGACACGCAGGGGCAGGACGAGGCCGCACTGGCCGCACGTGGGGCCAATACCAGCATGATCCACATAGACTGGATGATCGGTTCGGGTGAGATTGATGTGGATGGGCTGGACGCACAGGGTGGCCGTGTACCGCTCATGCGGAAGGGCGAATGGGTGATTGAAGCATGAAGAGGTTGAAAAACATGGTGTTTATTCGCAAGGCGTCCACTGTTCTGGGGGCTATGGCCCTGCTGCTGGCCGGAGCCGCACAGGCCCAGAGTGTTGCCCCCGTTGATGGGAGCAGGCCGCAGGCGCCTTCCCTCACGCCCGAACAGGTCGCCACCATGCAGCATGACATGGATACAGCCCTGCACTACAAGCTGGCTCCCGATGTGCTGCCCCGGCTGAGTGCAGCGCTCCGGGCTATTCAGGCAGCTAAAATTCAGCCGCCGGGGCATGCGGGCATGTCGCTTGACCAGCAGATCGCCCTTGTGGGGCAGGTGCCGGGGCTGGATGCCATTCTCAAGGCGCACGGGCTGGATGCACGCAGCTTTGTCATGAGCCTGACCTGTGTGGGGCTGACTGGCAGCCTGCTTAATATTCCACCCGGTCAGGGGGGCGCGCACATGCCTGTGCCTGATGCGGCCAATGTGGCTGTTCTCAAGAACAACCCGCAGGCTTTGCAGGAACTGGTGGGTGTTCTGCGCGAGGGTGCGCCTGCCAGCAGCACGCAGGTCCACTAAGCCGCTTAATCCTGTTGGCCTGAGCCTGCACGGTGTGGCAGGGTAACGCACCGCGCAAGGGGCATGGCGGGTTTTGTCCACCATGCCATAAAGGCTACGGAGCAGGCCATGACAGCAACCACAGGATCAGGCGGCCTGCCCGGCGTGGGTAACTGGCTGGGGCAGGCTGTACAAGGGGCTGGGCAAGGCACCAGCATGGCTGATGGCGGGGCCGGGCAGGCTACCGCGCAGTCCCGCCTTGCCGGGGCCTTGCCTTCTTCCATAGCACTGGTGCAGAGCGCTCGCTCGGCACTGGTTGCAGCACAGGCCCAGCAGGCCGAGGTCATGCTCACATTATCCGAAGGAGCAAAAACCCTGCTTGACGGGGCGTCCTCTGCCAGAAAGCCCACGGCCAGTGCGGATAACACGGCCACTGCGGCAGAAACCAGCCAGAATACCGCCGCCAGCATGGCAGGGCGTGCGCCCACAGGGGCAGGGACCACAAGCCTTGTTGCGGACATCATGCGGGCTGCAGATACGGTACTGAATGACCCCGCCGCCACAGCAGACCAGAAAGCCATGGCCAGCAGGCTTGTGCAACTGGCCACAACCATGGCGGGCCAGTCCGCTGGTGGGGGGGGCAGTGCGCTTGCGGGCGGGATTGCTGCGGCCTTGCCCCTGCTCCAGTCCCTTGGGGCGCAGCCGGAAGCACCGGGCGCACTGGGTGGGGCGGTTGTCACCACGGCAGGGCTGTACGGGCTGGCTGGCAACACCGTGCAGGACGGCAGGCTGGCCAGCGCCCTGCACGGTATGGCAGGCTCTCAGGAGGGGGAAATCGTGCTGCCCGGCGGCATTGTGCAATTCCCGCAGGACATGGAGGCAGGGGAGGTTGCCGCACTCATGCCCGCGTCCTTTGCAGGAGTGGGAGGGAGTTTGACCAACGTCCTTAGTAGCGCTCTGCTGCCAGACCTGTTCCGGGCACTTTCTGCCGTGCTGGCAAACACCAATGCAACGGATGAGCAAAAAGCCGCTGCCACGGCCCTGCTCCAGATGCTGGAGACGGTAGACAACACGCCCGATATTCCTCAGGCCCTGCTTAACCCGCTGGTTGCGGCAGCCCTTATGCCCGCACTCAGCCCCTCCCAGCGGGGGCGGCTGGTCCGCGCCGCTCTGGCGGGGGAGGTGGAAGATATGGGGCAACTGGCAGAGGCCGAGCAAACCGCCCAGCCGGGTGTAGCGGGGCTGCGGGCCGCTTTGCGCAAAAACGCTGCGTATCTGGCAGCCGTGCAGAACCCCTTGCTGGAGCACGTGCTTCAGTTAACCCGCAGGCAGGAGGCCGAAGCCGTGGAGGCCGCACTGGCAGGGTGGGGTTTTGCAGGCCGCAGCCGTGAGCAGTTGATGGATGAGGCACTGGATGTGTCCTCCATCATGGCTTTTTCCCAGAACCTTATGGCAGATTCCCCCTATATGGGAGCCTTGGCCAGCACCAGCCTGACCCCGATCCTGATCATGAGCTGGGCAGCACTTCTGTCCGGCTGCCTGCCTCGGGCCTATCCGTTTGTGCCGCGTGTGTGGCGGCGGGCGGATAAAAAGAAGTGGCGCAGAAAAAGCCGGAACCAGAGAATGGATTTCCAGAACCTGCTGTTCATGGGCGAGGCGGTGGAGGCATAGCTCCGCCCCGCCGTGCTTTCCCCCGCTGTGCCCTCCCCCGTCATGCGGGTGCCTAAGGTGCCGTATCCTGCGTGCAGGTGGGTGTGGGGGGCAGGTCGAGCGTGCTGAGCGTGCCCTGCATTTTAAAATCGCCAAAATCCAGATGCAGCTGGTCAGACACGCCATTGGCAAAATAGCGCATGCCCATTTCGTATTCAGGCATCATGGTGTGGGCGTTACGGTCGTAAAAGGCGATATGCACGTGCCCGGATGCCAGTTTCTGCAAGGGCTGGTACGGCGTGTTGCCAGCCGGAGGGGGCGACCATGTCAGCAGGGTCACATAGGTATCTTCCGGCCCATCAGGCAGGGTGCCGTCGAACAGGGGGGTGGTCAGGTCTTTTTCACCTTGCCGGGCCGCACTTAAAATACGGGCTGTATGGGTTACAGGGAACAGGGTGCCCACGGGCAGGCGCAGCGTTTTGGCCAGCGGCTGGCGATACTGCACAACCCCGGACCCATCGGCGGCAAGGCTTGCCTCCCCACTGACAACGCGCAGCAGTTTGCCGTTGCGTGTTTCCTGGCTTTTAAAGGTCAGGTGGCGGCCATCCAGACTTTCCTGCGCCGCATAGTCGGAGAGCAGATGCTCCTCGCCCTGCTTGCGGGTGACACTCTGTATGTCCAGTCTCTGGTGGGAGGACCAGCCAAGGCAGGTCTTGAGCACGGAGTAGCTCATGCGCCCGGTAGCAGAGAGCGTTTGCCCACCCGCAGATTCCATCAGCCCCAGATCATACACCGCCTGTTGTGACACAAGGGGGGATGTGGGAGCTGCCGCGCGTGCAGCCGGGCACGGCAGGGCAAGGGTAAGGCAGGCTGGGGCAAGGGCTGCCAGCAGGGTGGTCTGGTGGCGTGGGGGGCGTATGGTCATACCCCCTACAAAAAAACATCCGGCGTGGTCATGCAACCAGCCGGATGTTTTTTTGTGGGCTCAAAAAACGGTTATCAGTCTTTTTTAACCGTTGGTTTGGGCTTGGGCAGGTTGAGTGCCAAGGAGAGTTCCTTCATGCGCTCAGGGGCTACGGGGGCGGGGGCACCCATCATCAGGTCTTCGCCCTGCTGGTTGAGCGGGAACAGGATCACCTCGCGGATGTTCGGTTCATCGGCCAGCAGCATCACAATGCGGTCCACGCCGGGGGCGGAACCACCATGGGGGGGTGCTCCGTAGCGGAAAGCGTTGAGCATGCCACCAAAGCGGGCTTCCACCTCGCTCTCGGGGTAGCCTGCAATTTCAAACGCCCGCACCATCACGTCTGGCAGGTGGTTCCGCACCGCACCGGAGGAGAGTTCGATCCCGTTGCAGACAATGTCATACTGGTAGGCCAGAATATCCAGCGGGTCCTTGGTGTTCAGCGCTTCCAGCCCGCCCTGCGGCATGGAGAACGGGTTGTGGGAGAAGTCCACCAGCCCCGTTTCCTCATTCAGTTCGTACATGGGGAAGTCCGTGATCCAGCAGAAGCGGAAGGCGTTCTTCTCAATCAGGTCCAGTTCTTCGGCAATGCGGGTGCGCACAAGGCCGGAGAACTTGGCTACGTCATGCCCCTTACCTGCGGCAAAGAACACGGCATCCCCGGCCTTAAGCCCCAGTCTGGCGCGGATGGCTTCTGCCCGTTCGGCCTCAAGGTTCTTGGCAATCGGGCCCTGTCCACCTTCGGCGTTGAAGGTGATGTACCCCAGACCACCAGCCCCGTTCTCCCGCGCCCAGGCGTTGAGCTTGTCAAAGAACGAGCGGGGCCTGTCCCCCGCGCCGGGGGCGGGAATGGCGCGGATTTCGCCACCATCGGCGGCAATGCGGGCAAACAGGCCAAAGCCGGAGCCTGCAAAGTCTTCCGTTACGTCCGTAATCAGCAGCGGGTTGCGCAGGTCCGGCTTGTCGGAGCCATAGACCTTCATGGCGCGGGCGTAGGGAATACGCTCGAACGGCGCGGTGCTGACCGTGCGGCCATGACCGAATTCGGTAAACAGCCCGCTCATGACCTCTTCCATCACCGCAAAAATTTCGTCCTGCGTGGCAAAGGCCATTTCAAAGTCAAGCTGGTAGAATTCACCGGGGGAGCGGTCCGCGCGGGAGGCTTCATCGCGGAAGCACGGAGCAATCTGGAAGTAGCGGTCAAATCCCGCCACCATGGCCAGCTGCTTGAACTGCTGCGGAGCCTGCGGCAGCGCGTAGAACTTGCCGGGGTGGTTGCGTGAGGGCACCAGAAAGTCGCGCGCCCCTTCGGGGGAGGAGGCGGTCAGGATGGGGGTTTGCAGTTCCACAAAGTTCAGGTCCGTCATGCGCTTGCGCATGCTGGCAATCACGGCGCAGCGCAGGCGGATGTTGGCGTGCACTTTTTCACGCCGCAGGTCGATGTAGCGGTGGCGCAGGCGCAGCTCGTCCGAATAATGTTCCTGCCCGGCCACCTGCAGGGGCAGCACGGCGGCATGGGACTGCACGACAAAGTCCTTTGCGCGCACTTCAATATCACCTGTGGCAAGGTCGGGGTTGCGTGTACCTTCCTCACGCAGGACGACTTCACCGGTTACGGTAATCACGCTTTCCACCCGGATGTGTTCGGCTGTCGCCATGACATCCGACCCGGCGGGGATGACAATCTGGGTCATGCCCGTTTCGTCCCGCAGGTCAATAAACAGCAGGCCGCCATGGTCGCGCTTGCTATGCACCCAGCCGGACAGGCGCGCGGTGGTGCCAGCATTGCTTGCGCGAAGGGCCGAGCAGCTATGGGTACGGTAAGGGTGCATGGTCTTGTCCCACAAATTGTGGCCCGGCCTGCGGGCGGGCACGTGTTTTGCCATAGAGAATTGGGGTGGAGGAAGCAGGGGCAGGGGCGTTATGTCAAGGCTGGCGCAGGCCAAACCTGCCTGTTTTAGCCCCTGTGGGGCATTTTACGCGTTATTCAGCCCCGTGTGCTGCGGCGCAGGTCCGCTGTAAGGGCGGTAATGGAGTCTGCGCGCGTGTCCCATGCGCAGACAAAGCGGTAAACGCCCCCGAACAGGGTATGGAATCGCCAGCCCTGTGCGCGCAGGGTGTTGGCCACGTGCTCTGGCATGAGCGCAAACACGGCATTGCTCTGCACAGGCCATGCCAGTTCCACCCCATCCAGCGCCGTTATGGCCTGTGCCAGAGCCTGCGCGCTGGCATTGGCATGGCGGGCATTGGCCAGCCATGCGCCGGACTGGAGCATGCCCCGCCACGGAGCGGACAGGAGCCGCATTCTGGCGGCCATCTGCCCGGCCTGCATGGCGCGCTCGGCAAAGCCCTGAGCAAGCCGGGGGTTAAAAAACACCACCGCATCCCCCATGGCCATGCCGTTGCGGGCGCCACCAAAGCTGAGCGCGTCCACGCCGGATTGCCATGTCATGGCTGCGGGGGAGCAGTCCAGTGCGGCTATGGCGTTGGCAAAGCGTGCGCCATCCATGTGCAGGCGTAATCCGTTGTCGTGGCAGGCATTGGCAATGGCGCGTATTTCGTCCAGCGTGTAGAGTAGGCCGTTCTCGGTCGGCTGGCTTATGCTCACGACCGCGGGGGTGGAGGCTCCCGGGCCACGTGCGCGGCGCATGGCCTGCGTAATGGCTGCGGGGGTCAGCTTGCCATCCTGCGTGGGAGGGGTGAGCAGCTTTGCGCCACCGGAGAAAAATTCCGTCGCCCCCCGTTCGGAGGTGTCCGCATGGGCGATTTCGGAGGCAATAATACTGCAATAGGGCGGGCAGAGTGTTGCCAGCACCAGCGCATTGGCCGCCGCACCGCTGAACACAAAAAACACGCGGGCCTGCGGGGCGGCAAACAGGTCCGCCACGGCTGTGGCCCCAAGGCGGGTCCATGCGTCATCCCCATAAGGTGGGGCGCTGGCGGAAGCTGCGCGGTTTATGGCTTCCAGCGCCTGAGGGCACACGCCCGTATCATGGTCACTGCCAAATTGCTGCGTGGGTGCGGGGGCAGCAGGCAGGTGGGGGACGGGCTGAAGGCGGGGTCATGGCGGAGGCTCCGGCCGGGGTTGGGGTGTGCCAGATGGGGCACAGGGCGGGATAAAGGTGCCACAAGCCAAGCCGGACCTTGCCTGTGGCGGGGTTTTGCTGTAAGGCCGCAGCCACCGCGCAGGCACCCCTGGAGGCCTGCGTGCTCAAGTTTTTCAGGAGAAGTCAAGGTGTCCAAAATTACAACAATCCAAGCTTCTGCGCGCGCGAAGGCTGGTAAGGGGGCAGCGCGTGCGACGAGGCGTGAAGGCCTGGTGCCCGGCGTTGTGTACGGTGGCAAGCAGGAATCCACGCTGATCGCGCTCGACCCGCGTCTGGTTGTCAAGGCAATCCAGACCTCTGGCTGGCGCTCACGCGTGTATGACATCCAGATCGAAGGCGGCAAGAACGAACGCGCTCTGGTGCGTGACGTGCAGCTCCACCCGGTCAAGGATTCGCCCGTCCATATCGACTTCCTGCGTCTGGCCGCTGGCTCACGCGTGCATGTTGAAGTGGCCGTGCATTTTGTGGGTGAAGACAAGTGCGCCGGCATCAAGCGTGGTGGCATGCTCAACATCGTGCGTCACACGGTTGACGTGGAAGTGGCGGCAGAGAACATCCCCGAGTTCTTCACTGTTGACCTGAGCAAGCTCGACATCAACGACAACGTGCGTTGGGACGATGTGCAGGGCACGGAAGGTGCAACGCCTGTTTCCCACGAAGCCAACTTTGTGGTTGCCTCCATTGCCGCACCGCTGGTTGATACCTCTTCCGCAGACGGTGCCAGCGCTTCCTGATTGGAAGTTCAGGTTATCTGAAGCTTATGGAACGTGGGGGCACGTGCAGGCGCATGTGCCCCCCTTTCTGTTCATAAACACAAGGCAGAATCCGCAATGCTGCTCTGGGTCGGACTGGGTAACCCCGAGTCCTCCATGCGCCGGCACCGGCACAATGTTGGTTTTATGGCGGTCGAGGCCATTGCCGCCAGATACGGCTTTACGCCGTGGCGCAACCGCTTCAAGGGTGAGGTCGCCGAGGGGCGCATAGGCGGCCACAAGGTGCTTGCACTGCTGCCCATGACCTACATGAACCGCTCGGGCGAGAGTGTGCAGGAAGCGGCGGCCTTTTACAAAATAGCCCCCGAGCAGATAACGCTTTTCCATGATGAGCTGGATCTGGAGCCGGGCAGGCTGCGCATCAAGCGTGGCGGCGGTGCAGCGGGTCATAACGGCCTGCGCTCGACAGACAAGATGCTGGGCACGCCCGATTACTGGCGTGTTCGTATAGGCATAGGCCACCCCGGCGCCAAGGAACGGGTGCATGGCTGGGTGCTGGGTAATTTTACACAAACAGACCAGCAGGACTGGCTCGACCCCATGCTCGCCAGCATGGCCGATGCCGCCCCCCTGCTGGCGGATGGGCATGCCGACCGGTTTATGACCAAGGTTGCACTGTCACAAGGGAGCAAGGGCTGATGGGTTTTAACTGCGGTATTGTTGGTCTGCCCAATGTGGGCAAGTCCACCCTGTTCAACGCGCTTACGGCCACGGCCACGGCGCAGGCGGCCAACTACCCGTTCTGCACGATCGAGCCCAATGTGGGCCGCGTTGCGGTGCCGGACCCACGGCTGGACAAGCTGGTGGCTATTGGCAAATCCCAGCGTGAAGTGCCCACAAGCCTTGAGTTTGTGGATATTGCGGGCCTTGTGCGCGGCGCCTCCAAGGGGGAAGGGCTGGGCAACCAGTTTCTGGCCAATATCCGCGAGGTGGATGCTATTATCCACGTCCTGCGCTGCTTTGAGGATGATGATATTACCCATGTGGAAGGGGGCGTGGACCCCGTCCGGGATGCGGAGATCATTGAAACCGAGCTGATGCTGGCTGATCTGGATTCGCTGGAAAAACGCCTGCCCGCGCTGGAAAAACGCGCCCGCAACCGCGACAGCGAAGCCATGGCCCAGATCGAGATCATCCAGCCCATCCTTGCTGCCCTGCGGGATGGCCGCCCTGCGCGCACCGCCATTCCCGCCGGGGAAGAGGAGACTGTCCGCCGCCTGCAACTCATGACCAGCAAGCCCGTGCTGTATGTGTGCAACGTGGATGAGGACTCGGCCTCCACCGGCAATGCGTTCTCCGAAAAGGTGAAGGCCAGGGCCGAAGCCGAAGGGGCTGCGGTGGTGATTGTTTCCGCCGCGATCGAAGCCGAGGTGAGCCAGCTCGAAAACGAGGAACGCCGCGAATTTCTGGAAGGTCTGGGCCTGAGCGACAGCGGTCTGGACCGCGTGATTGCCGCAGGGTACAAACTGCTGGGCCTGAGCACCTACTTTACCGTAGGCCCCAAGGAGGCACGTGCATGGACCATTACGGTCGGCACCAAGGCCCCGCAGGCTGCTGCCGTTATTCATAATGATTTTGAACGTGGCTTTATTGCCTGCGAAACCATCGCATTTGACGATTATGTTCGATATAATGGGGAAGCAGGTGCGAAGGAAGCAGGTCGCCTGCGGATTGAAGGCCGTGACTACGTTGTGAAGGACGGCGACATTCTGCTCTTCCGCTTTAATGTCTGATACGGCACTCTAAAGCGCATGATCAGGTCCGCCCCGGTGGGCGGACCACACACGATAAAAAGAAAACCGGACAATGGAGATAAGGGACGCCAGCATGAATACGGAGGAAGACAGTCGGCAGCATATGGCCACGGCAGATATGCGCGCACCAGCACAGGGTGTGCCATCGCCATGCTCCATGCACGATCTGGCACACAGGGCCAGACTGGCCGCGCGCACGCTGGCGCAGAGTTCCTCCTCCGAGCGGGACAAGGCCCTGTGGGCTGCGGCCAGCGCATTGCGGGCGTCTGCTCCGGCCATTCTGGCGGCCAATGCGCTTGACCTTGCCGCGTCTACCGCCAAGGACGCGTTTCGTGACCGGCTGACCCTGACCCCCGAGCGGGTCGAGGCCATGGCCCGTGGGCTGGAAGACATTGCCGACCTGCCCGACCCCGTAGGGCAGGTGCTGGAGGAATGGTCCCGCCCCAATGGCCTGCGTATTCGCAAGGTGGCAACGGCTGTTGGCGTTATTGGCGTTATTTACGAAAGCCGCCCCAATGTAGGGGCCGATGCAGCCGGGCTGTGCATCAAGTCCGGCAATGCGGTGCTGCTGCGCGGCGGGTCGGAAAGCCTGCATAGCGCGCGCGCCATTCATGCCGCCATGCAGACCGGCCTGCGCAATGCGGGTCTGCCGGAAGATGCCGTGCTGATCGCCCCGGATGCTGATCGCAAACACGTGGCGGACATGCTGACTGCTGCTGGCCTTGTGGACCTGATTATTCCACGTGGTGGCCGCTCGCTGGTTGAGCGCGTGCAGCGTGAGGCCCGCGTGCCTGTGCTGGCGCATGCGGAAGGGCTGTGCCACACCTATGTCCATTCCGCCGCCGACCATGCCATGGCCCGCCGGATTGTGCTCAACGCCAAAATGCGCCGTGTGGGTATTTGCGGCGCAACCGAAACCCTGCTGATAGATGCCGCCATTGCTTCGGTCCTGCTGCCCCAGATCGTGTCTGATCTGGCCGAGCAGGGCTGCACGTTCAAGGCGGATGCCGCCGCAAGGCAGATCATGCCTGACCTGCCCGTGGGCACTGAAAAAGACTTTGCCACCGAATGGCTCGATGCCGTGCTGAACGTAGCCGTAGTGGATGGTGTGGATGAGGCACTCGACCACATTGCCCGCTTTGGCTCCTCTCACACCGAAGCCATTGTTACGGCGGACGAAGCCGTTGCCACCCGGTTCATGAACGGTGTGAGCAGCGCGGTTGTCATGTGGAATGCCTCCACCCAGTTCTGTGATGGTGGGGAGTTCGGGTTCGGGGCGGAAATTGGTATTGCCACAGGGCGCTTCCATGCCCGTGGGCCAGTTGGCGTGGAACAGCTGACAACCTTCCGCTACGAGGTGCTTGGTAGCGGTCAGGTCCGTTCCTGAGCGCGCAGGCCCATAACAGGCCAGTGGCGCACACCCACCCTTGCATACTCGGGGTGGGCAGTGCGCGCGGCCTGCATGGGCCACAACAGGGTATGCCGGTCACAAAAGCAGATATGGCGGCCATAACGGGCAGGGGAGTGCGGCCCGCAGGGTGCCGGATTCCCACATGGGGGGATAACCGCCACAGCCGCGTGGGGCTTCTGGGCGGGTCATTCAACCCTGCGCACAGATGGCATCTGGCCATAGCCCGGCGGGCGATGGTGGAGCTACGGCTGAATCAGGTCTGGCTTATGGTGTCTCCGGGCAATCCGCTCAAGGCAGGGCGGGAGATGGCCTCTTTTGCCACCCGTCTGGCCACTGCGCGCCAACTGGCGGATGGTCGCAGGATTGTGGCCACCGATCTGGAGGCCCGACTCGGCACCCGTTATACGGTGGACACGCTTGCCCGGCTCAAGGCCCGCTTTCCCCATGTCAGGTTTGTATGGCTTATGGGGGCGGATGGTCTGGTAACATTGCCGCGCTGGAAGCACTGGCACCAGCTTGTAAGGCAGGTACCTGTGGCGGTTTTCCCCCGTCCGGGGCAGAATGTGCGGGCTTTGGGCGGGTTGGCTGCGCAGTATCTGGCGCGCTGGCGTGTGCCTGCACGGCAGGCAGCACGGCTTGCCACACTTTCTCCCCCGGCTTGGGCTTTCCTTCCGGGGGCACAAAACAGTATATCTGCAACAGCCATTCGTCAGCGGGGCGGGTTTGACGCCACTACGGATCAGCCCATCACCCCAAAGAGTAGTCAGTTTTCAGGAGAACGGTCATAACCACCAAGCCACCCGCCGAGACGCCCGCACGCACCCGCACGTCCACGGCCACCGCTCGCGGGGGCCGTGCGGCCTCCACCCGTGCAGCCGCAGTCCCCAAAGCGGCGGCAGCCCCCGGCTCTGTGCGTAAAAAAGCAGCCGCAGCAGGGCCAAAAACCCGCACCAAGCGCGAGGCCATTGCCCCCGATCTGCTCGAACAGTCCCTTGCGCTGATCACCGCCAGTCTGGAGGACGACAAGGCGGAAGATCTGGTTGTGATCAACCTTGCCGGTCGTGCCTCCTTTGCCGATAAAATGGTGATCGCAACCGGTCTGGCCGACCGCCAGATTGCCGCCATGGCCCAGCATATCGAGCGCAAGCTGCGGGATATTGGTATCAAGCGCGTGCTGGTCGAAGGGGCGAATGGTTCCGACTGGGTTCTGCTGGATACGGGCGATATTGTGGTCCACCTGTTCAAGCCCGAAGCGCGTGCGCTCTATGGGCTGGAAAAAATGTGGGGTGCGGAACTGGATGAAAGCAACGAAGACGGCGTGACCCGTCTGTAAGTGCTGATGTCTGGTTTACAGGACAGACGATTCTGCTGCCACAGGTGCCGGGTATGAGGCTCGTGGCGGTAGGGCGCATGAAGGATAAGTCCGAGCGTGCGCTGGTGGAGCGGTATCTCAAGCGCCTGCGTCCGGCGCTGGATATTGTGGAACTGCCGGACGGGCGCGGCAGCCCCGATGAGATCAAGCGGCGTGAGGCACAGGCCATTCTGGCTGCCTGCCCCGCACACAGCCATGTTGTGGCGCTGGATGAAGGCGGGCGTACGTATGGCAGCGTTGCCTTTGCCACCAGCCTTGCCGCATGGCAGGACGCGGGGCGCACGCCCTGCTTTGTGATTGGCGGAGCGGAAGGGCTGGATAGCTCCGTTCTGCAACGCGCAGATGCCACCCTGTCTTTTGGCACACTCACGTGGCCGCATATGCTGGTGCGGATTATGCTGGTCGAGCAGGTTTACCGTGCGCAGGCCATTGCTGCGGGCCACCCGTACCACCGGGCGGGCAGGCCGGATTAATCCCGACGGCAGGCGGCGATGAGATCGACAAACTTCCGCCACATCATGGTAGGCTTAATGGGGTGGAAGGCAGGAGATTCAGCATGATCTTCAAAACAAAACGTTCAATAGCGCTTCTTATGGGGCTGCTTGTTGCCGCCGCGCCCCTTGCGGCTTATGCGCAGCGCGGCCCCGGCGGCCCCGGCGGCCCCGGCGGTCCGGGTGGTCC
>NZ_JBFCXX020000025.1:0-31176 GCF_040702925.2 Acetobacter fabarum | reverse complement strand
GGGAGTGTGAAGGCATGGGTCAAATCTCGATGAAAATTTCCGCCCTACCCGGGTCAGTTCTCAGTGAAAATCAACACTCAGCCTCCAATCATGGACGCACGACAGGATAGGGAATCACATAATCGTGAGCTCTCTTCAACACCTTCCAAAGCATGAGGAGGCAGTTTTGATCGTCGGTCAGATTTTAACAGACGCTTACCCGCCGATACGATTACACTTCATTTGTATGAATGTATGTGATACATATGTTCATACAAACAAGGGAGATCTTCCATGTCCGCTGTTACATTTCGGGTAGATGAAACACTGAAGGCGGCTGCCGTTGAGAAATTATCGGCGCAAGGTATCTCTCTTTCCGATGCATTGCGCGATACTCTGGCCTATATCGCAGAAACCGGCCGGTCCCCAGTTAAACGTCAGCTTGTCACGGATGAGGATGCCCACCTCCTCGAAATTGTGCGTGAACGCCTTAAAAACCCTGCCTCAAAACACCGCATGACTTTTGCAGAGCTGAAGAGCCGTCATCGCGAATGAAAGAGTATTCGCTTGAATTCGATGAGAGGGCATTGAGAGAATGGGATGCGCTCGACGGGAGTGTCCGCAAGAAATTTGAGAAGAAGCTGGAAAAATTAATCTGGAAGCCTCATTCCCGGGGAAATGAGCTTCATCGTGATCTGGCTGGATTTTATAAAATCAAACTTCTTAAAGACGGCTACCGTCTTGTCTATCAGGTCATAGACGAACGTATCGTCATTTATGTGATTGCCGTTGGCCGGAGAGCCGATAATGAAATTTATGCATTAGCAACAAAACGGACAGACTGAATTTTTCGCTCCCATTCACGTCTGTTTGCGCCTTCATATCAAACATTTAGTCGGACGTCATTGCTTTCTAAAACCAGAAACAGCCTAAAGGCTTCCTACCCAATCTGTTTGGACGATCACGCTGCAATGGCGAACGCAGCGCTACCGCCGGGTCGCTCACATGGTTCCATCCATATTTTTAACGACTGGTATAAGAATATCGAGATACTATCGGACTAGGTCTACAAGGCGATAGTCGACGGAAGTGAAAAAGCTTAACGCGGATTGCCCTCTGGAAACGTTCTGACGATAGCACATCCCGTTATGCAGTCACCCTTATCCGGTGCTCGGTTTGACTATCTCGACATTATGACAGAGATTATTTTTGCAGATGGGATCGCAGCATAAGGTCTGGGGCATGACGGAGAGGGGAGAACAGGCCGGTAATTTTGCCTTTCTGGCAAAAGACGCGCCAGAACTGACCAAATTGGGCCGGCTCGCCGAACATTTCTTCCTTCTCGACCCGCCGACATCTCTAATCAAGACGCGACAGTTCGCGGAACTGACGGCCAAGGATATCGCTGCTAGGCATGGTGAACTGCCCGACACGCGCGCTACCTTTGACGACGTCCTTCGAGCCCTTCAGAGGCGCGGATTACTGCAACGTCAGATTGCCGACTTGTTTTTTCATATCAAGCGCGTCGGAAATACAGCCGTCCATGAAAACGCAGGCACACGTTCTGAAGCGCTTGAAGCGCTTAAAATGGCCAGGCTGATCGGCATCTGGTTCCACCAGGTTTACAATCAGGCCCCCAATTTCCGCGCCGGCCCCTTCGTCCCGCCACAGCTTCCGGAAGACGCGACACCGGCGCTGCGTGAGGAAATCGAAGCCTTGCGCAAAGCCGTTTCCGATAGCGCGGACGCCGAAGCCAAGGCCCGTATGGCCACGCAGGAAGCCATCGCCGCACAGGCAACTCTTCAGGAGCGCGCGGCCAAGGAAGCTGAAGACCGCGCATTCTGGGAAAACTATGCCGCCGAGGCAGACCGGGAACGTCAAACAGCCGAACGCACTCTGGCGCAGGTGCAGGCTCAGGCCGTCGCCTCGCCTGTGGCAGAACTTTCGGATTTGGCGCAGATGGCCGATCAAAAAGCGCAGGAACTGGAGATTGACGAGGCCACCACGCGCGTACTCATTGACGCGCAGCTTCGTGCCGCAGGCTGGGAAGCAAACAGCAGAACGCTCCGCCATGCCAGAGGCACGCGTCCCGAAGTGGGGCGGGCGATCGCCATTGCGGAATGGCCGACCGAAAGCGGTCGCGTCGATTATGCGCTCTTTATTGACGGTCAGGCTGTCGGCGTCATCGAAGCCAAGCGTTCCATCAGGAACGTGGCTGGACGCCTTGGACAATCCAAACGCTACGGTCAGGATATCATCCTGACTTCCGAACAAAAACTGACATTCACCCCATCAGACGATGCCACGGCGTTTCGTGTTCCGTTCGTATTCGTGACCAACGGTCGTCCCTATTTCAAGAGACTGGAAGCCCTCTCCGGCATCTGGTTTTGGGACGCACGCACCGGCGAACCACCACGCGCCCTGATGGACTGGTTTTCCCCGCGTGATCTGACTGCACGGCTGGAACAGAAACTCGATGCCGCTGCTCTGGCGAAGACGGACCGTCAGCTCGGCGTGACGGGATTGCGTGATTACCAGATTGAAGCGGTTCATGCCGTCGAGGAGGCCATCTCCAATGGGCAGCGTCGCCTGCTCATCGCTATGGCGACCGGAACCGGCAAAACCCGCCTTGCCATCGCGCTGATGTACGAGCTTCTCCGCGCCCAGCGGTTCCGGCGCATCCTGTTTCTGGTTGACCGGAAAGCCCTCGGTATCCAGACGCTGGATTCCATGAGCAATACCGAAACAGCCAGCCTGCTCAAATTCGATAAGATCTTTCCGATTGCGGGAATGGACAAAGCGATCCCCGACCTTGAGGACCGGGTTCAGGTTTCCACCGTACAGGCCATGATCCGTCGTCTTTTCGACAACCCGGACGGCCAGCATCCGACACCGGGCAGCTACGATCTCATCATCGTCGATGAGGCGCATCGTGGCTATGTGCTGGATGCCGAATTACGGGATGACGATCTTGGTTTCCGCAATCTGGACGATTACCTCTCTGCCTATCGGCGTGTCCTCGATTATTTCGACGCCACCCAGATCGCCCTGACGGCAACTCCTGCTCTGCACACAAGGGAGATTTTCGGCGCACCGGTCTTTCACTACAGCTATCGTCAAGCCGTCATCGCGGGGCATCTCATTGACCATCGCCCGCCACGCCGCATCACGACAGCTCTCAGCCAGACGGGCATTCACTTTGACGCGGGCGAGGAAGTCGCCGTCGTGGACTCCCGCACCAATCAGGTTGACCTCTTCGATCTTGAAGACGAAGTCGATTTCGAAGTCGCCGAGTTTAACAAGAAGGTCCACACGGAAGCCTTCAACCGTGCGGTGGCCACCGCCGTCGCGCTGGAATGCCCGCCGGACAAGCCCGGCAAGACCCTTATCTTCGCTGCCCGCGATACGCACGCCGATATTCTGGTCAAGGCGCTGCGTCAGGCGTTAATCGAAGAATACGGTCCTCAGCCGCATGACATGGTCGAGAAGATCACTGGCGAGGTGGACCGTCCCAATGAGCGGATCAAGGTCTTCCGTAGTGATCCTCGTCCGAAATATGTCGTGACTGTCGATCTGCTGACCACGGGGATCGACATCCCCTCCATCGTCAATCTCGTCTTTGTGCGGCGGGTCAACAGCCGTATCCTGTATGACCAGATGATCGGACGCGCGACACGTCGTTGCGATGAGATCGGCAAGGAATATTTCCGCATTTTCGATGCAGTCGATATCTACGCCAACTTGCAAACCGTCACCGACATGAAGCCGGTAGTGGTCAATCCTTCACTGAGCTTCGCGACCCTTCTTGGCGATCTGAACCGCGCCACCACGGATGAAGACCGCACCTGGGTCCGCGATCAGATCATCGTCAAACTGCGCCAGCGCGTCCGTCACATCGCCCCCGAATACGCCGCACCGCTTGAAGCCGTGCTTGGCCCGCTGGCCGCCCTGCCAGACCAACTCCGTGACGCACCACCATCGGCGACGGCGGACCTGTTCGCCCGGCATCCTTCCCTTGCGACCATTCTCGACCACGCGGGTAACCGCACGCGCCCGAACGGTATCTATATCTCGGAGCATGAGGACGAGCTTGTCTCCATCACCGATACCTTCGGGAAACAGGCCAGCCCCGCCGATTACATCGAAAGTTTCGAGGCCTATATCCGTGCTAACATGAACGCGCTTCCCGCCCTGATCGCGGCAACACAGAAGCCCCGCGATCTAACACGGCAGGACCTCAAGGACCTCGCCACCGCACTGGATGAACACGGTTTCTCCGAAGCCAGTCTCCGCCGCGCTTACGGCACCGCACGCAACGCCGACATTGCCGCCCACATTCTCGGCTTCGTCCGTCAGGCGGCTCTTGGCGATCCACTGGTGCCTTACGCAACCCGCGTGGAAAACGGCGTGCAGAAAATCCTTGCGTCCCGAAACTGGACACCCAGACAGACACAATGGCTGAACCGTATCGGCCGCGCCCTGAAAGACCAGCCCGTGGGCGACCCAGCCCTGCTGTCCGACCCGCTGTTTGCACAACAAGGCGGCTTTGACGTGATCAACCAGACCTTTGATTCTGGCCTGAGTGATGTATTGAAGGATCTTAATGCTGCCATCTGGTCCGACGGATCAGAAGGAGGCCGAGCCGCGTAACAGGAAGTGTCTGACGTATGAATCCCGCTGCCGATCTGGTGAACAAACTCTGGCGCCTCTGCGCCCTGCTCCGCAAAGATGGCGTCACTTACCAGCAATACGTCACGGAACTGACCTATCTGCTCTTTCTGAAAATGGCGTCCGAGCAGAAGGACGAGACGCGTATTCCCGTGCAATACCGCTGGAAGGTCCTGAAAACCGCTAACGAAACCGAAGTTCTCAGACTCTACAAGCAAGCCCTGATCGACCTTGGAGACGGGGAAAAGGTTTCTGATCGCGCCATCGTCTCCATTTTCCAGAATGCCGCGACCATCGTGCGCGATCCGGCGAACCTGCGAAAACTCATCAATGCCATCGACGAACTGCACTGGTTCACGGAAGAGCGGGATTCTTTCGGTGACGCCTATGAAGGCCTGCTCCAGCGTATGGCGGAAGAGACCAAACGCGGCGCTGGCCAGTATTTCACACCCCGCGCCCTGATCGATGTCATGGTCCGTCTGATGCAACCAGAAGCAGGCGAGATCATCGAAGACCCGGCCTGTGGCACCGGCGGCTTCCTGATTGCCGCCAATCTGCACATGAAAGCCGAGACGGACGATTACTTCACCCTGTCTCCCAAGCAGCAGGCCTTCCAGCTTCAGGATGCGTTGCGCGGCGTCGAGAACGTCCCCGACACCTATCGCCTGCTGCTGATGAACCTCTATCTGCACAGCATCGACCCGAACAACATCGTGCTCGGCGACACCCTCAGCCCAACCGGCGCACGGGCGCAGTTCAAAACTGTCGATCTGATCCTGACCAACCCGCCGTTCGGCCCCGCAGGTGGGCCGCCGACACGCGACGATCTGACGATCACCTCGGCCGTCTCCTCCTACCAGCTTCCCTTCGTGGAACACTGCATTCGCGCCCTGAAGCCGGGCGGCCGCGCCGCCGTTATTATCCCGGATAACGTGTTGTTCGATGACGGGCGCGGCAAGGCTCTGCGCAAAATGCTGATGAACTGGTGCGACCTGCACACGATTTTGCGTCTACCTGTCGGCATTTTCTACGCCCAGGGCGTGAAAACCAACGTGCTGTTCTTCACCCGCTCGGAAAATGACGCACCGATTGAAGACACGACAAAAGCCGTCTGGATCTACGACGCCCGCTCCGGCGCACCTTCCTACGGCAAAACCAACCCGTTCCGCACCAGTGATCTGGATGACTTCGTCAAAGCCTTCGGCTCGGACCGTAATGGACGTGCAAAACGCAAGGATCAGGGCGAGGAAAGCCGCTTCCGTCGCTTCACACGCGAGGAGATCGCGGCCAGAGGCGACAATCTCGATATCACCTGGCTGAAAGACACGACCGATCAGGCTGAAGACGGGCTGGAAACGCCGGAGGACATCGCTGCGGCCATCGAGGGGCACCTGAAATCGGCGCTGGAAGAAATAACGGCGCTGATGGCGGAGCTTGAAAGCGACGCGGTGGATGTTGGGGCGGAGGCAGCGGAGTGATGTTACCGCAGGGATGGGTTGAAGCCGATATTGGTGAATTGTGTAATCTTGTTAATGGAAAAGCTTTTAAACCATCTGAGTGGTCTAAAACGGGTTTGCCAATTATACGGATACAAAATCTAAACAATTCTCAAGCATTGTATAACTACTATGACCGAGAGATTCCCGATAAATTTTTAGTCAACAGGGGAGACTTGCTGTTCGCATGGTCCGGAACACCGGGAACGTCGTTTGGTGCTCATTTGTGGATGGGACAGAAGGCTATTCTCAACCAGCACATATTCAAAATAATTTTTAATGACTTAGATATAGATAAAAATTATTTCAAAATCGCTATCAATTCGACTTTGCATGAATTAATCGGCAAAGCTCAAGGCGGGGTAGGACTTGCTCACGTAACAAAGGGTAAATTCGAGACTACGAAGCTTCCTCTTCCCCCTCTCGCCGAACAACGCCGCATCGTCGCCAAACTGGACAGCCTGACGGCCCGCATCGCCCGCGCCCGGGCAGAGTTGGAGCGTGTTCAGGTGTTGAAAAAGCAACTGAAACACAAAGCAACCCAGGCAATTTTCTCTACAAATTCGACATGGCCAACCGCCAAATTACAAGATTTAGTATCCGACGGGCCGACAAATGGTTGGTCACCGTCAACTGATAGCACTGCCCAAGGTACGCTTTCACTAAAACTAACAGCAACCACAAGCAGTTATATCCGCCTGGATAAGGCTGCGACGAAGAGAATTCACGAGACAGTCCCATATGATTCGAAGTTTTGGCTAAAAAGCGGAGATATACTTATTCAACGAGCCAATGCACTTGAGCATCTGGGAGTTTCCGCAATATTCTATGGACCCGAGAAAAAATATATTTACCCTGACTTGATGATGCGTGTGCGTGTTCAGGACGAGAACCTATCAAGACTAATTTGGTATTTCTTAAATTCTCCAAATACACGCAAGCATTTCCGAGAAAACGCAACCGGAACTGCCGGCAATATGCCGAAAATAAATGGAAAAATCGTAAAGCAACTATTAGTGCCTTTTCCTCCTTCAGACGTTAGAGCGCATGTGGTCAAGTCATTGGACACCTTATTCGCCCGTGCGAACCGCCTCGAATCCGAAGCCCAACGCGCCCTAACTCTCCTCAACCGCCTCGAATCCTCCCTTCTCGCAAAAGCCTTCCGCGGCGAACTCGTCCCGCAGGATCCGACTGACGAACCTGCCAGCGTGTTGCTCGACCGCATCCGGGCCGAACGTGCTGCGGATCCGAAACCGAAAAGAGGGCGCAAACAGTCCACTCAAGACATGCCCGTTCCCAGGAAACGGCAGACAGAAAAGCATGGCTGAGGAACCGTCCCTCGCAGACGAAAAATGGGTTCGCATCATGGGCGAATACGGCTGTGAAGGCGTCTGGCATCGCGACGGCAGTTCGACATGTGCAGACGAACTCCCCGTCAGCGAGGGATTGCGAGAACGGCTTCGTGCATGGGCCCAACGCTATGATGACTATGACTTCCCGCCTGAGGAAAACAGCCCACCGTTCGATATGGAAGCCTTCGCCCGAGACGGTCTGGAAATCGCCCGCGCGATCAAGGTGGAATTGCCAGATTGGACGATTATTTATTTCGATGAATCCAAAGCGGATTATAAAAACCGCTCTCAACCACGATCGCAATATGAATACGAGGTTTGATCGAACACCATGGCCGTTCCTGACTACCAGTCTCTCATGCTGCCAGTCCTGCGCCTCGCCGCCACAGGCATTCGTCGCGTGCCGGAAGTTGCCGAGGCGATTGCGGACGAGTTCGGACTGTCGTCGGAAGACCAGGCCGCGTTGCTTCCGAGCGGCAGACAGAGATTGCTACCCAACCGCGTTCATTGGGCTAAGACATACCTGATGAAAGCTGGCCTGCTGTCTTCTCCTGCAAGGGGTCAGTTCACGATCACGCCGGCTGGCAGTGACCTTCTTGCCTCGGCTCCTCCCGCTATTACTCGCGCCATGCTTGAGCAGTATCCGTCGTTTCTCAGCTTTGTCGGTGGCACATCAGGCGAGGCTGCCGAGCAGACAGCCGTGCCAAGGCCGACCGATGCTACCACGTCAGACAACCAGACGCCTGAAGAGCGGATTGAGGCCGCGCATACGGAACTGATGTCCGAACTGCGCTCGGACCTTCTTGAGCAGATCCTGCAACAGAGCCCCGCTTTCTTTGAACAATTGATCGTCGATCTCCTGGTGGCCATGGGCTATGGCGGCAGTCACGAAGACGCAGCAAAACGCCTCGGCGGCACGGGGGACGGCGGTGTTGACGGTGTGATTAATGAAGATCGCCTTGGGCTGGACCGAATCTACGTGCAGGCGAAGCGTTATGCCGCCCATGTCAGCGTCGGGCGTCCTGACGTACAGGCCTTTGTTGGCTCGCTTGTGGGGCATGGATCGAACAAGGGCGTGTTTGTCACCACGTCATCCTTCAGCGCCCCGGCGATGGACTTCGTACGCCATCTGAGCCAGCGCGTCATTTTGATTGACGGCGCAGCATTGGCCGATCTGATGATCGAACATGACGTCGGTGTACGCGTCAGCCGTACCATAGAGATCAAGAGGATCGATCTGGATTTCTTCGACCTCAGCTAAACGATCTGCTGCAAGCATGTATGTCCAGTTTATTGATCTCCAAGCGTAAACCGAACCTTCCGCTCTCCTAAAGGGTTTCGGGCGCCGCGAGGCGTACGAAAGTCTGGGAAGACCGAACCCGCGACACCGGGACTCAGTTATGGGGAATTTGCAACTGGCGCTACCCAGGGGAAAGCCTGAGCCAGAACATACAGGTGCGTTTGTGGAACTGGAACGGGTTTTTGTGACCGGATCTGCATGACGCGATGACAGAACTTGCTGTGTAGGCGGCGATTTTACCGGATTTTCCAGTGATGCGTACAGGAGTCCCGGTTTGCCGGGGCGGAGCCACTGCGGGATCGGTCATGCTGTGGTCTCTGCGGGCTGTCATGGTGATCCCCCGGTCGGATCAGTCGCCCGTGGCGGCCCTCGGGGCTGGCACCATCGGGGAAGGATCTGGATGGCGATCATCGGACCACCGCAGCATGGGCCCGGCAGTGGCGTGACCGATCCGGGGCCGGGATCTCTGGCGCTGGTGTGAGTGTCACCTTGAGCAGTCCCCGCACCCGGGCGAGGCTGGTCTTGCGGCTGGAACTGGCCAGCAGGCCATAATGGCGGATGCGATGAAATCCCCGTGGCAGGACATGCAGCATGAAGCGGCGGATGAACTCATCCGTGGCGAGTGTCATGACCTACTGCTGGTGGGCTTGTATCCCGCCGGTAGGGGAGAAAGGGCCGTGGATGCTTCTCTGCCAGGCGCTCGACCAGTATATGCGTTGGATAATGGACGCATTCACCGCACATAATGCGGATATAAACTTGCGATCTGCGGTGATTAAGCGTCATATTCCCCTCAAGAGGTGCAGGGAATATGACAAGATATATTTATCAGCATGAAGACTGGCCCGACTTCCGGTGGGACAAGGATACTATCTCCCATGAACTGGCTGCGGTGCGCCACCGGCAGGGTCGACTCCTGGGGCATATGGAAAGCCTTGGCTTCGATTTCAGGTCGGAGGCCGTGCTTCTGACCTTGACGGAAGATGTCATCAAATCGAGCGAGATCGAGGGTGAAAACCTTGATCGCGAGCAGGTACGTTCTTCCATCGCCCGACGACTGGGGATGGATATTGGCGCGCTGGCGCCAGTGGATCGGGATATCGAAGGCGTCGTGGAAATGATGCTGGACGCAACTCGGCATTACGCTGAGCCTTTGACCGAAGAAAGGCTGTTTGCCTGGCATGCAGCTTTATTTCCCACAGGGCGAAACGGAATGTCACGCATTCTGGTGGGCGAATGGCGTGATGACAGAACCGGCCCGATGCAGGTCGTATCAGGCCCTGTCGGACGGGAGAAAGTACATTATGAGGCACCGGCTGCCAGCAGGGTGCCGGCAGAGATGCGGGTCTTCCTCAACTGGTGCAATGCCGAGCAGGCGCTGGATCCTGTGCTGAAGGCAGCCATCGCACATTTGTGTTTTGTTACCATTCATCCCTTTGAGGATGGAAACGGGCGCATGGCACGGGCCATCGGTGACCTCATGCTGGCGCGTTCGGAACAGACAGAGCAGCGTTTCTACAGCCTGTCGGCCCAGATCCGGCAGGAACGGAAGGATTATTACGCAATCCTTGAGGCTACCCAGAAGGGGGACATGGACGTCACGTCCTGGCTTCACTGGTTTCTGGGGGCGCTGGATCACGCCTTTGATCGCGCTGATCAGGTCCTGGGAAAGGTCATCCAGAAGGCACGTTTCTGGGACAATCTGGCCGGGCAATCGATCAATGACCGGCAACGCCTCATGCTGAATCGCCTGCTCGACGGGTTCGAGGGCAAACTGACATCATCCAAATGGGCAAAGCTTGCAAAGACGTCACCAGATACAGCCCTGCGAGATATCAATGATCTCATGTCGCGTAATATTCTGGCCAGGGAGGCGGCGGGAGGAAGAAGCACCAGCTATGTGCTGGTTTTCCCCGAGAGGTAAAACGCGGACCGGAATCAACATACCCGGTTAAAGGATCCCCGATCCAATTTTGTGTCGGGAGAGTTGTTCCCAGTGGTTAGGCGGCGCTTTTCCTTGCATTGGTGGGGGGCAGGAAGTGGCGAGCGCCTGATGCGCAGCATCCCATAATGGAATGACGGAGGTGTTCATATCACGTCGGCATTCCCCCCTCACCCAACGAGTACGCCCATCTTCTTCCCTGACATCAACCGCCTGATTAACCTGTAGGTGAGCCACTTCAAGAATATTGGCTTGCAAACGAATGGCAGCGCAGTTTCCCTATTTGCGCACGGTCCCAAGCATTGAAGCTCATCCTTGATGTGTCTACATGGTCGATACATCTTCAGCCGCTTCTTCTGTTTCAAGCTAAAAGTAACCTATGTCCACTTCTAATGACGCGGGTATGCAAACCGGACAATCCGCCCCCATTGCTGCCTTTAGTTTCCGCCAATCAGCGACCAAAATCCCAACTTGCGCTTATGCTGCACTTTCAACCGGGTCATGAAGGCTTCATGGGTTTCCATGCCATACGTCGCTGTCAGCATTGGCGCAAGCAGATGACAGGAGGCGAGGTCCTTCGCAGCATAGGAATAATAGCGGGAAAGCGCCTTATCCAGAACGGCCTCGATCAGTAAACGATAAAGAAGCGTTGCCTCGTTGGGATACACTTCAGACAGACGATCCGCAGCCGGACGTAGCGTCTCGTAATCACGCCCGTCCAGTTCTGCCGTATGTTCCCGCACGAGACGGGCAGCAACGTCGAGCGCTGGCCATTCCAGCAGAGCGGAGAGCGCCACGCCTCTGACCGGGAAATTACAGATATGATTAAGTGCCTGCTCTTCCGCATCAATCGCATCGTAATCGCTGAGATGGCGCAGATATGCCTGGCAGTGCGGCAAGCTAAGACGTTCCTGAAAGACTTTCCATCGCAGGGACTGGGCTGTGTCGCGGTCGCCCACGGTTTCGCACGCTTCGATCCGAAGATCGTCGTTTTCCCCGTGAAACCTGGAAGTTTCGCCCGTCTCCCGATCGAGCCATTCAAGCGCCTCCGAGGCGCGCCCTTTGTCCAACAGGCGGCGCGCAATATCGCCAATATAGGCAGCCTGACGATCATTCAGGCTGACTGCTTCGATATAGGCATTAACGTCACCCATTGCGTCGGCCAGGTCCCTTAGGTGACCGAAGGTCTGCATGCGCACCCTGTTAATGTGATAATCGTCTTTTCCCCGGGAGGCAGGGAGGTCGTGCAGTCGTGTGACGAGTGTGCCCCTGAGCATGGTCGCACCCTCTGTACCTAGCGCCTTACCGCACGACGCGAGCAGATGGTCACACGTGCCATATTTATCCGCATCGAGAAGTGTGAGCAGATCCCTGACTGTGACAGCCGGATCCCTGCCAGCCTGTCGCCCCCAGAGGAAGCCAAGATTGGCTGCCGCTTCGCGAAACACATCTGACAGATAACCGGAACTGTCATCAGAGCGCTCATAGACGGAAGGAGCAAGTTCCACGAGAATACGCATCGCGGAAATGGCATGCCCGACATCCGCCATCGCAACATCATCGAGAATGGCGCGTCGCAGGGTGTCGAGTTCCGTGGCGAGGGGTTTGATCCGGTCCCAAGGCAGGAAACCACGGGAGCGCTGGATCGTTCGCAGCCTCTTTTCGATCTCCTTGCCGAGTTTATCTTTCGCATGCGTGGCTGTCAGCGCCATACGCAGCTTCCGGGTGAGCACGGCATCCTGTTCCGACAGCTCGACCAGAAGGTCTGCAAGCCGATCCGCACCAAGGGCTTTCAGATTCTCTTTCGTGACGGTCGTGCCGACTTTCGCGGATGCGGCGGATTTGCGGGTGGCAGATTTTGTAGAAGGAGCGCGGGCCATGAGTGCAGATTATGGCAGCGACACAGGGGACGCAATCAAATCCCGTTGCCGAAAAAAAGCTAATGGCTCCGCCCTCGCGCCAGCAAGGATGCGCGTCAGCGCGCTGACGCCGTCCGACAGGGTGTCCCCGATCTTCCTTCGCATCGGTTGACCACATGGCCCCCACAAAAATCAGCCGATCAATCTTGGAAGGAAACTTATAAGAACGCTCTTAATAACGGCCTTCCCCTGCCCCCATTTGCCTTTCCCATAATGCTTGGGATAGACATTTACCATACGCAACAAAGGGGAATTTCCCCGGGTAAAAGCCTATGGGCAATTGTAACGTCTCGGTTCGAGTCCCGCAGTTCGCACCATAAATCCTTGATTTAGAAGGATTTATTAGTTTCGGAACTGTGACGGTAATTTTTTACCCATAAGTTTGCCAGCAGCTTGAACGTGCGGGATGAGAGTGCGGGATGCTACGGGTCATGGGGACGAGGTATTATTTCAGGCGTGCCGTGCCACGCGACATCCAAGCCATACTAGGTCGGAAAGAGTTTTCCCTTGCGCTGAAAACCAGCAATAAAGTGATAGCGCGCGAACGCGCAGGGCTGCTTTATGGAAGGATCGGCGAGTTGTTCAATAAGGCCAAGGATGCCGCACCCGAACCAACCAAAGCCGAACTGAAGGAACTGATTGCCCTTCAGAAGAAGATCATCGCCGAACATGAAGACCTGCGTAACGTTGAACGCGCCGCTGCACAATCACGCCGCAAGGCCGATGAAGCCCGTCATCTTTACGAGAAACTCACCCTTGTGAAGCAGACCGAAGATTTTTTCGAGCGTGTCACTCCCGCCATGAATGATCTTCTGCACCGTCTGAGCAGATTAAGCACCGATATCCTTGTCGACACCAAGGTCAGCGATACAGAAAAACAGGGGTTGCGCGAGCAGATTGCAAACCTGACCAGTATCATCACCAATGTCAGCACCACTGCACAGCCAGAAATCTTTGAAGACACGCAGCCTCTGACACCTGCCAAGAAAGCCACCCAAAAGCTTACTCAGAAGCGTGATACGCGCCCCAGATTGTCAGAAATGGCTGAACGCTTCGTATTCTCCGATCAGACCAAGAGCGTTGACACAATCAAAGGAACAACCAACTCCGTTGCCCTGTTCACCGAAGCATTCGGGGACATGCCAGTTGCCGATGTCACAGGGAAGATTGCTGGCGAGTTTCGTGACCTGCTTTCAGGACTCCCGGCTCATCACGGCAAAGGGAAATCAACCCCGCCTATCCGGGAGGCCGTCGCACAGGCAGAAGAGTTCGAGCTTGACACCGTATCGGGCAAGACCGTCAAAAACCATTTCTCCCGCATGTCCGCCTTGTGGCGACACTTAGTCCAGCGCGACTACGCCACCCGCAATCCCTTTGAAGGCTGGAAGTTCGACATCACCAAGAAAATCGAGCGTCGCGCATGGTCGGAGCAGGAATTGCAACAGCTCTTATCCGCACCGTGGACAAGTCGGGTGACATCCGAGCGCACATATCAGGGGATTATCCAGACAGCCCTTTATACAGGGATGCGGCTGGGTGAAATCTGCAACCTGCGTAACAAGGACGTCGAGATTATCGACGGCATCCCCTGCTTCCACATCCAGCCTCACACCGAGATTGTGAACGGCAAGCAGCGCAACTGGTCGCCCAAGACTGCCGCAGGCACACGCATTGTCCCGATACACAGCAAACTGCTTGAAGCCGGAATCCTGACGTTCAAAAGCTCAGGACTCTACTTGTTTGATGAACTGACAATCGCACCACACGGGGTCAGAGGGAACGAGTTTGCACAGGCCTTCTCGAAATTCAAACGCCGTATAGGCATTCCAGAAGATGTGACCTTCCATTCCTTCCGTCACCTTGTCTCCACCAAGCTACGTAATCAGGAGAACGATATCCGCGAACTCTGGATTGATGCGCTGCTGGGGCATGAAGCAACGCATCGTTCACAGGGAACAACAAACTATATGTCAGGCATTGAAGTGAAGAACCTGCAACGGGTTGTTGAGGCGCTCATCTATCCGCCTTTCATACACTTCACGCCTGACAGATGACGTAAACGGTAGCTTTGGGGGGGATAGTGTTGAAAAACTCATGGTGAGGAGTGAAGGTGTTGCCAAACCACTTCGACATGCGTGCGGCTTTCTTACCTCAGGAGGATAAGGCAGGCGCTCCGGGAGATATCAGTTTCGCCATTTTGCGGAGATTTTGGGCAGCTGCGGCGAGATGAAACTCATCACGGGCACCGTTTGGTCCTCTGAGCCTCAACCGATCGATCTTCAAAATGCGCTTGAGGTGAGCAAACAGCATTTCGACCTTCTTTCGTTCTCGTCTGGAGACAATATAGGCGTCGGTTAAGGCAATCTCGCGGGCCATATCACGAGCGCCTTCATGGACGGAGCGCAGAACCTTACGACTGGGCTGATCGGGGCAGCATTTTGGTTTGAGAGTGCATACGTCGCACGCGAGTTTCGACGAACGGTATCGAAGGAGGTTGTCGGGAGGGGTGTTTGATCGATCCGAGTTGATCTTGCGCCACTGCTGCTTCAGTTCCTGTCCGCCTGGACAGACGTAAAGATCGTGCACGTGGTCATATGTGAAATCTCGGCGTTCGAAAGTCCCGTCCTGCCGGGCAGATTTGTCGAAGACCGGAATGTGAGGTTCTATGCCACGCTCATGAACCAGCCACGCAAGATTTTCAGCGGATCCATAAGCTGTATCCGCTGCAAGCCTTTCGGGCCATATTCCAAATGTTTCCTGCGTACGCTCTATCATTCGGCGTTGCGCCGTAACCTCGGCCTGCCGGATGGCTGTCGTGGTTTCTACATCCATGATGACAGCCGATTTAAGGTCGATGAGGTAATTTGTGCAGTAGGCATAATAAGCAAGGCCACCGCTTGCAGCGTTCCAACGTGCCGCAGGATCGACCGGAGAGAGATATTTTGGTTGTACGGGCGTAGCAGATCCAAATGCAGCATCGTCCAGCACCGAGAAATACTCCAGCACAGCACGATGGGCTGCCTCGATTGGCAGCTTGTCTG
This sequence comes from Acetobacter fabarum, assembly GCF_040702925.2. Taxonomy (GTDB): domain Bacteria; phylum Pseudomonadota; class Alphaproteobacteria; order Acetobacterales; family Acetobacteraceae; genus Acetobacter; species Acetobacter fabarum_B. The sequence continues at coordinate 15,479 of NZ_JBFCXX020000025.1, read as the reverse complement.
GGCTCGGAACACTGCGTGCCGATTAGCGTCGGCCTTGATCGTGCTGGCATCGACCGCAAAGCCTTCACCGCCCACCAGCCCCTTGGCGATGCACTGCCGGACGGTCATTTCGAACATTTAGCGAAGCAGATCACTCTCCCGGAAGCGTCCGTGCCGGTTTTTCGAGAATGTCGAATGATCAGGCACAGGGCCATTGAGACCAAGGCCACAGAACCACCGGTAGGCCAGGTTAAGATGGACTTCTTCACATAGCCGTCGCTCGGATCGAATACCCATCACGTAGCCAACGATTAACATCCTGATGATCAGCTCGGGATCGATTGAAGGCCGCCCCGTGCCGCTGTAAAATGGGCGAAGATGCTCACGCAGGCCGTCCAGATCAACAAAGCGATCAATTGAACGCAAAAGGTGGCCAGCTGGCACATGATCTTCAAGACGGAACTCGTAGAACAGTGCCTCCTGTATTTTCGTTCGATCACCCATCATTTACAGGTTCCTCCAGCGAAGAGTGAATCAGTGCTTCACTCTCAAAGCAAGCGCGACTTTTTCAACACTATCGGGGGAGAGCTGACTGTCCGTTCAGCAGGGAAATAAAGTAGAGTTTTACTGTTATCCCCCTCTTTCGTCTTCTTTTATTATTTAACGTGACGCCTGAGTAATATTGTTATAATTCAGATAAAAAGGACATTCTTCTTGATTTTTAACGATCCATTTATGTAGTTCACTTTTGTTTATCCCTATCTCGTGCTCAAAAGCCTCTGATGGGACAATGTAATTTTCTCCAGATACTACAATATTGTAGTCGACACCTGCAGGTACAGTATCTCTTTCAGAGATAGTGTATGGATTAAGAATCCTTATATGCCCATCATTTTCGTTTTCATTAATAATGGTATTTTTTTGGAAGTATCTTCTTCTCCATGAAATAGTTAATCCTTCAATATGTGGATTCAATATGGGAACGTCTGTTTTTCCGAATACATAATCATGAAACTGATTAATACCTTTTAATGCCGACGAGAACATAGATAAAATAATATCTGTATTATATTTCGTGGCTGACATCTCTTTTATAGATATGAGCTTAACAATCTTATATAAAACATATATTGAACGAATAGCTATACTTATATTTATTTCTAATTCTTTTTTTCCGTGCCCCATTATGAATTTTGACTCTAAATTCCCCCCAGAAAAACTAATATTATTATGGTTGTGTATAAGTATATTCCTAATGCACGTTAATATTCTATAAATCCGACTAATGCATTTTTCGAAATTACTATTATTTGGCATTCTATTGTACTTATCTATAAATGAGCGACCTATAGTCTCTGGATGTTTTATATCTACCCACGCATCAAATATCTGATAGTACAAGCTATTTATAACATATATGCTCGGACTCATTCTATTATATAGACTAAATCCATAATCAGAATGTATGTTTACAGAGGTGATTTTTTTCCATCATAATCTACAGTTACATTGTTGATTTCTGGACCAATATCCGGGATATCGAAAGAATCTAGCGCCTGAAGCATTTCTCGTATATAGTTGTTCATAGTATTCCCTATTCTAAATTGGTTAAATTGAGTATAAATCGCTAAAGATGATGGCGATAGGCAGCCTTGCTGGGGGGCGAAATGTCCTCTGACGACTACGGCGTGTCGTCAGTTAAGCCCTGAGTGTGGCGCATAAGGGTTGTACTTTGTGGCTGCGTGTGCTGACTGTTTTCCCGGTTTTTGAGGGGAGACAGAAGAATGCGGCGCTATGGTTTGCGCGACGACCAGTGGGAGCGGATAAAGGATCTTCTTCCCGGCCGCGAAAGTCATGTCGGCGGCACAGCGGCGGACAACCGTCTGTTCGTGGAGGCGGTGCTGTATCGCTATCGCGCGGGCATTCCATGGCGCGACCTTCCTGCCCGTTTCGGGGACTGGAAAAATGTGCACCGACGTCTGCGCCGCTGGTGTGAAAGCGGTGTCATCGAACGGATATTTCGTTATCTGGCCGCTGATCACGACAACGAATACATGATGATCGACAGCACAATTGTCCGGGCGCATCAGCATAGCGCCGGCGCCCTGAAAAAGGGGGGCAGGATCAGGCCATCGGGCGATCCCGGGGTGGTCTGACGACAAAAATTCATGCCATCTGCGATGCTCTGGGCAACCCGGTGGAACTCAGCATCACACCGGGACAGGATGCCGATATCACCCAGGCAGAACCACTTCTGGAAAACATCGACCCTAATGCTTTCCTTGCTGACAAGGCGTATGACGCGGACAGGTTGATCGATCGGCTGATACAGCGCGGAATTACCCCGGTCATCCCGCCAAAACGCAACAGAGCGACCCAACGGGAAACAGACTTCGCTCTCTACCATGAACGGAACCTTGTTGAGAGGTTCTTCAATAAACTCAAGCAGTTTCGCGCTATCGCAACCCGCTACGATAAACTGAAATCGACCTTCCTCGCAGCCGTGCAGTTCGCCTCAATCATCATCCTGCTTAACTGACGACACGCCGTAGAAAAACAAGAATCTGCTATTTTATTACGTGATGCTTAGGCTGGCTACCTTTTATAGCTTTTGAATGCTGTAGATCTCTTGAAGCCCGTTCAAGACTTCCAGAAGGTGAATTGCTCGCCGCTTCAGTTCAATCTTCAATAGCCGGATAGCTCTCATATGGCAGGAAATAGTTATCGATGGTCTCTGTGTAGATACTATGGTGAGTTTGTTCCATGGACTCTTTTGTGATTTCAGTGACCGTCAGGTCAGAATCATCTTTCATATTTCGAGCAACGATGACCTCAACTGTTGTGAGATCGTGATGCGTACCTATAAGGGCAATATTATTGATTCCTCCGAAATCTGGAGCCTTGCCGCCCAATTCCTCGACTCCTTCGTGAAAGGCAAACCAATCAGGATTACTGCGTCCATTTTTCAACTGCACTTCGTATAGGTGTTTGCCTGAATAATTCTTCATCTGCCTAGCCATTGTGCCCTCGTAATCAGCGATACCACCTAATCTTGATAATGTGCGATTTACGAAAAGTCGCGCAAAGATTGCTACATTGAGAAGAAGTGATAGCTAGGTGAGCATGTCCGCTTTGTGGTTCGCTTGGTAATGGCCCCTACGTTCCAGTAGAAGGCGACTGCGGCCACTGCACTTTCACATCTCCCTCTTATTTGCCCCTCTTTCAGGCGTGGTCTGCTTTTGCTTTCCCAACAATGTCATCGCCAGTTCCAATTGTTCTGCCTGCATGGCCTGACGCACTGCCAGATTTTGTGACACAAGGCAGCTCCGGAGCAACCGTCTCTGCTTCAGAGCTGCCTGAACACCGTCCATTTCAAAATGTGCTCTCACAGCCTCCTGGCGCGCTTGGGCAAGTTCCCGTGTCTTTTCTTCAATCCTCTGCCTTGCAGCCTGTGCCGTTAAAGGCGGAATCTCGACCCTCACACCAAACAAAATAGCCAGAAAACGCATAATCAGTGCCGCCAATAATGCGGCCAGTTTCTCTTCACCTGTCTGGCTTTCCAGCTTATGCACCTCATGCAGATACGGACGTGCCAATAACTCAGCACGACAGTCCGAACGTTTCCACGGCGGACGGATCACATCCGCCAGCTTTTTCATTGATGTTTGATAGGCGGATGTTTCAGGGAGTGGCGGCAAAGTCTCCCCCCTGCCAGACCACCGTCTGGGCAGGGTAGCGGTCATGGGTCGGTCCTGCTCATCCATCAGTTCTTCCAGGTCCTGTCGCCGCAGGCGCAAAACCCTGTGCAGAGCCAGATGATAGCCTTCGGCATTTTCAATCAACCATACGCCAGGTTTGTCGCCCTGCGTGACCAGATATCCTCTCTCTCCAGCACGCTCGACAAACGTCTGCAACACGCAACCCGTCTCCTGCCAGAGCTGTCGAAGTTCGGCTCGCATGGCTGGCAGCACCGAATGACCCGCCCGTCTTTTGGTCGTCTGGTGCGCCGCATCCGTAAAGGTCGCCTGAAGCAGCACCTGTTCTCCCCAGAAAGCCTGCTTAAGATGGGCAGCAGCCTGTTTCATGGCTGCGTGTGGTGATGCTTCCAGATGCTGGATCACCTTGTCATTATGTTTGCCTGACGTCAGAGGATGCCCCCATGCCAGTTCGCATAACCGCGCGACTTTTTCATTCCGTATTTTTATGAAACGAGAGTCCAGAACCCGTTGGGTTTCCAGACACTCAGCAAACACCATGTGGCGATGTCGTTCAAACCCCAGACCACCCGCCCGTGGCTTTTGATGCTCCACAATCAAAAGGGGGGCTTCCGCACCGAACTCCCGTTGATATGCTAACTGACAGTCTTCAAACTGCTTCGGGGTAATTTCCAGCTCCGGATTAAGCATGACATGCCGTAACCCATACCCGCATCCATGACTGACAGCATCCAGAACAGCTTGATTAAGATTGAACTTCTGCCCCTCAATGATCCGGACGTCTTCATTCTCATCCGTACGCATCAGGTGTCGCCACAAACCATGCCATGAATCTGCGGCCACGATCCGCGTGGCTTTGATAATCATGTCCGTATCTTTCGCAGGAGCTTGCGCAGACGGGCGTTATGACTATTCACCCCATGCAACGTCTCCACAATGTCCGACATATCCACTGACCCACCCCCGTTCAGGGTATGGGCAATCTGGTTCAGGTTGTTACCAATCCCGGATAACTGACGGGCCAAAGACTGCATCTCAACGGCTAGTCGCCCGTATTCCCCGCCAGTGCCAAGAGAGACCAGTATGAGGTCACGCATCCAGCACGAGATCGTCATGTCGCCCGCCCCTGCTGCCGCCTGAACCTTCTCATACTCTATCGTGGACAAACGAATACGCAGGTCATGATGACGTCCTTCCGTTCTGGCGGACTGTTTTTTAGGTCGTCTCTGGCGAACCTGAGCAGGCGCTGTTTGAGACATGGGCATCCTCCACAACAACAAGGGGGTCCACGGGGGGAAGCACTGCTTTCCCCTTGGTCAGTTTGCCAATCAGTAGACACAACGTGTCCGCTGGTTAGCACGGCTGGCTCTATTATAAATGAGATCGTTGCTTAGAACATAAAACCGGCACTTTGCCTTGATGCTTGGAACCTTGCTTAGCACACATCCGGTTGCCACATATGCCGCATCATAGATGCAACCCAGCATCATCGTTGTGCGTTGAGTGTCCGAAAAACGGTCGTTTGTGAAAACTTGTCAAGCAACCGCCAACAGAGGGCACGGCCATTGTCCCGCAAACGTGCTTTTTGGCACGCTATACTCCGCCCCTGACCGTGCGCCAGACAGTACTTCTGCTCACCCGAAAAATTTTTGCAATTTCGGCTAGAGACCGTCCTGCCTGGTTCAACTCACAGACATGCTTCCTTTGCCGGGATGTCAGAATAGGGCATCTTCCTAGCCGCTTCCCGGCCTGACGTGCGGCTTCCAGACCAGCTCTCGTCCGCTCCCGGATAATCTCTCGTTCAAACTGGGCAAAGCCTGCAAGAATGGTCAAAAAGAGCTGACCATTGGGCGTGCCAGTTTCAATCCCAATATTCAGTATCCGCACGCGAACGCCGTTTTCTGTAAGGCTTCGTACCAGCCCCATGACATCAACCGTGTCACGACCAAGGCGATCCAGACGCGCCACGACCATACTGTCCCCATCCCCCAGCCGGTTCAATAAAGAGGACAGCCCAGGACGTTCCACCGCAGGAATGCGCCCAGAAACAGTATCGGTGATGATCTCCTCCAGCCCCTCCCTTCTCAGTTCCAGAAGCTGGGAATCATGACTCTGTTCATCGGTGGAAATGCGAGCGTAACCATAACGCGCCATCGTTTGTGTCTCCTTATGTAAACGGGACACATTTTTGAGACGCCATTTCACCCTATTCGTAATTCGAAAGCCTTCTGTCCCAAAAACGACGGATTGTGAACAGAATATCGCACACTCATACTATGGTAGCACCAATGCCAACGCCTAAAATATTCTACGCCGCTCTGCTGAGTATTGCTCTTCCGGGTTTGTGCTTCGCCTCGCCCGCTTTCCCCATCATTTACAAAGGTTCAATGGGGAATGGACAAGGTGAACTGACTATAACGGCTCCAAATGAAGCGTCTTTAAGTGTTGTCGGTCATATGTGTGGCGGTGGTGTTGACCACGCCCGGTTGGCTCAACAAGGAGAACAACTGGTTCTGACATATCCCAATGGAGATAAGCAGACCGAATGCAAAGTTGTCTTCACGACAAAGGGCAAACGCATCGTCACCTCGACCGAAGACAAATGCATGGAATGGCATGGTGGTGCATGTGGCTTTGACCTCGCACACCTGACACAGCAGTAACCTTCAATGCAGAACCAGCGACTTCCATGACAAAAATTGTCATGCCCAAATTACAGCCAAATTCACTTAACACCATCATACGCAGAGGATAGAAATGGATTTCACAATTGATGGCAATCCAGTCTGGTTCCATGGCATAACAGGCACTGTTAAAGGATTGCGAAACTGGAGTTCTTCAGATGTAAGCTCATCCGGTGGTGGAGGCTTTGTGACGAAAGAGGGGGGGTATATTGCATCGCCCAAAATCACAACTACTGTTAATCAGCATCAGAAATTTTGGATTGCAACGACAGATGGTCACGAAAAAGAAATAAGCAACCCCAACCTTCATTGTCGTGATGGCCACAACGTCTCTCTTATTTGGGGAGCTGACAAAGACAGAAAAGATGGAAGTTATTTAATATTCAAAAACCACTCCACACAAGAAGTTTATTTATTTCCTGGAGGAGCTTATTCATTCAAATCAATTGCAAAAATTACAGCATACCAGATATTAATATCAGTGGCATTTTTTATCGATGTCGTAGTTCTAATAATTCTATCAAATGAATATAATATCAATTTTGATAGTGTTTCCCGTTTTTTTATCCGTTTTTCATGTTTTGGTTCTCTAATTTTACTTATAGCCCTCATAGTATCATTTTTTATTAATAGAACTAATTTTAGGTCAAGAAATAAAATATATTCTTCTTTCGCAGAATCTCTATTGCAAAATAAGTAATTTATGCAGTCAATATCTTAATAATTCCACTCAATGTACTATAGAGACCACTAACGTGACATTGCCCCATGCCTGTTGGCGAATGTATTTTCTTCTGTCACTCACCACTTTAACGTCCTGTTCAGGCATGGTTGTCGATGGTCAGTTCACTCCTATGGGACAACCCACTGGCAGCTTCCAGTATTTTGGACACAGGTTTGATATTACTCCCGTATTCGGAAAAACAGACTGGTTTATATTGCGCGGCACGCACAGTATTCTGGATTCAGAATTGCATGACGTGCATATAGTTATGCAAAGAACCTATCCTGACGAGAGCATTATCGTCATTCAGGGGCAACGCTATCCCGGTGATTATCTACCAACATGGGAAATCCTTACAGCTAAACAGCACAGCTTACATGTCAGCCTTATTCCGGCGAGTGGTGGCAATCCACCTTTCTCATTTGTTTATAATCAAGATGGACTGGAAATTCATTCATCTGATGGGCCTGGTTTATTTTTCCGTGATCAGACTTTTTATTCCCTCCCTCGTTACAGAAACGCCGTACAGCGCATAGAACATCGTACACGTGCCCATTACACACCTCCTCATTCTCCATCTTCCAACAGCTCACGCCTTCATTTTGTTGATGATGTCGGGAAGGTAACTGGATCTGGCATTAGAGGATTGGACACACAAAACCAATCCATCAACCTTCAGAACTGACCGCCATGCCATCACCAATGGATAAGCCAGCAGGTTATGTGCCATGGATCACTGGCATCACATTCATTTATCTGATTTTTGAACTGTCATTCAACGCACGGCTGCTGGATGTCATAGGATGTGCTGGCGACAGCAATGCTATTCACAATATCGAAAACTGGGGTCGCATCCTATCTGGAATGGCCGTGACAATTCTTGTCTGGGGCACACTCGTCATGCCTCGTACACGCATCCCCATCGGACTACGTCTGGTTCTAATGGGCGTCACATGCATTCTGTGCACCAGCACAGTTTATAATCTGGAAGAAAAACTGGTTGTGCATCTTGTTGACCTCTCTACAGGAGAACAACGCAAAGAAGCTGTGACGATCAACTTTGTCACAAATGGCCTTCAAAAGGGCAACCTCACTCTCTCAGGCCTACCTTTAGCAATTGGCACTATGGCATCCCCCTCCGAAAAGCAGGTTATGGCCATATTGCCGTTTTATATTCTCTCCATCGACAATCTAGACGTAAAAATTACCGATGGTCTTTTGGCGGCCATTCACAATAGTCTGGTTAATAACGGAGGCGATGCACAAACGCTCTTCGATAAAGGTTACAAACCCTTCGTCAATCATATGCATGACCTATTCCAACAATATGCCTCGCTAGAAACGCACCATGCACGCAACCCATCCGAGGGACAGATAATATATCAACAGCATCTAAGGGAGATTTTTGGTGATCTTCCGAACCACATATACGAACGATTCAGTGATTTTTTCATGTCTCCTGAAATTCAGGGCCAAGCACGCCAAGCATTAGGGATAGATCAGGCCAATAACATTTCCATTGCCCCTCATCTCAACCCTGTTTCTTTCCGCCTTATTTTATGGCCTCAGATCATCAGTTACAAAACACAAGACACATATGAAAAAACGGTTAATCACCCAGCATCAGATTATGAGGACAATGGCCCACAAGCCGCCAACGGGCGTGACGCTATGGAAGCCATTATCGCGCCTCCTATCGCCTTATTTTTTTCTGTTCTTGGAGCGCTGACCCATATTTTCAAAAGCTTCAATTATTTTCTTCAATGGCGCATCCCCACGCTGCGTTTCCGAAAAACAATACTGGTCAGCGCTTTAGCTTTGACCGCTTTTGTGATTGGTCAGCAGTCCAATACCGTTGTCAGAGAACCATTATACCAAATGATGGTCTCCTCCGTATCTACTTACTATTCACATGGAAACCTGATTGGCGCAGCCATTACGTGGCTCATAAAAATGCAAGCTATTTTTTACCCACTTAACGAAACAATCCGGCGAACACTATTACTCGGCATGTCCTTCGGCGCATAAATCAACCCATTACGCACTGATAACACGGTGGATCGTTGACTTACTGACCTTGAATAAAAGAGCGACTGCTCGCAAAGGCATTCCTTCATCAAGCAGACGCCGCACATGTGTTTTCTGACGTTCCGTCAGAGAACAGGGACGTCCCAGTTTTCTCCCGGCAGCTCTTACCGCGTCCAGTCCAGCACGTGTCCTTTCCCTGATCAGTTCACGTTCAAATTCCGCTATAGCCATCAGGATCGTCAAAAACATTCTTCCATTGGCCGTCCCGGTTTCCGCTCCGACATTGAGAATACGTACACGGATACCTTGCTCATCCAACTCACGCAGGAGCGCCAATACGTCCATCGTATCACGCCCCAATCTATCAAGACGGGCGACAACAAGACTATCTCCCGGCCCCAGGCGCCCCAGTAAGGTGGACAGTTCAGGTCGAGCACGCGCGGGCACGGCTCCTGACACGACTTCAGTAATGATCGTTTCTATACCCTCACGCTGTAACGCAAGAATCTGAGGCTCATTGACCTGAGCCTCCGTTGAGACCCTCGCATATCCATACCGCGCCACGCCCATTCCCCCTCAGCATCCCATCTGACATCCGATCGACGCAGAATGTCACTCTCCAGAACACCTCTTTATCGAGCCAAAACGCAATTGTAAACATATTTGGTTCCATATTGCTTTATTTATGTATATTTATGAGCGATTTTTCGGTGTCAGATACCCATGTCCATTTGACAACCAACATGGAAGCTGCAATTTTAGCGCAACATGGAAGTGCGGACGCAAACACGTCTCACAACCGACAAGGATGATTGAAATGTCCATTCTGCTGGCTTCACAATGCAGAGCCGCGCGCGCCATGCTTGGACTCTCCCAAAAGGAGCTTGCTCAAAAAGCCGAAGTCGGCTCCAGAACACTGGCTGATTTTGAAACGGGAACACGATCACCACACCCTCGTACCCTGAAGGCGATCCGCGAGACTCTTTGCTCGCTCGGGATTATTTTTCTGGACGCTGAAGGTAGCCTTGGTCCTGGCCTGCGCCTGGATTGCGAAAAGTCATTCACAACCTTTTTTCCACCAGGCATGGAACTGGAAACACTATTCACCGCAGAAGAGTAAAATATTATCTACGCGACCGAACTGAACTTATTGAGCGACATGACTATGTTGTTTGAGCCAAAGTGCGAAGGCCTCTTCAGTCATCGCCCCGGATGCTAAAGCGACAACCGTTTCAACAGCCTCGGACGCGGCAACATGAACACGGAAACCATTCACGCGTAAAAAGAGAATACAGCAACTCCATGCTGTCCTCTTGTTGGCATCATTAAAAGGATGGTTGCAGGCAATACCATACGCATAGGCTGCGGCCAGCGTCGTCGCGTCCGGCAAATTCCCCTCGGCGTAGTGCCAACGGTTTTCTGCGCGCGCCAAAGCACTCAGCAATAAGTGCTCACTTTTAAGACCGTGCGTGCCACCATATTCCCGTAAAGCCTGATCATGCATGAAGAGAACGACATCAGACTCAAGGAACTCGGGAACCATCAACGTTTTGCCAGTTCCTGAAGAACGTCAGCCTGTTCGCGCAACGTGTCCCGCGCCATCTGTATCTGGCGCTCCAGCTTGAGATTGCGTTTGACGAGTTTGATTCCGTCCGCCATTTCCACCAACGTCAATTCCTGGCCGACTTCCAGACCAAGACGAATACGGGTCTCAGCGGGAAGAGTAATGCCGACGGAATTCCCCTGTTTGCGAACAACCACTGTTTCCATGACATACCTCCGTATTACATACCGTCATACTATGGTGTACCTCCTGCCAATAGCAAGAACAATCCGCTGGCCTACCTTCACATCATCTTCCATCGCTATCGCATAATCATCATCGTCAATATCTTCGAAGTGCATAACCCAATGATCAGGTGCAGGTTTTACGTGAAAATGCAGTTGATTCCGCTTTAAACAGACAGGGTCTTCAAGCATCAGCACCTCATGAAATCCACGTCTTTTAATACGTATAGAAAAAATTGACATGGATTTACCCTAAACCGGCTTCAAACCTTGCCCTGCTACCATCGCCTCTTTAAAAAAAGATGTAATGTTTCTAAACGATGGATTATTTTTTATGACTGTAATTTTAGATAACGCGAACCATCCTAACATCGAATACATCCTCGATTTCTGGCATAAATGTGAATTTTTTCTTCCATTTGAACTACAACGCGCCGTCCTTGACGTTAAAAAAGAAGACAAATGGTCAATCAAAAGTCTTGGACTGTCAGAGTTATCCCAGAACAACACCTCCATATGGAATTTTTCACCACCTCCCGAAAAGGAAATCGTTGGCTTCGACATCTATATCGGTGTCTTCGATAAATCCGAGATAGCCAATCGTGTTCAGAAAGTTCTTGGTGTCTCGGAAGGTCTCGAAGCCATCGAGGAAGACGAACTCAGAAAGCTTGAAGGACCGACCTGCATGGCGCGGATCGGCGTGGATAACAATGGAGCGCCTATTTTTAGTTCAGTAGCGATTTCGACAGTCTCATGGGCACTTGGGAGCTGTCGTGAAAATCTGAGTCTGGACAAGCTGGATATTGATAATTTTGAAGATGATGTACGCTGGCTCAAACAGTCTCTCCTGGAATTTAACCATGACATGCCTTCCGATAGTGAAAGTGGCCAACCCACTCCTCTCTCGGGTTCAGATCTACTTAGGCTCCTTGAGATTTTTGTTTCCTGGTCAAAAGAATGGCCAGGCCCTGTCAGTCAGACTTTCTCCAAGGGACCAGCGCTTGTCATCAAAGCAAAAACAGCCAAACCACGAAAACAGGCATTTGTTGGGAACAAAGAAAACTCTGCCAGAACTCTTTCAGAGGGCCGCGATGAAACAGATGAAGAGGAAGTTGTTGACCCCCACCCTCAGTCAGATGCTGATATCGACATCCTGAACAGTTTTTATGCACGAGATATTGCCCGCGTCATTAGATCCATAAAGCAAGGATCAAAAGCTGGGTTGGTCAGCGCATATCTCGCGAAACCAGACATACAAAAACGGGTAGATCTCTATACATCAAAGGGATTGCAAAAAATCATGGAGGGACTTGAACCTTCCAAGCTTCCTGCAGCACACTGGCCATCCGACCCCATGCATGCCATGAGTCTGATGCAACAGTTTGCACTCAATACACTGCTTGGCACTCTGCAGGATGGAGATATTTTTTCCATCAACGGACCTCCTGGAACAGGCAAGACAACCCTGCTTCGGGATATTTTTTCAGAACTGATGACAAGACGGGCAAGAGTTTTATCACGCCTGACTCGAGCCAAAGATGCATTCCAGAAAAAAACAAAAGTCGATTTTGATAATGGACAGGAGACAAGCACTCTCAATCTTCTCAATGATGATCTGACCGGTTACGAGATGGTTGTTGTCTCTTCAAACAATGCAGCAGTCGAAAATCTTTCTAAAGATATCCCAAAAGCATCAGCTATCGGAGAATTCTGGAGAGCAGAAGGGAACGATGCGCCCGTTAGTTACCTCCAGCAGGTAGCACATAATATTGCTTCACGTCGCTCCGACGGGAAATATGAAAAGCTGAAAACTGATGACATTCCGTGGGGGCTGTTTGCAGCGGCGCTTGGTCGATCCCAGAACAGGCGTCACTTTCAGTCGGGACTGCAATTTGACGGCACCCCCGCAGGCAAGTCGCAGGAATGCAAACTCCCACCGAATTACGATCCGGATTTTCAGCAATCCATTTGGAACTGGCGGAAAAAACACAAGAGCATATCGTTTGAAACAGCAAGGAAAGCCTTTATCAAAGCTGATAACGCAGTAGCTGAACGCATTGCTTATCTGGAAGATTATAAAAAACTCCACACTCCCGAAAGTAATCTATCTGAGGAAGACTTCTGTCTTCCATTGCAACAAGCATTTGATAGAGCCACTCTGGAATATAATGATGTCTTGATGGAATTCAATTCCATCAAATACAGACTTAATCAAGCCGAAGCTCAACTTAAAACTCTTGCACAACAAGAAGAGTTAATTCTAACCACCTCTCCGCAGGGCTTTTTCGAGAAACTTTTCAAAAAAGAGGAGAAGAAAAAGTGTGACAAAGCACTTTCGGACACTCGTAACCTAAAAAAAGAAGAACTCAAAAAAATCTATGACCTCCGAAACAATCTGGAAGAAGCGAGATCAAAACTTACAACCATCGAATCTTCTGTAACGACAACCCGCGACAATCTGACCGAAGGGCAAGTCTCATGGAGAGAAACGCAAGACGAACTTCACAAATTCCGACAACTATTCCCGTCTATTCGTTTCCCTTCGGATGAAGTTGATCTTGAACAGGATAATTGGCAAACAGACGGTTTGTGGTACGATGCAAACCTGAACAGACTTCGCTCCCAGCTTTTTGCCGCAGCCATGACCTTGCACGAAGAATGGCTTTATGAGGTGACACAAAATAATGGTGGTTTTGGCGGCAATCTTGTGGCCATTACCAAACTGCTTGGAGGAGGAAGACTCAGCAACCCGAAGGAAGATGCTCTTCCCATATGGCAAAGCCTCTTTATGGTTGTTCCTGTCATTTCCAGCACATTTGCATCGATTGCAACCCAGTTCAGAGATCTTGGCGAAAGCTCTCTAGGGTGGCTCTTTGTTGATGAAGCAGGACAAGCTATCCCACAAGCTGCTGTTGGCGCTCTCTGGAGATCAAAACACGCTGTTGTGGTTGGTGACCCGATGCAGATCGAACCTGTATTTACCGTCCCTCCCAAACTGGTCAGCCTGCTTGCGCAACATAGTGGCTTAAACTCCCCAGATCCTGAAGTTCCCATTTTTTCACCATCTCATACATCTGTGCAGGTACTTGCTGATCGCATCAATGCAACCGGTGCCTACATAGAAAATAATGGTACAAAACAATGGGTTGGTTGCCCTTTGCGTGTTCATAGACGCTGTGCTGACCCGATGTTCTCTATTGCAAATTCGATCGCCTATAATGGGAAAATGGTTTTCCACGGATACAATAAACCTGAGAGTCGACTTCCTCCTGCCAATAGCTTCGACCTCGGCCAGAGCTCATGGATCACCCTTGATGGTTCAACATCAGACCATCAGGTCGTGACAGAACAGATTGACTTTACGCTGAAAGCGGTAAGAGAGGTTCTACACCTTACCGGTGATCTGCCAGATTTTTATATCATTTCACCCTTCCGTCGTATCAAGACCGCTCTTATCGAAACCCTAGGCAATCTTGACAATTGGGAAATGGGGAGCAGCAACTATCTGCCTAAAACTGCACTGACGAAATGGTGTCGTGAGAGAATTGGTACTGTTCACACCTTTCAAGGAAAGGAAGAAAGCACGGTTCTTATGGTGCTTGGGTGCGATAAAGCAACTGCGGGTGCGGCTCAATGGGCCGCCAGCAAGCCCAATCTCTTGAATGTTGCATTGACCAGAGCAAAACATAGATTCTTCATGATTGGTGATCCTGAAATCTGGGGTGGTCTACCACATTTTTCCGTGGCATCTGAACAGGATCTACCACGCATTACACCTAAAGAATTTATGCGTAGGATCGAAATCGCCTGCGAAAAGGAGAATGCAGGTTAAACCAACCTGATGTTTATATCTGGCTTTTTTGCCCCGGTTGTCAGGAAGCCGGGGCCATATTCTTATTTCTACGTGAACGGTTTTCAACATATACGCTCTCAATATCTGGCTCAATATCAAGACTCACCAGTCGTGAAGCAACGCTGGGAACTGTTCGGCCTATTTCAGAACCACTCTGTTCAAGAGTTGAACCTTTGAACCACAGAGCAGCCAGATCCTTGTCATGAGCTTCTGTCCAACGAGTGCCCATATTGGCCGGTTTGGTTGTCGTGATAGCCGAAACACTGCGATGAGCAACGCCTGATGGTACATTGTGCGTTGTATCCGTTTGTGATGCTTTAACCTGACCAAAAACATCTATGATCCCGGAGAGAATTTTCCACTTGTCTAAAGTCATAGCAAGAAGAGGCGACCTGTCAGCATAAAGAGCCACCTTCTCTCCCTCATGCTTTAATTCATACGCTACCTCATCAACAGTCCAAGACATAGATTGCAACCGAGGTGATTTATTACACATATGTTTCGTCCAAACAAAAGTAAAATTTCAAAATATTTTTCTAATGTCGAATATAAACCCCGAATATTATTGAATTAAACAGGATTTATAATCGCTGCTTTACCTTCATCACATCATCCGCCACCGCTATCACGTGGAGGGTTCGAAGAACCATGAATTACAGACGTCTTTGCCCGATTTTAGGGGCAGTAGGCTGGCATTGAAGGTTCTG
>NZ_JBFCXX020000024.1:0-34008 GCF_040702925.2 Acetobacter fabarum | reverse complement strand
GTCATCGCCCGCGAAACCCGGCTGGCGCTGATGGGGCATGAGCCTGCCGCTCTAGCGGCGCGGATCGGCCAGCGGGTTGCTTTCGCCGACGCCGCGCGCACCGGCCGCCTGGTCTGCGACCTGCGCCCGCACGGGATTGCCGCCCGCGAAATCGCCGCCCTGACGGCCGAGATCGGGGGGCTGGTGCCATGACCCTCCTGACCGGCGACAGCGCGCTCCTGATGCCCTGGCACGGCCCCTACGACATGATCCTGGTCGACCCGCCCTATGGCGATACGTCGCTCGCCTGGGACCGGCGCGTGGCGGACTGGCCCGGCAAGGCACTCGCCGCCCTGAAACCGAGCGGCTCGCTCTGGGTCTTCGGCTCCCTGCGGAGCTTTCTCGCATCCAACGCGGCATTTCGGAATGCGGGCTGGAAATATGCTCAGGAACTGGTCTGGGAGAAGCAGAACGGTTCCAGCTTCCATGCCGATCGCTTCCGCCGCGTGCATGAACTGATCGTCCAGTTCTATCGCGACGATACGCCCTGGCGCGCCGTCTACAATGTTGTTCCCACCACGTCCGATGCGCGGGCGCGCACGGTAAGGCGGAGACACCGGCCGCCCCACATGGGCCGGATCGATGCCGGCCATTACGTGAGCGAGGATGGCGGCCCGCGCCTGATGCGCTCCGTGATTCCGGTCCGCAATGCGCATGGGCGCGCCATCCATCCCACCGAGAAGCCGGTGGCACTGCTGGAGATCCTGATCCGCACGAGCTGCCCACCAGGTGGCCTGGTGGGCGACTGGTTCGCCGGCTCGGGCGCGGCCGGTGTCGCCTGCCGGCTCGCCGGTCGGCGCTATGTCGGCTGCGAGATCGATCCAGTCATGGCGCAAAAGGCGCGCGACCGCATCGCCTCCGTGCTGCCGCTCGGCGAAGGAATTTCGCCATGACGGAACGTCGCACGCCGCCCGGCTTCGCGGCGCGTCCCGCCGATCCCGAACGCTGGGTCAGGGCGCCGGACAAGCCTTCGACCATCAACCGCTTTACCGCCCGGCTGACCATCGACGTCACGCCGGCGCTGCGCGCGCGGCTCAAGGTCGCGGCGTTCCAGCGCGGCATCACGGTCGCCGACATGCTGCGCGCGCTGCTGGCCCGCGAGTTCCCCGATACTGCTGGAGATGTGCCATGACCGACACCCTCGCTCATGTCGAACTGACCTGGATCGAGAAGCGCATCGAGCACTGGATCCGCTTCGGCTCTGTCGCCCATGAGCAGATTCTCGATCGTCGTCGGCGGATACTGAGCTTTCCGCCGGACACCGTATTCGCCTTCCTGCGCTGGGCAGCGAACGATTACGGCACGGTGGTGTCCTGCATCGACATCGTGCGCGTCACCCGTCCCGGCGAGCCGTATCAGACGGTGCCGTTCGTGCGCCCCGGCGGGGAGAGCCTGTTGCGCCAGAGCGGTTGGCCGAAGGTCCGTCTGGTGCTCGAAGCTGTCGATCGTATCGAAGCTATCGGCATCGACCCCGTCGACGTGGCGCCCGAGCATTGGCGGCATCTGCACAATCGGATGCTCTCCGGGCAGGCGGCACGCTCCTACACGCGCGACCGCCATCAGGCCTGGCTGCGCCGGAGGGCGGTGTCATGACGCGCCTTGGTTGGTTCTTCACCACGTATTTCGCAATACTCGGTGTTGGCACGTCAGTGGCGATTCATCCGGCGCCCCGGCTGATCTGGAATGCCACCGCCAGTACACCGGTCGGATTGTATCGCCTGCAATCGGTAAGCACCCTGCATGTCGACGACCTGATCGCGATCCGACCACCGGCCGACATTGCCACGATG
Source organism: Acetobacter fabarum (assembly GCF_040702925.2). GTDB lineage: Bacteria > Pseudomonadota > Alphaproteobacteria > Acetobacterales > Acetobacteraceae > Acetobacter > Acetobacter fabarum_B. The sequence continues at coordinate 32,179 of NZ_JBFCXX020000024.1, read as the reverse complement.
CTGGCGCACGGCGGCTATCTGCCCCTCGGTGTGCCGCTGCTCAAGCCGGTTGCCGCACTGCCGGGGCAATTGGTCTGCCGGATCGGTACTGCTGTTTCGGTCGACGGCAAGGCGCTTGGCGAGGCACTCGCCTACGATCATCGCGGTCGTCCGCTGCCGATCTGGCAAGGCTGTCGGCACGTCCTGCCCGGCCAGATTTTCGTCATGAACGCAGCAGTCCCGACCAGTCTTGACGGTCGCTATTTCGGCATCCTGCCGGTCGCTGCGGTGCTCGGCCGCGCGCAGCCGCTGTGGCTCGTGCCGTCACCGATGTCTCCCACCCCCAAGCAGAAACGAGGCTGACATGGCCCAGATCGGAACTTTTACACGCACGGCTGACGGCTTCGCCGGTCGGCTGCGCACGCTCGCCCTCGACGTCGAACTAACGATCGTGCCGGCGACATCGTCGGACGCCGAGCATGCGCCCGATTATCGCGTCCATCTCGGTGACGCCGATGCCGGACCAGAGGTCGGCGCGGCCTGGAAACGCACCGGCGAGAAGGCGGGCACCTATCTCTCGCTGGTTCTCGACGACCCCATGCTGGCGCAGCCGATCCGCGCCAATCTGTTCCAGTCCGATCGTCAGGGGCGTGCCTTCCATCTGGTCTGGAGCCGCCCGGTGAAGCGTGATGACCGGCGGTAAGGCGGCGCTCCGTCTGCTCGGTGTCGTGCTTCCGGCCGTCGTTTCATTGACGGTGCCGACGCATAATGCGGTTGCCGATCCCTACGCCGACATGATCGCGGAAGCCGCCACGCGCGCGCAGATTCCGGCCTCATGGATTGCTGCCGTGCTGCACGCGGAGAGCAGGGGCGATGCGCATGCCGTGTCGTCGGCGGGTGCGATGGGGCTCATGCAGGTGATGCCCGGAACATGGGCCAGCCTGCGTACGTCGCTCGGCCTCGGCGACGATCCGTTCGACCCGCGTGACAACATTCTGGCTGGTGCGACCTATCTGCGCTGGATGCGGGATCGCTATGGCGAAGCCGGATTTCTGGCTGCTTATAATGCCGGTCCCGCGCGCTATGACGAGCATCTCGCAACCGGCCGACCACTGCCTGCCGAGACGCGGGATTACGTTGCATCGGTCAGCGCGCGGCTGGCTCTTCCGCCTGCCGATGACATCGTGATCGGTGCTTCGGAGACACCGTCCTGGCAGAGATCTTCACTCTTTCCGGCGTCATTCCTGCGCACAGGAAATGCCCCTCGGCATGGCGAGAGCGCGCATGATCCGGTGCATGCCGATGACGCTCGCCCGACAGACTGGACGGCACTCGCACCGCAGTCGGTCGGGCTGTTCATCGCCTCAGGGCATGGGGAAGCACGTCGATGACCCCCGTTCCGGTCCATCGGGCGTTGGCGGGCCATGGGTGCCTTTGGGAGGGGGCGCTGGGGGGAGGCTGGCAACGGAGGGAAGGACGGCAAGGTAAAAGCAGTGCTCCTTCGGGACTGCATATGGTTGGTTTGATTGGGGAATTTTCCTTCTCATCACGCACCGCCTGCGGCAGTCCGTGCATTTTTTCTCATCTTTTCAACGATCCGGGCGCCGTCGGGGGCGAAACGGAGCGGAGAGCGGGCTATGGCAACACGCGATGACGGCCTGACTGTCCGGCCCGGACGCATCCAGCATGGCAATCAGGGCGCACGCCCGAAATCCTTCGTTGGCGAGGTCATGCGTGCCGCGAAGAGGGCCGGTCATACCGGCACCCGGTTCGGCGCGAAGGGCAGGGGAGGCGGTGGCGGCTCCCGTTTCGGGCGCGGCCGACGGGCGGCCCTGTCCATGCGGCTGCGCAGCAATGCCCGTCGGGTCGTGGTCAAGGCGCGCGTCGTCCGTCAGCAGGGCACGCGCTTCCGCTCCGCGCCGCTCGCCCGCCACATCGCCTATCTCAGACGCGAGGGCGTGACCCGCGACGGTGCCAAAGCCCATCTGTTCGATGCCGGCTCCGACGAAGCGGACAGCAAGGCCTTCGCGGAACGCTGCGCCGACGACCGCCACCATTTCCGCTTCATCGTCTCGCCCGAGGATGCGGCGCGGATGGAGGATCTGCGGGGCTTCGCACGCGAACTGATGCAGGACATGGAGCGCGACCTCGGCACCAAACTGGACTGGGTCGGGGTGGATCACTGGAATACGGATAATCCGCATGTCCACATCCTGGTGCGCGGGGTGGCCGATGACGGCAAGGATCTGGTGATCAGCCGCGCCTATATCAGCCAGGGCCTGCGCGACCGCGCCGCCGAACGGGTAACGCTGGAACTTGGCCCGCGCAGCGAGCAGGAAATCCGCACCGCCCTGGAGACCGAGATCGGCGCCGACCGCTGGACCAGCCTCGATCGCGCGTTGCAGGACATCAACGACGAGCGCGGCGGCATCGTCGATCTCCGGCCGGGCGCAGGAGGCGAAGACCCGCAACTGCGGCGTCTGCTGATGGGCCGGGCGACCAAGCTGGAAGGGCTTGGTCTTGCCGAACCGGTCGGGGTGGCCCGCTGGACCCTCAAGCCGGGGTTGGAGGCGACCCTGCGCGATCTCTCCATCCGGGGCGACATCATCAAAACCATGCACCGCGCCATGTCTGGCGGCGGGGTGGTGGATCCCGATGTCGCGGGCTTTGCGATCCATGGCGAGAAACTCGCCGATCCGGTCATCGGGCGGCTGGTGGAGCGCGGGCTGGATGACGAGTTGAGGGGCTCGGGCTACGTGGTGATCGCGGGGACCGACGGGCGCACGCATCATGTCCGCTTCCCCGATCTGGACCTAACCGGCGATGCCAGGACCGGTGCGATCGTCGAGACCCGGAGTTGGGAGGATGCCAAGGGCACGCAGCGCCTGTCGCTGGCGACCCGCTCGGACTTCACGCTGGCCGAGCAGGTGACGGCGCCCGGCGCGACCTGGCTTGACCGCCAGTTACTGGCCAAAGACCCGGCACCGGCCAATGCGGGTTTCGGCTCGGAGGTCCGTGAGGCAATGGCGCGGCGGATCGATCATCTGGCGTCCGAGGGGCTGGCCCGACGACAGGGCGAGCGCGTGGTGTTCGCGCCCGACCTGATCGGCACCCTGCGTCAGCGCGATCTGGATCAGGCCGTCGCCAGATTGGCGGCGCAGAGCGGGCTGGAGCACCGGCCCGCGAAGGAAGGCGAGATCGTCTCGGGGGTCTATCGCCAGCGGGTGGCCCTGTCCTCGGGTCGGTTCGCGATGGTCGATGACGGGCTGGGCTTCCAGCTCGTGCCGTGGCGCCCGGCGCTGGAGCAGAAGCTCGGACGGCAGGTTTCCGGTACCCTGTCGCCGGGCGGATCGGTGGACTGGAATTTCGGGCGGAAGCGCGGGCTCGGGATTTGAAACCTTGCCGGTCAGCTCGTCAGTCCCACGCCATAGATCTCCATCAGTTCATAGAACCAGTCCGCATCGAGATTGTCGCTCTGGGAGGCGATCGCAATCGCGCTCTCCGTCCGGTTGAAAAGAGCGAAACAGATCTGATCGTTGTCATGACGGGCGCGGTAGCTGATGCCGTCCGCATCGGACCATGCGTCGTGAACGGCTTTCGACCACGCGTGCGGCAGATCGTACGGCAGGCCGGATGATGTGACCTCCGCCGTGGCGCCGAGTACAGCCAGTCCGGGACCGTGCAGCTCCACCAGCCGCAGTTCTCGATTGGCGCTCAGGATGGCGCAGGCCTTGGCGGCGATGAGATCCATCGGCAGCAGCGTGCGTCCTGGCGCGCGCAGGAACGTCTCCGCGAACGCGCCGGCCTGCTGTTCCGCCGTGTAGAGAACGCCATGAGAGCCGTTCGGCGCGTTGAGACGCCCGGAGCGCGAACGGTCGAAATAGACGGGGTCATGAGCGCGGGAGTGAAAACGATGCAGGGGATGGCCCGCGGGCAGAATGCGCCAGCGGGGTTGCCGGGAAGCGAGGTCTCCCGGCGGCCAGGGCTGGTCCGGCACGCGGTCAGCCGCCCTGGACGCCGATGGACTGCGCGGCTTTCACCACCGCCTCTGTCTTGCCGGCGCCCAGCGCTTCGATCGGTGTCTGCCCGTCGAGTTGTGCGAGCGGCGTGACCAGGAAATTCAGACGGAACCATGCGCTTTCGCTTGGCAGGGCGGCGAGCACCGGCTTCAAACCCGACATGACCCCATCGCCGGTGAACTGCGCGACCGGATAGCGCCGCTCGCCGCTCGGTCCCGGAACCGCCAGGATCGCCTGTTCACGGACCTTCTTCTCGATGGCCTGGCGCGTGACTCTGAGCAGTTCCCTGACCTGATCGAGCGTGTAGGCACCGCCCGCGCGCCGAAGATCGTCGTCCCTGATCTGTTTCCCGCGTAACAGGGCAAGTCCCCGCGGGCCGACCGCATAGGCATCTGTAGCGGTCTCGCGGGAGGGGGAGCGACCGGCTTGCGGACGAACCTCGTATTCCAGCACCTGTGGCTTCGCGCTGACACGTCCGGGGGCTGTCTTGCGTGCCGCCAGTTCCAGCCCGGCAGGCACCATCACGATGCTGCCCACGCCGAGAAGTCGGGTTCTCGTATGGCTTCCCGCAACGCGGGCGCGCGTTTCCGAAACGGGTGTCGTGGGCATCCTGTCGCCTCCTGGCAGAGTCTTCTTCGTGATGGCAATATAGGAAACCATGACAACCAAAGCAACCAATAGAACGCTGCCACGCTCCTGGCTTCGGGCTGGCGTCAGATCGGCGCCGTGCCCGCCGGTTCAGTATTCGGAGCCCCTGCGTCGTCCGCCTTCAGCGAGTCTTCCGGTAGCTGCTCTGGCAGCAAGGCGCGACGCTGCCCGAGCCAGAGTCCGTCGCTGATGTGATCCCGGCGCGGAGAACGCGTATTCGGGTGGATCAGGATGCTCAGGCCCCGGTGATTGAGTATCAGCCAGGGAACGAGCGTCGCGAACAGCCCGGTCTCGAAGGCGATCTGATACATCGGCAACGTGTGTGGGCCGACCGGAACCTCGTGCCAGCGACCCAGCCGGACCACGAAGCGCTCGGCGACCTCGGCGCGAAGCCTTTCCGCCGCCGCGCGTTCCATTGCGCCGTCGAAATAGACATGGGCATGATAGCTGGCGATGGAGTCGATCAGGCGGATGGTGTCGGTCATCGTTCAATCCCTGCGGACTGGCCGTCCGTCCGTTTATTATCCGCTGCTGTCCTGCGGCCCCAGGCGTTGTCATTAGACCTTGAATATCGGAGAATCGAGCTGTCTGGTCGGTTCCTGTCATGAACCAGACCAGGATCCTCTGGGGCTCGGTGTTTGCTGTCGGCACCGTGATCCTCGCCTTCACGTGGGCGGCGACGCAATGGACCGCCTGGCGGCTCGGCTTCCAGACGCAGCTTGGCGCTCCGTGGTTCATGCTGCTCAGTTGGCCAGTCTATTATCCGCCGGAATTCTTCTGGTGGTGGTTCGCCTACGACGCCTATGCTCCGGACATCTTTACCATCGGCGGGTATATCGCGGCGGCGGGCGGCGTGGCCGCCGTCATCGTCGCGATCACGATGTCCGTCTGGCGCGCCCGCGAGAAGAAGCGCGCCACCACTTATGGCTCAGCGCATTGGGCCGACCCGCGCGAGATCCGTCGCGCCGGATTACTCGCCCCCGATGGCGTGGTGCTGGGCCGCTCGGCCGATGCCTATCTTCGCCATGATGGGCCGGAACATGTCCTGTGCTTCGCGCCCACCCGCTCGGGCAAGGGGGTGGGACTGGTGGTGCCGACGCTGCTGACCTGGCCAGGTGCGGCGATCGTCCATGACATCAAGGGCGAGAACTGGACACTGACCGCCGGCTGGCGCGCCCGCTTTGGTCGGGTGCTGCTGTTCGATCCGACCAACCTCGCCAGCGCCGCCTACAATCCACTGCTGGAGGTCCGGCGCGGTGAACGGGAAGTCCGCGACGTGCAGAACATCGCCGATGTGCTGGTCGATCCCGAGGGCGCCCTTGAGAAGCGCAACCATTGGGAAAAGACCAGCCACGCCTTGCTGGTCGGCACCATCCTGCATGTCCTCTACGCCGAGGAAGACAAGACCCTGGCCGGGGTCGCCAATTTCCTCTCCGACCCCAAGCGGGCGATCGAGACCACGCTGCGCGCCATGATGACCACGCCACATCTTGGCGCGAAGGGTGTGCATCCGGTGGTCGCCAGTTCCGCGCGGGAACTGCTGAACAAGAGCGACAATGAACGCTCGGGCGTGCTGTCCACCGCCATGTCGTTTCTCGGTCTATATCGTGATCCGGTGGTGTCGCATGTGACCCGGCGCTGCGACTGGCGGATCCGGGACCTTGTCGCCGGCAGCCATCCGGCGACGCTGTATCTGGTGGTACCCCCATCGGATATCAGCCGCACCAAGCCGCTGGTCCGGCTGGTGCTCAATCAGATCGGCCGTCGTCTGACCGAGGAACTGGAGGCGAAGCGCCGCCATCGCCTGCTGCTGATGCTCGATGAGTTCCCGGCGCTGGGGCGGCTGGACTTCTTCGAGAGCGCGCTGGCCTTTATGGCGGGCTATGGGATCAAGAGCTTCCTGATCGGACAGAGCCTGAACCAGATCGAAAAAGCCTATGGGCAGAACAACTCGATCCTCGACAACTGCCATGTCCGGGTCAGTTTCGCGACCAACGATGAACGGACCGCCAAACGGGTCTCCGACGCGCTCGGCACCGCGACCGAGATTCGTGACGCGAAGAACTATGCCGGCCACCGGCTTTCGCCGTGGCTCGGGCATCTGATGGTGACGCGCCACGAAACCGCGCGGCCGCTGCTGACGTCCGGCGAGATCATGCAGCTTCCCCCTGACGAAGAACTGGTAATGGTCTCGGGCTGCCCGCCGATCCGGGCGCGCAAGGCGCGGTATTTCGAAGACGCCGAACTGGCCGCGCGCGTCCTCCCGCCACCCCGGTTCGAGCCGCCTCTGGCTCCGGATGGAACGCCACCCATCGGACCGCCGCCGGGGGACTGGGCCGACGTGGTGCAGCCGCCTCCTGCCAGCAATGGGGATGATGATCCCGCCAATGCTGGCATCCGCCGTGAGCCGGAACTGCCGGAACAGGAAGAGGTAGTACAGGCACCAAGGAAGCCGGTGCGTGAGTTCGACCCGCCTGAGGATGAATCCGAGGACGATGCTACACGGGCACAGACCCTGCGGCGCGGGGAGCGGGCTCTCGCGCGGCAGGTGTCGCTCGATCCTGGTGATCGGATGGGGCTGTGACCGCCATGCGGATCAGACACACGATCCGGCTACCCGCTGACCTTAGTGTCAGGCTCGCCGATTACGCCGCCCGTAAGAAGGTGCCGCAGGCGCTGATTGTGGAGACGGCGCTGGCATCGTTTCTGTCGCCGGATGGGCCGGAGCGGCTGGAGGCGGCGCTCGCTCGGCGGCTGGACCGGATGACGCGGCAGCTGGAGCGGATGGAACGACGGGTGACGATCTCCAATGAATCGCTCGCCGTGTTCGTGCGGTTCTGGCTCACCAGCACTCCCCCACTGCCCGATGCGGCTTTGGCTGCGGCGCAGAGCAAGGGGCGGGAGCGGTATGACGGCTTTGTCGAGGCTGTCGGACGCAGGTTGGCGCGTGGGACGACGCTGGATGATGAGGTCAGGCTGGACGTGGGATCTGAGGCGGAACGGCACGATACCTGAGTCGGTTAAGGGGGGGAAGCCGAATGTCTGCTTCAGAACTGGCCTGATCATAAACTGCCACCATGGGAGCACGTATAGTCCTTGAATTTTCCATGAGGATTTTTCAGATTCTGACACGTGAGGATGAGGCCGTATAACTATTTCGGGTAATCTTCCGTCAAATGCAGAATCGACTGGCTGCGAAAAAAGTCAGGAGAACTAATTATCAAACGGAGAAAGTGCTTCAATAATTCGGCATTCTGAAATATTACCTCCCCCGCATGATTCTATCATCGTAGAAAGTTCATGGCGCAATGCGATGAGATCCGCAATTTTGCGCTCAATTTCTGCCATATGGTCACGAGCAATTCTATCAACTGTCTTACAATCCTGGGTTCCCTGATCCGTTAGGGATAATAGAGCTCTTACCTGGTCTAATGAAAAACCCAGATCCCGAGATCGACGAATAAAAGACAGTCTCGCGAGTGCCTCATCATCATAAGTGCGATAATTGCCATCGGTCCGCTGTGGCGGAGCCAGAAGACCGATCCGTTCGTAATAGCGGATCGTCTCGACTTTGGTATTCGTCGCCTTCCCCAAGGCACCAATCGATCGCATTCCCTGCCTCTTGACCCTGTAGTTGCTACAGGGAGCATACATTAAAACAGATGATTCGTCAGGGAGGCACTGGATGGCAGGAGGATGCTGTGGTGGATGCACAGATACGCCGCTACCAATCAATAAATCATGGCGGAGAGCGCTCCTGATCGCGCTTTTTCTCAATGCCAGCATGTTTGCCGTTGAAGCTGGGGCTGGCGTGTCGGTTGGATCTGCATCCGTACAGGCGGACGCGATTGATTTCCTTGGCGACAGCGCCAACTACGCAATAAGCCTCAGTGTTGCCGGAATGGCATTGCGATGGCGAGCTGGCGCGGCCTTTCTGAAAGGCCTGACCCTGTTCATGGCTGGGCTATGGGTAATGGCCAATGCTGGGTGGATAGTAATGAACAGCAACCATCCGCCTCACCCAGACGCAATGGGCGGCATTGGTCTGCTTGCCCTCGCGGTCAATCTGGCCTGTGCCCTCATATTATGGACACACCGGAAAGGTGATGCCAACCGCCGTTCTGTATGGATCTGCTCTCGTAATGATGCGATCGGAAATGTTGCCGTTGTGCTGGCAGCTCTGGGCGTGTTTGGCACTCGTTCTGCGTGGCCGGATATTGCGGTAGCTGCCATCCTTGCGATGCTTGGTATTAGTGGAGGTGTGCAGATTATGCGACAATCGAGAGTAGAACTAACAGATAACAAATCAGATATATCACGACATATCAATGTATAAATCATATAATACTCTAGAATATATTAAGCAGGTAAGGAGACGCACACGCTATAATGCGGCATTCATTCTCCTGATTTTTCCCCTGCTCTGTGGCTGTACAAATAGTGATCACTCAAATATTTCGCCGGAATCAGATGTCCAGAAATTTTCCAGCCGTCAATTTACGGATGCCGGATTGCAAGAATTCATTACAAAAGTTCTCGGACCAAACGTATCGAGTCAGGAAAACGCATGGGGCATCACTCGCCTGACGCTTGCTACCTTGTATTTTCATCCCGATATCCTTGTAGCTAAAGCTGAACTGGAAACGGCTCGCGCTGGAATCAAGACAGCCGGTCAACTGCCCAATCCCAGTTTCACGGTGCTGGGTGGCCCATCGGCTCATTACGTCGGCTACGGCGCGTCAATACTGATCGAATTTTTCGGCAGGCGTTATCACCGTATCAAAGAAGCCAGATATCGGGCTGCCGTCGCGCAATGGGAAGTCATCAATACTGCATGGAAACTACGCAGCGACACGCGGTCTGCTCTTCTCGGCGTCTGGGCTGTATCCGGGCGCCTCAAGCTTGTGGAAGAGACTGCGGCAGCTAAACGCGAACTCTTTACCCTGGAACAGGCACGTTTTGATCAGGGGCGAGCATCCGCTCTCGAAATATCGCAGGTACGGACGGAAATGATCCATGCCGAGTTGTCTGTCAGTGATCTGCGGCGCGAGTATGCCGTCCGTAAGGCAGCTCTGGCAGGAGCAATCGGGGTTCCTGCCGAAGCACTTGATTCCATTGCTCTTGATACAAAAGCATTTGATGTCTGTCCCGACCTCATGGAATACCGCGATTCACAGGACATGAGATACCAAGCCGTAATGCAACGCGCGGATCTGCGGGAACTTCTTGCGTCTTATGACGCCGCCCGACAGGCTCTACGGGTCGAAGTTTCCCGACGCTATCCCGATGTCACCATCAGTCCCGCCTATAACTGGGATATTTCAAATCGCTTTGAGGTAAATCCCTCTCTGCAAATTCCGATTTTCAATCAGAACGAAGGCCCCATAGCTGAAGCTGTTGGGCAGGAGCATGAGGCGGCGGCTCGTCTCCGGCGTGCAGAGAACACGGTGTTTAAGTCCATCTCGCAGGCTACGGCCAATTACCGCGGCACGACATCAATTCTGCTACAGGCGGATGAACTTGCCAAAACCGTACGGGTAAGGCTGAACCAGATGCAGCACCGCCTTCAGTCAGGCGCAATCGACCGACCAACGATGGTTATGACTCATATAGAGCAGATTCAAGCAGAGACCGCTCTTCTTGAAGCAGAAATTCAGCAACGGCAAGCCATAGGTCAGATCGAAGATGGCATGCAGCAGCCCATTTTTGATCACACCAGTGCCGCGCAGGTTTCCGGCCTGCTTGAAAATAACCAAAGGAACTCACCATGAAAGCGAGGGCCTTCTGGCTGCCTCTTGTAGGTCTTTCTGTCTTCCTAGTTCTAAACGTGGCGGACATTGCTATTGCAGATGATGATGATCCACCAGTTTCGGTTCTTGGCGCAGAGGCGACCGTGACGGTCTCCCCGGAAGCAGTTACGAAGAGTGGCATCGCTTCTGCACGACCCAGCATCGTGCCTTGGAGAAAGTTGGTTCCCGCCTATGGTTACGTTCTGAACGCAACACAACTTATCACTCTTGTTAGTGATTATGCTGACATGAAAGCGCGGCTGGAGAGCATGCAGGCACAGCAGACGCTTGCCCGTGCGAAACTCGATCGTGACAAAGGACTGTATCGCGACCGGCAGAATATCTCTCAGGAACAATTCCAGGAGACAACAGCCAGATTTCAGTCCAACTCAGCTATGGTAAAAGCAGAACAGGTCCGGGTGAATAACGCACTTAATATTATCAGACAGCAATTTGGTTCGGTCATATCTGACGCTACCGAAAAAAATACAATTTTCATTACACAGTTACTTCAACAACAAGTGGTCTTGGTCAAGGTGACCCTTCCACCAGATACGGATCTACCAACCCCACCAAGTCAGGCGGATGTGACCGATTATGGAAACACGGGTGGACACGGGACAATGCTCCACTATTTGTCTCCTGTAACCATGACCGATCCTGCTATTCAGGGGCGTAGCTTTTTCTATTTTGCGTCGGCTGAAAGTCAGCTTGTCGCGGGCATGAATGTTTCCGTTCTCCTGCCTACCGAAGAGGAACGTCCCGGTATCCGGATACCTGCATCAGCTATTATCTGGCTGCAAGGTAAGTCGTGGATATACCGTGATAACGGACACGGAAAATTTACACGCCTACCCCTTACGACCGACGTGCCGGACCGAGAAGGTGGCTACCTGATCCAAGATACTCCAGGACAAATCACACACGAAACGCAAATCGTCGTAGAGGGTACGCAATTACTTCTGTCTGAAGAATTCCGAGCTCAGCTTGAATCAGGAGACGATGACGACTGATGACGGGACGTTCTTTCAGCCTTCAGGCAGCTATTATCGGGTTTTCGATCCGCTTCCGGGGCGTGGTTATCGCAACCGCATGTCTGTTGTTCTTCTATGGCCTGTATGGCTTGAGACATGCCAGCTATGATGTGTTTCCGGAATTCATTCCGCCACGGGTCACGATCCAGACCGAAGCCGCTGGTTTTACGCCGGAACAGGTCGAAACATTGGTTAGTCGCCCAATGGAAATTGCCCTGACCGGCCTCCCGGGTATTCAGCGCGTGCAATCGACTTCGATTCAGGGACTGTCAGTCGTCAACGTCCTGTTTGCGACATCGACCGATATTTATCGCGCCCGGCAACTGGTCGGGGAACAAATGAATGTTGTTGCACAGCAATTGCCAGCCGGTGTTCATGCTCCGACTATGACGCCACTGACCTCATCCGCCGGTCTGGTACTGGTGATTGGTCTGACGTCGGAACAACAGTCCCTCATGCAGTTGCGCACGCTTACTGACTGGTCATTAAGGCCGCGTCTGCTGGCGTTGCCTGGTGTGGCTGGAGTCAGTGTGTTTGGCGGGGAGCGTCGGTCACTCCAGATACAGGTACATCCAGACCAACTCATCTTGCATCATATCGGACTTGATGACGTCCTTGCGGCTGCCCAGGAAGCAACTGGCATACAGGGGGCCGGCTTTATTGATACCCCGAACCAAAGAGTCGTTCTTCAGTCTGACGGTCAGGCCCTGACGCCAGAAAGTCTGGCCCGCACTGTGATTGTCCGCTCTGATAATGGTGCTGTCACACTGGGCAGTATTGCCACTGTAACTGAAGCCCCTATTCCCGCCTTCGGCGCGGCCAGTATCGAGGGAAAGACAGGCATTGTGGTTAATATATGGGAACAGTACGGTGCCAATACGATGGCTGTGACCCGGGAAATCGAGGCGGCACTTACCGATTTCCGCCCGCAATTGCAGGGACAGGGGATTACATTGCATGCTGACCTGTTCCGACCCGCCAATTTCATTACGACCGCATTGGGGAATGCCACACAAGCATTGCTTCTGGGCGGTTTTCTGGTGGTTGTCGTAATCTTTCTTTTCCTTTTTGACCTGCGAACCGCTGCAATCTGTTGCGCCACCATACCTTTGGCTATTCTGATAGCCCTGTCGTTGCTGGAGACACTCGGGGTTACTTTGAATGCCATGACCCTGGGGGGGCTTGCTATCGCCATCGGCGAGGTCGTGGATGACGCCGTGATCGGGGTCGAAAATGTTACACGCCGATTGCGTGAAAACCGGCTTCTGGTCCAGCCCGCATCTACAGCGCGCGTCGTACTCGATGCATGCGTTGAAGTCCGCAGTGCAGTGGTTTACGCGACCTTTGCTGTCATTATCGTTTTCTTGCCTGTCATCGCCCTTCCCGGACTTTCGGGACGACTGTTTGCTCCACTGGCAACAGCTTATGTTCTTGCGGTCATGGCTTCTCTTGCCGCTGCTGTAACCGTTGTACCTGCACTCTGCGCATGGCTCTTGGCGACGCCTGGAGAAACCCGGAGAGAGCCCCCCCTGGCAGGATGGACCGCCAGAGCTTATGAACGTCTTCTGGCCAGATTAATGCGCCATCCCCGATTTGTTATAGGCGGGATGATCCTGACCACCTTGATAGGGTTTGCGGCCCTTCCATTCCTTGAAAGCGATTTCATTCCTGATTTCAAGGAAGGTCACCTTATCATTCATATGACGGCTGCTCCGGGGACTTCCCTGGAACAGTCTCTGAAATTAGGTAGACAGGTTACAGAAAAACTTCGTCAGCTTCCCGAAATCCGTTCGGTTGCTCAGAGAGTCGGACGCGCCTCGCTGGATGAGGACACGTCTGGACCACATACCAGCGAGTTTGAGGTTGATTTGAATCAGGTGGATGGGAAGGCTTCCCGACAGATTGATGCCCGCGTTCGCAAAGCGCTTGACGGGTTCGTTGGGGCCAGTTTTTCTGTCAGTAGTTTTTTGACGATGCGCGTAAACGAAACCCTTTCTGGTTCGTCTTCGGCTGTGGCAATCAATATTATTGGCGATGATCTGGATGTATTGGATATCCAGGCAAATAATATTGTCCGCATGTTGCATCAGATACATGGCGCAACAGATGTCCGGATAGAAGCACCCCCTGGTGTTCCGGAACTTGCTATTCGGCTACGCCCTGCTGATCTGGAGCGCTGGGGGCTTCGGTCGGCGGATGTACTCCGATCCATCCATACAGCCTGGCAGGGTGAAACCGTGGGGCAGATATACGAGCGTTCTGCGGCTTTTAATGTTATGGTTCGTCTTGATGACGCAAGTCGTAATGATGTTGCGTCTGTCGGCTTCCTGCCACTGCATACTGTTCACGGAAACTACGTACCACTCCGCGCTGTCGCAGACATATATGAGACGAACGGTCGCTATCAGGTGTCACATCTGGGAGCACAGAGAACACAGACTGTCACCGCAAATGTTACAGGACGATCAGCTCAATCTTTCGTTCAGGACGCACGCACGGCTATAGCAAAAAATATCAAACTGCCTCTTGGAACCTACGTTCAATTTACATCCGCAGCGGAAGCTGAATCACAATCACGCAAGGAACTGTTTATAAATTCCGGGCTCGCTGCCATAGCGGTCATGATTCTGCTCTCAATAATCACACAAGGATGGCGCAATCTCGCTCTGATACTCGTCAATCTTCCCTTCGCATTTGTCGGCGGCATTCTGGCAATCATTGTTTCCGGCACAACGCTAACTCTTGGGGCAACAGTCGGCTTCGTTACTCTATTCGGGATTACGCTTCGGAATTCGGTGATGATGATTTCGCATTTTGAGACTTTGGTCGAGCGGGAACATCTCACATGGGGAGTAACAACAGCGCTCCGGGGGGCCAGAGACCGCGTCGTCCCCGTACTCATGACATCGCTCGTTACGGCGCTTGGACTGGCGCCTCTGGCTGTTGATATGAATGCGCCTGGGCGGGAAATCGAAGGACCTATGGCAGCTGTCATTCTTGGAGGGCTCATGACATCAATGATACTTAACCTGTTTGTTTTGCCTATTCTTGCTGTCAAATTTGGTAGTTTTTCTGAAAACGAAACGGGAGTTCCGGAAACCTTGTTCAAGTGACAGGTATGGGCCACTGCTGCACAGAACTACTTGAAGATTATGTCCGATATGCCAATAGAACCCAGAATGAAAACTGCTTCCGTATCACGCTCGGCCACCATTCGGTCTGGCTCGACCTTCTGGTTGGGTTCGGAATTGCCTTCATGAATCTTGACGCTGTCCAGAAAATCTGGATTGCCGCCCGCACCGAACATCATCGTGTCAAGGCCGAAAACCGAAAGCATCGTTGCCCGATCCAAATGATTTATACTCCCTGCCCAGTGGCTTCGGGCGTGTCTTGCTACGGCCAACCTAAGCGCCTGTATTCTTGCTGGTTATTTCCCATAACGATCACCCCACTCTCGGCTCCAAGTGATAGCGGGGGACTGCGCGGACTATGTCCGTTATGCGAAAGGCGAGCCAACCCACTTTTATGTCCGACATGAGGCGACTGCCGCCTGTCTGCTTTGTTTTTTCTGAGTCGACAGACGGTCAATTATGTCGAGTAAAAACCCATTCATGAACGCGTCTCTCATCCGGACAGCACAGGCCTGATCCCTCCATGTGCACAGCAGATCCACACTGAAGAAGTGGAGGCGTCTGGACTGTGAGCGTGCCTCCAAAGGAACGTCCGCTAACATGACTAAGCTGAAGGCCTTTCTGGGCCGATAACCGAACATGTCTCAAGTACATCCCCTCAATCGCTGCCTCGGGCAAACCTAACCCAACGCCGGCTGTCTTGGCATTTATCGCAGTCAGATCTGTTATGGTCACATCATGAATATGCGGGGTCGTTGATGTTACTGGAGCAACGGGATCGGTCATCGAGACAGTCTGCTGCACGAGGCCGGGTTGCGGATCGTGAGATGATCGATCCTGATCTGGCTGGACTCCCTGACAACGACCATCCACATTGGAGAATTGGTCGCCGTAATACCTGAGATCCGTCCATGCTGCACATGCGAAAACTCAATCAGCCAAGGACGTGGCAGACCAAAACGTTACTGACATTGCCACTGCACGATCGCGCATATCGTCTCTATCCGCGCTTCGGTGGTGCGGCTTCCCCAGGTTCACGAGAGGGCAAAGCAGGGGCTCATCACACCGCTGATCGAGATTTTTCGTGCAAATGGGACCTGCGCCTATGTGGGAGATGGGAGCAATTTCTGGCCTGCAGCGCATGTGCTCGACGTTGCCCGTCCTTATAGGCTGGCCATCGAGAAGAGGGCGACGGGTGCTGCGTGCGGCGATCCGGAGTGGTGTGGAGCGCGCGGTGATGACATCGTCTGTGGCGGCCGTAAGCCGAAGGGTCGGTAGCCCGGACTGCGAATGCGACGAGACGGTGTGGACCGATCCGGATCCCTCTGGTGTGGACGCCTATACACGCTCATATCCGGATCAGACGATCAATGTAGTCTTCCTCCACCTCTTGCTGGCGCTATTTACCCAGCCCATATTCCTGCCGTCGTCCGACACTGCTTAACAGACACGGAGGATTCCAAAATGCATTTTTCTCGTATGTTTCAGGCTGGCGTCTTTGTTGCTACACTGGCCTGCGGCGCGGCTGCCCTGCCTGCGCAGGCTCAGGATACGTTGCGCGTCGTTGATGCACGGGGACACCAGGTCGGTATCCTGGTCCCGGTCCAGGGCATCGCAACGACAGCGGCAATGCCTGATATCGACATCATGTTCGAGGCCGTTGATCGCATGATGGCACGCAATATGGCTCTCATGGAGGCGGTCGATCGGACATTGGGCTCGCGGCTGGACGGCGTCCTGCGCGCCGTTCCAGCTGTTGGTCATGACCTCCCGAAACAGAGCATGTCCTGGCAGCGTTTCGAGGCGGTCAGCACCGGTGGACCCACCGCCTGTACGCAGACGATCACGATCACATCAAACGGTCAGGCGGCGCCAATCGTTCATGTGTCACGCACCGGAAGCAAGTCCTGTGCGACGCTCCCCGCGCCGACGGCAGTTGACAATCCCGGAGGTCAAAAGACTGTTTCCACGGCTCTGACGCCCGCCGTCGAGACGCGGATGGAAGTCCCGACAAACGGACGCGCTGGAAGCGCTCTCTAAAACAGGTGGTGGCCGGAAAACCCCGGGCCACCATCATAGAAGGAAAATATATTGATTTTCTGTGATCATCGCCATGATGTTTAACGAATATCAACAAAACCCCTGTAATTTCCGTCCGCAACACCGCCACAAAAAATAAATACAAATATAAATAATAAAATTATCCATGAAAAAGGATCTGCATTTCGTGTCCCCTTGACGAGGCAAGCATCTCTTCCAATCTTGCTTTCGCTGGAAGCCATCGGGTCCGGCATAGGCTCTGTGAGCCAGACAACTGAAGTCCATGTTGCTTTAATCGGAGGATGTGGATGTCGACACTGAAAGGACTTTATTCCCGCTATCGCCGCTCCTTGCGTACAGCCGCCCGGAGATGGCGCAACCGACTGGAGGGAGGCGTATCATGGTAACGCGCCCCCTTTTCGGAGACGATCCGCTCGCTCCGCGTGTCCTCTCCGTGCTCCGCCGCCTCGGTCATGACGGACGTGGCGTGACGCTGACGTCTCTGGTGGCCCATACCGGTATACCGGGGATCAGACTTCGCTCCACGCTGGAACGCCAGGTCCAGGCGGGCGCGGTCGCCCCTGCCGGGTGTGATCCCCTGGCTTCTGATCTCGCGTTCCGTCTCCCCATGCGGGCAAGAGCCGTACCGCCAGTTCCGGTCGCGGCGTAAGGCACTGACCGCGCCGGGTAGATCAGAAACGCCTTCTCCGAGCGGAAGCGCCATCTTTTCTGGAACGACCGCACGAATGAGAGGGTGGAGCGGGGCCTTCCATCGGAGGCCCCGCGTCTCTGAAGGTGAGGTCGAAAGCAGAGAGAACAGGGAGATGTCGAGTTTTATCCATTTTCTCAACCTGAAGGCACTTCAGCACTATTGGAATAACCATCCCCCGGTGCCCCGTTCACTTGGGACGAGGAGGCCAGTTTGGTCGCATTCCGCCGGAGAGACCGAGCGAGCGGAACAGACGGCCAAGCAACCTCGGCGCCTTCGGCAGAGGGAGAGACCACACCTCGCTGTCGGTCTCGTCCTCATGCTGCTGGTCGGAATGGCCTCGCAGGCATCGGCTCATGCGCCGCATGATGTGCTGTCGTGCGAGACAGAAAAGCAGCCGGTGAATATTCCATCCATGCCACTGGCCCGCGCCATCGAGATATTAGGCCGCCAGTCAGGGTGCCCGGTCCTTGTCGACCCGATCCTTATAGACGGTCGGACCTCCGCAGCCGTCAAGGGCGCCTATACGCCTCAGGCCGCTCTCCTGCATCTGTTCGGGTCCGTGCATGTCGACGTCACCGCCACTGTTTCGGGCTTGAGCGTCAGCCCTCTGGATGCGACGGCTCTGACCTCGGGCGACACGCGCGCCAGCCTGAGGACTGCATCATGACTCTTCACACGGACAGGCCGAACAGAATTATGTCGCTTCCGACCGTTCGGATCGGTACAGAGCTGGCGGTCCTGCTGGCCGACTATCTCGGCGACCAGGAAAAAAACCAGGGATATGACGGCCTCATGCGTCGGGCGGCCGACCACCGGATTAACGATCGGGTTTCTCGCTGGAGAACCGCGTCAGACCCGGAAGCGACGACCGTCGCCGTGGTCCGAAAACTCCTGCCTGTCGCCGACCGCACGCACATGGCCAAGGCCTTGGGCTGGTCGTTGGGAGACCTCGAAAACCAGCTGACATCGATCTTGCCAAAGGCCGTGCGAGACCATGCCAGAACATTGTCCTGTCGCCTGCCACGCTGGCAGCGGCTTTGAACCGGATGTGCGCCGGAAGGGCCACGACGTAGGAACTATAACTCAATTCATAGATGGGAAAACGGCTATGGAAGACCTCTCCATGAAACGTTCCTGGCAGAGCAGGGACTGGTCCCGCTTCATCAAGCTGTTCAGGGGCCTGACATTCTACGAGCGTTTTGAACAGGCGATCATTCTGACCCTGATTGCGCTCATCATGCTGGTCACCGCCATCGCGACGATTCATCTGATCGGCGCGGTATGGCATCTGGTCGTCGATGTCGGAATCGATCCGATCAACCAGACGATCTTCCAGGCGATTTTTGGCGCGATCTTTACTGTTATCATCGCTCTTGAGTTCAAACACTCCCTGCTGGTCGTTCTTGCCCAGCATGAGAACGTCATCCGGGTGCGGACCATCGTCCTGATCGCCCTCCTGGCGATTGCCCGCAAATTCATCCTGCTGGATCTGCATGATGTGACTGCCATGGAACTGTTCGCTCTCTCGGCGGCTGTTCTGGCGCTGGGCATCGTCTACTGGCTGGTCCGCGAGCAGGATGCGCGTGTCGCGCGCGATGCCAGGGAACAGGCGCATCTCGAAGATAATCCTGCGGCCCGCTGTGAGCCTGAAGGGTCTTCATCCTGAAGAATCGAGGTAAAGGCGGTCTATAACGCCGCCTTTACTCAATCCCCACTACGTCCCGTGCGATGAGGACGTCTTCTCCGGCGTCTCTGGCCCTGACGGTGCCAGATGATCTGTGTCGATGGGCCGGAACGGCGGAATGGGTTGTCCGGGATAATAGACCGGCCCCTTGTAGTTCTGATCCAACTGGCTTGCGTTCAAGCTGTCGACCAGCATATCACCCGTGCCGTCTTCGTAATGAGTGCGAGCCCCAGTTTTGGGGATTGTGGACGTTCCCTCAGTCGCCCTCGCATCGAACGATGTTGCAGTCGTCCGGACAATATCACCAGCATGTGCGCCCGACTGGCTCAGTAGAGACAAGCCCAGAGCAGCGCACGACAGAGATATTTTCATCCTCTTCATGCTCATGACCTTTCGAGATTCTCCCCCGGCCGGATGAATGGCCGGGGGAGAGTTTTCGTCACGCCATCAGGCTGCCTCTTTCCGCGCCTCAATCTGGGGCACGGCTTCCTCCGCACGTGCTGTAGAGGACGTAATCGCGATACGACGCGGCTTCATCGCTTCGGGTATCTCACGTTTCAGAGTAATGGACAGAAGTCCGTTCTCGAAGTGCGCATCGGTGACTTTCATATGCTCGGCCAGATCGAAGCGGCGTTCGAATTCTCTGCCCGCAATACCCCGATGGAGATATTCGGCGGCGCTTTGCGGCTCCGGCGCCTTTCGTCCTGTCACGACAAGAGTATTGCGCTCCTGTGTGATCGTAAGGTCGGCCTCGGCAAGTCCGGCAACCGCCATGTCGATCCGGTAATCATCCTCACCGGTCTTGACGATATCGTAAGGCGGCCAGTTATCGACCGCTGGAATCCGGCTGGCGAGATCAAGGGCGTTGAGCATTCTGTCAAAGCCCACGCTCGAACGGAACAGGGGAGCAAAATCAACGGTGGCTCTCATAGCCATATCCTCCTTTGAGCAACATGGACACAAGATCAAAACTGATAGTTCTGTCTGCCGACCCCTTTGGCGGCCGGCAGATTCAATCTGGGCACTCCGTGCATGGTGTCAAGAGGTATCAAAAATGCAGAAAGGCAGGTTTGGGCGTCCTCAATCGTTCGCGTGTTCAGAGTGGACCAGAACAATGCCTGATAGCATCGGATGGAAGTTGCTAGCCGCGGCATTCGCCGCGACCATGCTGAGTGCCGCTCCGGCGGAGGTCTGGCCGTGGATTTATGCTGGACCACCAATTGTCGTTCGACCACCAGTCGTGGTCGCGCCGCTAGCTGTCAGTTGGGGTGGGCGGTCTCCTTCAGAAGGTTTATCAACCGCCGGTATGGCACATCAATGC
The DNA here is from genome assembly GCF_040702925.2 of Acetobacter fabarum. Taxonomy (GTDB): domain Bacteria; phylum Pseudomonadota; class Alphaproteobacteria; order Acetobacterales; family Acetobacteraceae; genus Acetobacter; species Acetobacter fabarum_B. Next base: position 11,822 of record NZ_JBFCXX020000024.1, on the reverse strand, counting down.
CGCAAGGAGGCCTTCCACCCCATCTGACATGTCTTGTTCTATGATACGTTCTCAGAAGGGGCTGCTTTTATGCAGCCGAGCGGAGAATGCACTCGGGTGGGAGGAAACTCCATCAGCTCATGGTGATTGCGGACTGTCCGCTTAGGAGCTTGGCGAATGGGGGCTTGTATGTCCGGGATGAAGGCGTAAGCAGCAGGTCCGCTTCTATATCACTGAGCGGACTGACCGTTCAGGGGGAATACGGAAGGTCCGGTATCGAAAGGAAAACAGAGAAACCGGACATTGTAAAAAAACAAGTAGGTTCTATATGTGGATTTCGAAGGCAATACTTAAGTGTCTGAATCAGGTGAAGCGGCGAATTCGATAAAATCTTGCAGGTATCGAATCTCTTCATCAGTTTCGCGGCAACCAAGAAATATCTGTTTTGCAATGCCTTTCTTGCCAAGCTTCACAGGATAAAGATCAAAGCGGGAAGCGTACTCTTCCACAAGCCAGCGAGGAAGTGCTGCAACGCCCCGTCCATGTGCCACCATCACCAGCATGATATCAGTGGTTTCAATTTGTTTCTGATGCCGCGGACCAATACCAGCAGGCTGCAGAAACTGTGTATAGATATCCAACCGCTCGGATGGAACGGGATAGGTGATCAATGTTTCGCCCGCAAGTTGCTCCGGCAAGACAAACTTCTCATTCCGCAGAGGATGTCCAGGGCCAACGGCCAGAACAAGTTCATAATCGAATACCGGCGTGAATTTCAGGCCAGGTTTGTAAAGCGGATCAGGCGTGACCACGATATCGATTTCATTGCTGAACAACGCACCAATACCGCCAAACTGGAACTTCTGCCGCACATCCACATCAACTTTGGGCCACCTCTCCAAATAAGGGGAGACCACCTTCAGAAGCCACTGATAGCAGGGATGACACTCCATGCCGATGCGGAGTGTGCCACGCCCGCCATTTGCGAACTGCTCAAGGCGGCTTTCCGCGAGCTCAAATTGAGGAAGCAGACGGTTCGCCAGAGAAAGCAGCCATTCGCCTGCCTGGTTGAGCACAAGGGAACGTCCCTCACGGCGCCATATCTTGACGCCAAGCTGCTGTTCAATCTTGCGGATGGCATGGCTGAGCGCCGGCTGGGTCAGGTTCAGACGCATTCCTGCGGCCGTCAATGAGCCTTCTCGCGCGACTTCCCGAATAATTGTCAGATGACTGCGCTCCAGAACACTCATGACTTACCTCTCGAATGCACGAAATTCATATAATTATAAAAACATATCATTTCAGTTCACTTACATAAACTTTTATCGTGATGGTTTACAGGATTCTTTCGGATAGCTTTCTATGATCCCGACCGATAATCGTGGCCTCTTGTGCTCTGAATCTGAATACAAATTCGATCGCCAGCATGAGACATGCAGGGAACGAGCCGGAGATTGTGTTTCCCTGCAACTGACATGACAGACAGATTGAACGGATTGGTCTCGGAGGAACGGATCGGCAACCTGCTGTCGTGCAGCTGCGACATGCCGCCACCTGCGCTTTCCTTTGAATTCGTCCCGCCAAGAACAGAACCTATGGAGCAGCGGTTATGGCAATGCATCCGGCGCCTTGCACCGCTCTCGCCGTGCTTCGCGTCCGTGACCTATGGTGCGGGCGGAAGCACTCAGGCCAGCACTTATGCGACGGTGTTGCGCCTCAGACGTGAGACTGACCTCGTACCGGCTGCCCATCTGACATGTGTCGGTGCGACACGGGAAGAAGTCGACGCTATCGCCCGCAGCTATTGGGAAGCAGGGATCAGGCACATCGTGGCACTGCGCGGCGATCCACCAGCGGGAACAGCGGACTACACTCCGCATCCGGGTGGTTATGCCTATGCCCGCGATCTCGTCGCGGGGTTACGTCGTATCGCCGATTTTGACATCTCCGTCGCTGCCTACCCGGAAACGCATCCGGCAGCCCTTAGCCCTGAAGCCGATCTCGACAATCTCAAAAGTAAGCTTGATGCGGGGGCCACACGCGCCATCACGCAATATTTCTTTGACGCTTCGACCTGCCTGCGCTTCCTTGACCGGTGTCAGTCCGCTGGTATCAACGCGCCCATCATTCCGGGCATCATGCCGGTCTCGAATTACGAGCAGGTGGCACGCTTCTCGGCGCTTTGTGGGGTCGCGGTGCCAGCCTGGCTCAGGCGTCTGTTTGAAGACACCGACGAAAACCCGGAACTCCGGCGCATCGTCGCCAGTATTGTGGCGGTGGAGCAGATCCGAACCTTGCAGGCCAACGGTATCAACGAATTTCATATCTCCACGTTGAATCGTGCGGACCCGACTTATGCAATCGCCCATATCCTCGGACTGCAGGAGATCGGCCGTTCCATATTGGATCATGTGGCAGACTATCCGGAACAGGAAGAGACAAGTGATGAACGAGAAGCCGAGACAAATTCTGACACCGCCGGGCGGACAGAGGAAGGTGCTTCTCCATTCATGCTGCGCACCATGTTCGGGTGAGGTGATGGAGGCGATGACGGCATCGGGCATCGACTACACGATCTTCTTCTACAACCCGAACATCCACCCCGAGCGGGAGTATCTCCTCCGCAAGGACGAAAACATCCGGTTTGCCGAAAAACATGATGTTCCTTTTATCGACGCTGATTACGACAAGGATAACTGGTTCGCCCGGGCGAAAGGCATGGAATGGGAGCCGGAACGTGGCGTACGATGCACCATGTGCTTCGACATGCGCTTCGAGCGGACCGCACTCTACGCCCATGAGCATGATTTCCCGGTCATGACGAGTTCGCTCGGTATTTCACGATGGAAGAACATGGCGCAGATCAACGAGTGCGGGCAACGCGCCGTATCTCCCTATGACGGGCTGTCCTACTGGGATTTCAACTGGCGCAAAGGGGGAGGCTCCGCCCGGATGATCGAGATCAGCAAGCAGGAGCGCTTCTACCAGCAGGAATATTGCGGTTGCGCCTATTCGCTGCGGGATACCAACGCCCATCGTCGCAGCCAGGGCCGCCCGGCGATCGAACTTGGCAAGCTGTATTATGGAACGAACGATGACGCCTCATAACACGCCGCAGGACGACGAGGCGTTTTCCGACACTACGACGATTGTGCCGAGGCTGAACCACCAGGCTCGTCATCGGGCCGGTCCATCTCTGGCCTGCGACGATCCTGATGACGAAAGCCCGTTCGGATGCCCGTGTTGCGTGGTGCCCTGGTTTCGTTGAGCCGGATGAAATGCGGCTCAGGCTTTGACGCGCACCATGCCACAGACCCTTGCCGCAGACATCATGCGCTATCTTCAAATGCCTGATCGCCCGGTGCTGTCCAAAGGAGAACAGATATCCCGTTTTGTCGATTTCCTCTCGGAAACTCACAAAATCGTCGGCTGTCGACGGGGAGAGTGCCGCAAGCGTTTGCGCCGGTTCAGCCATGTGCTCGGCGCTTCCCGCCCCATGGCCGATACGGCAAGAGATGTCGAACGGCTGATCATAACGATGCAAGACATCGGCACACGCCCCCTCACCCCTGCCAGGCTTCAGGACGCTTTTCGCTGACGTTTTACAGTGCGGACGATGTTGCAAGACTGTTGATCTCCCCCGAAACCCTGACGTCATGGAGAAGCTGAATCGTATCCTGCTTGCCCAAGGGAGAGCGTATCGACATGGTCGTCTCTACTTCTCTCCCTCTTTTGGAATCCACCTACGGCAGTCTGTCAGGTCGAGAGTTCTTTACGAACGATTTCCGCACCTGCCCCCAGAGCATTGAGCTTGCCTCGTGCCACGTCACGCGGCAAAGGCGCCATGCCGCAGTTCGTGCAGGGATAAAGCTTGTCGGCATCGACAAACTGAAGCGCTTTTCGCAAGATATCAGCGACTTTTTCGGGTGTCTCAATGGTTTTTGTGGCAACGTCAATGGCGCCGACCATCACTTTTTTCCCGCGAATGAGTTCGATCAGATCCATCGGAACACGGGAATTCTGACATTCCAGAGAGACAAGATCGATATTGGATTTTTGAATCTTGGGAAAGATTTCCTCATACTGACGCCACTCTTCCCCCAGCGCGTTTTTCCAGTCGATATTGGCTTTGATACCATAGCCATAGCAGATATGGACGGCGGTTTCGCATTTAAGGCCTTCAATGGCCTTTTCCAATGTGGCGATGCCCCAGTCATTCACCTCATCGAAGAACACATTGAAGGCAGGCTCATCAAACTGGATGATATCGACGCCAGCCGCTTCCAGCTCTCTCGCTTCCTGATTGAGGATCCTGGCAAATTCCCACGCCAGCTTTTCGCGGCTTTTGTAGTGGCCGTCATAGAGCGTGTCGATCATGGTCATCGGGCCGGGGAGAGCCCATTTGATCGGTTTCTTCGTCAGTGCGCGTAAAAACTTCGCATCCTCGACAAAGACAGGCTTCTCGCGTGCCACAGCACCGACAACTGATGGCACACTGGCATCGTAACGGTTGCGAATTTTAACCGTCTGACGGTTCTCAAAGTCGACGCCGCTGAGATGCTCGATAAATGTTGTGACGAAATGCTGACGCGTCTGTTCGCCATCGCTGACGATATCAATACCGGCCCGGTCCTGATCGTCCAACGTCAGGCGCAACGCATCCTGTTTACCTTCGATCAGTTCCTCGCCGTGCAATTTCCAGGGAGACCAGAGGGTCTCCGGTTTGGCGAGCCAGGACGGCTTGGGCAGGCTGCCGGCTGTGGAGGTCGGGAGTAGCGTTTTCATAAGAATTGATCCTGCATTTCTGATTGATCAGGCGGCGTAGCTGGCAGACCACTGCTCAAGAACATCGTAGTAAGGTTCGCTGAAATTCTCTTCCGTATACTTCCCCTGTGCCGTTGCCAGCTGAGTGCGTTCCTCCCGGTCATAGATAATGAGGGTATTTGAATAATCCTGGTGCTTCAGACTGGGCTTGTAACAATCGGCTGCCGAGGCATTGGCGTTGTAGATTTCAGGGCGGTAAACCTTCTGAAAGGACTCCATCGTGCTGATGGTGCTGATAAGTTCAAGCGTGGAGTAATCAGACAGCAGATCACCGAAAAAATAGAACGCCAGCGGAGCTGCACTGTTGGAGGGCATGAAATAGCGAACCTTCATCCCCATTTTTGCAAAATATTCGTCCGTGAGTGAGAATTCACGCTGCTGGTATTCAACACCCAGAATAGGGTGCTGATTTTCTGTCCGATGATAGGTCCGGTTGGTAGAAACACTGAGGCATATCAAAGGACGTTTTTTGAAGTTCTTTTTATATGCGGCGGAATTTATAACACTTTTAAAGAGATTGCCATGCAGATCTCCGTAATTGTGAGGAACGCTGAATTCTGTCTTGTCTTTATTATATTTCGGCAGCAGCACGCTGAAATCATAATCTCTCACATATGAGGAAAAGCTGTTCCCTGCGAGACCTTCTATACGCCTATTTTCCTTTTTATCGACAATCGTTGTGTACAATACTTCAATCAGAGGAAAACTGTCATTTTTTCCAGCAAAAGCGAGATCCATCTCTACAGAGACAATTTCCAGTTCAATGGAATAACGGTCTCTCGTGGGGTTATCCCAATGCGCCAGTTCATTGAAACGATTGTCAATCATTCTGATGACATTACGTAGATTTTCCTGACGGCTTTCCCCTCTCGCCAGATTGGCAAAATTGGTCGTGAGACGCGTCCGGTCAGATGGATGATAGGTCTCATCGAAGCGAAGTCGATGAATACTGAATGTTGAATCCTGAATCATTGTGGTTCTACTTCTCTTTTCCCGAAAAAACCAGAACCAGACCAAACGGTAGACAGGAAGTCTCTCGTTTTGGTTTCTGACGTTCACAGGCTGCAATCGTTATCGTGATCGCTTTATGCCCGAATAAAACCGTGAACAAAAATGATTTTAATTCATAAAAATATAGATATCATTCATAGTTTATTATCGGAATAAGCCTGCTGTTCAGGCGCCTACAATTAGGACTTTTTCCGCCCAAAGTGGCGATAGAGATATGCAATAGTCATGTCGGCTTTTGGGCAACTCTCCCAACTGCCTGGCATGTCCGGGATGAGGGCGGAAGCGGCCTTTTGCCTTCGGTGCATGTCCTTCGCACGGCCAATTTTCATCAGGCAGTTGCCTGGTTCCTCTTGGCTTTAATACCGACACCCCTTGATCTAGTCATCGCAAGATGCAGGATAGCTTTCGGAGACGGCTGGCCCAAACCGTCTCTCTCGGGGGAATAAATGCTGCTTGCGGACAACGAGACCACTTTCGATCTGCTGAACAACGATGCGATCGCCAAGACTATTGTCGGCCTCATTACCGAAGATCCCGAGCGCGCCGTCACCGTTGGTGTCCACGGTGACTGGGGAGCGGGCAAATCAAGCGTGCTGGAGATGATCGAAGCGTCGTTCGCCGATCATGATGAGACGCTGTGCATTAAGTTCAACGCATGGCGGTTCCAGGGATTAGAGGATGCGAAGATCGCGCTGATTGAAGGCGTGGTCACGCAGCTGATCGAGAAGAGGTCGCTGACGACGAAGGCAGCCGATGCCGTCAAGGATGTCGTCAAGCGCATTGACTGGCTCAAGGTAGCGCGGATGGGCGGTGGGCTCGCGTTCACCGCGATGTCGGGTTTGCCCAGTCCCGATCATGTCGGCGCGGTCGTCGGCATGGTGAAAGGCTTCTTCGCGGACCCGGCCAAGTATGCCGACAAGGAGCAGATAAACAAGGTCATAGAAGGTGCCGAAGGGTTATTGAAGGAGAAGGAAAGTCGGCGGGTCCCGCAGGAAGTCGAGGAATTCCGTAAGGCATTCGATGAACTGCTAAATCGCGCTGGACTGAAGCAGTTGGTCGTCCTGATCGACGATCTCGACCGCTGCCTGCCCGAGCCGGCGATCGAGACGCTTGAAGCGATGCGCTTGTTCGTGATGATGGACCGCACCGCCTTCGTCATCGCGGCGGACGAGGCGATGATCGAATATTCGGTGCGTAAGCACTTCCCCGACTTACCGGATACCACCGGTCCGCGTGATTATGCGCGCAATTATCTCGAGAAGCTCATCCAGATCCCGTTTCGCATCCCGGCGCTCGGCGGGGTTGAGACGCATATCTATGTGACCTTGCTCCTCGTGGGCGCACGGCTCGGTGACGAAGACGCGCAATTCAAGGCGTTGGTGGCGGTGGCGCGCGAGGCGCTGAAGCGCCCATGGGATCCGACGGGGTTCGATGGTGCCGCGGTCCAAGCTGCGCTCGGTGCGCGCGCGAAGGATGTTGCGGACGATCTCGTGCTGACCGAACAGATCGTGCCGCTGCTGGCTAGTGGGACGTCCGGCAATCCGCGGCAGATCAAGCGATTCCTCAACAGCTTGCTGCTCCGCGAGCGGACGGCGGACGCGCGAGGCTTCGGGGCTGCGGTCAAATTGCCGGTGCTGGCCAAGCTCATGCTAGCGGAACGGTTCATCCCCACGTTGTTCGACGAGATCGGCCTCGCGTCGGCGAACGATCCCGATGGTCGTTGCAAAGACCTCGCTGTCCTCGAGGAAGGTTCCAAACCCGAAACGGCTCGGGCCCCTGCACCACTTGTGGCAGGCGGGGAAGGGAAGAAAGTCGTGCCCCCCAAGGCTGTCGCCGCCCCCGAGCCTGCGACGGTCGAAAATCCGGTCCTGACACAATGGCAGGCGTCGGACGTCATCAAGGCGTGGGCGAAGCTTCAGCCGCCCTTGAGCAATGTTGATTTGCGTCCGTATCTGTTCGTCACCAAGGACCGGAAGGACTATCTCGCAGCAGCCTCCGCCCTCGGCCCGCTGGCGGCGGTCGTCGAACGGCTGATGGGCCGTCGCATGGCCGTCTCGGGAATGGATGCGGAACTGCGGGCGCTCGCAAAGCCCGAAGCCTCGCTCGTCTTCGATTATGTGCGTCGGCGAATCCTAGGTGCGGGTGATTTCTCGCGGCCACCCGCCGGCATCGACGGCGCGACGATCCTCGTGCGTACGCAACCGCACCTTCAGTCGGCTCTCTTGGACATGCTCGGAACGCTGCCCGCCTCAAGCGGTCCCTGGATCGTCGCGGGTTGGTCGGAGGTGATCACCGAAGACGCCGAAAGACGGCGCTTCCAGACTCTGCTGGAGCGATGGAGCAAGGCTACCGACAATCCGGCGCTGGCCGCGAGCGCGACCGCCGCTCTGCGGACGAGGGCGAAGGGCTGATGGGCACGTCCTCGACCTTCGACGGCCCCAATAACGATCGCCCGCTGGTGCCCACCTTCGTCGACGACAGCGACCGGGACGGTGGGGCCGGTGATGACGCAGGCGATGGGCAGGATGGTGCCGATGGCAACAGCGGTGATGGCGAACCTGCGCCCGCCGCGCCGCCACTCCCGCCACCGGGTGCAGCAGGTCGCTTCACGGCCCCGCGCGCCAATTTCACGACGTTTGCGCGTTCTGGCGGCACCGATCGGCGCAGTCTGGGCCGGGCGGTATCAGGTTATGTGCGCTCGTCCATGGGGAGCCCGCGCCGCGCAGCGCAGCGGATGGGCACCGCTCGCGCGTCCGGCGGCAACGTGGTCCGGATGCTGCAATCGGTGCAGGCCAACGGGATCGCAGAGACCTTGCGGGAGCTTAATCTCACCGCGCTCGCCGGACGTCCTATCGAGGAAGTGTTCGCGGGGCTGGCGGACTATGTCTGTCCGGAAGATGGGTCGATAGATCAAGGCATCGCGCGCAACGCTTTCATAGAGACGATCGCCGACCTAGCCGAAGCCGGCATCACTGACATCGATGGTTTGACCTCCGAGCAGATGACAACGGTCTTTGAGCTTTATGTGGCGCACACGATCGAAGCCCGCATCTGCAATGACATCGGGACCAAGGCGGTGGCCTTGCCCGCGAACCCGGCGGCAGCCCAGAAGGTCGAGGATATGCTGCACGATTTCATCCAGCGCGGCGTAACCGACGCAGTGGCGCGTTCCGGTAGTAACATCCAGACGCTTTCACCCGACCAGATCAACGGTTTCGTGACATCGGTCTACGAGGATGCCTTCCAGATCCTCCAAGCGATGGGCGATGCGGAGGCGGCACGATGAAGCGTCATCTCCTCGTCGGCAAATTGGGACCCACGGACGACCCTACTGTCTTGACGCGGATCGACGAAGTCCGATCCGACGTCCAGCTCCTGAACGCAGGCGGGATGGCCTATGGGGTACAGACGGCGCTCAATGAGCTGCGCAAGTTCGATCTGGTCCCCAATGAGATCGGCATCGACCTGCTGGCGCTTGGCGCCCTCGTCTACGCGGCGGATACGCGGATCGCTCGCGCGACCGAAGCCCAGGACGGCTGGACCCGCGAGATACGCATCTCGTTGCCAGTCAGTGACGTCGCCGCGTGGGAAAGGGCACGACCGGTGATCGACCGCGCATTAGGCTTCCTGAGCGGCGACCGATGGGAGATTGAGTTCCGCACCCGGCCAGTGGGCAAGGGAAGGCTCGGTGGCGACGCGCCGCTGCTCAATACGGATCTCGGGGGTGTGAACCTCTTCTCGGGCGGCCTCGATAGCTTGATCGGCGCCATCGATAGCCTCGCGGCCGATGAGCGGCCCCTGCTGGTGAGCCATGCTGGCGAAGGTGCGGGGAGCAAAGCGCAGTATCTTTGCCACGCGGCGCTCAAGGCGAAATTCCCGCAGCGTCGTTTCGAATGGGTGAGGCTGCCGATGGTCTTCGCGCATGACTTGGCAGAAGGCGTCGGATCGGAGACGTCGACTAGGGCGCGATCGTTTCTGTTCTTCGCCTTCGGTGTTGCGGCCGGAACGGCGCTGCGTCGGCCATTCGACCTCAAAGTGCCCGAAAATGGCCTTATCGCGCTTAACGTACCGCTCGATCCGCTACGTCTCGGGGCACTTAGTACCCGAACGACACACCCATTCTATATGGCGCGCTGGCGCGAGATCATCGCCGCGCTCGGCATCGATGGGTCACTGTCAAACCCTTATTGGGCGATGACCAAGGGCGAGATGGTCGACGCTTGCGCGGACAAGCCGTTCCTCATGACGATCGCCGACAAATCGATCTCCTGTTCGTCCCCCGCGAAACTGCGGTGGGCGGGCTATGCTCAAGGACATTGCGGATACTGCGTTCCGTGCCTCATCCGGCGGGCATCGATGCCGGACGGCGATCCGACGAGGTACTTCCTCGAGGACCTGCGCCAGCGCCCGCTGAACAGCGCGGAAGCAGAAGGCGTACAGGTCCGCTCGTTTCAGTTGGCGATCGCGCGGCTCCGCGACCGACCCGACCTGGCGAAGATCCTCATCCATAAACCCGGCCCCCTCTACGACCATGATCTGGATGACCAAGGCCGCATGGCAGGGGTCTACGCGCGTGGTCTGGAGGAAGTCGGGCGATTGCTGGATGGCGTTCGCACGCGTCCGAGGTAGAGGGCGGGGATGAGCAATCTCGTAGATTTCCATTGTCACCTCGACCTGTATCCAGATTTCGAGCGCGCGGTCGAGCGTTGCGAACGCGCAGGCGTCTTCACCCTCACGGTGACGACGACGCCTAAGGCGTGGCGGCGGAACGCGGAAGTGACGGGAGCGACGAAATATGTGCGCGCGGGCCTCGGCCTCCATCCTCAGCTTGTGGGCGAAAGGGCAGCCGAGATAGGCTTATGGGAGAGGTTGCTGCCCGAGACGCGCTATGTCGGCGAAGTCGGCCTCGATGCGGGACCTCGGTACTATAGCTCGTTCGACGTGCAAAAGAAGGTCTTCGCCCACGTACTGGAAGCTTGTGCCGAAGCCGGTAACAAGATCCTGTCGGTCCATAGCGTACGGTCGGCGAAGATCGTCCTCGATATGGTCGAGGCTCACATGCCGTCCGATCGCGGGAAGGTGGTGCTACACTGGTTCACGGGCTCGGCAGCGGAAGCACGCCGTGCGGCCGATCTCGGGTGCTATTTCTCGATCAACGAACAGATGCTCGCCAAGGAAGGTAAAACGGCATTTCTGCGATCCCTGCCGCGTGAATGTCTCCTGACCGAAACGGACGGTCCGTTTACTAAGGTAGGGGATCGTGCGGCTGAGCCTACAGATGCGGGGCGGGCACTCGCTCCACTGGCCGCTTTGCTAGGATTGGACGAAACCGAGACTAAGGCCCTGATCTACGCCAATCTCAGGAAGCTTCTCTTCTGACGATCTGCTCGCTTCGCCCTCTGGCGGTGGTGAAGACACGGTTAACGGCACCATATCCCGGCTTGCGCTGGAACCTGTCTGTTGCAAATCCATCCGTCTCGGCTAGCCTAGATGTTTAGTCCCGGGGTTTGATGGTGTGATATTTTCACGCGAGTGGAAGGAAGCATTATGGGACAGATACGTCATGGGAGCGCCACGACCACGCACGCCGTGCGAGCAGCAATACAGCGATCGCAGGCTTCGCTCGCGGCGCTGAGCGAGGCGTTCGGGATCAACCCGAAAACGGTGGCGAAATGGCGGAAGCGTCAGACTGTCGAGGATCAGAAGACAGGTCCCAAAGCGCCGCGCTCAACGGTTCTGTCCGAGACTGACGAAGCGATGATCGTGGCCTTCCGTCGGCATAGCTTACTGCCGTTGGATGATTGCCTTTACGCATTGCAGGCCACCATTCCACATCTGACACGCTCGGCCCTGCATCGCTGTCTTCAGCGTCACGGGATTTCACGCCTGCCTGATGTCGAAGGAGACAAGCCAAAACGGCAGCACTTCAAGCGCTTGTTGATTTTCACTGAGAACTGACCCGGGTAGGGCGGAAATTTTCATCGAGATTTGACCCATGCCTTCACACT
>NZ_JBFCXX020000023.1:0-36017 GCF_040702925.2 Acetobacter fabarum | reverse complement strand
CCGCCGCGCGGCGCCACCGGGGGGTGCGGGTGCGTAGCGTAACGCGGCCCGGTGCGGCGCAGGGCCAGCAGGCCCAGCCGCCAGTGGACCAGCCTTTTCAACCCTCGCAGGATACGTGGACACCCGCGCCGCAGTAGCCCGCCCGTAACACGATGATGACCGTGCCGCAGGCAATGTGTGCCCGTCTGGTGCAAGTAGATGGAAGTGGAGACCGTTAAATGCTGTTCATCGGGGGGCTCATTTTTGCGCTGCTCTGCGTATTTGGTTCGTTTGTGGCATCGGGGGGGGCGCTGGCACCCCTTATCATGTCCATGCCGTTCGAACTGCTGACCATTCTCGGGGCCGCGGTGGGTATTTTTGTCATGTCCAATTCCAAGGACGTGCTCAAGGAGTTCCCGCACTATCTACGCCGCACCATCAAGGGGCCACGCTACAACAAGGCCGCCTATACGGAGCTGCTGGTCACGCTGTTCCGTTTCATGCGGCTTGCGCAGGCCAAGGGCAACATGGCGCTTGAAGAACATATTGAAAACCCGAACGACAGCAGCATTTTCGCGCTCTCCCCCAATGTGCGGGACGATGTGCCAACCCGTGCGCTGATCTGTGACTACCTGCGTCTGGTCAGCCTGAACATGGATGACGCCTATCAGCTTGATGAGGTCATGGCGCGTGAACTCAAAAAGAACCTGAGCGAAGAGCTGCATACTTCCGAAAGCCTGCAAAGCATTGCAGACGCCCTGCCAGCCCTTGGCATTGTGGCCGCCGTGCTCGGGGTTATCAAAACCATGGCTTCCATCAGCAAGCCGCCGGTCATTCTGGGTGAGATGATTGCCGGCGCACTTGTCGGGACCTTTCTCGGGGTGCTTTTGTCTTATGGCATTGTGGCCCCACTTTCGTCTAGAATGCGCGATGTGGTCACGCAGGACGCACGGTATCAGGACCTGATCCGCACGGTATTTGTGGCGCATCTGCAAGGCAACCCGCCGCAGATCTGCGCGGAAATCGGGCGTAAGGACATACCGCATGCGTTTATGCCAACCTTTGCCGAGCTGGATTCTGCCTTGTCCGAGGCCACTAACCCCGGTGCGGCCGCAGCGGCCTGAGCGTAGGGGAATGTTGGCGGCGCGTCCGCTGGCGGGAGGGAGCAAGTAATGGGTATCAAATCAACAAGTGGGTCCAACCTGAGCGAAAACGCGCAGGAAGCACCGCTTTCCTCCCTGCTGGCCGCCATTGCATCGCGTAGCGCCATGGGGGTTGCCTCCAGCGCGTCCGGGCAGAACAGTGGTTTTGCCGCGGTGCTCAAAAGCATGTCCGCTCCGGCCACCACCACGCAGGCACGTGCGACGACCCCACAGTCCGGTAGCACCAGTGCCCCCAGCAGCACACAGCAGGCGGACACGGACCAGACCGACACTACAGCAGACGATACCACCAGCCAGAGCAGCGCCACCCCCGCCCAGTCCGGCGCGCATACGGCGGCGGAGGGGCAACACACCCCTGCCACGGCCAGTGCAAAGGCGGGCAGGGGCAGCGCCAGCAAGGCTGCGACAACCACCCAGACCACCCAGACTCAGGCCGCCCAGATCCAGAAAGACCAGTCCGGTAGCAGCAGTGCTCATGACGCAACGGTTGATGCAGACAGCAAAGCGGAGACCACCAGTGCCTCCACAGCGGATGCCGGGCAAAGCGGGCAGGGCACAACGGCCTGGAACATGGCGGACATGCTGCTGCAAATGGCCATGCAGGGTGCGGCCGTAGTGCCGGGCGCTGCCCCGGCTGTGGCTGGGGTGCCGGCCGGGGGTGATGCCTCCACAGCAACAGGGACAGGCAGCACGGCTGACGCGACACAGGGAGGGGGGGCGCAGGCTGCTTCTGCACTGGCTGCCTCAGCACTGGCGGCGTCCGTACAGCCCGGTACCGGGCCGGCCACAGGGGCGCTGCCTTCGTCCAGCATGTTGCAAGGGGCCGCTCAGGCCGCGACAGATGCGTTTGGGGCGCTGGACCTGTCCACCGTTGCCGGGCAGAGCGGTTCTGTTGCGTTGACTTCGGGTCTGGGGGTTCAGCCCTTGAGCGCTCTGCCCATGGGGCTTGCCTCTGCCGTGGCGCAGCCTGCCACACGTGTTACGAGGGCCGGGTCTGTCAGCCTGTCGGCTTTGGGCAGCGCGCAGGCTGTGCCGGTGGCGCAGACGACATTAGCCCAGACCGTTACCACCAGTGCCGCCGCAGGCGGGGTGATGGGCGCAGGGAGCCATGAGGCGCATGTCAATGCCGCGCCCCCTGCCACCAGCCAGACAGGTAGCGCACAGGACGCAACTCCGGATACGGCCCAGCAGGTGGCGTTCACGCTCCAGCAGGTTGCCGCCGCGGTCAGCAATGTCAGCGTAACCCGGACCACCGGCACCGGGCAGGGCGCACAGGTGCCGGACGGGGTTGCCGGGCTTTCCCTGACAGCAGGTGCCACCAGTGGTCTGGCACCCAGCGCCACCACGGCCATGATGGCGCTGGGGAGCGCTGTGCAGGAGGCCACGGGCCAGAACCAGTCCGGTTTTTCCGACCAGTCCGGTACGGGCGCGGAGGCGGAAGGGCAGGCAGTGCTGGCCGATGGCGCGGCCTCGGCCAGCACGCTGGCGCAGGAGGCCGCACAGGGGGCTTCCAGCTTTGCGTCCACGCTGGGTTCGGCGCTGGATGGTGGGCGCACCGCACAGGCCGCCCCTCCACAGGCTGCGGCCTTTTCCGCCTCCACGGCGGAAGATGGTCCGGCCACGGGTCTGTTCTCCCTCGCCAGTGCGGATACGGGTGTGTCCATGACGGTCATGACCGCCGATTCCACCCCCGTTCATGTGCGCGTGCAGGGGAGTGATGGCGTGACGACCGGCGTTGTCCTGCAAAGCGAGGATGCCGCAACCGCGCACCATCTGGCCAACACCCGGCACGAGCTTGTTGCAGCATTGGATGCGGCGGGTGTAAACGTAGGGCAGATCAAGATTGATGTTGTGAGTGCGAGCGACACCGGCAACAATGCCAGCCAGCAGGATAATGGCGGCATGGCAGGCGGGGCTTTTGGCGGGGCGGATACCAGTGCGGGGCAGGGTGGCCACCAGCCTTCTGGCGGGAACGCCTGGGCTGGCAGCACCCTGCCAGCCGTACAGGGTCTGGCGGCGGATCAGGCGCAGGTGGATGGAGGGGCTTCTCCTGCCACACGCTCGTATGATGGACGTGGGGTTAACATTACCGCCTGACCCGGGCGCGTTACAGGCAGACAGGAAGGAAGCGGGCACATGTCCTCGACATCACTGACAACCAACGAGTACACCCTGCTCTCGGCAGCGGAAGCAACGGCCAAAAGCTCGGCGGCCACGTCCGGCCTGCCAACCACATCCACGTCTTCCGCGTCAAGCACGGCTGCGCTGTCTTCCCTTGCCAATAACTACACCACATTCCTGACCCTGCTGACCACGCAGCTCCAGCATCAGGACCCCAGCAGCCCCATGAGCTCGGACTCGTTCACCAGCGAGCTGGTGCAGTTTGCCGGGGTGGAACAGCAGGTGGAGACCAACTCCAAGCTTTCCTCGCTCATCTCCCTGAACGAGAGCGGGCAGCTGAGTGCAGATAGCGCGCTGGTGGGTTCGCAGGCGACGGCAAGCAGCACCACCCTGCCGTTGCAGAACAGCTCGGCCACACTCAATTACAATGGCAGCTCGGGGCAGACCGTGGCCATTGCCGTGTCCAACTCGGCGGGCACCATTGTCAAGGACGATCTGGTTACCGCCAGCAACGGCACCAATACCTGGACATGGGACGGCACGGACAACAAGGGCAACAAGCTGGCCGATGGCGCATACAGCGTTGCGGTCAAAACCATGGATTCTGCGGGCAATACGTCCGATGTGCCCTTTACCGTTACGGGCACCATTACCGGTATCCAGACCGGCACCAACGACATGCAGGTGCAGATGGGTGGGGCCACAATCCCCATGAGCAAGTTGATCAACGTGTCCAGCACGTCCAAGTCTTCGTCTTCCTCATCTTCGTCGTCGTCTTCTGGCAACAATACGACTACGCCCTCAACCGGGTCATAAAACATGGTGGGGCCGTGCTATGGGGGTGTGGCGATGCCATGCCCCCTTTTTTTTGCCCAGATACCAGCGCGGGTGGGGTGGGGCGTATGCCCAGTAAAACCAATATCAGTTGGGTCGGTACGAGGGCTGGCTGCGCCGTATCGAGGCCGGATTTCTGGCTAATGTTTTGTTAAATCTAACATATGTCTTAACGTTAAATTGACGAACCGGGGGAAAAAGCGGCTATCCTTATGCCGGTAACTGGCATTGAGGTGGAAAAATATGTTGGCATGGTTTACTGAAAAAGCGCCCCTGAGACGGAAAATTTCCATCGTCATGGCCTGTTTGCAGGCCTACATGCTTTTGCAGATCCTGGTGCAGCTTGTCAGTTCCGAAATGGACCTGCCGCTGGCTGTGCAGCGTTATCTGGGGCTGGGCGGGTTTGTCGTCAGTTCCATTATGGTTTTTCTGGCCCGCTGGGTGCTGATCAGCCGCGCCGCCGTGCCGTTTGAGACGATTACAGCCCTGACCGAGCGTATTGCGGCAGGCAAGCTGGATGAAAAAATCCCATATGTTGAGTGGTCGGACTGCGCCGGGCGTCTTGCCAGAGCGCTGACGACCTTCCGCACCGCGCTGGTCCGGCAGCTTGACCTGCAAAAAATTGCCCAGGACAGTGCCGATGAACAGCAGCGCATGAGTGAGCTGACACAGCAGCGGGCCCTTGAGCAGAACGGCATGATCGTGGAACTGGGCAAAGGGCTGCGCACACTGGCGGATCGCAATCTGGCCTTCCAGTTTACATCTCCCTTCGCGCCAGAGTTTGACGCCCTGCGACGCGATTTTAACGAGGCCGTGGCCTCCCTGTCCGAAGCCATGGCGGATGTGGCTGCGGCTTCTGCCCTTATTCAGGGCGGGTCGATGGAAATTGCCGAAGCCTCGCAGGATTTTGCCCAGAGAACCGAACGGCAGGCAGCGGCCATGGGCCAGATGACGGCCTCCATAACCAGTGTTAAAAACGGTGTGGATAATCAGGCCGAAGCCGCGCAGGAAGCGCGTGATGCGGCGCAGAGTGCTCATGCCGCCGTGCAGCGCTCTACCACGGTCATGCTGTCGGCCATGTCCGCCATTCAGGAAATTGCAACATCGTCGGCCAAAATGTCCGCCATTATTGGCATTATTGATGACATTGCCTTCCAGACCAATCTGCTGGCCCTGAATGCCGGGGTGGAAGCCGCCCGCGCGGGTGACGCCGGACGCGGGTTTGCCGTGGTTGCGACCGAAATCCGGGCGCTGGCGCAGCGTTCCTCCACCTCTTCGCGCGATATCCGGAGCCTGATTGAGATTTCCACCCGGCAGGTGACCGAAGGCGTGCGCCTTGTGGAGCAGACGGACAAGGAACTCCGTCTGGTGGCCGGGCAGGTGGAAACCATTACCACTCATGTGGGCAACATCGCCAATGTGGCCCGCGAGCAGGTGGGGAGTCTGGGCGAGGTCAATACCGCCGCGACCCATATTGACGCCACAACCCAGCAGAACGCCGCCATGGTGGAGCAGACCGCGGCTGCTGCCCATAACCTCAAGAGCGAGGCGGCTAATCTGGTGAGTGTGGTCGGCCACTTTACCCTGCCCGGTGCTGCTCCCGCGCTGGCCGGACCTCGTGGCGGTTCGGCACGTCCGGCACTGGCCAACCCGGCCAGCACGCCCCGTCGCCCTGCTACCCTTGGTAGTGGCAAACCTGCCGCTCCGCGCCAGCTGGAAAGCAGCGGGGCCGGGGACTGGTCGGACTTCTAGGCTATTGCCCTGCCTTGCGGGGGGCTGTGCGTAAGGCAAAGGCCGGGTGCATATGCGACCGGCCTTTTTGCTGTGTGCCGGATCATGCGCTCACGCGAGTGTGTTGCAGGCTGAGGCCAGACCCGGTAGAAAAACGGCAAAAATATAGAAAATTTTTATAAATTCCTGCCAACACTCGGCGTTGTAGGTTCCATGAGGTTGCTCTGGTCACGCTCTAACGCCCGGTGTAGGATGAATGACACACACACATTGCTGATTTTTGCCCTTGCTGGCGGGAAACAGCCGATAAAAATATGGTGCAATCATGATCCATCCCGCAATGCGTGCCTACCAGAATGTGGCTGGGTATTCCATGACGGACCGACAGGCCGATGCGACCTGCTTCAGGCTGCTGATTGAAGAGTTGGAAACGGCATCCGCCAGTTCCGATCCTTCTGTCCGGCTGAAGGCCCTGACCAAGAACCAGCGTTTATGGTCCATGATCATGAAGGCGAATTCGCTGGATGCAGGGGCTACCAATTATGAGGACAGGGAGCTGTTTGTAAGACTTGCCTCTCAGGCGCAGCGTTATGGCATTCGCGCCATACTTGATACCAATCTGTCCCTCGCACCCCTGATCGGGATTGCAGAAACCGTTCTGGAAGGCTTGGAAGCATCCGCAGGTTCCGGACAGGAGTTCGATACCAACGCCATGCTCTGAACGGTCGAGGGGCCAAAAAAGGTGGCTCGACTATGGAAAATTCGGACGTGCGGGCTGGCCACTGGCAGCCTGCTTCAATAGCTGACAGACTGTCTTTTATGGGCATAGAGCGGCGAGAGCGGGAAACGCTGGCCGGTATGCGCCCTGATATGGCCGAGATTCTGGACGAGAGCCTGTCCGAATTTTATCAACGTGTGCTGGATGTGCCTGAACTGGCCCGGTTTTTCCCGACCGAGGCCATTACATCCAAGGCCCGCACCTTGCAGCAGACGCACTGGGAAACCATTCTATCGGGCAAGTTCGGGCCGGACTACGTCAGCGATGTCACCCGGATTGGCCACGCCCATGCCCGCATCGGGCTGGAGCCACGATGGTATATAGAGGGCTACGCCGTGCTGCTGGATGCCATCTGCCGCCGCCTGATCCGGCGGGGGGTGCGTGGCGGGCGGCGTTTTTCCCTTGGCCGTGCAGCGGCCGAGGCCGAAATGGGCGAAAAGCTGGGTCAGCAGATCGGGTCTATTCTCAAAGCCGCGTTTCTGGACATGGATCTGGTTATTTCCACCTATCTTGCACGGCTGGAGGAGGAACGGCAGAAAGCCGCGTCCGAGCGCTCGGCGCTGGAACAGATTGCCCAGGCCCTTGAACGTGTGGCCGAAGGCGACCTGAGTGCCACACTGGCGCGGGATGTGGCCGAACGCTCGCCCGTGCTGGCGGCAGCCTTTGCCAGACTCAAAACCGGGCTGAACGAAGTGGTCTCCGATATTCGCGAGGTTTCCACGCAGGTGGAGGACGCGGCCTCCTCCATCAGCCAGAGCAATACCCGTATTCTCAGCCAGAACGAGGCACAGGTTGGCTCCATCCACCGCCTGACCAATGCTACGGCCACGCTGGAAGCGTCGCTGGACGATGTTTCGGGGCAGACGGTCGCTGCCGAGCAGGCCGCGCGCAAATGTGTGGACGCTGCGGCACGGGGCAGCACCAACATGAACGATGTGCGCGCCACCATGGCGGATATTCAAGCCTCATGGAAAACCATATCCGATCTGGTTGGCGCTATTCAGAACATTGCGGCCCAGACCAATTTTCTGGCCCTTAACGCCAATGTGGAGGCCACACGGGCCGGGGCCATGGGGCGCGGGTTTTCGGTTGTGGCCATGGCTATTCGGGACCTGTCGGTGAAGACATCCCACGCAGCCCGCCAGATTGCGGTCAGTGCGCAAAAGAACGAGGCGGTGATCCGCAGCGGGGCAGATGCGGTTGACCAGATGGTGGAGGACCTGTCCGATATAGGGGCGGGCATTGCGGTGGTGAATAACGCCATCAGCAGGATTAACAAGGAAATGAGCGGTCAGCAGCAGAGCGTTAAAGGGACACACCGTGAGGCTGCCGCCCTGCGTGACCTGACGGAAAAAACATCCGCCATGAGCGAACTCGCCTCCGCCGACTGTCAGGATCTGAGCCAGCGTTCAGCCAGAATGGTGGAACTGGTGAGCAATTTTGTGCTCTCCGATTACGGGCTGGATTACGCGGATGATTACCCGATAGCCGCCGAATAGGCAGGCACAAAAAAACCGGCCTGCTTTGCGGCAGGCCGGTGCAAAAGCGATTTGGCTTAAAAGCGGTTTACTGCTTCATGGCGATGGTGGCCTGAAGCAGCTGGTCTGCCGTGGTCACGATCTTGGTGTTGGCGGTATAGGCTTCCTGCGCCACGATCAGGGCGGACAGGTCGCTGGTCAGGTCGGTGGTGGAGGATTCCACATAGCCAACCGTCAGGGAGCCTGTTGCGTTCTGGCCTACCAGCCCGGTCTGGGCGCTGCCCGAGGCAGCTGTGGCCGTGTAAGCCTGACCATCCTGCGCCAGCAGACCGTTGACATTGGCAAAGTTGCTGAGTGCCACCTTGCCGATCAGCTGCGTATCCCCGTTGTCGAACGTCGCCATGACGGAACCATCGCTTTCGATGCTCGCACTCTGGTACGTGCCGGAGGTCACGCTGTCACTGACGGCTTTGGGCGTTGTGGAGGAGACACTGAGGGACATGCCGCTTGTGCCACCAATGGTGCCGATGTTGACGTTCACATTCTGCGTGTTGCCATCGGGGTAGGTGATGGAGATCGGCAGGTTGGCGGTGGCCCCGTTCAGGGTAGAGGTCACGTTGTTGCCAGAGCTGTCAGTCACGGATTTCAGCGAACCATCGGTGTTGAAGTCCACCGTATAGGCCGTTGTAGGCGTGATGGACATGCCCGAGGTGCTGGAAGTGGCTGCTACGGTCCACTGGGTAGCGGAGGACTGGGTCCACGTCAGCGTGACATCCCCGGTATTGGCCTGAGGGCTGGCCTGATTGTAGGTGCCATCATAAACAGTGGTGTTCGTTGTCACCGGGCTTGCGCCGGTCACGGAGGACAGGGTGCCTGTTGCTGTCAGCGTTGTGGTCTGCGTAGGCCGGAACGTTACATTGGCGACATTGATCTGGGTTACGCTGGATGTGTCCAGCGCGCCGGTCGTGGGGTTCACCATGTAGCCATCAAGGTAATAGCCGCTGGTGTTCTGCAGGTAGCCGTCCTTGTCTTCATAGAACTCACCGTTACGGGTGTAGTACTGTTCGGGAGCAAAGTCAGCGCCAGCCGAAGTGACTGCCCCGGTCTTTTTGGACACGTTGAACAGCCCGTTGCCGGAGATGGACATGGCCAGCCCGTCCGTGCTGGAGGCCGCGGTCCCCTGGGAGTTGACGTGCTGCACGGTTACGGCGGCCACGGAGTTGGCTACACCCTGTGCAAACGACCCGGACGTGGAACCCGCACCGGCCACAAAGTCCTGAAACGCGGTGGTGTCGGCCTTGTAGCCGACCGTCTGGCTGTTGGCGATGTTGTTGCTGAGGTTGGTAAACGCGGTGGACTGAGCGTTAATCCCGCTGACAGCCGTGGTAAGGGAGTTGAAAATAGACATGTGTCGTCCCTGCCTTGTGGATGCGCAGTTATCTTACGCTGGCTGTCTGTGCCGGTTGGGCACACGCATCAGCCACTGGGTGGATGGCTAGCAGGTTCCGGGGCAACAACACGCCTGACCACATGACCTGCGCCTGAGTTACCTAACTGAGTAGCATGTAGGGCACGAAACGCAAGTTTTTCCTGTGTGAAAGAACTGTAAACCGCCGTTTTCCGGTTGTTAGCGGCGGGGGGGCGGAGGCTGTTGCGGCGGGGGCGCCACGGCCCGCGCGCCGGGGGTTTTGAGCTTCATGACATAAGCAATAATGGTGGCGACGGGCTGGAAGTATTCGGCCGGAATTTCCGAATCCAGCGGCAGGGTGTACAGCGCGCGCGCCAAAGGCGGGTTGGGGACAATAGGGATGCGGGCCTCCTCCGCCGCCTCACGCATACGCGCGGCCAGTTCATCCGTGCCTTTGGCGACAATTTTAGGCGCGGTATGCACCCCGTTTTCGTATTGCAGGGCCACGGCGTAGTGGGTCGGGTTGGTAATGACCACGGTGGCTTCGTCCCTGACTGCCTGCACCATGCGGCGGCGGCGGCGCATGCGTATCTGCCGCTGGCGGGCCTTGACCTTGGGGTCCCCGTCCATTTCCTTGGTTTCGTCTTTGATTTCCTGAAAGCTCATGCGCAGTTTCTGCAGCCGGTTCCAGCGTGTCCACACATCATCGAGCACGGCTATAACGGCCTGCACCACCAGCACCACCAGTGTTGCGTACACAAACCACGAGACAAGTTCGTGCGTCAGGTGCTGCACACTCCACCGTTCGGAAACGGGAGCCACGCGCAGGGTTTCCTTGGCGACCCCGAACAGGACGCAGCCGAACACCACCAGTTTGATCAGGCTTTTGGCGGTTTCCACCAGATTGTTCTTGCTGAAGATCCGCGAGATCCCCTTGGCGGGGGACATGCGTGTAATGTCGGGTATGATGGCCTGCGGGCGGAACAGGAAACCGCTCTGGACTACGCCAAAAGCCAGCGTGACCAGCACCCCCGTACCCACCAGAGGGGCTGCCAGCCAGACCCCTTCCAGCGATGCCTGAACGGAGGCGCGGTAGAGGGAGGCACGGTCAAAGGGAATACTGTCAAAATGGGCCATCAGCCCATACATGTGCCTGGTAAACCTGTAGGCGGACAGTCCGGTGCTGGTGGTAAAAACAATCAGGAAGCCGCTCAGGACAATCAGGAGCTGCACCTCGCGCGATTGGGCAATATTGCCTTCCTCACGTGCGGTTTCCAGCCGTTTTCCGGTTGGGGCCTGACTCTTTTCGCCTGAACTGTCATCGGCCATGCGCGCTCGCTCCTAGGGGTGCGCGGGGGTGGCGCCAATGCCGGGCAGGCCAAGCAGCATGTCGCCCGCCCGCTCCTGCCATACACCACTCATGACCTGAATAAGAATGGCCAGTAGCAGCACACCCCCCAGCAACTGGGCAGGCATGGCCATGGAATAGACCTGAATGGACGGCATAAGCCGGTTGAGCACCCCCAGCATGGCAGGCCACAGCGTGCCGATCAGCACAAACGGGGCCGAAAGCTGGAAGGCCAGCATAAAGGTCTGGGAGGTAACCTGCGTAACGCTGCGCGCCATATCCCCCACCATGGGTACATGGCCGGGAGGGAACACGGTATAGGAGCCGGTAATGGCGGTCAGTGGCAGCGCATACAACCCCGTGGACAGAAAAATAACCGGAACCAGAAAAGAGGCCATATGGCTGATGGCGGTGCTGCCCGCGCCCAGTTCCGGGTCGGGCTGGAGCACGCTGGCAAGGCCGGTAAAAATGGCCACGAACTGCATGGAAATGCCCAGTGCGAGCGAGATGAGCCGGGCCAGCCAGCCAATGAAAATACCGTACAGCAGTTCGCCCGCAATAATGGCAATGGCGCGGGCTGGCATATGCAGCGCCTGCCCCGAGACGTCCTTGAGCGCGTTCTGCTCAAGGGGCAGGATGGCAAAGGTAATGCACAGCGCAATGCCTGCGCGGATGATCATGGGGGATGTGCTCTCCCCCAGTCCGGGGGAGGCCATGACCAGTGCGCTGACCCGGCACAGCACCAGCAGGAACATGGCGGCCAGCACCTGTATGGACCCGCCGGGGAACAGCAGGTAGTCGGTCATGCCCACGACGGAGTGTGGGAGCCGGTCATGACCCGCCAACCATAATGACCTGATCAAAAATGGTGCGGGCATAGGTGTTCAGGGTGGAGGCCATGTAGGAGCCGGTCAGCAGCAGGGCGGCCATGGCGGCCACAAACTTGGGCACGAAGGAGAGCGTGGCTTCGCTCACCTGCGTCATGGCCTGAAAGAGCGATACCAGAACACCCGCCGCCAGCGAGGCCAGCAGGGAGGGTGCGCCCAGCTTGACCGCCACAAACAGTGTCTGGCGCAGAATGTCGTGGATATCGACCGTGTTATGCATGAGGCGGTCTTAGATCGACATTTTCATGACGTCCTGATAGGCCTGCACCATACGGTCGCGCACGGTGGTTACGGTTTGCAGGGTCAGTTTGGCTTCTTCGACCGAGGTGGCGATATCGCTCATGTTGCCCTGACCGGACAGACCGGCCGCAGTCTGGGTTTCTGCCGTTTTGCCGGTCTGGATGGCGCCGTGGAGTGCGTTGTCCAGCGCGGACGTAAAGCCGGAAACAATATCGGCCCCCCCTGTGGAACCCGTACCCTGCCCGTCCGTTGCGGACGGCATGCTCTTCTGGGTCTGTCCGTAGGCGTTGAGCGCGTCGAGGCTGCGTGTGGTGAGATCGCTGGTCATAGTGGCCCTGTCTGGCGCGGAGGGGGCATGCCGCCTGCCGCCATGAGAGTGGTCTGGAACGTCAGGGTAGTCTAATCCATTTGACCCCCGCAAGGCCAGTGGCTTTTACGCCTGCACGCCCGGTCCTTGCGGATTAGAGCACGTCCATTTTGGTGGCGGGGGAAATCACGTTGATGCCGCGTGTCACCGGCAGACTTGTCTCGCGCGAGGCAGGGGTGGCGCTGTGCACGCTCATGCGCGCGCCAAGGGGGATGAACGCCTGCTCGTTCAGCCTGTAGCCAATGCCCCACTGGGTTATAAACGGGTCGATAATGCCAAAATCGCGTAGTTTCTTGCGGATCTTGCAGACCATCACATCAATGATCTTGGCGTGTGGTTCCTCCTGACCTGCGTACAGGTTGTCCAGCAGGGCTTCCTTGCTGAGCACCTGTGTCTTGCGCAGGGTCAGCAGTTCCACCACGTCATACTCACGCGGGGTCAGGGGGAGCGGGCGGTCATCTATCAGGACCTGCCTGCGGTCCACGTCCACGACCATGCGGCCGACATGCAGGCTCAGGCTGTCATGCCCGCCGGTGCGGCGCACAATGGCGCGCAGGCGGGCGAGCAGTTCCACCGGTTCTATGGCGGCACTCACGCAGTCATCCGCGCCAATGGACAGGGTTTCCGCCACTTCCTGCGGGGTGGATGTGCGCACGATCATGATGACCGGGGTGGGAATGCGGGAGTTGCGGATGTGCCGCAGCAGGCGCGTATCGGGCCGGGCCTGCTGGATAACCGCAATGTCGTACTGCGAGCGGCGCAGGGTTTCCACCACCCCTTCCGGGCCGGACATGGTCAGGGACAGCGCCCCCTCCACCGCCGCTTCCGCCAGACCACGGTATGGGCGGATATCCCCCTGGGTCGAGGTGTCTCCGATACACAACAGGCGCATGTTTTTTTCCGTCTATCGGTTCTGTCGAGGGCGTGTGCCTGATGCCGCAGGGAACTGCGGTGGATCAACTCTGTCTGGCGGGCCGGGGCACGGCGCTGGTCGGGTATTTGGGGTGCATTGAGGGTTGTGCAAGGGCAGACTCCAAAAAACACCTTGGCTAAGGCAAGACCATCCCATAGTCTGAGCGCAAGATTTTTTCTTCCGGTTTGCATGTGGCGCTGCGGTGCGGCATACCGGCTCTCGTGTTTCCCGTAAGCCCTGAATGAGGTTCCGTACACATGGCAGATACCACGGTTGCCGCCCATCTTGCCTCCAGCATGCGCACGGCCACGGCCAACATGGCTCAGGGGGCCCACCGCTCGGTCCAGCCCGAGCATATTGCCTCCAGTGCGCTCAAGGTTGCGTCCACCAGTCAGGACGGGTCTTCCTCCTCCATGCAGTTCGACGCAACGGGGCAGGTTGTGCCCTCGGGCAATACGCATAACAAACATTCCGGCTCGGCCAGTTTTATCAACCTTCTGGCCTGATCGCGGGTTGGGTTCGGGCCTGTCCCGGCCCCAGCGGGCAACCAGCCGGGAGAGGCTCTTCAGATTTAACGCATGATGCTTCAGGGGATTGATGAGTGCGCAGCAGCGGCAGTGTCCGTTCTGGTCCTGCATGACTGACAGGTTCGTGTTGACTGCTCTGGCTGGCAGGTCGGCAGCTACGGTTCTCCTGCGCCTGCTGTCATATGCGCAGAGGAGCCCCGCCTCGCGGCGGGGTCATTGTTCGTTCAGGATTAACCAGACGTGTATTTCAGCAGATCCGTTTGCATGAGACGCTGCCTTCTTCCCCTTGCCCTGCTTCTGTCCTGCTCCGCCATGACAACCGTGGCCGATGCGGCGCGGCGCGTCCATGCGCCCCGCACCCCTCAGGCTGTGTCCCCCAAGGGCAAAGGGCTTAACGCGGCAACTGCGGCTGCCGCCGCCGCAGCAGCCGGTGCGGCCGCTACGGCAGGTGCTACGGCTGCCCCGACCGACCCCGGCACCGCAGCGGATGCCGATCTGCTCAAGGGCCTGCCCGCACCGTGGAAAGCTACAGTGCTGGACGTGCCGCTCTCCCCGCCTGATTCTGCCGCGCAACCAGCGGGCAAGGGCCGTAAACCGGGGCAAAAGGCAGGGCAGCCCGGTGGTTCCGGCTCCAGTGTCGCAGGGGGTGGTACTGGCCCTATTCATGTGCCTGCCACATCAACCAGCCGCGTTCTCATTCCCCTGTCCCCCCGCATGGGGCTGGCTGCCTTTCGCAGTGGCGACAGTTTTGTGATTGTGGTGGACAATGCCGAACCCATGGATACCAGCGCCTTGCGCGGGGACGGTGTTTTTTCCACCCTGACCGTGACAACCCTGCCCGGCGCCACCCTGTTGCAGGTCAAGCTGCCTGATACGCGCGAGTTCTTTTTGTCCCAGCAGGCAGAAGGCTGGGTGCTGGGGGACAAGCCCCCGCCGGGCAATGTTTATGGCGACCGGCGTGTGATCAACCCGGTTATGGCGGATGGGGGGGTTCTCTACCCCATGCGCAAGCCCGGCCGGGTGCTCAGCATTACGGACCCCGCATCCGGGCAGAAGCTGTTTGTGGGCACCTCCACCACGGATGACGGGGGTATTCTCTCCTTCCGTCATGGGGAGGGGTATGACGTCTGGCCCACGACCGAAGGCGTGGTCGTGGCCGCGAACTCGCCTGATGTGGGGCTGCGCGCAACCCCCGATGGCGCGTTGCTGACATCGGGTGAAAACCAGATCCCCGACAGCAAGGTGGCCGTGTACGCCAATACGGTCGATCTGGACTGGCTGGGCCTGCAAAAACTGCCGGATGAGCAGCTGGAAGCCCGCCTGCACAAAGCCCTGCTGGCCGCGGCTGATTCCGACCCGGCCCAGCGTTTTGCCGCCCGGCTGGAGGAAGCCCGTGCGGCCTTTGGCGTTGGCGCTTTTCTGGAAGCCCGCGGAATCCTGACCGTCGCTCTGGAAGATGATCCCGAGGAGGCCGCGCGCCCGGAGGTCAGTTTTCTGCTTGCCGCCTCCGAACTGCTGAGCGGCAATATGGATGGCGCGTTCCTGCTTGAAGGCCCATGGCCCGATAACGAGCAGCGCGCAACACAGGTCTGGCGCGGTCTCTATCTTGCCTTCAAGGGCGGGCACGAGGCCGAGGCCGCCCACCTGCTGGCGCGGGATTTTACCCGACTGGATAATTACCCGACCAGTGTGCGCAGCGTGCTGCTGCCCTTTGCAGCCGAGCAGATTGGCCGCTACGGCACGGCGGAGGACCTGAGCGTGCTGGACAGGCTGCCAGCAGGCTCCGCGTACAAGCTGGCTACGGCCTTCCGCGACCTGCGCACGGGCAGGCGCGCTCAGGCGTATGATACGTTTAATGCGCTCTCGGTCGATCGGGACCCTGTGGTGGCGGAAAAGGCGCTGGAGCAGAAAATCTCGCTCGACATGTCCGATGGCAAGCTGACCCCGGTTGCCGCAGCGGAAATGTTTAACGGTCTTATGCCCGATGCCCGTCTTGCCGGGCGGGAGGCCACAGTGCGGCTGTTGCAGGCCGATGCCTACATGCGTGCGCGCAAATGGGCCGAAGCACTGGCCACGCTGGATTTGGTCAAGGACACGCCCGAACAGGTGTCCGAACCTGTCCTCTCCCCCATGCTGTTCCAGACCCTTGCCGCCGTGGCTTCCGAAGTGGTCAAGGATACGGACCGCGATTCCATCCTGCATGGTGCGGCCATGCTGCGCGCCCATCTGTCCGCCCTGCAACCGGGCACCAAAAAGGGCGAAATCCTGATGGCCTACGGCAAGATGCTGCTGGGCCTCGGGCTGGCGGATGAGGCGCAGGAAGCGTTCTCCGATGCCGTGCCCATGCTGGATTCGCCCGAACTCAAGGCGCTGGCGGGGCAGGGGCTGGCTGAGTCCTACATTGCGCTCAAGGACCTTGCGAGCGCGACCGACGTGCTCCAGCGCACGGATAGCCCTGACCTGCCGGAGGACATGAAAGCCTCGCGTCGCCGCCTGCAGGCCCGCATTACACTGGCCAAAGGCGACCAGACTGCCGCTCTGGCCCTGCTGAACGGGGACAGTTTTTCCGATTCGCTGGATATGGCCGCCCGTATTCATGAAAGCCGGGGAGAGTGGCCCGCCGCCGTGGCCAGTGTACGCAAAATGGCCGAGGCGGACATTCCGCCCGAAGGTCCGCTGAGTGCTACCCAGCAGACACTTGCCCTGCGTCTGGCCTCTGATGCCTCCCAGGCATCAGATGCGCAGACGCTGGCATGGCTGGGTCATCTGGTGGGGGACCGGACCATGGATGGTGAGAGCGGGCGCGTCTTCCGCCTGCTCACACAGGTCGGTGGGCCAAAACCCGGTAAGGCGACGACCCCCCAGCCTGCTGCGGCCACCGCCAAACCCTGAGCCGCCAGAATGGATTCGCTCAGGGCGGAGCCGGCCAGTGTTGCCCCGTCCCGGATGACTCCGCCCCGGATGGCAGGGGTTTGCTGCCGCAGGGGGGATGGTCTGCTCCCGGCGTGCTAACCGCCAAGCATGAACTGCGCCCAGTAGGGCAGGGCGGGGCTGTTGCGCAGCAAAAACACCATCAGCATTCCAACGGCGCAGGGTAAGGCCGTAGGGTAGCGCCAGACAGGGTGCGCGGTGGAGCAGACAGCCGCCTGCACCATGGGGGTGTGCACGCTGCGCCGCAGACCGCGCATGGCCCAGAGCCCGATCCCCGAAAACAGCAGAAAAGCCCAGAACCCGCCCAGCCCCACCCATGCCCCGCATGCGCCCAGCAAGAGTATGTCGGCAGCGGACATAAAATTACCCCGCCGGGTCATGGACAGGCCGAACAGGCCCGCGCCCCCCAGCACCCAGCCGGCACAGGCGCCTCCGATGGCGCTGCCCGCATGGCCAAGTGCAGCCCCCGCCAGCAGCCCGCATAACAGCATGGGCATGAGGATGGCGTTGGGGAGCCAGCCTTCGCGCCGGTCAAACTGCACCAGCAGGTTGGCAAGGTGGAGGGCTACCCCGTCAGCCAGAACAATGGAGGGAGGGGTGTAGATCAGCAGGGTGAGCGAGCAGGCTGCTGCCAGCAGGCAGCCTGCCACCAGTTCATGCTGCTGTTGGGGGGGCGGAGCCTCCATAGGAGGGCGCACCCCTGCGGCCACAGGCAGCCAGCGCAGTGCAAGGGCACAAACCCGCACGGAAAGAGGGAACAGCAGGGCAATGCACATACCGGCCAGAGCAGCGGGCACGGTACGGGCCAGCAGGCTCCAGACCAGCATGGCCAGTGTTGCCCCGGCCTGAAGGGTTGCATCAGTCATTCTGGGTGTGCGCATGCTCTGCTCGCTCTGGCAAAGGCGTGGTCTGTGCTGTCCGGACCATGCCATAACGCCGTGCCAGGCATCTGTCATGGGGCATTGGGCGGCGCTGGAGGGGATGGGGCCAATAAATCTGTGGCAATCGGGGGGAAGGAACGCTATTTATAGACGAACTGCCGTGAGCAGAGGAGGTCTGTCCTCCCCTACGGCACCGCACAAACACAAGGGAGCTGGCATTTTCATGCTGGAGGCACTGTCATCCCAGACCGCGCTGACCCATAGCGGGACTGACCTGTTTTCATTGGCAGAGCGGCGCTTGCAATGGCTGGAGTCGCGCCAGTCTGTTCTGGCGGGCAATGTGGCCAACGCCAATACACCGGGTTACGTTTCCAAGGATGTAGCACCTTTTGCAGGCGTGTTGCAGCACCAGATGACCATGGCCATGGTGCAGACCGAGCCGGGGCATATGGCCGGGCCGGGTAATACCGCCCTTGCGCGCAAAACCACGGGCGGCACCGCCTCCATTGATGGGAACGAGGTCCGGCTGGAAGATGAGCTGGGCAAAATAGCCGATACCAACGACCAGCAGCGCTTTGCCACCACGGTTTACACCCGTTACATGGGCATGTTCTCCACCGCGCTGGGCACCAGTTCGTAAGGACGGAGGCAGCAGATGGACTTTACCAACACGATTGGCATTTCCGCCGATGGCATGCGCACACAGGCAGAACGCCTGCGCGTATCGGCCGAGAACCTCGCCAACAAGGATACAACCGGCTCCACCCCCGGTGCGGACCCTTACCGCCGCAAGACCATTACCTTCCAGACCACGCTGGATCAGGCCACGGGCGCATCCAGCGTTAAGGTCAAGTCCATCGGGCAGGACCATACGCCGTTTGAAACACGCTACGACCCCTCCCACCCCGCGGCAGATGCCAAAGGGTACGTGAAGGTGCCGAACGTAAACACCATGGTCGAGATTATGGATACGCATGATGCCCAGCATTCGTACGAAGCGAATCTGAACACCATGCAGATTACCCGCTCCATGCTGACGCGCACCATCAATCTGATGAAATAAAGCTGGTCAGCAGAATATCTGAGTGTTTTGTTTAGTCCAGTGCTTTGCACGTCTATGGCCTGTGGCCCATTGTATTGGTTCTGCCCCCGGCTGTAGTCGAGTAAAGGCATGAACACTTCTGGTTTTTCCTGCTCCTGCAATAATCCCTGCATGGGCAGATATTATGCATTACCGGACTGAACTGCTCCAAAAGGCCGCACAGACTCCAAGCTGGACTATTCTGGCTTTGACTGTGCCGAAACCAGAGATAGCAAACTACTGGTGTTTGAACTCTCCAACGCGCTGATCATTCCTGCCTGCGACGGTCAGGCCGTTTTCCCCTACAAAATTCCCCAGAAGCACAAAATCTTTCCGGCATTTTATGTCATGTTGTGCAACAGGGTGGCGGCGCAGACAGCTCCCTGATGCGCTGGCGGGAGAGGTGTGGCCCATAACCGGGTCCGCCTTCCGGCCGCCCGCTTTGCTGCCTTGGGCAGTATGTCCAGCACGTGTCTATACATGCGGAGTGGTGCACCGTCTGCTCTGGCAGAGAGGGGAGGTCATGCGCGTTTTTTATTGGGAAGAGTGGCCTGTGTCGCCAACGGTGCGGGTGTTTTCACATGCCGGAGGGCCAGACTGGCCTGCGTGTCTTACGGGTCAGGCCAAAGGCCGGAGTGTTGCACTATGGGCAAAAAAAATACCCCCGGCTTTCGCCGAGGGCATTTTTTGTCAACTGTCTCAGTAAGGTTAGCTGAACCTGATAGCTGTTCAGCCGATATCTTACGACTGGAACAGGGACAGGATGTTCTGGGACTGGCCGTTGGCGATCGAGAGGGACTTGATGGCCAGAGACTGCTTGGTCTGCAGGGAGGTCAGCTTTGCGCTTTCTGCGGACATGTCAGCATCGGTCAGGGCGCCAACACCAGCCGTCAGGTTGTCGGAAACCGTCTGACCGAACGTGGTCATGTTGGCGATGTTCTTGGTGTTCTGACCCAGTTCAGAGGTCACGTTGGTCATCGCCGTGATGGCTTTCTGAACAGCGGCAATGGCCGAGGTCAGATCGAAGGAGCCAGATGCGCCACCCCAGGAAGCGGCAAGGCTGCCATCGGTGGTGAGGAAGCCGTTGGCGGTTGCCAGACCGTTGCTGTCAACGCCGGTGGACAGACCCAGAGCTTCGGTCAGGGACGCGGTAGCACCCGTAGCGGTGACGCTGCTCACGCCGTTGATGATGCCGAACAGGTTGCTGATGGTTGCCGTGCTGCCCTGCAGACCGGTTACGTAAACAACGCTGGCAGCGGTGATGCCGTTGAAGGTACCCGTGGGGACTGCGCTGGCGGAGCTGACCAGCAGGTTCACGCCGTTGGTGGTGGCGTTGTTTGCAATGGTGTCGATCTGCTTCAGGTAACCCGTGATTTCGGTGTTGATCTGAGCGAGGGAAGTTGTGCTGCCCTGGTTGTTGCCGATCGTGGTCACAGCAGCCTGAACTTCTGCCAGAACGGAAAGGATCTGGTTGGCGGCGCTGTTGGTGGAGCTGACAACGGTGGAAGCGAAGGACAGGCCGTCATTCACGGCACCCTGACCGGCAATGTTGCCGTTCATCTGCGAAGCAATACCGAAAGCAGCCGGGCTGTCGGAAGCATTTGCAACTTTCTTGCCGGTGGAAACTGCGTTTTCGGTGGCGCTCAACTGGGTCTGGGTCGCGTTCAGCGTTTCCAGAGCAACCATGGCAGAGGTGTTGGTGTTAATAGAAAGGCTCACGTTGTGATCTCCGTTTTGCGTGGGCATGGTGCCCGTGTTCAAGGTTGAATAAACCCTCGAACGGCTAAGAGAAGGTTAACGCGATCATTTTTTTTTGTGAGAGGGGTAAAAAAAGCCGCCATCGGGCCAGAACATCGCTCGAGAAAAGCAGGGAAAGGTATAAAAGGGCAGTTATCCGCCATTTTCCCGTGCGGCATTAAAAAAGCCCCCTCCCATGACAGGAGGAGGCTCGGGCTGGAATCGGGCGGTATGTCCGGCCGGTCCGTTAAGATGTGGCTTAACCGTTACGCACTTTCGCGCTCGGGTGGGGTGGCGTGATTTTTGCCAAGAGCGCGCAGGTAAGGCCGCTCTCTGGTCAGGGTTGCAGGCATTGGCATGTCCAGCGTGTCGGCAAACTGGGTGGGGGCTGGCCGGTCCTGCGGGGCGGATGACTGCTGCTCCACCGCCTTGGCGATGGCGTTCTGTGCAGCGGTTGCACTCTCCAGCGCGGACTGCACAAGATCCTGCGCGGTCCGCTGGGCGGTCTGGCTGGCCTGTTGCAGTTTTTCCAGTGTTTCTTCTATGGCCAGACGGGCGATTTCGGCCTGTTCGATCAGGCTTTCCATCCGCTTCTCCTGCGAGGGCACCTGAGTGAGAACCGAGTCCAGCCGGTCGGCGACCGAATCGGCCTTGGTGGCCATGTCGTCCAGTTCGTTGCCGGTTATCTTGGCCTGTTCAATCATGCGGCTCAGGGGGCGACCACTGACCTCCCCCGCCACGCGCAGCTTGTCCACGCCTTCTTCGGCCTGGTTAACGCTGTTTTCGAGCTTGTCCACCAGTTCCAGCAGGCTGGTCCGGTCGCGCTTGAGGTTGCCCAGAACCCGCCCAAGGTAAAAACTGTAGATAATACCAAGGAACAGAAAGACAGAGAGCGTGATCTCAACGATCATCTGAATCTGTGTGAACATTATTCAGGAGATCCTTCAGCCTGAGCCGGCATTGGGTTTGCTGCGGGTGGATGGGGTGGCTGTGGAGGTACGCCAAGAGGTGGTGGCAGGTGGTGGTCCTGTGGCGGTACCAGCCTGCGTTCGATTTTGACCGCGTTCTTGTTGCCCAGCTTGCCCAGACGGCCATCAAACAGCGGGGTCTGCCCGCATTGCAGGCGAATGGGGAAGGGCGTGCCCTGTTTGTGCGGGAAGGTCATGAGTGAGCCGATCTTGAGGTTGAGCACCTCGGAGAGTGGCACGATCTTTTCATCAAACACAGCGGAAACCTGAGCATCGGTTTCCAGAATTTCGGAAAACAGATGGTCTTCCCAGATGGAGTCGCGGCCGAATTTCTCCCCCATGAACTGCTGCGAAAGCTGGTCGCGCACCGGTTCCAGCGTTGCGTAGGGAATAATCAGGTCCATGTTGCCGGTGCGGTCCTCCATATCAATATGGAGTTTGGCCAGCACCACGGCGTTGGAGGCGCGGGCAATGGCGGCAAAGCGGGAGCTGACTTCCAGCCGCTCAAATGTAAGGTCCACGTCGCAGACCGGGTTGAACGCAATGGACAGGTCGTTGAGTGTAAGGGTGATCAGCTTTTCAATCAGCGCGCGTTCAATGGCGGTGTGGGGGCGTGTTTCCACCCCTGCATGCCCAACCCCGCGGGGGCCACCCATCAGAATGTCGATAATGGAATAGGACATGGCCGAATCCACAACGACCAGACCGTAATTGTCCCACTGCACGGCCTTGAAGACGGCAAACATGGAAGAGGAGGGAACCGCCCCCATGTAGTCTCCAAAACGCAGGGAGCGAATGCCTTCGATGGTTATTTCGACGTTATCATTGGTGAAGTTACGTAACGTGGCCGAGAGGATGCGTACAAGCCGGTCAAAAACGATTTCCAGCATGGGCAGGCGTTCATAGGCCACGAACCCGGCCTTGATAACGCGCTCCATGCCGGTTTCTTCCGGCTCTTCAAACCCGCCAAAGGTGTGGCCGAGCAGGTTGTCGATTTCAGACTGGTCCAGCAGGTGGCTGCCAAACGGGTCTTCCTCGGGGGTGGCTTCGTGCTCGCCCTGTTCACCCTGTTCTGCGTGGGCGTCCTGTGCATCATGGGTGGGAGCATCGTCCTGCGGGGGGGCCGCTGTGTCTGCGGGGTCCTGCTCCTGCGCGGGGTCTGTTTGATCGGCCATACTGGCTGCAGCATCGGGAGCGTGCTCCTGTGCGCCGTCCTGCGCCTCCTCCGTATGCGGGGCGTCCGGTGCGGCGTCTGCTTCGGGTTGGGTCCCGGGCCCTGATGCTGTGTCGTCTACATCCTGCATGTGGTTTGTCGCTACGGTTCCTGAGAGGTGTCGGTTTGAACGGGTGTCAGAAGCCGGAGAGCTTTACTGGACAAGGAATTCAACAAGATACAGGTTTGTCACCTGTACGGGGGCCAGTTGCGCGCGCAGGCGGCGCAGAATGGCTTCGCGCAGCCTGTAAATACCGTTCCCCCGAATATCCTGCGGGCGTGTTTCATGCAGGTAGGTCTGGAACACATCCTGAATTTCCGCAATCCGGTCCTGCAGCGCGGCTTCGTTGGGCACACCGCTGACTTCCACCTTGGCGGTCAGCTTGACGTAAACAGGGTGACCACCGGATGTGTCGAGGTTGGAGACCATGGGCGGAATACCCACCAGAACCGGCGGGTGCATGGCGGCCTCGGCCTTGCTGCCCACGTTCTGCTTGAGCTTGGAGGTAAAGATCTTGTCCTTTTCCCAGAACACTCCACCGCCAATAAGAAGAACAAGACCGGCAGCGCCCGCCATCATCAGTTTCCGCTTGGATTTGGGGGCATCTGCTCTGGGAACTGCTGCGGCAGCATCTGCTTCTCTTGCGCCGGTTACAGTCTCGCTCATGTCTGGTGGGCTCCGGAATGGTTAATCAGTCACACTGTTAGCAGTTTAACGGCTGGCGCGCACCTACTCAATGGTGGAGAGGGGCGTATTGCATGGCTGTGTGTCTTGCGCGCAGGGACCGCTGGTGGGGAAACCTTAGCCCCCGGCCTGCTCCTGCAGTCTGGCCTGATAGACAAAATATAACTCTTTGAGCGGATGCTCACACGACCCGACCCAGGGTTTGGCCTCACCCGTAAAGTGGACGATTGCCGGGTTGGTGGCGGCTTCATCCTGCTGGCGCTCCGAGTAGGCGACATCCTGTTCGTTATGGCTGTATAGGCGGCTCCCCACGTTCCAGCGCAGAGGCAGGATTTCAATATCGTCCCTGAAGGCAATATTGATGATGTCCTGATCCTGCAGGGTGATGCTTTTGATGTTTTTTACAAAGGATTCCAGATAAAGGAACTTGAGATTCCCATATTTTTCTCTGGCAGCGGCAAGGTCAATAACAAGAATACCTGCATTTATGTAGCTGTTATTGTAATTGCGTCCAAACAGTTTGCGCGAATGGGTGATGCCGCCTTCATCCATGCACCCGCCAAGGATTTTTCCCTTGAGGTCCATGTTCCATAAAAGCGTTATGTCGTCACAGAAAATCGTATCCAGATCAACATAGATCAGGCGCTTCAGCTCTGCTGGCAGCACCTCATGCATGACCAGCCTGTAATAGGTGTTGCGGCTGATATGCTGCCTGTTATGGGGTAGAAAGCTGGAAAAGCTGTCGGCACTGACATCATAAAAACTGAACTTTGAACCCGCAAACGTCTGCCGTGTTTTGGTAATGTTGGCAGGGCTGAGCCTCTGGTCATGCAGGACATGAAAATGGATGTGGCTGCCGTTTGGGGTGTTGCTCAGCAGGGAATACAGCGAGACAAGTGCGTGCTCTGCGTAATTGTCATCAAACGAGATGGCGATATGTATGGTGTTGGCATATGCAATGGGGGTCTTGGCAGGTTCTGGGTTACGGGGGGGCGCATTGATGCTGTACTGTTTGGAAAATTTTGGAACAATAATTTCTCCTGCCTGAAAAAACGCCTCTTTGTTTCCATGCATGAAATGCTTCATTAAAAAGACATTGCTGAGGAAAGCGTAGAGAAACCTGAAGACTTTTTTCTGGTACGGAGAGCGACCGGAAATGTCTATGATTTTTTCAAACGCAAACAGAACTGAAAAAATAAAGGTGCAGTATTCATCAAACACGTCACGTTTCATGAGGATGTTTTCATCATGAAATCTGGTGTCTATGTGTGCGGTAATCAGTGCTGTTTCGTAATACGCGCCAAACTCGTTTTTGATCAGCGTCAGCAGCAGGTCAAGGTCCTGCTGCTCATGTTCAAAGCTGTAGTTTTCATAAAATGTCTGAACATCAGATGCCGCAGAAGGGGGGTGGATTTTGGTAATGGGCGCTGTCAGAAAACGATGATTGGAACAGCAGGTTTCGATATTCTGTGAACAGAAATCAATAAAATCCATCTGCTTGTTCAGCAGCGAAATCTGCTGGC
This sequence comes from Acetobacter fabarum, assembly GCF_040702925.2. Classification (GTDB taxonomy): domain Bacteria; phylum Pseudomonadota; class Alphaproteobacteria; order Acetobacterales; family Acetobacteraceae; genus Acetobacter; species Acetobacter fabarum_B. The sequence continues at coordinate 11,224 of NZ_JBFCXX020000023.1, read as the reverse complement.
GGCCATGCTCGGAAAAATTCAGGTAGGATTTTTCCGTATTCAGGCCCACGTAGTCATGGCGTGTGTTTTTCCATATCCAGTAAAGGGCGGTCAGTTCGCACCAGTCCCTGTTTCTGGTAGAAATGTTGTCGCCTGTATCATCTCCGATCATGTTTGCAAATTTTGTATCGGCAATGGACCGGCCGCCCTGAATGGGCTCAAAATAACGGTTTTTATGTATATTTACATCGGTATGATGATAAACATAAATCCTGATATCCATTATTTAAATCCTGCCCGGCTTTTTATGATCATTTGCAAACCACCCTGCGGCGGTGGATGTCTGTGTCAGGTCGTGTGCCTGATCTTTGCGCTCATGGATTGCCAGTGCCAGGAATCCCGGCACATATCGATCAGGGTGTGCCTGGCGGACCAGCCGAACAGGGTTCTGGCCAGAGCCGGGTTTGCATAACAGGAGGGGGCATCGCCGGGACGGCGGGGGCCAATCTGGTAGGGAATGTTGATCCCGGTTGCGTTTTCAAACGCATGAACCAGTTCAAGCACCGAATACCCTGTGCCGGTGCCAAGGTTAACGGCGTGAGTGCCCTCGGTGCCAAGGGCTTTTTCTACTGCGGCGCAATGGGCTTCGGCCAGATCCATTACGTGCAGGTAGTCGCGCACGCCTGTGCCATCCGGTGTGGGGTAATCATCGCCAAAAATGGTCAGGTGGTCGCGCTGTCTGGCGGCGACCTGGCACAGATAGGGCATCAGGTTGGCGGGAACGCCGCGCGGGTCATCCCCGATCAGGCCCGAAGGATGCGCACCCACCGGGTTGAAGTAGCGCAGCAAAAACGCGGAGGACAGCATGCCGGTGCGCACGAGGTCGCTGATCATATCCTCCATGATCAGCTTTGTGCGCCCGTAAATGTTGGTGGCGTGCAGGGGGGCGGTTTCTGCTATGGGGCAGTGTTCTGGCGCGCCATAAACCGTTGCGGAAGACGAAAAAACAATGCGCCCCACGCCTGCATGGTGCATGGCGGTGAGCAGTTTTAATGTTCCTGCAATATTCACATCAAAATAGTGCAGGGGGTTTTCTTCACTTTCTCCCACGGCCTTGAGCGCGGCAAAATGAATGACGGCATCATAGCGCTCTGTGGCAAAGACCCGGTGCAGGGCGTCCATGTCACGGATGTCCACGTCATGCACGGGGTAGTCCACCCCTGTAATTTCCTTGAGCCGGGTAGGGACCGAGCGGGAGGCGTTGGAAAAGTTGTCCAGCAGCACAACATCGTGCCCACGGCCCTGAAGGGCCACCGCAGTATGGGAACCAATAAATCCGGCGCCACCAGTCAGAAGAATACGTGCCACGAGTTCACTTCGCCATAAAAAAACCAGAAGGCAGGACTATACTCAGCATTGCCGCCCAAGCCAATCATTGGATGCAGGGGCCGGGTGATAGCCTGCAGGCTCTGGTGCGTAGGTGTATGTCCGGTTGCCGCCTAGCGGGCTTTGAGCATGGCAACCGTACGGGCCAGATCATCCCGCTCTTTTTGTAGCTCCAGATAGCTTTGGCGGAAGGCTTCAATCTTGCCATGAATGGCGTTGACCTGCTCCTGCAGAGCAGCATGGGCCTGCTCGGTGGTGCGCAGTTTCTGCAAGGTAAGAAGATGCTGCTTCTGGAGTTCCGCAAAATTGTTTTTCAGTCTTTTTTCATTGTACAAAAGGAACTCTACGGAGTGTTCCTGTCTGTCGTCCTGAGTGTTGGCTGTCATGGTTCTGTCGCCTCTGTCTGGTAAAGTTTGTAGGTTTTAAAAAGAAGTTCAGGTGTGGTGGGCTGTACGTGTCAACCCTGTGGGCTCTGCCCGAAGAGGGCTTCGATCTTTCTGGTATATTGTTCCGGCCCGTGCTGGCGTTCCAGCTTGTTCAGGGCGTTCAGCGCCAGTTGCACGCGCTGCTCGGGGTTGCGCAGCAGGTCATTCAGGGCATGGGCGTAGGCGGTGATCAGGTCTTCATCTGTCAGGGTTGTGGATGGGATGAGTTTGCCGGTGACATCGTTTTCAATAATTTCATCAATCCCACCCACGGCAGGCGCAACAATAGGCAGCCCTACAGACATGGCCTCCAGCAGCACGTTGGGGAGGCCGTCAAAACCACTGGTGTAAAGGAAGCACGCATACCCTTGGGAGGCGACCTTGATAAAGTCTGAGAAGGGGCCTTTGTAGCTGATATTGGGGAGTGTCTCGAACACTTGCGTGTCAAAATGTCCCAGAACGTTAATACCGTACACATCAATCTGTGCCTGTGGGTAAAGCGTGTGCAGGAGTTTGGAAATGGGCACCAGCAGGTCCGGTTTTTTTTCCGCGTCCAGTCGGCTGGCCCACAGGATGCGTGTCTGGGGCTGGCTGCTTCTGGCCTGTATGGCCTGGGGGGATGTATGGCTGGGCTGGCGCGCGTAAAGCAGCTTCCACTTCTGGTGCTTTGTGCCAACGTAGTAAAAATCGTTGTTAATGATGTTTTTGTTGTCAGAGAGCAGGAAGTCCACGTCATCCAGCAGGGGCACTGCCGTGGTAAAGAAGTTCCTGTAGATGGGAAAATAGTCGGACCCTGCTTTTTCATCAGAGAATCTGTAGAATATTTTCTTGTTGTTCTTGAAAATCTTAAGGAACATCTGTGTAAAGCCATAAGCAAATGGGCTTGGCTTAATGTGAATACGCGCCCCGTCCGCGCAGTTCTGGATCAGTTTGAGCACAATCAGGTTGCGTTCATGCCCGTTCAGGTTAGGGGCCAGTGCGGGCATGTCCACAATGGTTATGTGCTTGGGCAGGCGTTCCAGATCTGTCAGTGTGGACGGCTTTTCACCTGTAATAATCAGGGTTCTGGTTTGGGGATTCAGGGCTTCCAGCGTTTTGATGATTTCAAAAATATACTTTTCTTCACCATCAACAGACAGGAAGGGCAGAAGCAGGACATCTGTAAATGTCTTGTCCTGAATAATTTCACACGCCTCGTAATACGCAACGCCTATAGCGGGGTTCATGGCATCCAGTGAGGAAATAAAGGCGTTGTCTGTTAGAACATAGGGGTCAATCAACGGTTCTATTTTATTGGCTGCACAAAGCAGCCCCCAGAAGACCGGGTCATTCAGAGCCCCAATCCGCTTGAAGCCAAAGGTTTTCAGCAGGTCTTTGCCCTGTGTTTTCCATAGCGGATATTTGTCTTTGCTGACACGCAGAAAATTGGGGGGCTCAAACAGGATGCACGGTGCAATCTGTCCCGGCGAGCTGCTTGCCGCCTGAACGGAAAGGCTACCGGCCCGCCTTCTGTAAAAAAAGATGGTATCCGGGGTGGGGCGGATCGTGCAGCCCAGTGCCAGCGCTGTGGCATTGAAGTGCCAGTCCTCATACGCCAGACCGGAGGAGAGGGAATGGTCAACAAACTGCACGTTATCATACAGACTGCGCTGGAACATGATGCAGGACAGGTAAGGATGTGTGCCAATAAACGGTAAGGGGGAGGTGGCGTCACTGTCCGGGTATTCGATAATATGGTTCTGTGTTCCAAATGAAAACAGATACTCGCAGACCCTGACAGCCAGTTTTCCGCCCTGCATCACATCGGCATAAAGGGCTGCCAGAGCGTTGAAGGAAATCAGGTCGTCCGCATCATGCAGCAGTACGCAGGTGCCGCTGGCGGCTTCAATGCCGGCATTGCGCGACAGGCCCAGTGAACGATGCGTAACATGCAGGGATGTTACGGGGCACAGGTCGTGCAGGCTGTTGTTATGGAAAACGGTTTCGGTTTCTTTGTCGCTGGAATCAAAAACGGCGATCAACTCGCAAGTCAGGCCCGAGAGCTGTGCGTGACGCACGCAGCCTTCGAGGTTGATGAGTGTGCGTGCGAGAAAATTGGCTTCTTTATGGATATTGAGAACGATAGAAATATCCGGTTTGGAAATATTTTTTTCCTGAATCATACTCACCATTCCCAATGACCCCATCTGGTATGGGGATTTTATAATACATTCGGGGTGTCCAGAATATAAAAATATCACGGGAACATGTGCATATTGCAGCACTTGGGTATGTGACGGCAGGAAAATACTGATGTGAGGTAATTCCAAAATATATATAGTGATTTTATGCCGCGGAGAAAAACATTGTATTTTGAATATAGTTACAATAATTAATGCATTCTTTATTATGAAAAATGTTACTGTTACTTTTAATTCAAAAACTTTGTATATGAATAAAAAAGAAATTATTAAAAAATCACCCATTTTCTGTAATGGCTTGCAGGAGAGGGTGATTTTTTATGGTGTATTGTTCAGGTGACCTAGCCTGTAGATGTGGGTCTTTATATTTTTGTAGAAAGGTTTTTTATCGCTGAAATGATTCTTTCACTGGCAAGGCCATCTCCATAAGGATTTTTTGTGTTCTGGATTCGATTGTATAAAACTGTATCGTCAAGAAGGGAGTTGCATTCTGTGACTATATTTTTAGTTTCTGTACCAACTAATTTGACAGTGCCAATCTGCACGCCTTCAGGTCGCTCAGTTTTGTTACGCATGACTAAAACTGGCTTTCCTAAAGACGGTGCTTCTTCTTGTATTCCTCCAGAATCCGTTAATATTAAATAACTTCGACTCATCAAGTAAATAAAACTAATGTAATCTAGGGGCTTTATAAGGTAAATATTTTTTCTTTGAGAAAGTCTTTCAAAAACAACATTATATACATTGGGATTCATATGAACAGGATAAAAAATTGCCACATCATTGCGCTGACTTATTTTTAAAAGGGCATCACATATATTTTCTAAACTATGGCCGAAATTTTCTCTTCGATGGCCTGTAACGAGTATAATTTTCTTATTTTGTGGTAAATTTAGTTGTTCATCTATTTTTTTTTGCAAGCATAAATCGTTTTTTATTCTATTGTAGATGATTTTTAATGAATCTATGACGGTATTGCCTGTGACAAAAATGCTCTCATCCGGATAACCTTCAGCGAGAAGGCATTCTTTGGCCGAGAGAGTCGGTGCGAATAGAATGCTACTAAGCATATCGATTGTTCTTCGATTCATTTCTTCGGGCCATGGATGGTTTATATCTCCGGTTCGTAGGCCTGCTTCGATATGACCAATGGGAATTTTTTTGTAAAATGCGGCCAGAGCTGTCGCGTATGCGGTGGTAGTATCACCATGTACCAAAACAATATCTGGTTTAAATTTTTCAAAAATATCATTTATTTTCAATAATATTTCGGATGTTATGCTTGAAAGTGTCTGACCTGATCGCATGATGCGTAGATCAAATTCTGGAGTGATTTGAAACAAATCAAGAGCTTGATCCAGCATTTCTCGGTGCTGCCCGGTTACACACACTTGGGAAGTAATACCAGATGTGTGTTGTAATTTAAGAATAACCGGGGCCATTTTTATGGCTTCAGGTCGTGTTCCAAAGACAGAAAGAATTCGCATTATTCTGTTCTTTCTATAACTAAATATCCGACATTAAAATCGTGAGGAAGATTAAGTGCTTTATCTTCTAGCCTAGAATTACGCGGTGTCAAGCGTGAAGGGGGGGTGACTATTTTTTCTTCTAGAAAATTTTCAATTTTTTCAAGTTGAATACCTGGATAATCAAAAGTGCAAATAAATCTACCCCCTTTGCGTAATTGCACAAGATGGTTTTTCATGATTTCTATGTGGTCGTGTGGGACTTCTTCAATGGTTGAAACATTAATAACAGCATCAAAGGCATCATGCAGGCTTTCGGGAGGGAAAGTTGTAATATCCCATACGCTGGTATTATAGAGTGTCGAAGGCTTCAAGTCTGAATGAAAAACTTTTTGGTAAAGAATATCGAGCCATGTTTTGAAAACAAGATGGATATCACGAAAGCCCCAAGAGCAATTGTGTATAGAAAGGTTTTTACGATTAATTGTTTCTAATTCATGAAGAATAAACGGATATTCGTAAATGCGAGACCAGCATATTTCATGACAAAACTCGAAAGAGCATGGATCTTCAGAAGAAAAAAAAGAAAACTTTTTGACCTGATAGGTTTTGTCGAAAATTTTCATAGTTTATACCCATGATGCAGAAAAATGGTGAAGGGCGACTGTCTGTTCAGGTAATGGCGGCCCGCAGAACACTTGTGAAGGAAAAATTTCCACATCAAAAACATCAAGATATTGTCTCGTGTTGTCGATGCGTATTCCCGCGTCTATGAATGCCTGTGATATCCAGCGGGTATTAGGCATTGAAAGAATGTGCTCAGGAGTTTGAACGAGGTAATGGTTTAACATCCATAGAGAAAAGCGGTGATAAGGAATTGCTCCCCATACTGCTGTTATGGGGGCATATTTTCCGTTCCATAACTCAAAACCAGAGACCCAATGCATACGTTCGAACGGACTCAGGGGCGCGACAATTTCGTTGTCTGCATCAATTGCCCATCCACCGAATTTAACAAGTGCTATAACTTTGATCAAATCACTTATGAAAGCCCATTTTTTTTGTGCTGTGGCGTAAGATACAAAGTTTTCTATTATTTCACTTTTCGGAAGAATATCTGTTATGCTTTCATTGTCCCATAGTTTAAATGTGTAGTCCTTCAAAATAGATTGGTTTTTTTCAAAGAGCGTTCGCTCTTTGTCGGGCATCGTTGCGGGGCCTACCCATACAGTATGAATTATTTTGGGAATCATGAGGTACCACCAAGTCTTAGGAAGTAAATATATTTTTGAATTGACATTCGGAATTTAGCCTGAAACCTGAGAAATTGGAATAGTCGGAGCCGAACTGGGGTGGCTGGCCCGGCGGGTGGGAGTATTTTACTTGTTCAGGCTCTGGGCCACGTCGTTATCTGTCAGGCAAAGCGGGGGCAGGGTGGTGTAGGCCTTGAGGTCCCGGTAATGGATGTTCATCAGGTGATCAACGGATGTGCTGGTCAGCAGGCGGCCAAGCCCGACATAAGGCACCTCGACCGATTTGAACGGCAGGCAGCGCTCAAGCAGGCGGGTGGCCCCACGGGGGGATATGGCATAGCCGCATATGCCAAAGGTCTGCGTAAGCCTGAACGGGCTGGAGGAGACATCCATGTTCAGGAAGTCGGGAATACCCTGCCGCACGGTGTCCTGATTAAAAATGGCAACACACTGCGTAATGCCGGGCAGGAGTTCAAACTCCAGAATGCTGTCGTAGTTGTTGCCCCACAGGATAATGTCCCAGTCATGGGGTAGGGTCGCGATAATCCGGTCGCTCTCGCTTTCAAAGTTGCGGCACAGAAAAGCGTCATCTTCAAAAATATGCGCAGGCTGACCACTTTGCGCCACCTTGGCCCAGAGTTTGACATGCGTCAGCCCTGACCCGATGGCCCCAGCCGTAAAACCGCAGTTCGGCTCCATCAGCCCTTTGCTGATAATGGTGTCCCTGTCCAGCGTCTTGCCGTCCATGCCGGGCATCCATTCCAGATCTCTAATGTGGGCATTGGCTTTTAAAAACCGCTCTGTCCGCTGTGGAGTTCTTTCGAGGCTGATGAAATACTTGTGCATCTGTGGTCCTGAGCAAAAGCCATAAAAAAGCGGGCATGGCGCGGTTAACGCCCGCATTCTGCCAGCATACCCCGTAATTGCAACCCGGTTTGGGCTGTTGCCCTGCCTCTGCTCAGGGCCGGGGAGTAAAAAAGGCGGGCAGGGCCTGTGCGCCATTGCTGGCAAGGATGCTTTCAATCTGCTCGCAGGCCAGAAGAGCCTCGTGGATGGTTACGTCCATATCCAGGTAGCGGTAGGTGCCCAGCCGCCCGAGGAAGGAAACACCCGTGCTGGCGCGGGCAACCACGGCGCCGCTAAACCCGGCCCCAACCACGCAGAATGTTCTGGCCACCTTGGTCTGTTCCCCTCAAGTCCGTCCGGATCAATGCGGGGGCACTTTACCGCCCTTTTGGCCCGGTGCCACGGTGCTGGTGCAAAAAATGGCAAAAAGTAACCTGCCTGCCCCATTTGGCTTGGGGCAGGGCTGACTAAGGCTAAGGTGTGCGGGCTTTAGTACGCGGCGGGAATGGTGGCGTTTACCCGTTCAGCCAACTGGATCACCAGCTTGCGCATGAGGGAGGCCACCTCAGCCGCGGAGCCAACATCCCCTGTTGCGACAAGGTGGGTGCGCTCACGTATGAGCGGCAGGCTGGGGTCGCGCGGCAGTACGACCCATGTGGCGTCCAGCGTGGCCACGCCGTTTGTATCCACATCAAAGCGTGAAATATCAATCTGCACGCGCATGGTGGCGACATCGGCCAGCGGCTGGTCCGTAATCATTGCGGACGGGCGTTTGTTGGACAGCACGTTGGTCAGCAGGTCCGTGACCCCGAGGGACAGGCGTGTGGCCCAGCGCGCACGCGCATTGCGCAGGATTTCCTCACCCTGACGGGTAATGATGTCCTGTGAGTCCAGATAATCAGGCAGGATCACCCGGCTGATGGCAATGGTGGCCGCGCGGGAGGAAAGGTGCGGCTCACCTATATTGGCATCCGATGGCACGCCCAGCGTGTACAGCCGCAGTGGAGGTGAGGCGCAGCCAGCAAGGGACAGGAGCGGGCAGCAGGCCATAATGGCAAGCAGCGTGCGGCGTGGCGCGGAGGTCATGGGCGGCGTCCCATCAGCAGGAGTTGCGGGTTGCGTTCAATATCGGACGAGAAGCCGCGCAAAAATGCGGCCGAGGCGGCAATATCGCGCAGGGCCGCGTCCAGATTGGCGCGGTCGATTGAGCGGGGGGAGAGAATATCCTGCAACGAATCCAGCGTTTTGGTGGCCGCGGCCAGCGTGGCGTGCAGGTCCGCTCCACGAGTGTTAAGCTGCGTGTTTCCCGTTTCCATCAGCTGGTCCACTTTGCCCAGGGTCACGTCCAGCTTGATTTGCAGGTCTTTTATGGTCCCGGTCGTGGTTTTCAGCATTTCGTGCGAGAGTTCGATGGCCTGTCTGGCGCTTGACAGAAGAGGCGGCAGGTCACGGTTCAGGCTGTCGCTGAGCTGGGTGACGGAGAGCAGGGCGGCATCCGCATGGTGGCTGATTTCCGTTATGGGAATCTGGCCCAGCGAGTCCTTCAGTTTTTCCACGGCTGACATACGGACGGGAATCTCGGGCAGGCTGGTGACGCGCGGATGCAGCACGGGGGGCACCGAGCGGTCAAAATCCAGTTCGATGTTGGATTGCCCGGTTACAAAGCTGAGCAGGTTCAGCTCCGCACGCAGGCCAATGCCGATCAGCTCCTGAATGCTCACCTTGTCCCCGCCGGGTACGTCCTTGACCACGTGGATCTGGTCTGGCTCCAGCGTCAGCACCACGGGAATATAGGCTTTGTGGTCGGCCGGGTCAAAGCGCAGGGTAATGCTTTTGACCGTGCCGACCTTGACCCCGCGGAAGTTGACCGGCGCGCCAACAGACAGGCCGGTAATGGAGTTCTGGAACACCACCACCGCCTCGCGCGAGGGAGCGAAGAAGTTGACATGCCCAAAGACCATGATGATGAACAGGGCCAGAAAGCCGCCTAACAGCACGAAGGCCCCGATAACGGTTTTGCGGTTTGTGCTCTCAGACATGCTGGTCAGCCTTTGTCTCATCTGTCGGGGAAATGGTGGAGGAGCGGTTCATGAAGGCCATGACTTCGGGAATGGTGCTGTGGTCCCTCAGGTCCCGCGGGGAGCCGTGGGCTATGGGCTGGTGGGTGACCGCATCCAGAAAAATGCCGTCATCGGCAATGGTGAACAGGCTGGGCAGTTCGTGGCTGACAATCACAATGGTCGCTCCCAACCCGTCGCGCAGGGTCAGGATCAGGTCATCCAGCCGGGCGGAGGTAATGGGGTCCAGCCCTGCGGAGGGTTCATCAAAAAACAGAATGTCGGGGTCCAGTGCTATGGCGCGCGCAAGCCCCGCGCGTTTGCGCATCCCGCCCGAAATTTCGGACGGGAACAGGTCTATCGCCTGTTCCATCCCCACAAGCCCAAGCTTGAGTTCGACCAGTTTGCGCACCACGTCGGGCGGCTGGCTGCTGAACATTTCCATGGGCAGGGCTACGTTCTCGCCCACGGTCATGGAACTCCACAATGCGCCGGACTGGAACAGAACGCCAAAGCGGTGGTTGATCTGGGTCCGGCGGTGTTCGTTCTGGGCCCAGTAATCCTCCCCGCCGACCAGAATTTTTCCGGTGGTGGGGGGGAGCAGCCCGATCATGCTTTTGAGCAGGGTGCTCTTGCCACAGCCCGAGCCCCCCATGACTGCAAAAATGGAACCACGCCTGAGGTCAAACGAGACGTTCTGCTGGATTATCTTGGGGCCAAAGGACAGTTTTACGTCCCGCACGGAAATAAGGGTATCGCTCTCGGCCATTGCTCAGATTCCCAGCGCGTTGGCCATAACGGCGAACACCGCATCCATGGCGATAATGCCGACAATGCCAATAACCACCGCACGGGTGGCGGCAATGCCGACATCGGCAGCGCTGCGCCCCGCCTTGAGCCCCACGCGGCAGGCGGCAAGGGCAATAAAACTGCCAAAGAAAAAGGCCTTGATAAACCCGAACACGAACTCCTTGAGTTCGACCCCGTTCACGGTGGAAATCCAGTACCCCACGGGGGAGACATCCATCATGCTCATGCTCACCACAAACCCGCCCAGAATGCCAATGAGCGTGCCATACAGGTAGAGCAGGGGCATCATGAGCGAGAGGGAGAGAATGGCGGGGAGCAGGATATAGCTCGAAATGGGAATGCCAAAGACCTGCAGGGCGTCAATTTCCTCATTGCCCAGCATGGTGGCAATGCGCGCCGCATACGCCCCACCCGTACGCCCGGCCATGATAATGGCGGTCATGATGGCCGAAATCTCACGCGCGCAGGCAATGCCCACAAGGTTGGTGACATAAATTTCAGCAGCAAAGCGGCGGAGTTCCACCAGCCCCACAAAGGCCAGAATGGCCCCGATCAGGAAGTTGACCACACCTACGATCAGCAGCGCATTGGGGCCTGCGTTCCACAGGTCCGTAATCAGGTCCTTGGTGCGCATGCGGCTTTTGCCGTGCAGGGCCTGCAGGGCCCCACGCGTGGTGTCCAGCGCGAGGGAGGCGGCAACCCCCGTCTCGTTCAGGGTGCCAAGGGTCAGGTCGCCGGTTTTTTCCAGCAGGTTCTGCCTGTGGCTGTTGTGGCGGGCGGGGGGCGCGGGGTTGGGGGCAGCAGGGCCAGCAGGCGCTGGGC
>NZ_JBFCXX020000022.1:0-40775 GCF_040702925.2 Acetobacter fabarum | reverse complement strand
TCAACCCACCATGTTGCGTAACATGGCCACGTCAGCGAGGGGTCCGCAGTCACAGCCATATTAACAGTAATCGACGAAACCGTTGGGGCTCCAATGATCTGTGCAAATTGGTCATTCCCTAAGGTAGATGTATTGACGTTCCAGAACGTGGTAGCCCCCCACGCTCCAGGTAGAATGCCATTCAGGGTCAGGGGCAACGATATGGTTTGGCGACTTTCCCCCGTAAAGGCTGCCGTCTGCCCCGAAATGCGGTAACGCCGACCGCTTGGTGTGGACGGGTCTGTGTACACAGTAATGGCAAAACTACCCGCATCTCCGGCATTTCCTGAATGGGTGGTTTGGGAGATGTCAGACAGGAATGCTACAGACCCAATCGGCGTCGCGATATGTCCTTGTGCATTAAACCGGAGCCACCCTAGATTTATTCCTGAAACTGCATTTGTTCCAGCATTCAGATCTATTGTAACATTATCGCTATTATCAATATAGAAGTTAATCCATTTATTTCGTGATGTTACATTTATTGCTAAAGCATTTGAGCAAGCTATCCATGAATTAAAAATCTGACTATTAGTCCACGTATTGGCAGAAGATAGACGTCCATACCGTCCGTCCGCATCAGACGCGCCGATGGCCTGCTTCTTGGTGTAGTCCGTAGGCGTTGGCACCGTGGTTATGCCAGAGAACGTAACAGGCCCGGTTACCGCCTGCACTGCAGCATTGGCGAGTTGCAGAAACTGCCCGTTGGCCCATGTCTGCGTGGCATAGCCATTGAACAGACTCTGCCAGGTCGCGCCGGTTGCACCGGGGATGGAAACATTGGCATCCGCCATGCTGACCCAGAATGCGCCGGGCACAACCCCCGCCACAATGGCCCCGGCGGGGTACCCCCCGATGGACTGGGCAAAGCCTGCATCAAACGCCCCGACCCAGCCTGCCTGCAACACCTGCATGGCGCTGGAGAGCAGGTTGAGCAGGCCGTTCATGTCCTGCCCACGGGGTGGTTCGCCCCCGGCTGCGCGGGCAATAAAGGTTTCGGGTGGGAAGCCAAGTGCGACCGAGGCCGTGCCATCGCCCACCGTGGCCTGTGTTTGCGGAATAACCGCAATATTGCCCGCAACGGCTGCCGCCCCTATGGGCGTGCCAAACAGCTTGCGGTCATCTGTGCTTTTCATGATCAATTACCCTGAATCTGGTAGGATACGGAAACACCCGCGGGCCGGGGCAAAACACCACTGTTCTGGATAATGCTGACCTGCACGGCAGTAGGCACAAAGCTGAATACGTAGGTCATGCTCATGTCGTTATTGTCACGCACATAGGCGTCGCCCTGCCCGGCAAAAAGCGTTGTCAGAATCTGGTTGATCTCAAACACCGACCCGCCGGAAATATTGGCCAGCGCACGGGCATATATCAGTTGGCGGTAACCATCATCAGACAGACGGTAATTACTGGTTGCCTCCACCCCCCGGTACCATGGTGCGTTGGCAAACCCTTCCTCCGTCAGGTCCGAGGCTTCATAAAACCCGAGGTAGGACTGGGCAGAAAGACTTAACACGCGGGAAACCCCAACAATGCGGCCCCATATGTCCAGCCCATACCCCTGTGCGGTGTGCAGGTCCCAGACCTGACTGTACCACTGGTCAATCAGGGCTGCGGGGTCGAGCATCTGGTTCCAGCCTGCAACCAGTGCCTGCATACGCGGCGCATTGGCATACTGGGATAAAAAAGTCTGTTGCACGCCCTCCATCAGAGCACCTGCACAGTAATTGTTGCGGCTGAAACAACAGGGATCTGATCAATATTGACCTGCACGGTGGAGGCGGCGGGCTGGGCAGAAAGTCCTACGGTTATGCCGACAATTTTAACCCAGTCCCCCACTCCGCTGACACTGGAATAAAAATTGCTGGCGTAAATCGTGCCACCAATGGACACACGCTGCGTGCCTGTGGCCCCTTCAAACCCCGCCACAAGGGCGGCCTGCACATCCGCCACGGCTGTAGATGGCACGGCAACCCCACCCGCCAGCACCACCGCCACATAAACAGGTGTTGCCTGCGCACGGGTAAACTGCACGGTATATTGTGGATGTTTGGCATAAGCTGCATTGGGGTCCGCCACAACCACACTGCTTGTGCCCACACTTGCACAGCCGGGTGTTTTTTTGCGCATGATGGCCAAGGCCACATCCGTATCCAGCCCACCATTCACACACACGTACAGGCTGTGCGGGGGCAGCGTTACCCCACCTGCGGTTACAGGGTTTGCCGTGCTGTTTTCGCTTACATAGACATCGGTCACACCGGGGGTGGATAATACCTCCCCCGCCAGCGCATCCAGCGGCCCCATGGCATTGTGCGCTACGGTCTGCTGGCGGCGCAGTTCAAACGCCTGCCGCCCTTCCACCGCCTGCCCCGGCACCCCTGCTGCGGCGTTGCTCACACTGGTCAGCCCCACAACAGACTGGTACACGCCCAGACTCAGCGGCGGGCATTCCACCGCCCCCGTAACAGTGCACGAAAACGTGCCCACCCCATACCCCGTGGCATCCAGCGTTATGGCGCCATCGGCCGCATAGGTGTTGCCGCTCCCGTCCTGCACCAGTGTACCCTGTGGTACAACAGTACCCGCCGCACCCGAGCACTGGCAGGTGACCACCGTAGCCGTGGCGGGTTTACGGGTCATGAAATACAGGTTGCCAATGGCGTCCTGCATACGCCCTGCCGCTCGTGCGGGGTCCACACCATTGAATAAGGCAAGCATCTGGTCATACGCATCGCCCACAATGGCGGTAAGGGACATGGCAAGCTGGCCCTGCGGAGTGGACAGGTCGGTATTGAGCACATTGCCAAAAGCGGCGTTCATATCATCAAGAATACCGGCCAGAATATCGCTTTCCGCCGGAGCCACAAACCCCGCATCGGTCATGGTTGGGGCGGGTACGGCAGTAGTCCCTACTGTGTTAGAACCCGACATGCTGCACATCTCCCGAAGTGGTGGATACAAGAACATAGCCAGATAACTGGCGGTTGGCGGCAATGCCGGTCAGCACACACCGGGCGGCGGCCACACCGGCCACGGCACAGGCTGCCTGCTCCGCCTGCATCCGAAACACGGGAGCAGCCTGCATATGGGCCAGAATATGCTGGCGGTAGGGCAGTCCGGTTGCGGTGTTGTAGTAACATTCACCCATAAAAACCCTTATGGCAGAAGAAACATTCTGGCATACGGCATAAGAGCCCGATGCCACGGCCATATTGCCACTGGCATCGGGCAGAAGGTCCCATGTGGTCCGGTCAAGCAGCAGCGTGTTCATGGTGCCCCAATAAAAAAACCGCCCAATGGGGCGGTACGTTACAAAAAACAGTGTCTATTGCGCGCACATGCGCCTTATTGCGGAGCACCCGTTTTGCCTGCACCGGGCTGCACACCTGCATGGGTATGGTTTTGCAGGCTGATCTGCCCGGCCTGCACATCCCCCTGTGCACTCAGCCCACCCTGCACCTGTACTGCACAGTTGATCTGGCATTGGCTGGCATTCACTACAAAGCGGCCTGTAGTACTCAGCACAAAATCCTCCCCCACCCAGCCAGCGTATTCCTGCGGGGGAGCATTTAAAAACCCGCCAATATACAGGGAGTCTGCGTAATCATGCTGGCGGTAGGAGCCGGGGGCTGCTGGCTGGCGGGTGCTTTTTACGCTGGCAATATCCCGCCCGCAGACAATAATGGCCCCGATATCTCCCACCGCCGGGTCACAGATCAGCGCACGGCGGCCCCCTTGCAGACGCAGGTAGGGCACGTTGTGGATCAGCCCGTGCGGCATGGTGCGACCTGCCCCGTCCTGCTGGTGGACCATGGGTTGCACATCCACCATGCCCACCGGCTCCAGCCCTGTTCCGCGCACGGCACGTACCTGCACAAGAGCCGTAGCTCCCAGCATGGCCAGCACCCGCCGAATGGCCGCGTTGGTGGCGTTAAACGCACTTGCCCCATCCTCGGCGCGCAGGGAGCCTACCAGTTTATCTTGCAAATGCCTGTCCGGCAAAGTCTGGCCTTGCCGCCTCTACTGTTGTGAACCATGACCCATCGGGCTGTTCGGTTTGCAGGTCGTGGTGCACGTTCTGCACAACCCACAATCCGCTTGTGGGCAGTGTGCCGCCACCAGTGCGCGTCTGGCTGGCCTGCGCAGACCCGGCCTGTGTGGAGGCAAGGCCCGTGGTCCCCCCTGCCGTAGCCTGCATGGAGGCTCCGGTTTGCAGGCTAACCGTATCCCTGAACCGGATGTCGGGGTTGAACACGGTCTGGAACGCCACATCGTACTGGCTGTAACTCGGGTAACCCACCAGCCCGGTCGCCACGCTGACAGGGTGTACCGGCCCATCCGCCTCCATACCCGCAGGCCATATGGCCAGCACCCCCACCCCGATCTGGTAGGAAATACGGGCCGCGCGCGCACAGCTATCCACCTGCTCGGCCACGGACCCCTTGTAGTACACCCCTCCGCGCAGCAGGGTCTGCACGCCATAATTGGCAAAACCCAGCCCCGCCTTGCTGGCCAATGCCTGCATGACCGTAGCAACGGGCACATCTCCCCCAAACGATGTTGACGTCACCGGCACGGCCGCTGGCAATGCGCCTGAGAGGGCGCGGACCTCAAACGCCACATCGGGGCTGTTGGCGTAATCCACAAAAGCCTCGACCACGCCGCCCGAAAACACAACCGGCAGGCTGCCCTGTGCGGCACCGTTCCCCGCCATAATGGTCACCGTGTTACGCGTTTGCGCCGCCATGCCCGCCTGCATGAGCGAAAGGCGGTTGAGCAGAGGCTGCGCCAGCCCTTCCACCCGCAAGGCGCAGGTCATCCCGCTTTCCAGCCCCGTGCTCATGATCTGGCAGTGCACGCAATAGCCGCTCAGGGTTATTGTTTCTGCCCCGGCAGGACCAAACCCGTCCTGCGCCAGAGTAAACACCACGTCCACCTGCCGGTTGACCAAGGCGACTGGCTGTGCGCCCCCCTGCTCCCCCAGCGTACCCCCGGCGGCTACCGTGCCGTCCTGTACAGTCTCAGCCATTGGCGTCCTCCGCGTAAACAAGCACAAAACGGCTGCCAAGGCCGGTGTAATCGGGGTCCTGCGTGCCCTGCGTATCTGCAAAGGCCAGGTCACCGGGCAAGGTGGTGGCACTTTGGCGCACAAGCCATGTGCGGTCCTGACACAGCACGCCTGCCAGTACGGGGCTGTCATCCACCCACAGGGCGGCGTACAGGCCGGTGCTGCGCTGCTGCACATCCAGCCTGCATGCCTGCCCCGAAAGCGGCACGCGCAGGCTCTGATAGGCAACCGCGCTCAGGGGAATAACAACCGCCATTACAAAAACCCCGCCACGCTCATGTTGGAGGCAAGGGCCTGCACGTGCCCTCCGTTCCGCACAGCCTGCCCCTGTGGGGTGGCGGTGCCCGCATATGTCGTGCTGGCCCCCAGCCGCACCTCCTGCACAACCAGTTCGGCCACCAGCATGCTAACCCCTGCATGCACATCTCGCCGGATCCGATAGCCGGTTACGTTGACATTGGCGTAAACCGCCTCGGGCATAACAATGTGGTAAAGGCCAAGGTCGGCCACCAATGCATCCAGTGCCGCCACAAACAGCGCACGCGCCTGCAACCCGCCAGAAAGGGCGGGCATACCCAGCGTGCTGAGCAGATCCCCCAGCACACTCGCACTGCCCAGTTCCATGCTGGACCCATCGCACAGCATTTCCACCCCATACTGGCCGGGCATGCGCACCTTGTTGTAGGACAGGAAGGACCCGTTCTCCAGCGGGGCAGTGGCGATGCGGCACTGGCTCTGCACATCCAGCGCACGCACATGCCCCGATGTCAGGACCGGTTTGTTATCGGGCGTAAAAACACCCCATTGCCGCTCGGCCTGCGCCAGAACAGCGGCATTCAGCATGGTTGCCACGGCTGTGGAGGCCGAGGCCGAAACCCCTGCCTTAACCGACTGGCCCAGAAGGGCAGGCACCCCTGCCGCCACGGGCACATCCCATATGGGAGGCAGGCTGATGGGAAGCATGGGCATGATGGCAAACTCCATCCTGTGGAATGACAAAAACAAAGGGGAAAAGGGCTGCGCCAGTGTACTCGTGTGGAGGGCACGAGGCACGAGGCACGAGGCACGAGGCACGAGGCACGAGGCACGAGGCACGAGGCACGAGGCCGTGGGAATGGGTGGCAAGAGTGAGCGCAACAAAAAAACGACCATTATGGGCCGCCTGATACGGGTTACAGACCATATTGCCCGCCCTGCTCCAAAAGGCTGGAGGGCGGCAAAACCTTCAGGGGGAAGGCAGACGCCACTCCTGCGCCTTGACCTGCGCAGACACGGCGGGGAACGGGTCCACCCCCGTATTGCGGGTAAGGGTCTGCACGCTTACCTGGTCGCAATGGGGGTGAACGGGCCGGTTTTTGCACACATACACCCCCGCCCTGCCCCGCGTGGGGGAGTAAACGGCCTTCCATACCGAGCTTGGCACATACACATGGTCATGCCCCTGCGTGGCAATGGGGCGTAAATGAAAAGCCGGACCAGTGACCACATACAGTTCGCCCTCGCGCTCGGCCAGCAGGCGCACCTCGTGCTCCATGCGCGCCCAGATCCCCTTGTTGAGCGCAGAGGCCTGAGGAACAATGTTGGACAGGGCGTAGGTTTCCTGCTGGGCCTGTAGGGTTGGCTGATCCCCACTGGGGGCCATGTGCCCGCGGTCATAGGGTTTTGTGCGCCTGTAATCGCTCAGCGCGGCACCACCGGGCCAGCGCGGGTCGGCATAAAAATGCCCTTTACGCGGCAGGTCGGCCGCAGCGGCCAGATCATTCGCCCGCAGGTGTTCCGCCGCCCATAACGGCCCGTGCGACACGGTGGACACAAGGGCCGCATACCCACGGTTACACAGCAGGGTCGTCCCCTGTTCCAACTGGAGGCTGGTCAGTGCTGGCAACTGGGCATTCACCCCGAATGCCTGGCATTGTTCCTCTTCCGCCCAAGCGGGAACAGCAACAGAACACCCTATAAAAAAAGCCAGTACCGCACGCATGGGGCGCACCATAAACCAGTTTCCTGTCCGCATGATAGACCATGCCAGCACCCTGCACCGCTCAACGGCCCAGAGCCTAGAACTGCCCCATATTGGCCTGCCGCGCCTGCATGCGCAGTGTGCTCATCCGGTGGGCGACCTCATTCCCGATAGCCTGTGGGGTGCTGTTGGGGGCGTTGACCGTAATCTGTGCCTGCACCGCAGGGACGGAAGCCGTGGAAGGGAGCACCATACTGGCAACCCCCACGGCCCGGCTGGTTGCACGCAGGTAATCCGGCACATGAGGGAGTTCCCCCTGTGCTGCTCCCTCCAGCCCCCCAGACACACCAGCATGGTGCAGAACACCCGCCATCAGCCCGGCATGGTGCGGCATGGCGCGCACTGTGCCGTAAACGCCGTGCATCCTGCGCACTGCCCCAAACGCCGCATTTTTTTGTGTCCGTGTCGCCGCCATATGCCCCAGCAGCATGGCCACGCCATGCCCGGCCGGAACGTAAATCTTTTGCCCATGACCGCCTGCAAGGGCGCGCATAACCCTACCCTCTGCGGCATCAGGCACCAGAATGGAAGACTGGTGAGAGGCGGAGGACTGCACAAATGCCTGCTCGGGGGAGGCCAGCAGCACAACACTTCTGCGCACGCCTGCCCCCTGCGGCACAGCCCCGGTAAGGGCTATACCGGGTAAGGCCACGCCCTGCCGGGTTACCCCAGCCTGCACCGCTCCATCTGGTGCCACAGGCCGCTCCGGCATCTGCCACAGGGCATGCGATACCGTAGGGGCCTGCCACCATTTTTGCAAAAAGCTGCTTAACGCGGACGGACTCTTACCAACCTGCGTCAATGGCTGCACCGCAGGGAGGGACATTCCGGGGGAAAGGGCTGCCGTACCCGGCACCTGTGCCCCGGCCAGCCCGGCCCCTTCTGCCCGCACCATCGGGAGCGTGGCCATAAGGGCTGCCACCACACCCCGCCCATGTGTACCCCCCGGCCTGAACGCAGAGGCCCCGCGCTGCCCCGCCCCCACCAGCACAGACAGCACGATCCGCGCCATTGCGGCATGCACCGGCACCACGCCTGCCCCACCGGAATACCGGGCTAGCAAGACAGCAGTCAGGCACTGTGTAAGCGTTGCCATTGCGTTTTACCTGTTAAAGCGTTTGATAAGGGCCATTTCCAGCAGGTTTTCAAAATCCTCGCTGTCATAAACGGTTTGCAGCTCGCACAGGCTGGCCAGCCCTTCGAGCATGACCAGCGCGTGCCGCTCGCTTACATTGGAGCATCGGGCGGCGGCGCGCCGGGTTCTGTCTGAAGCAGTGCCGACAGAAGGGAAAACAACGGGCCGACGCCTTTGAAAAAATCCACATGCAGGGCAAAAGCTTCCTTCTGGAGCCAGCCAACGGTGGGGATTTCCTCCAGATCGCTCTCATCCAGCGGGCGGCGCACGGCGGCGTTGCGCGGGTCGGGCTGTACGCTCACACAGCGCATGAGCCGGTCCAGCAGGCTGTCCATCCGCTCGGGGTCCATGGCACCAAAAATGCCCAGCCCCACGGCTGCAAGCCCGGCCAGCCCGGCATCCACCTCCAGCCCCGGAATATCCGCGCCCGAAGCAATGGCCGCCTGCAGGCAGTGCCGCCCCCACTGGTCCGCCTCCATGGCGGACATGCGGGTAATGACAAACACCTTGCCGTAATCCGCCCCTTCAAGCGGGACGGTCACGCTGATCTGGCGGATAGCCATTACAGCCCCGCCGGGTAAATGGCCTGCCAGCTTACGGCAAAATGCCGGTCTGCCAGCAGACGCCCGGCACTGGGCATGGGAGAGACACCGTGCAGAACACCATTGACCAGTGTGTATTTGCGACCTGTGCCGGTGAGCGTAATTTCCGCCCCAAGACGGTAGAGCGTGCGCGCGGTCTGCTGGGCAGTCATAATAGCTTCAAACACGATTACACTCTCGCTTGCGGCAGAAAGCGTAATGGACTGCTCCACGGGTTCGGGCACAAAACCCGCGTTCAGGTAACCATCTATCGACATCTGGGTATGTGCGCAGTTCTGCTCCGCCACATCCCACGCCCGGTCGGTTGAAAAGTTCTTGAGTGTGACCGGCGCATTGTACAGGCCCGGCACGGTTATGGTGAAAATGGCATTGGCTGCCGAAATATCGAGCGCCATAATTACTGTACCTCAACACTGTTCAGGGTAATGGCCTGCACGCTCTGGCCATCCGCGTACCACAGGCGCGCGGGCGGGGTGGTGCGCGCCACACGGAAGGACGCGGCAGCGCTGGACACGTTGGGCATAAAATACCACCCTCGCGTGGCCACGCTGTCCGCCGCCGTCGCCACGGCCGAGGCATTGTTGATCTGCTGCCTCTGCGCCGTGCTTAACGCCACACCGGGCTGAATGGCCCCAAAACCCAATGCCTGCGTAATGGTGCCCTGCACGGCGGCGGCCACCAGGGTATCGCCCTCCGTATTGTACGGAATCTGCCCGGTATTGAGCAAAAGGGTGATCAGGTCCGAGGTCAGGCTGGCATTGAGCCAGATCTGGTTGACGTAACTATCCGCCCACAGGAACGGGCCAGACACACAACCGGGCCGCATGAACTGGAACGTACTGGAACCATTGGCATACGCACCGTAAAAATTGTAGCCGTTATCCAGCAGTGTTGCGGCCGTTGTGCCATCCACCACAGGCGGCACAATCAGCCCCGATGCATCCTGCACCATGGCCAGCGTCTGCCGCCCCGCCGTTGTACCAAAGGAGAGGGAAGCCATCCACCCAAGGCAGAGTGCCGCCGTTTGTGGGTCGTTGTACACAGCGCTGACCCCGCTCAGGTTCTGGTTTTTAAGCCATACGCCAAATGCGGTTGTGCTGTTCTGGGTGGTGGCCTGGGTGTCCGTATCCCACAGCACGGCCCATACGGTGTTCCCCTGAGTGGCCACCCACTGGGCCATGGCCTGCTTGTCCGTCAGATCAGGCTCAAAAGCGGGGGCCAGGGCATTCCACGCGGCGTTGGTGGCGCGCAGGGCTGTCAGCTGCCCGGCCACGCTCTGCCCGGTTGCGGGGTTTGCGTACCCCCCAAACAGAAGATGGGCGGGCGTCAGGGCCGCATTGGTGTAGCCTGCAAAATATACGCAGGCCATCTGGTATTCTACGGACTCCGTACCAAATGCCGCACCCACATCGGCCGCGGCGGTAAAGTCCTTTACGGTGCCCACGGGCACAACAGCGGCATTGGTGCTCAGGACAAGGCCGGTCAGGGCGTTCAGGCTGCCACCGGCGGCCAGTACACCGGGGGTGACCTTGACAATGGTGGAAATGGGAATGCCAGCCACAGCGTTACTCCTCTGGCGGGTCGGATACATCGGCACTCAGTGCGATGACCGAAAGGGTTGTTGCAAAATCCTGAGCAATACTCAGGCTGAATGTGACCTGCATGTGCAGGGTTACAGTCCAGTTTTCTTCATACTGATGTTCGGCGTCCCTGAAGCCGTACTGGGTGGGGGCCTCCACATCCAGCGGGGCAAGCGGGAACGGCAGACTCGTAAAAAAGGCACCGGCCTGCGGGTCGCGCCACAGGGCGGCTATGGTTTGCACGTAGCTCCCCGCACCGCAGCCAAAAACGCCAAGCTGCACGCCCAGCCTTACGGGTTCGCGCACCTCCCGCGTGGTGGGGGTGTAACTCCAGCTATTGGTGGCAAGGCGTGTGCGTTCCACCAGAGTCATGGTGATAAAAGGAGCTAAAGGTGGGGCCACGCGGTTCTGCTGGCCCTGCACTACCTGCACGCATGAGGGCAGGGTGCTGAGCAGCCAGTTGCGCACAGCCCCATAAATCTGCCCATCATCGGGGAAGGTTACGCCTATGGGCTGTTCTGCCGTATAACCAGAACCTTGGACCATTCCCCCTCCCCCCATTGTTCAAGGGACTGGGTAATGAGCCAGTCCGCTCCGTAAAACTGCAAAATATCGCCCCCACACTGCAATGCGCCGTTAAGCGCACGGGCGGCGGCAGGCAGGTACACCACGCGCCTGTCCGCCTGCTGGGCAATATTCTGCACCTGTTGCAGATCCTCCCCCGCTACGGCCTGCACCTCTATTTGCAAATCCAGTGCGGTGTAGGTGGGGGTCTGGCTACCATCGGGGTTGGTTACACTCCCCGTGCTGGCCAGCAGGGTTGCCGCAACACAGGGGTTGACCGCACCACTCAGCCGACCAGCCAGTGCAAAAATCTGCATGGCGGAACACTCCGGTTACACAAAAATCAGGGCCATATCCGCGGCATCTGCGGTCCACCGGGCACGTAGCGTGCCTGCCGCAGCCCCCGCGTGGCCGCCCAGAAGGCCGCCCCGTACTGGGTCTGGGCAAACCATGCCGCGCGCTCGGTCTGGGTGGCGTAATCGGTTGTGACCGACACACTCCCCCTGCTGGCGGAGGCCAAACGCCCCACCAGACCGCCATTGCCTCCCTGCTCCTGTGGCAGTTCAAGCGTAGCAATATGGGCCACCAGCAACCCCAGCAGCAGCGCACGCCGCCCTGTATCGGGCACCGGGCCTGTGGGGGTATTGGGCAGGTACAGCGTAGCCTGCTCAAAACAGGCCTGTGCCTGCGCTGCCCCCACACTGGCTGCAAGCCCTGCGAACCGGGCCGACCAGGCCGTGTAATCAAACACGACCACGCCCGGCATGGCGGCATCTGTTATGGTGGCCGCCGTTGCAGACACAGTGGTTGTGGTGGCATCGGGCATCAGGCGGCATCCCGGGCAAAGGGTGTTACACCGGGCAGGCTGGTGGGCTCCAGCCCTTCCAGCCCGGTGCGCTGCTGGCCACGTTCGGCCAGTTCCGCCCCGGCGGCATCCATATCGGGCTGGGCAAAAATCAGTCCGTTTTTGAGCGGCAGAAAATTGGGGTTCTGCGCCAGCCATGCCTGCCAGAAACTGGCATCCACCTGTGTACGCCCCCCCATGCCCAGCAACAGGTTATCCCGCGCATGGTAGCGCGGGTCTGCCTTGGCTCCATTCAGCCGCACGCGCGCGCTGGGTTTGGGGGGCGCCATAACCGGAGTGACCGCACGGGCCCGCGCGGCCAGTTCGGCCGTGTCATACAGGTCCAGCACAAGCCCTGCGGGCATGCGGCAGATAACCGTAACCGTGCCCCCTGCGCGGGAGGCATTGGAAGATGCTGCTGCCATTGGTTTTAAACCCCTGCCATGGTGACGCAGGCCTGCGGGTAGAACCAGATGGTCCCCCATGTGCCCTGCGATTTTTTCTGCCGGAAGCTGGAGGAATACCGTTCCACCGCATGGGCACGCAGTTTTTCGGTAAAAGCGGTGGTCACGGCCTGCTGGCCTTCCACCTCGCTGACAAACAGCTGCATGAGCGTGGTGGCCACCTGCCCGCCACCCAGCGTAACCCCGGCTTCGGGCAGGGTCTGGATGGTCAGGTTGGGCAGGTTCTTCTTCAGCAGGTCACTCAGCGCGACCTGATACTGGTTGGTATAGAGCAGGCACTGCTGCCGCTCGGTGGGAATAACCAGCGTAAGGGGCGATTCAAGCGTCAGGTTGCCACCCATCTGCGCGGACAGCGTACCAAAAGCCTTGAGAATATCAGCATAAACCTGCACGGGGTCTGTTGTGTCCGCCCATGTGTTGCCCGCTGCCGCCGTGCCGGACGCCGCAAATTTGGGCGTGGGGGCAATGGCGGGGGGCAGATTGGGATCGTTAAGCGCACCATACAGTTCCAGCCCGGCAACGCCGAACAGGTTGATCTGGTTCTGGTTACGGTTCAGGACCGAGGCAGAGGCAAGGTTTTTCTGGTTGACCCAGTCGATCTTTGCGGCCCCCATGCGCTCCACCTCGCGCTCGCCCCAGCGGGTCCATGTCTGGTAATAAAAAGACTGGCGCTGCACCCAGTTGGCGTTGGAATCCACCGTGCCCGCGGGGCTGTAATCATCATACGCCGCGGCATAACCGGAGAGTTCCACAACCGGGAACTGTGCGGTATCGGTTGTCCAGTCCCCTTTACGGGCGGTGCCGTAAATGGCCTCCGAGCGGGTGGGCGTTACCAGAGCGCGAATAACCACCGGGTCTGTGTAAGTGGTGAACAGGGCGGGAATACCGCTATTGGGCGCGGTCACCGCCATATTGGCAGGCAAGGCCGCATCCTGCGCCAGTTCGGAAAAATAGCGGCTGACACCGCCAAGATGGATCCCCCAGTCCCGCGCAAGGGCTGGTGCATCGTTCCGGAAAAAAGTGCTCATACCCTGTTAGTTCCCTGTACCAGAGGTGGAGGGCAGCGCGCTACGCGCACCCGCAAGTGGGCCGGTGATAATGAACGGCAGCCCCGCAGCCGCCCCCTGCGCCACCGACCAGCCCGTATCCACCGTACCGGTAGGGGCTGCCCCTGCGGCCGCACACTGGAGCGTGCCATCACTGAGGGAGGCATAAACCGCCTGCCCCGTGGCCGAGGCCGTAGTCGCCTGAGCGAACACATCCCCCCCTTCGGCCAGCCCCACCATAAAGCCCTGCGCAATGGTCATGGTGTTCTGCTGCATGTACTGTGTGGCCTGCCCCTGCTGGGCCCGCACAACAAAACCTGTTGGTGCTGCCTTGGGGTTTGTCGGGTCAGGCTTGTTCAGCACAGTGGTGCCGTCAGCCTGTACCCAGGCAAAGGCGGCCACAACCACACCCCCCGCCCCGGCACAAAACCCGTTAGCCCCGGGCACAACCATGCGCTGGGGGTTCTGGCTGGCCCATGCACCGGGGAACCCGGCAGGCCAGCCATAATGCACTGTATTGGGAAAAGGCATTGCTTTTTCCTTTCTGTTTTAAAGTTTGCGCGGCGCAGGCACGCCAAAGCGGGTTGCCAGATGCGCCGCATGGGGGGCCGCATGATCGGCCGCGCCCAGCGCATACCCCGCGCGGTCCCCCATGCCGGATGCGGCGGGGGGAGCCGCCGTGCCAAGGCAGGCCAGCACAAGAGCTTTGAGCCCCGGCTCGTTTACGCCCTCCGTGCCCACACCCTGTTCGGCCAGAGCGTAGCGCAGAATATCGGCAGCACTGTCCATACCCAGCACATCGCCCACCAGCGGGCGGACAAGGCTACGGGCTTCCTGCGCGCCTGCGGCACGGGTGCGCTCGGCGGCCAGAGCCGCGGCAACGGCACTCTGCACCGCACTGT
The DNA here is from genome assembly GCF_040702925.2 of Acetobacter fabarum. Taxonomy (GTDB): domain Bacteria; phylum Pseudomonadota; class Alphaproteobacteria; order Acetobacterales; family Acetobacteraceae; genus Acetobacter; species Acetobacter fabarum_B. Next base: position 26,505 of record NZ_JBFCXX020000022.1, on the reverse strand, counting down.
CCTGCGCAGTGGCAGGCTGTGCCGCCCGGTCCTGCTCGGTGACCGAACGGAGGGGCATCTGCTCCGGGGATGAGGAGGTGCTGCCTGCGGTGGTATGGGCTGCGTGGCCAGTACCACTCCCCCCTGCCTCTGCTTCGCCATTATCCGGCGGCACCGGGGGGGCCGCCCCTTCTGGCATACCCTGCGCACTGGCCATGCCGGTGTGCCTGAGCCATGTTTCCAGCTCGTTCAGGCTTGCGGTCATGGCCAGTGCGCCTGTGGCAAAAGCCGTGCCAAGACGGGCAAAAACCTGCCCCGCCGTGGGGGCTGCGTGTGTTTGAACCATAGCAATGTCCTTTGGTTTGGCATCCGCCACCACAACATCCGGCCCGGCACGCCCGCTGGGCACAAGGGCCACGTGGTTGCCGCGAATGTTGGTCATGCGCCCGTCATAGGGCTGGCCTTCAAACTGGCCTGCCTCCATGACCGGCGTGTAGCGGTACGCGCAGGAAAGTTCGCGCTGCGCGCCCGAGCGGATGTTATGAATGGCCCCGGCATTCCAGATCGCCAGGGAATTGGTCAGATACGGGCTGGTAAAACGCGCATTGGTGCCCGTGGTGCCCACAACCAGATCGGCCCGTGGGGCGGCGGCGGTAACGTGGGCATGTTCGGCCAGCACCGGCAGAGCATTGAAGCTGGAGGCTGCGCGGGCCAGTTCCGCAGGGTCACGCAGCAGGTTGTACAGCCTGTCCGGGGCAAGGCCCAGCGCATCCGCACCGGGTATTTCACGCCCGTAATAGGCGTTAACGCACGCTTTGCTTATGGGGGTTGCGGCCACATGCAGGCGTCCGTCCTCATCGGTCATGCGGACCGAGCCCATGCGGTCATGGGCGAGTGTGTCATTCATACTGTTCTGCTCTTTTTGCCTGTGGCGTTTTGACAAAATCCCTATCCGGCCCACCACCGGGCATGGGTTGGGCAAGCCCTGCGGTGCGGTACAGGCTCCGGGCATCCGCCGCCTCACGCGCACGGGCCTCGTGCGGGGTGATCTTGCCCGAGAGGATATTGGCCGTGTCCATGTCGGTTTTGGTTTTTTCCACCGCGGCGGCTTCCTGCTCGGACATCTGCCACAGGGGAACGAACTCAAAATCCAGATCGGGGTCTATGCGCCCCCACAGGTTAAGCTGGACAAGGTGAAACAGAGCCCGCAGCACGGGGGCCATGTGCGCCTCCTGAAAAGCTGCGATCTCGTCATAAAAAACCCTGATTTCTCCTTGCGAGGACGCGTTAAGACCCTGCGGCTGGATACCAAACAGCTTGACCAGCGGAATACCGGGAATACCAGCCATGAACTCCTGCGACTGGGCCTGAAGCTCCGCAAGACCGCTGAGCGGGGCTGACTTGATGTCAAAATCCTCGCTCTCGCGGTCGAGCACGAACGTACCGTTGTTGCTCTGCCAGGCATTCATGGCCGCAACGCGTGCAGTAACACTCTGGGCATCAATATCGGCATACTGCACGCCGGTATCGGACTGCATGGTGCCGCTCATGTCGGTTTTCAGAATCTTGGTGGCAAAGTTGCTCACCATGTCCGATACCGACTGCCGCGTGCGCAAAAAATTGTGCACGTAGGTTTCCAGCATCTGCGGCAGGGCCAGACCGCCAAAGTTGAAGGCGGGTTTGAGAATATCCGGCACTTCAAACGGCACCACGCTCAGCAGGCGCGAGCTGTTGACCAGCACCCCCTGCACCCACCAGTCCGCCGGGCGGTAGTAATCCGCCCGCAGCGGGTTATCCGCATTATAGCTGTTGGGTGTGGTCCATATGGGGTCTATGTTCACCAGCCGCTCAAGCTGGCCACGCGCCATGCCATGCGGGGTTAGGCACAAGGGCACGGCCTGCCCTGCATCGTTCAGGGGTACGCCGCGCAGGCCAATCCATATATGGCCCACGCCAAAGCCCAGACCATGCACAATCTGGCGGCGCACCACATCGCGCACATGCAGGCGCTGGAACTCCACCTCCACCGCACGCAGGTGCTCGGCTGTCTGGGCGGCATCGGCCTGCACGCCGTTGCACCGGAAGCGGATCCATGCCCGTGTTGCCTCACGCGCAATAATTTCCACGGGTTTTCTAAACTCGGCCCGCAGCATCATGGCGGCCAGAGTGGGGTAACCTTTAAAGGCAAGCCCCTGCTCCACAAAGCTCGAGACCATACCATACTGTGCGCTGGCATACGCCCCCAGCCCTTCATCCATGGCCAGAGCAGCCGCCCCTGCCCCGCGCACACCACGTGGAGGCTGGTAGGGCTGGAACAGTACCGCCGCCCGATCCTGTAAGGTGGGGGTGGGCTCCTCCAGAGTGTGGCCACCAAAGCCAGACAGGGCACTAAAACCCAAACGCCGCTGACCCCCGCCATGCCCTGTGTGCGGGCGAGTGGGCGCGCGGGGGGACAACGGGGTCGCAGCAGGCCGGTTATGGGGCAAAAATGGCTCCATCCGTCCCGCCTTGCCCCGTTGCGCCGCCATGGGCGCGCGCACTCCCCCACCCTGCGCAGGGTTTGCGCCTGAATGCCCACGCAGGCGGGCCAACCAGTTTGTCATCCGTTTTTTCCGTCCCTGCTGGCGTGCAGAATGTGCCGGAGCGTTCCGGCGTTAAAGCGGGGCATGGTGCGCCGGTTGTGAATAACCCCGTCCAGCGCATAGCGCAGCGCATCTATCCAATGGTTATGCGCGTCCTCCACAATGGGCAGAATATCCCCTGTGTCCTTGTCTATTCTGTAGGAATACAAACGAAATTCCTCCGCAACCCGTTTGCAGCGCGGGTGCACCACAATGGCGTCAAACGCTTTAAGCCGGGCTATGCCGTCCTCCACACTGCCGGGCCATTTCTTGGCGGCACTGATGCGAAAACCATATGTGCGGGCAAGAAAACTTATGGTTTCCGGCCGGGCGCCATCGGCCTTCCATGGCCATTGCCCGGCATTGGGAACCTGCCCCAGCACGGCGGGTATGGCATCGAGCTCCACGCCAATGCCTCCGGCTTCATGGTCGATATACACTATATTGCCCGCAATAAAGCAGCGCAGGGCGGCCAGTGGGTCTTTGGCAAAACCCCAGTCCACACCGTAGTAAAACCGTGCACCCTCCGGCACGGCAAAGTCCTGCACCCGCACCCGGCCTGCAAAAATCTGGGCCGCGGAAAAACTCTGGTAATCCCCTTCCCACACATGCCCGTATTCATCGGGACGGGTACGCTGGTCCTCCAGCCGCTCTGTTGGCAAGGTTCCCTGATCAAACCACGGGTTATCCGACCAGTTGGCCCGCACGGCCACAAGGTCCGTCCGGTCTGAGCCTGCACCCCGGAAAAACGCATCCACCGCGTCGGTTGGGGCGTGAGGGTTCCATGATGCCCAGATTTCCGCCCCTTTTTTGCGCAAAGTGGGCCGCAGCATGCGCCAGCTCAGGGCGGAGACGGACTGCGCCTCCTCCACCCATGCCCGGTCAAACCCTTCAAGCGACTTCAGGCTTTCTGCCGTGTGGTTCTGCATGCCCTGAAACACAATCAACCCATCCCCCGGTGTGCGAATGGCCCTGTCCTGCACATCAAAATACTGTTGCAGGTTAAACTGGCTGATTTTATCAATAATCAACTGGCGGGAGGACAACTGGGTGGATTTCTGCACCTCCCGGATACACACCGTGCGGTGCCCTGCCAGCCGCAGATGCTCCTCCACCACGCATTCGCCAAAAAAATGCGACTTGCCAGACCCCCGCCCCCCATAAGCGCCCTTGTAACGACATGGAGCCAGCAGGGGCGCGAACACCCTTGCCGTGGGAATTTTAAGGCTTGGTCTGCTCATTTTTTACTGCTTCTCGCACCTGCGGGTCCACAATCACACGACGAATGGTGCGGGGCCTGCCATCGGGCCGGACTGCGGGGGGCTCCTGTGGTTCACCTGCTGCTTTTTCGCCGTAACGGCCGGGCGCACGCTTGGACATGATCCATTTGAGGGTATCAATCCGCAGGCGCATGGCGGCTGTATCTTCCCCGCTAATGCTATGAACCTCCTGCAACAGCCTGTCTTCAAACGCTTCTGCCGCCAGCACCCGGGCGCGGGCGTAGCGGCTGGCCAGTGTGGGGCTTGCACGCAGGCTGGCGCGCATATGCTCCCATGTTGGCATGCCCTCCCCCGTGCTGATCTGGCGCAGGGTATGGCCTTCCTCCGCCTGACTGAAGATATGCTCCCAGACCTCAGGCGTAATAGCCGGTTCGGGCAGTGCCGTACCGGGAGCTGGTGTTTTTTTGCATGCAGGCATGGGTGCTGGCCTTATTGTGGGGCGTGGTCCTGTGCGGCCAGCCTCCTTCCACCGTCTGGCTGGTACGCTCGCGCGCGATCATGGCGTGAATGCGCTGCATGGCAGGCTGGGGAAGCTGCCCCACAACCGGCCCACGCACCGCCCGCTCGCGCACCACACAGCGCACGCGCACCTCTGGCGGCAGATTGGCCTGCGCACTTTCGCACCACGAAAGGGGAACATCGGCCCTGTGGCGTGTATTTTCCGACTCGGGCACCAAAAAGCAGAGTAAGGGCAGGCCCGCGCGCAGGCCAACACACACGGCATCCGTGCGGTGCAGGCGCACCACATCGGCATAGCTGACTGACTGGATCATGATTTTTCCACAAATGGGGAATACGGTCCTGTGTACCGCGTAGCGCCCAGCCCATAAAAAAAGCCGCCCGGTGGGGCGGCTTGCTGCGGTCTGGCGCAGGAATTCCAATGTAGGTATTTACATACGCAGGCTGCGCGCACATGGCAAGTTAAAAAAACGCACATTGTGCATATTTTTTACAAACCCATATCCTGTTCCGGCTTTTTTCCCGACATGCCTAGCCTGCCGCCACACCGGAAGGCGGTTTTTTACGGTTCTGGTTTGCACGGCGCAGGCTGTTATAAAACCCTTCAAGCTGCTCCAGCAGCATGGCGCACTGGGCAGAAACCTTGAGCCGCGCACGCGCATCTGACAGATGCGGAAAAAGCACACGCCCCATCTGCATGAATGACAGCTCATCCACCAGCATCAGTTTAAGCCGCACATCAGCACACAGGCCAAGGGCGTGGCGCACATCAGCCAGACGGCCAGCGGCGTGGGCGCGCGTCATCTGCCAGGACACATCATCATGCCGGGTCAGGGTATTGGGCGTATGGTTTGCGGGGTATTCAATATGCCCTACATAGGCAAACACCCAGTCCCTATACCAGCGTTCCGCTGCATTGGCGGCATCTTGGGTAATGTCACGCGCATTCAGCAGCGCCTGCACCGTACCCAGCACCCGCAACGGATTGCCTGGCGTTGCCGTGTCCACCGTAAATACGGATTTTTCCATCCGCTCGGCCGTGGGCGGGCACCCTGCCTGCGCGGATAAAAGACCCGCATGCGGTACACCACCCTGCTTTTTGGAAACCTGCGTGTAGGATGCGTTCATTTGCATAAAATCCTTGCCTGCCCTGCCTTTTCCACCTTTTTGGGGAAAACGGGCCATAAACTGTTCAATTTTTTGTAAAGTGGTGCGCAATCAGGTCTGATTTTGCATACAATCCACATTATCCACAGGGTTGTACACAGGCTGTGGCGCATGGTGCTGCTCCCATTGTGCCCAGCGCAGTTCCTGCGCCTGTGCGCGCGCCATGCGCCGGTCGGCCTCTGCCACCATCAGGCGCAACCGGCCCTGCGTGGCGCGGGCCTCGCCGCACTGTGCCTCCAGCAGCGCCACCAACTGTGCCGCGGATGGAAAAAACGTAAACGCCACAAGGGCACGACGCACAGTGGCCTCGCTCCATGCCAGTGCAGGCACAGTGGCGCAGGCTGTAACCAGCGCCACGCAACGCAGTTGCAGGGCCACGCCGGGCAATGGGTTAACCACGCCTGCGTTCAGCATTTCGGCAAACTCCTCTACCCTGCTGGTCAGTTCCAGCTCAGGGAGAGGGGACAGGGCGCGGGTATAGGCTGGCAGGAGGGCGCGTGCCTCGCCCACAAGGACTGCGGGGGGAGCGAACCCTCCGGGGCGAAACGCCTCCAGCTGACCAGCCAGTGCGGGACTGGGCCGGGGCAGGCCCGCCATGCCGTGGCCCTGCGCGTTCAGGCTCAACATTCCGCACTACCGGGTTTGTCATCACCCGCCATCTGGGGCTGCGCCTCCGGCGTGTTACGCGCTGCCTCCCGCCCCTGTTTGCGAGCCGCACTACGCTGCCTCAACCGCGCGGCCTGCTCCTCCAGCGGGTGTGGCACATGCGCCCTGCTGGCACGCCCCCGCGCTAAATCCGCCTGATTACTTCCCCGCGAACGGAGTGAGCGACTCTTGCTCTCCCTCTCACTCTCCCTCTCCCTTGCATCTGCGTGGGCTGTGCCGTGGCATGCGGGAGCCGGTATGGGGAATGCACTCTCGTCCGGCGCATGCCCCCAGCGCCGGGCCGCACGGGCACGCTGCGCCAGACGGGCCTTCCAGGCCTGATTGGCTTTTTGCGCAATAACGGGGTGATACAGCCGCCCATCCGAGCAGACGACCCACCCATGCAGGGCCACCGTGCGCAGCGTGGGCCACCGCCCGCCCGCGCCGGACAGATGCGCCAGAACCCGGTCGTTATGCGGCAGGCTGCCCGCGGGCACCTGCTGCCATGCCTTGCACCACAGGGCTACGGCGCATTTAAACCCGTCCCCCGTGCTCAGGGCGAACAGGTCGCTATCCAGCAGGCGGCAGGTATCGAGCGGCATAAAGGGCAGACCCCGCAAATCACTCTGCGGTGGGGTCATTGGGGCGGGAAAAGGCCGGGGCGGCTCTTGCACCACATCCGGCAGACTGATATGTGCGTTGTTCATGCACATAATGTGCGTATTAAAAATACAAACTGCAAGCGGTTTTTACGCACTGACATGCACGACACTTTTGACCACAATGCAGACATGAACCAGAATCGGATCACGGACAGGCTTAAAACCCTGCGCGAGCGCGCCGGTTATACGATTCGTGAGTTTGCGCGCAACCTGGGGTACGGAGAGAAGTTTTCCTCCTACCGCATGTACGAGACCTCCTACAAAAAGGATGTGCTGCCCTTACCCATGGTCAAATCCATGGTGCCGCTGCTAAATGGCCGGGGGGACCCACCCATTACCGCCAACGAGGTATGGAGCCTTGCCGGGGTGAGCATGGGAGAAGCCGGCCTTGTAGCCAGAGTGGCTCCCCAGCCTGCCCCCGCACCAGCCCCCCCCCAGCCCGATGCTCGGCCCCCGGCGGGCTCCGGCCGCATTGCCATACCTGAATATGATGTCATCACATCGGCCGGGCCGGGCTGTGTGCCGGTTCTGTGCGCTCCGCAGGACGGGTTGCGCCCGGTGGAACACTGGACCCTGCCACGTGGCTACGTTGCGGCTTTTTCCGAAACACCAGACACGCTGGCCATTGTACGCGTGGCAGGGGACAGCATGGAGCCGGATTACCAGTCCGGAGACAGGGTGCTGGTGGACACAGCCCACCGTATTCCCTCCCCTCCCGGAGTGTACGTTCTATGGGACGGGTTTGGCCTTGTGCTCAAACGTCTGGAACTGATCCCCGGCATGGAGGAGCCCCGGCGGGTGCGGATCATGAGCATTAACAGCGCCTACTCCACCTACGAACTCACACTGGACGAAATCAGCATTAACGGCCGCGTTGTGGGCAAATGGACATGGAAGTAACATTCAGCCCCCCATAAGCGCGCACTCCCCCACGCACATATGCGTGTTATCAGGTCTTGCGTTGTGCGTTTATTACGCACATACTGACCACGTGTTGTTGAGGGAGAACACTTTGGAGCCGCACACGCCCTGCCCCGACCACCGCCACGCGGCGCAGGTCGATGCCTATACCCATGCTGCCCGGCGCGGCCTGTTCAGCACCGATACGCTGCCCAGCGCCACGGCGCAGGAACTCGCCCGTTACGAGCAGGCCATCCTGCACCTGCGCGCGGCCAGCCACAGCCTGCAATGGCCTTTTTACACCAACACCACCTTTGCCGCCGACCAGCACCGTTACTGCGAGGAAAGCATAGGCGAGATCGTACAAACCGTGCGTGACCTGCTGGAACGCCAACAACAGCCTTTGAGGTAACGCCACGCGAAGCCTCGCGTGGATGAGTGCTGCGTATTAAGCGGGACCATCTTCGTCAACCCAATCGCTTTGCACTGACGAACCGGCCAAGAATCACTCTATGTGTCCAGCAATAAGAAATGTCGTAACATCAGACATAGAACACTCTTCGTAAGAAGATTCACGCGAAGTAATAACTTCAAATATATGCTTCCCATCATTGAAAAAATAAGTGATATTATATATTACTTTAAAAATACAGTTTAGTATATCTTAGTATGCAAAAAGAACAACTTTTGTCCTATCTTCATTTATCTTATCTGGATCAACAATTCCTGCATTCTTCATACCCATAAGGGCCATAGTTTTTGGCCAATGCTCACAAGCTGGTGGGGATTGAGCATAAGCATAATTTGTGAATACGAAAGACAGAAACAAGTATAAATATTTCATCTTACTACTCTTATAATATGATCATTGCTGCTCCACATCCGCTGCCACGAATCAGGTTTGACGATAATACATCCATTTGATGCTTCTCCAGAATGACCTGCACTCTCTCCATGGATCATAAATCCCGTTCTTCCGTAAACATTGGTGCCGTTTATAGGAGTCAGGCGCATCCTATATGCGCCTGACGAAATGTCTTCCCAATGGAGTACGGACCACAAGGAATAGGACCAGTGTTATGAACCGCCTCGTTGTCTGGCTGGTTTTTTTCCTATTCCTATGCCTGCATGACCACCAACAGTCATGGTGTTGTTGAATTTAGAACATCTGTAGAGTGGCTATATTCCCAAGGCATACACTCATCCTCCTGAAAGGACATTCGCAAAATTGATCTATTCTGCATGGAATTATCGATAAGCGGCCATTCATGCGGATGTTTTTTCACGCGCCAAGACAGCCCTTCCAGCACAAAACCCGGGACTAAACACCTAATCTGGCCAGCTATCCTCACGCTGGGCGAGCAGGCGCAGTGTTACGGCCAGCGCAACCCCCACCAGCCCGACAAGCCCCCCGCCCAGCATCATGCCACACTCAAAATCCACACTCATGATGCCTGAATAGCCGTGTTGTCAGCCTGACATTTGGCAAAGAGCGCCGCAATATCCGCATCACTCGGGCCTGTACCGCTTTTGCTTTGCTCAATGGCGCTCAAAACCGTGTCATACGCTTCGGGGCCGTATTTTTCTGCCAGAGAGACCACAGTCCCCACAATCCCCAGTATGACGCTAATTTCTGCTGCGGTCATGGCTCATTCCTTCCCATTGGTGGATACGGACATATCCGCATCGGTCTGCGTGGTTGTCGTCACGGTAGTCGTGTCTGTTGCCGTGCCTGTAGTCGTGGCCATAGTACACGCAGCCGGAGTGCTCCCCCCGGTAAGCCCGCTCCAGCAGGTGGAAAACGCGGCAAAATCCGCCTGCAGGGCAGCAACGGCTGTTTCGGCCAGCGTATTCCCGGCCTGTATGGATTGCTCAAGCGCGCTCAGTTCGTCCAACACGCTCTGGCTGGCCTTGCGGGCAAGGGCTTTTTGCCCGGCACTCAGGTTTACGCCGGGCACATGCCCTGCCATAACATCGGGCATGGGGCTGGCCAGCAGGTGGTACGCACTGGCCGTATCATACACCGCCTGACGCAGCTTGCCCTGCGCGGTTTGCGCGCACGAACATAGCAGGCACAGCGCCACAAGGCTGCCCGCTTTGACATGATTTTTCATACTTATTGTTCCTGAAAGGAAAATTTTTACGGTGTGGTTTTCTCTGCAACCACACATTCCGTGGCCGCAGCATCAGCCTCCGCAGCGGGCTCGCTGGCAGATGGGGTCTTGACCAGATGAGTAGCCATATACGGCATAGCGTACTGCACTCCCAGCCCTGTTACCCGCACCATCTGGTACAGCGCAACCAGCAGTCGCCCGTGCACGGGGGCGGGCACAGCAGCCGTTATGGCCGCACAGGTGACCATACCTGCGCAGATAACAAGCGCCACGTTTTGTGGCAGAACAGAAAAAAACGAGGGAATAAAAGCAATAATCGCAGCAACCTTGGCTGTATTGCGCGTGACGGACCCCATAGCGGGCACATTGTGGCCTGTATCGGCCATGCTCAGAACCTCCATTTGACGGATTGATCGTCTGCCCACTGCCCGCCAGACCCAAGGCCACACCCCGCATGCCGCGCATGGAATTCTTCCATACCCTGAACACAAAAAACCTGCCCCTGACAGGCAGGAACAGGTGAGCAAGGGGTATAAAGCGGCAGGGGTAAAAGGGGTGTCTTGCGTGTCTGGCGTAACGCTACGGCATTGCCCCAAAGGGCGCAGAACAGGCGACGATAAAAAACCTATGCCACACTTTGCGCGCATAAACACTGTTTTTTATTCTGCCACACATCCCAGCAACAATACCCACCGCGCAAACCTGACCATAACACGAGGGATACCCCCTCAGAAGACGACCGCACACTCTCAAGTGTGGGTGACTATATGCTCCTAAAATAAGCCGCTCCAACCAACAAATATATGGAACGTCTGTTTAAAAAAGGAAAAATACCCAGTCATTTCATTTTTATTATGCAGGAAGCCCGCCGGACATATTATTTACAAAGTGCTCAAGAATGCCCAAGATGGAGCGCAAGACTGCGCGGTATATCCGTATTACAATGATCGAAAAGAACACAATGGGTTAGTTTACTATGTCCAAACTGCTAAAATGTACAAACCATGATATTCGCACTATATTTCCGCGTCTAGCCGATCTGGGTGCCTGTTCCTTCGGCGAGGATGCTGATATTTTTGGCGATACGTTGGCAGAAGTTGTTGAAAATGCACCACGAGGTCATGGCCTGCTGTTCAAACAGCAAACAGTCAACGAATTAAAGACTTTACTGGCTTGCAATGAGGCAGAACTCAACCATGCAAGCTTTGCTTTGATCGCCATAAGTCCTACTGAAGAGGTTGAAGAACCACCTAATTGGGGCAATTTTCCAACCTTGCGGGCGTTCTGGTCTGTCACCCTCCACAGTTTTGAAAATGACCCCGAGGTACAGGCAGGAAAAGAGATTGACCCAAGTATGTTTTGATGGCGACCGTAATGAATCACGACCGCATAATCTCAAGGTAGGTGGCCATATACTACGAAAACACATCGCTCTCAGCGACGAATATATTGAACGTCGGTTTAAAAAAGAAAAACTTCCAGTATTTTCATTCTTTACCACACAACAAGCATCCGAACGTATTATTCATAAAGTACTCAGAAATAACGCTTCCAAGCTCGATACCTGGCTCAAAAATACCAAAGAGGGAGCGGAAATGGTGCTTGACCAAAATATCGCTGAAAGGGAAACTGTTGTCATTGAAAAAGCCGATCGTCTGCGTAAGACTGCACGGTATATTCGCATTACAATTATCAAAAAAGAACATAATGGGTTAGTTTACTATGTCCAAACTGCTAGACTTGACTAAATTTGATATTATTGACTTATTCCCGCGTCTAGCCGATCTGGGTGTCGGCTCCTTCGGCGAGGATGCTGATATCTTTGGCGATACGTTGGCAGAAGTTATTGAAAATGCGCCACAAGGTCATGACCTGCTGTTCAAACAGCAAACAGTCAACGAATTAAAGACTTTACTGGCTTGCAATGAAGCAGAACTCGACCATGCGAGCTTTGCTTTGATCCGCATAAGTCCCACTGAAGAGGTTGAAGAACCACCTGACTGGGGCAATTTTCCAACCCTGCGGGCATTCTGGTCTGCCGTCCTCCACAGTTTTGAAAATGACCCCGAGGTACAGGCAGGAAAAGAGATTGACCCAAGTATGTTTTGATGGCGACCGTAATGAATCACGACCGCATAATCTCAAGGTAGGTGGCCATATACTACGAAAACACGCCGCTCTCACCGACGAATATATTGAACGTCGGTTTACAAAGGAAAAACTTCCAGTAGTTTCATTCTTTACTACACAGGAAGCATCCGAACGTATTATTCACAAAGTACTCAGAAATAACGCCTCCAAGATTGATACCTGGCTCAGGAATGCCAAAGATGGAGTGGAAATGCTGCTTGACCAAAATATCTCTGAAATGGGGACTGTTGTCATTGAAAAAGCCGATCGTCTGCGTAAGACTGCACGGTATATTCGCATTACAATTATCAAAAAAGAACATAATGGGTTAGTTTACTATGTCCAAACTGCTAGAATGTACAAATAATGATATTCGCGACATATTCCCGCGTATAAAAAATCTTGGCGCCGGTTCCTTCGGCGAGGATGCTGATATCTTTGGCGATACGTTGGCAGAAGTTATTGAAAATGCACCACAAGGTCATGACCTGCTGTTCAAACAACAAACAGTCAACGAATTAAAGAATTTACTGGCTTGCAATGATGCGGAACTCAATCATGCGAGCTTTGCTTTGATCGCCATAAGTCCCACTGAAGAGGTTGAAGAACCACCTGACTGGGGCAATTTTCCAACCCTGCGGGCATTCTGGTCTGCCGTCCTCCACAGTTTTGAAAATGACCCCGAGGTGCAGGCGGGAAAAGAGATGGACCCAGATATGTAAAGGTGGGTCGTTCACCAGCGCGATTTTATAACCCGGAGCGGATTGGCAGTTTTTAGCGCTTTTTGGGGAGAAATGGTGAGCCGGGAGGGACTCGAACCCTCGACCATTCGATTAAAAGTCGAATGCTCTACCGGCTGAGCTACCGGCTCACACATGAAACCACGCGGGCGGTCAGAGACCGTGCGTGATGGGGCTGTTCCTAACCGGATTAACCCCCTGCGTCAAGCACACAAAGGCATTTTTCCGCCTCTTTGTGCCACATCAGACCTATCGCGGGCGCAATGAGCGGCCATGTCTCGCAAGGGCTCATACAAAAACGGCCCGCCGGGTCAGGGCGGGCCGTTTGCGTGGGATCAGGCTTCCGCCTTGTCCGCCGGGACCATTTTGGCAATCCGGTCGGGCTCGTTCACCACGCCGGAGGAGCCGGAGCCACGTTTGATCTTGTCCACGTTCTCCATACCTTCAACCACTTCACCGACAATGGTGTACTGGCCATCCAGATGGGGGGAGGGCTCGAACATGATAAAGAACTGGCTGTTCGCGCTGTTCGGGTCAGACGTGCGCGCCATGCCAATGGTGCCACGTTCAAACTTGGCCTTGTTGGTAAATTCGGCAGGCAGGTCCGGCAGGTCGGAACCGTGCATACCTGTGCCCGTGGGGTCACCGCCCTGAGCCATAAAGCCGGGGATAACGCGGTGGAAAGCCACGTTGTCATAAAAACCCTGTTCGGCCAGCGTGCGCAGGCGTTCGGCGGCCTTGGGGGCAAGGTCGGGGCGCAGACGGATAACCACGCGGCCTGCGGGCACATCCATGTAAATCAGGTCTTTTTTATCTTCTGTGGACATCAGAAACTCTCCTGTTAAGGCAACACCCGCCCAAATACGCGGTTCAGCCCGTGCGTTCAGCCAGACGGGCCAGCAGGCGCGCCTGGGTATAGGGTGTTACAAACTCCGAAATATCGCCGTTGTAGCTCGCAATTTCCTTCACCATACGGGAAGAAATAAACTGCGTGCGCTCCGACGCCATAAGGAACACGGTTTCTATCCCGCTATCCAGCCGCCGGTTTACGCCCGTCATCTGCACTTCGTAATCAAAGTCGGACAGAACGCGCAGGCCACGGAAAATAAGCGTAGCCCCATTGGCCCGCACCGCCTCCACCAGAAGCGAGTGGAAGGAGACAACCGTCATCTCCCCCCCTGTACGCGCCTTGATGGCAGGCAGGGCCTCGCTCACACATTCGATCCGCTCTTCAAGCGGCATGAGCGGGCTTTTGCCGGGGTTGCGGGCAACCCCGATAATCAGCCGGTCCACCAGCCTGCTTGCCCGCTCGATCACGTCCAGATGGCCGACTGTTACCGGGTCAAACGTGCCAGCGTACAGCCCGACACGTTTGGGTGCGGCAGCAGGGCTGCTCATGCTGCGGGACCGGCACCATCATCCGAGGACTGCCGGGGGGCCGCATCTTCCGCCTCGCCTGCTTCGTCCTCACCATCATCCATAACCGGGAACACACTGGTAATGCGTTCCGCATCATTCAGGCGCAGCAGGGTCACCCCACTGGCCTGACGGGCCATGATACGCACCTGATCAACCGGCACGCGGATCAGGCGGCCAGCATCGGTCACGAGCATGACATCCGTACCCGGCAACACCGGCAGGGTGGCCGAAACCTCCGTCCCGCGCTTGTTGGCAGAGAAGGTCATGTTGGTAATGCCCTGCCCGCCACGCCCGCTTACGCGGTAATCATAGGCGGAGGAGCGGCGGCCAAATCCGCCATCACTCACAATCAGCAGCACTTCTTCGGCCGCTTCAAGCTGGGCAAAGCGTTCGGGGGTCAGGGCTTCGGTGCCGGTTGCACCTTCATCCTCATCCCCATCCACCACGGATATGTCGGCATCATCCTCGGTGTCGGCTGCATTTTCGGCCCGGCGTTTGGCGTTGGCCATCCGCAGGTAGGCTGTGCGTTCCTCCACCGTGGCCTCAACATGGTTGAGCACGGCAAGGCTGATCACCCGGTCGCCCTCGGCCAGACGGATCCCGCGCACACCCGACGACCCGCGCCCGGCGAACACACGCACCGTCTCATCCGTAATCTGGAAGCGGATGCAGCGCGCCTTGCGGGTGGCAAGGAATACGTCCTGCCCGTCGCGGCAGGTGGCAACGCCGATCAGGCTGTCGCCGTCATCCAGCTTCATGGCGATCATGCCGGAAACACGGATATTGCGGAAGTCGCTCAGCCGGTTACGGCGCACACCCCCGCTGGCGGTGGCAAAGACAAGGTGCAGGCTTTCCCACAGTTCCTCATCCTGCGGCAGGGGGAGCACGGCGGTAATGGTGTCTGTTCCAAGGTCGGGCAGCAGGTTAACCAGCGCGCGGCCCTTGGCGGCGGGGCCTGCCTCTGGCAGACGCCACACCTTCTGGCGGTACACCTTGCCACCGGAGGAGAAGAACATGACCCACTGATGCGTGTGCGCGTTAAAGGAGCGCACCACAATATCATCCCCGCGGGTTCCTGCCCCGGTGCGGCCACGGCCACCACGGTTTTGCGCGCGGAACACATCCAGCGGCGTGCGTTTGATAAAGCCTTCCCGCGTGATGGTCACAACCATCTGGCCGGGTTCGATCAGGCTTTCATCATCCTGATCCCCGTCATAATCGGTAATGTCGGTTACGCGCGGGGTTACCAGTTCGGCGCGGGCGCGGGCCAGTTCCTCGCACAGCACTTCCATGCGGCGGGGGCGGCTGCTGATAATTTCGAGCAGTTCGTTAATCCGCACCGCCACTTCGGACAGTTCGTTCTGGATCTTGTCCCGCTCAAGCCCGGTCAGGCGTTGCAGGCGCAGCTCCAGAATCCCGCGCGCCTGCGCTTCGGTCAGGCGGACCTTGCCATCCACCACCACGTTGCCTTCATCGTGGATCAGGGCCAGCAGGGGCTCCACATCCGCGGCATTCCACTGCGCCGCCATAAGCGACTCCCGCGCGGTAGCGGCATCTGGCGCTGCGCGGATAAGGGCAATAACGGCATCAATATTGGCAACCGCGATAACCAGCCCGACCAGAATATGGGCCCGGTCGCGCGCCTTGTTCAGGTCATGACGCGAGCGGCGCAGAATCACTTCCTCGCGGAAGGCAATAAAGGCCTCCAGCACATCCTTCAGGCCCATCAGGCGGGGCTTGCCGCCATCAAGGGCCAGCATGTTCACGCCAAAGGAGGTCTGGAGCTGGGTAAAGCGGTAAAGCTGGTTCAGCACCACTTCGGGCGTGGCATCACGCTTGATTTCAATCACCACGCGCATGCCCGAGCGGTCGGACTCGTCGCGGATATCGGCAATGCCTTCCACCTGCTTGGAGCGGACCAGATCGGCAATACGCTCCTGCAGGGTGGCCTTGTTGACCTGATAGGGGATCTCGCTCACCACAATGGCTTTGCGGTCCTTGCGGATTTCCTCAATATCGGCCTTGGCGCGGATGATGATGGAGCCGCGCCCCGTAGCATAGGCGCTGCGAATGCCAGAACGCCCCAGAATGGTGCCGCCTGTGGGAAAATCCGGACCGGGCACAATGTCCATCAGCTCTTCGAGCGTCATGTCCGGTCTGGCGATCAGGGCCAGTGTGGCGTCCACCACTTCCCCCGGATTATGGGTGGGAATGTTGGTGGCCATACCCACGGCAATGCCGGTTGCGCCATTGATCAGCAGGTTGGGGAAAGCGGCGGGCAGAACCGTGGGTTCGTTTTCGCTTTCATCGTAGTTGGGCTGAAAATCGACCGTATCGCGGTCAATGTCACCGAGCAGAAAGGTGGAGGAGCGGGCCAGACGCGCCTCGGTATAACGCATGGCGGCGGGGCTGTCCCCATCCACCGAGCCAAAGTTACCCTGCCCGTCGATCAGCTTGACGCGCATGGACCAGGACTGCGCCATACGCACCATGGCTTCGTAAATGGAGCTGTCGCCATGGGGGTGATATTTACCCATGACCTCACCCACTGCACGGGCGGACTTGCGGTAAGGCTTGTCGTGGGTAAAGCCGCTCTCGTGCATGGCGTAAAGAATACGCCGGTGCACGGGCTTGAGACCATCTCGCACATCAGGCAACGCACGGCTGACAATGACCGACATCGCATACGCAAGGTAGGAGGAGCGCATCTCCTCCTCAATGGTCACGGGCACAAGGTCTGAAGGCTGCGGTGATCCGGTCTGGTCAGAAATCTCGGTCAAGGTTCATCCGTTCTGTCATGCTGCGCGGCTGTGTGGGCTAGTGCCCGCACGCCCCGCCAAATCCACCTGAACACCGGTTGCCGCGGTGCGGTGTATTTTCTAGCACCAAACCCCGCAAACTCCTAGCGTCGGGCAGCTTTTTGCCCCGCATAAAACCACCACCTCCACACACGCCCTTGCCCCTTGCGGGGGACTGTGCCCATCATGGCCCATCACATGGAGTTTGCACGCGATGCGCCTTATCCTTGCCCTGCTTTTGCCGTGGTTGCAGTTCTTTACCATTGGTCGCCCTTTTGCGGGCCTTGCCTGTCTTGTGTTGCAGGTCACGCTTATTGGCTGGGTCCCGGCGGCCATCTGGTCGGTTTATGCGCTGAGCCAGTACACAACGGACCAGAAAATCGCCCGCATACGGCGCTAGCTACGCGCCAGAGCCAGAGTCAGGGAGTTCCTCCGTATGGACCGGAGACGGAGGGCATCCCCTGCCCCGCCACAGCATTGCCGGGACTGATAAATCCATATTGCCGGAAAATACGTTGCGCCTCTGGTGACAGCAAAGTTTTCCCGAACGCCTCAGCCTCTGCTCTGTGGCGGGTTTTATCCAGAATGAGCGCCGCATATTCCACGGGCACGCTCAGCCTGTCTGGCAAGGGCGTGTAGGACAGATCGGGCGACGGCTTTAAGGAATGCTGGCTACAGTACGCCAGAAACACATCCACCTGCGCCGAGCGCAGGTAATAGGCCACAGGGCTGGCCCCCGGCGGTACGGGTGGTACCACGGCTCCCCCCACCAGCGCGCGCGCCCTGTACAGGACAGAACCCGGAGCAAGATGTTCGACCTGCTCCAGTCTGGACAGAACCTGCCAGGCGTAATCTCCCCCCGGATCATTTCCCGGTGTTGAAATGCCAATATGCACCGCCGGATCAAGCAGGCGCGCAGCACTGTTGCGCGTTGTCAGGCCCGACTGCGCTGGCGCGATAAGGCACAGGCTGTTTCTGACAAACACAAAAGATGCCCGCCCCAGCCCCGCCTGCACAAGCTGGCGCGGATACGCCGTATCGGCGGAAAGGAACATGTCGGCATGCTCTCCCCCCGCAATCTGGCGGCTGAGCTGGCCTGCCGGGCCATAAGTCAGCCTGACCGGAACGTGCGTGCGCTGCGTAAACTCCCGCGCAATATCATCCAGCGCCCCGCGCAGGCTGCCTGCGGCGGCAATAGCCAGCGGCCCGCCCGCATCCGCCCGTGCGGGGCGGGCAGGCGCAAAAGCGCACAATGCGCCCACCAGCAGACAGGCCCGGCCTGCAAAACGCCGGAGAGGAGAGAAATGAGCCATCACAAATCCACCTGCACGGAAAGCCTTATGGAGCGGGGTGCGCCCAGTGTTCCTGTGCCGCTCCCCGTACTGTTATAGCCGCTCTGGCTGCTTGGGGTAATATTCGCCCAGTAACTGGCGTTGCTGATATTCCTGACATTAAGCGTCCAGACTACCGTCCTGCCCAGAATAGGGCGTGTATAGCGCAGCCCCATGTTACCGATCAGGTAGCCCGATGCGTACATGGTGTTTGTATAGTTGCCCGGCCGCCGCGCGGAATAGTTGACATCGGCAGTCAGGGTTATCGGCCGGTAGAACGGAAGGTTGTATTCCGCCAGCGCATTCAGAACCACCGGGGCCAGACCGAGCACTTTCCGCCCCTCCGTCGCCGCGGAGCCCGTATCGTGCAGGCGTGGGTCCAGCACCGCAATACCGCCAAACAGGGTCAGGGACCGCGCAATAACAGTACTGGCCATGACCTCAAAACCACGGTTCTTCTGGTTCCCCTGAAGGGCAAACACGTTATTGGCCCCAATATAGGCGTAAGGCCGCTCGATCTGGTAAAAGGCCGTGCGCAGGTCAACTTTTCCAAGCTGGACCTTATAGCCAAGCTCCCATTGCTGGCTGCGATAGGGGACCAGACTCTGCCCCGCATTAGCCGAACCCGCAGGGGCATTATCCCCCTGTTGCAGGCTGTTGGCGTAAGTAAAATATGCGCTCATGCTCTCGGTCGGCCTGTAGATCAGGCTCGCTGTCGGGCTGATGCCACTGGCCGTGTAGCGGCTGGTGCGCACACCGGTTTTGCTATAATTGCTGGTGTCTATCCAGCTCTGGTTTGCAACTGCCTGCACACTCCAGTGACGACCAAAACTGATTTTATCGCCAAATGTAATGGACTGCTGGAACGTATGGACAGAGCGGTACCGATTGCGGAAATCCGGAAAATCCGGCTCCGCGAACGCCACCGGGTCAGACAGGGATGCAGTACCCAGCGTAATGGCCCCCGTTTTGTAGGGCGTATATCTATCCCACGAAAAACCCGTTGTCCCCACAACAAGATCATGCACCAGAGGCCCTGTGCGCACGCGGCCGTTGAGATAGACATTATTGCTCAGAACCGCATCCAGACTGTAGGTTGTGTTGGCAGCCGTCGTGCGGTAGCGCCCTGCGTTGTTCAGCAGCGTATTGGTCACCGCCGTGGAGGCGCGGTCATTCGTCTCGTGCAGAATTCCGGCTGAGACTGTCCAGTCCCTGTTGATCTTGTGGGTAATATGCCCCTGGGTCAGGATCGTCAGATTATTGTCCCCGGCATAGGACTGCCCATATCCCACCGTCCGGGGGGATGGGGCACTGGGGAACACCACCCCCGTTGCCAGCGCAAACGTGCCGGGCAGCCCCTTGTCAACATAATGGTAGGCGCTGGTGTCCACTTCCAGCGTGGTCTGGGGTGTGAGGTGAAAATCCAGATCAAGGCTTGCAAGTTCGCGCTTGAGCTGACTGTCTTTGGCGTAATATGTCCCGTCCTGCTCAACCAGATTGAGCCGGTATCCAAAACGGTGCGCATGGTCAAAATGACCACCAAGGTCAATGTGGCCCATCCAGTCATCGCGTGACAGATATTCCGCCCGCACCCGGCGCAGGCTTTTTTCGGTCGGCCGCTTCAGCACATAATTGAACGTACCCGCCGGACTGGCCGCCCCGAACAGCCCGCTGGTGGGGCCATTCATAACCTCTATCCGTTCAAACTGCTCCATGGGGTAATCCGTCGTCGCGGCAATGTTCAGCCCGTTTATAAAGGTGTTCTGCACCACCCCGGCCTGCATACCCCGTGACTGGGGGCGGATGTTTTCGCCCTGAACGGATGGAATGAACCTGAACACCTCCTGCACGTCCAGCAAGGACTGGTTCCGGGCGAGCGCCTCTGGCACCGCATCAATTGCGTACGGTACCTCAACCTTTGACGCGCTGTGAAAAGGGTCCAGCGTTGTGGACAGAACCCGGTAATCCGCCACGCGTGAGGAGAGCGGGCTGGTTACGGTAATATGTTCCACCGCCGGGTCCGTCTGGGCATGGCCAGTTCCCATGAGCATGACCAGCAGAGGCGGCGAAACCAGAAAACCGCCCAGACGGTGGCCGGAAAAAAACCGGCGTAATTCCAGATAATGATGGCCCATGGATCCGCGACACCCTTTTGCGTCAATATTTTCCCAACATTCCTGCTGAAATGCCCGCAATGACCCGGCCGGAACTGCTCCATACAGCCACGCTTCAAGCTGCCTCAATCCGCTCATGCCAGATCAGCGTCCTGAACATAATGAAGACGGCGTATATATACAATGGAATATAGATAACGTGCTGCGTTTTCCTGCCCCATTCCTGGCAGGCGCGGTCTTATTGCAAAAACGGAATAACCGGACAGCGCGGCCCGGTCTGCGCAACGGATTCTGGAAAACGGCGGGGCCACAAGCCAAACGGCCCATGCCCCCGGAACACCCCTCCGCCCGGAGCAGAGGGATGGCCTTACCTGCCGGTCATGATCCGTTCGACCAGTTGTCTGGTCGTGGGCACAAACCCGTTGGCATAGAACGGGTCGGTGCCAAAGCGCCACGCATTGGTGCCGCCGAACATCAGGTTTTCGTCCATCACCTTGTCCGCATCCGGGCCGGAGGCGTGGGCCACGGCCTGAAGCGTTTTCTGGATACAGAAGGAGCGTGGGTCCGCCCGGTGGCCGTTGCTGTAGCTCGGGCCACGCTGGCTCCAGTTGGAGAACTTGCACTCCGAAAGGCAGCCCATGCAGTCCGTCTGGTCCGCCACAATCATGCGAGCCCGGTCGGGAGTAACAAAAATGAGCGTGGAATCGGGGGTGCGCAGGGCTTCAACAAAGCCTTCGCTTTCCCACTGCTGCACGCGCGCCACGTCTTCGGGCTTCAGGAACACTTCGCGCTTGCGGGGGCCAACACCGTAAGGCGCTGTCAGTTCATCCGTCGCTTCGGTTGCAAACGGAACCTGATGTTCAGTGCGCTGGCGCAGTTCATGCAGGAAGCCGTTGTTCACAGCGGAGGAGTAGAACCCCGTGGGGGAGAAGCGGTTGAGGTACACATCGCCTTTTTTCAGGGTCAGCAACCGGCGCTTCCACGCCTCGGGGATCGGGCTTTCAGTGGTCAGCAGCGGACGTGTACCAAACTGGAAGGCAATCGGCCCCAGTTCTGCACTGTCAATCCAGTCCTGCCATTCTTCCAGCCACCAGACGCCACCGGCCATGATAATGGGGATATTGTCCAGCCCAAAGCCGCGCATGGCCTGCCGCAGGGCCAGCACACGCGGGTAGGGGTCTTCCGGCGCAAAGGGGTTTTCGGTGTTGGACAGGCCGTTATGCCCGCCCGCACGCCAGGGGTCTTCGTACACAACGCCACCCAGCAGGTCGGACGCCTTGCTGTACGAACGCTTCCACAACGCATTGAAGGCCCGGGCGGAAGAAACGATAGGGTAGTAATACACCCCAAACTGGGCGGCAATGTCGGCCAGACGGTAGGGCATACCCGCACCGCAGGTCAGGCCGTGGATCATACCCCTGGCTCCTTCGAGCACGCCGGTAATCACCCGTTCGGAGGCAGCCATTTCCCACAGGATGTTGGCATGGATGCGCCCCTTGCCACCAGAAACCTCGTGCGCAATGCGCGCCTGCGCAATGCCGCCACGAATGGCGTAGTCCACAAGCTCCTCATGCCGTTCCCGGCGGGTGCGGCCATGGTAAATCTGCTGCACCGGGTGACCCTGCTCGTCATAGCTGTCCGCATTGACGATGGAGATCGTCCCCGCACCCCCCGCAGCCGCCCATGCCCCGGCCGATGCACCTGTGGAAACGGAAACGCCCTTACCGCCCTCTACCAGCGGCAGAACATCCGTCCCTCCCATGCGAAGCGTGTTAATCGCCTTCATGACTATCCTGTCGTTTCTCTAAGATACCTGTATCTGGTCCGCGACGTGGAGGGGTGCGGAAGCCCCCTCCACAGAGGAAGCGCCTTATTCGGCATCCCGGCGCGGTGCGCGGGCAGGTTTTTCGCCTACGGTTTCCGTAATATCGGCACCCGTAGCCTGATCAACAACGCGCATGGACAGCTTGACCTTGCCGCGATCGTCAAAACCAATGACCTTGACCTTCACGGCGTCGCCATCCTTGACCACATCGGAAGTACGGCCGACGCGACCCTGCGCCAGTTCGGAAATATGAACCAGCCCGTCACGCGCACCAAGGAAGTTGACGAACGCGCCAAAGTCGGCGGTCTTGACGACCTTGCCATCGTAAATGCGGCCCAGTTCGGGCTCGGCCACAATGCCGTTAATGCGTTCGAGCGCCTTTTTGGTCTGGTCTTCGGCGGTGGCGGCAATGGTGATTGTCCCATCGTCCCCGATATCCACCTTCGCACCCGAGTATTCCACGATTTCGCGGATAACCTTGCCGCCTGAACCAATGACATCACGGATTTTTTCGCGCGGCACCTTCATGGTGGTGATGCGCGGCGCCGTGGTGGCGACAGCCGTGCGGTTTTCGGTCAGCGCCTTGCTCATTTCGCCCAGAATATGCAAGCGGCCATCGCGCGCCTGACCCAGAGCGATCTTCATGATTTCGGGCGTGATGGACGTGATCTTGATGTCCATCTGCAGCGCGGTCACGCCTTCTTCGGTCCCGGCGACCTTGAAGTCCATGTCGCCCAGATGATCTTCATCACCCAGAATGTCGGACAGGACGGCAAACTTGTCGCCTTCCTTGATCAGACCCATGGCAATACCGGCCACAGGGCGCTTGAGGGGCACACCGGCATCCATAAGGGCCAGCGAGCTACCGCAAACGGTCGCCATGGAGGAGGAGCCATTGCTTTCCGTAATTTCGGAAACAACACGCACCGTGTAGGGGAATTCCTTGCGGTTGGGCATCAGCGGGTGCAGGGCGCGCCATGCCAGCTTGCCATGCCCGATTTCACGCCGGCCGGGGGAGCCTACGCGACCGCACTCACCTACGGAGTAGGGAGGGAAGTTGTAGTGCAGCAGGAAGTTGGTGCGGTATTCGCCTTCCAGCGCATCAATCACCTGTTCGTCCTGACCGGTGCCCAGCGTGGTCACAACCAGAGCCTGCGTTTCGCCACGGGTGAACAGGGCGGACCCATGCACGCGGGGCAGCACGCCCACTTCGGGCACAATCGGGCGCACGGTTACAAGATCACGCCCGTCAATACGCTTGCTGGTCTTGAGCACCGAGGTGCGGACCACATCGGCTTCAAGGTCCTTGATCATGGGCTTGGCGGCGGACACGTCCAGCTCGGCGGCTGTCAGTTTTTCCACAATGGCGTCACGCGCGGCCTTGAGCTTTTCGTAGCGGGTCTGCTTCTGCTTTTCCTTGTAAGCATCGGCGATCAGCTTACGGCCCAGCTTGTCCACCTGCTTGCGCAGAGCGGCTTCTTCCTTGCTTTCGCTCGGCAGGTCCCACGGTTCCTTGGCGGCGTGTTCGGCCAGCGCAATAATGGCGTCCAGCACGGGCTGGAAGGCGGTGTGGCCAAAGGTCACGGCATCGAGCATCACGTCTTCAGACAGTTCGGATGCTTCGGATTCCACCATCAGCACGCCTTCGGCGGTCCCGGCCACCACCAGATCAAGGTCGGTTTCCTTGAGCTGTTCCAGCGTGGGGTTGAGGATGAACGCACCATCCGCAAAGCCAACGCGGGCAGCACCCACGGGGCCGAAGAACGGAATACCAGACAGGGTAAGTGCTGCCGAGCAGCCGATCAGGGCGGGAATGCTCGGGTCGTTTTCCATGTCGTGGGTCAGCACCGTGGCGATGACCTGCACCTCATTGCGGAACCCTTCGGGGAAGAGGGGGCGAATGGGGCGGTCGATCAGGCGGGAGACCAGAGTTTCGTTCTCGGAAGGACGACCCTCACGCTTGAAGAACCCGCCGGGGATCTTGCCTGCCGCGTAGGCTTTTTCCTGATAGTTGACGGTCAGGGGGAAGAAGTCCTGCCCCGGCTTGACGTCACGCGCGCCAACAGCGGTACACAGGACCACGGTTTCGCCATACGTGACCAGCACCGCGCCGTCGGCCTGACGGGCAACCTTGCCGGTTTCGAGCACCAGCGGACGACCTGCCCACTCAATTTCTTTGCGGAAGTAGTTAAACATTCTGTCTTCTCATCTTCTGTTGACACAGTTTTTATTCAAAACCACGGCAAACAGCGGGACAGAACCGAATGGCGGACAGCGCCTCGGACGGCATGGAGACTGGCGGCAGCACCGCCCAGGCGCCATGTGGTCGGAAACGCCGTGGCCTTACCCGGAACATCAGAGCCCGCGTGCCAAAGCCTGTGGCATACAACGGTATATGGGGGTTTGGCGGCCATATGACCAGCACAAAAACCCCCACAGACCACCCGGCCTGCCCCCCGGCCCGACAGGATGCCGGACTGGCGGACAAAAACCGGAAATTAGCGGCGCAGACCCAGACGCGCGATCAGCGCTTCGTAGCGGCTCTGGCTCTTACCACGCAGGTAGTCCAGCAGACGGCGACGACGGCCAACCATGATCAGCAGACCACGGCGGGAATGGAAGTCCTTCGCGTGGGTCTTGAGGTGGTCGGTCAGGTTGTTGATGCGCTCGGTCAGGATTGCAACCTGCACTTCGGGCGAACCCGTATCGCCCTGGGCGGTCTGGTATTCGGCAATAACCTCGGTGCGGCGTTCAGCGGTAATCGACATCACATGTCTCCATCAGAAAAATGTCATAGAATGCGTACTGGCCTGAGCTGCCCATCTTCCAGGCGGCCAAGGCCAAGCACACGCCCTGCGTCCATGACACGCACGGTCCCCGAGGCATCGGTCTGGGGGATACGTCCCATCAGATCCAGAAGGCTCAGAGCCCGCCCGTGGCGCAGAAGAACAGCTTCCTCCTCAGTCAGGGCCAGCGCCGGGATGTCGGCCAGCGCGGTCTCGACCGGAAGAAGCAGTTCCGCAGAAGCATGCGCGTTGTCGTCGTTTGGCGCGAGTTTGTCCAGCATAATTGCATCGGCCTCGGTAAAAGGCCCCACGCGCAGGCGGCGCAGCACCGCAATATGGCCAACAGTACCACATGCCAGCGCCACATCACGCGCCAGTGCGCGCATGTACACGCCCTTGCCGGATTCGACCTCAAACACCGCCGTATCCGCATCGGGGCGGGCGATCAGCTCAAAACGGTCCACACGGGCGGGGCGGGGGGGCAGTTCTGGCGGACGGCCATCACGCGCCATGTCATAGGCCCGCTCGCCCGCCACCTTGAGAGCGGAATACACCGGGGGAACCTGCATGATGTCGCCCGTAAGCGCAGGCAGCGCCGCGCGGAGCTGCTCATCCGTGGGACGCACATCCGATGTGGCGGTCACTGCGCCATCGGCGTCATCACTATCGCGCGCGTCACCCATGCGCAGGGTAAACTGGTAAACCTTGGTGCCGTCCATAACATAAGGCACGGTTTTGGTGGCCGTGCCAAAAGCCAGCGGCAAAAGCCCGGTCGCCAGCGGGTCCAGCGTGCCACCATGGCCCACCTTCTGCGCATCGAACAGCCGTTTGGCCCGCCCTACCACCTGTGTGGAGGTCATGCCCGAGGGCTTGTCCACTATAAGCCAGCCGTTAAGTGGCCGCCCGCGTCTGCGTCGCATATCAACTCCCGTATGCGGGGGAGCGCGCGCCATGCTGGCCTGCGCAGCTCCCGGTTACCGCCCCGGACCCACCCGGCGCATACCAAGGGCTGCATCTAGCCGAGCATGCGCCCCCCTGCAATGCGCCCATGCAATGCTGGGCTGACGAAAATGCCTGACCATGGAAATTATTAGCAAACTCAAGACCAAGGCGGCGCACATCATCCGCACAGCGTACCATGCGGGCCAGCACTCACCATGTCGGGACTAGTCAGCACGGTGTGGCGTGTCTTAAACATTGTCCCAAACGATGACCCAGCAAACAGACCCCTCCTCCCCCACCGCCCCGGCAGACCCTGCCGCGCGCCCTGCATGGTCCCTGCAGACCGGGCCGCATGGCCCCTGCCTGAGCGTGCGGGGGGCGTGGACTGTGCCCCACGGCGGGGTCATGCCCTTTACGGCGGCGGATATTCCGCCCTCCCCACCGGGCGCGACCAGCCTGAGTATGGATACGACAGGCATTACGGCGTGGGATTCGTCCTTCATTTCCTTTCTGTGGGAAGCCAAGCAGGCTGCGGCCAGTGCCGGGCTGGCGTTTGAGCAGGACGGCCTGCCCGCCCCCGCCCAGCGCCTGCT
>NZ_JBFCXX020000021.1:0-42652 GCF_040702925.2 Acetobacter fabarum | reverse complement strand
CGTTCTTCGGCTACCGCTTCGCGCCCCGCCTACGCGATATCAAAGAGCGCCGCCTGCATCTCCTGCCCGGGCAGGAGGCGGGGCCGTTGCTCGCCGGCATGGTCGGCGATCCGATCGCGTACGACCATGCAGCTGCGCATTGGGACGAACTGCTGCGGCTTGCCACCTCGATCCGGACCGGGACCGTCACCGCCTCGGCGATGCTGCGCAAGCTGTGCGCCTATCCGCGCCAGAACGGCCTGGCACTGGCATTACGCGAAGTCGGGCGGCTCGAACGCTCGATCTTCATGCTCGACTGGTTGCAGGATATCAATCTGCGCAGGCGAACCCAGGCCGGGCTGAATAAGGGCGAGGCGCGCAACGCGCTCGCCCGCGCATTGTTCTTCAACCAGCTCGGCGAGCTGCGCGACCGTCGGTTCGAAAACCAGTCCTATCGCGCCTCCGGTCTCAACCTGCTGGTCGCCGCGATCATCCTGTGGAACACCCGCTATCTCGAACAGGCATTGGCGGACATGAACACGTCGGACGACATTGCCCGCCATATCGCGCCGCTGGGTTGGGAGCATATCGCGCTCACCGGCGACTATAGCTGGGAGCGGGACGATCGGCCGGCACCGCATCAGCTGAGGCAGCTTCGCATTTCACCATCACTTCTTGCCGCGTGATATGATCCGGGGATGGGAATTGCCGACCCGCGCCCATTCAGGCGAGCAGGTCATCCATCGTCATGGCAGCCGAGACAGGAAGATCGGGCAACGCTGCAATCCTGGGAAGTCCATCACCACGCCAGATCGCACAGACTACACCTATGACCGTTGCCCCAGCCTCTGTTACGAGCCGGGTAGCGTCCGCGACCGCACCGCCAGTCGTGATAACATCCTCAATGAGCACCACGCGCTTGCCTGAAACGTCGCCCCCTTCGACCGCTAGGCAAGTGCCGTAGTCCTTCGGTGCTTTCCGAACGAACGCGGCGGGCATTCCTGTGGCAAGCGACAACGCCGTTGCTATCGGCACACCCCCAAGTTCCAGTCCGGCAAGGATTTCTGCGTTGGCGGGGATCAATGGGATCATCTCCGCGGCCACCCTGCTCAGAAGATCAGGCCGAGCTTCAAATCGGTATTTGTCGAAATATGTAGATGATAGCTGTCCAGACCGCAGCCGGAACGTTCCTTCCAAGGCAGAGGCAGCGTTGATGTCGGCGGCTAGGGTCGGGTCGATCATGCGTACGTCTTGCCATAAGCAAACGGCCGCTTCCCATCACTTTTTGCCGTTCGTTTTCTGTTCTCGCCTAGCGTACGTAAAACTCACTTTCGTGTGGTGACCCCATCCCCGCGTGCGCAGTAAATCTGTTCGTAGAGATGGCGGGGGTCGGACATTCCCTGCGGTAGCGTGGTGACAATAAAGCGATGATAGCGGTTGCCGTGGCGCCATTCGGCCTTGGCCACGACCCGCCTGCGGCGCGTCCAGCTGTCCTTTGTGATCCAGTCAAAGGAGGCGAAACCGCGCGCCGCTCTGCCTGTCGTGGCGGCTTCGTCACGAACCTCAGCGGACAAAGAGGCAATCCGGTCATACAGGCGGGTGTTGCCTGCAAGCCCGAACAGGAAGTCAACGTGGTTGTCTTCGCACCATGTCATCAGACTGTCCCGGGCGAAACCGCTGTCCCCACGCACCAGGATACGCACCCGGGGCCAACGGCTCCTGATCTGCTCCACGATCCGGCGGATGTCTGCCAGTGCTTCCTTCCCCGGGTCCCTGTCTGCCGTGCGCAGGGTAGCGCTGAGGAGATGGTCCCCGCAGAAGACATACAGGGGAAGATAGCAGTTATGGCCGTAATATCCATGAAAGGCGCGGCCTTCCTGATGGCCATGGATACGGTCATCGGTGGCATCCACATCCAGAACGATCCGGGCGGGTGCGTGCTCATGCTGGTCAAGGAAGAGCGTGACGAACAGGGTAGCCAGGGCCTCATGATCAGCAATGATCCGACAGTAACGATCTGCCTTGTGCCCACTGCGCTCCAACCGGTTCAGTGTAGATTTGCCAGCCAATGCTGCGCAGTTTGCCCGGCCTCCTGACAGACGGCCCGAGGCCAGACCAAAGATCAGGTCATGCCGCAGGGCATCGTGATCATTGAGATCTTCATAGCCCAGTGCCAGGCCCATGATCCGCTGACGGACAAGGTCTTCAACCCGGTATTCCACAAAGCCGGGATGCCGCTTATCGCGAAAACAGGCAGCAAAGCGGCGGCTGAGCCCCAGAATGTCATCAGCCTGCTTCACCAGAATGACGCCCCCATCCGAACTCATGCGACCCCCGTCAAAACGGGCCACAACACGCCGTCCACAGGAAGCTGGAAACTCATACGCGCCTGCGCTACACTCTGTCTGCATCGGGTTCGTTTATTGCTTACGAAAAATTCTTTTTTGCAAAACAGACTTTTTCATAATCTAACCCGATGTACAACCCTTCTGTGAGATTTCCGCGTCGAACGCCAGAGCCGGTCTCCATGAAAACGTCCAGCACTTCATAGCCCGCACGTTCAGCAAACCGCTTCAGCTCGTCCTTCTGGCGCACGCAGGACTGATCGGCCGTGGAAACCCGGCAATAGATGACCGCGCGCTGTCCCATTTGAACCCTCCCGGAAAAACCACCATGCAGGCCTTGATACACCGTGGCTCCGGGTTGTCCCAATCTGACTATAGTCTGTTTAGGTCAACCTAATTTGAATGGAAGAAATGGGGGGTAAACAGAAGGTCCGGTTTCAAATTATACCATAGGAAAACAGGCATCCGTTCGACGCCGCTTCTTCGTTCTGGAGGGAATTAACGCCGCAGCGTAGCAATCTAGCGGATGATAACTCTCAATCTGCTCAAAACGCAGTGCAAAAAAAACCGGCTCAGGAGCCATCAATCAAAACACCCAATCCCCAAAATCACGAGGCAGGCTCTTCAATCAATAGTTCCTCGATCTGGCTAGATCATTGATTATAAAGTTGTAAATGCAAAAATAAACATATTATAAACTCTCTATTTGTTCTCGATATAAGCATTTTTCGCAATACATAAA
This sequence comes from Acetobacter fabarum, assembly GCF_040702925.2. GTDB lineage: Bacteria > Pseudomonadota > Alphaproteobacteria > Acetobacterales > Acetobacteraceae > Acetobacter > Acetobacter fabarum_B. The sequence goes on along the minus strand of NZ_JBFCXX020000021.1, from coordinate 39,586 downwards.
TCTATATCCATTTCATTGTAAATAATTAGAAAATATTCTTTAATGTTTTTTGCTGACACTACTGCTTCAACAAGAATTTCATCAATTTCGTTACCATACATAGTAAGGCTCCTTAACTCATAATTAAGATTATACTGTAAATCATTCATTATTGTATTTTTATCGCATTTGTATTTATTACATATTTCATTTAAATATTTTACTATCATATCTATTTCTTTGCATAAAAATTCCAGTTTTTCTTCATCTATGCTGTTATATATTTTTAATGCTTTTTTAAGGCTTTTAATGACTTTTTTTTCTTTTAAGGCTGATAAACGAATTATAGATGAAATAAGATCGATCTGTTCTGAAACTAATTCTTCTTTTGATTTGTGACCTCTATCATAATTTAAAAATGATTCATTGCTGTAATCTGGTATATGTATTGTACAAATAATATCATTTACATCAGATAGACTCTCAAAAATGTCATATCGTTTATCAAATAAATCCAAATTGTATTTATTGGCGGCAATTTCTTTTTGAGTCTCCGCAATGCCTTTTTGTTCTCTTGATAAACGATATGCCATAATTGCAATTGAGCCAGCAATAATACTTGGGCCAAATGTTTTCACAACTGACCATACATTACCTTCTGGAGCGGGTGGTAGATATACAGGGATGTATTGTGTATGCTCGAATAAATCATAAAGTGGCATTATAAATCAGGCTCTTAGCGTTAAAGATACCTGATACATAACACCAAACACGAGCATTGAGGAACAGATGTTGGCGCTCCTTCCTTCCCAGATGTGTGGTTATGGTTCTTCAGACTGATAACAGAGACAGGCACAGCACCATCCGTCGTCACGTTACCGGTTATATGAACTTGTCCATATGTGATTATAATCTGATTTTGTTGATTTTCGTTGCAAAACGGGCACGAGCCTATCGCAGCATAGACAACTACGATCAACCATGGGCGAGGCCCCAATCCTCGTCATGTCCGCTTCGTAGACACTTATTGAATGACGAAAACGACTAATAAGAGGGCGACTGCCGCCTGCCTGCTTCAAATTCATTGAGCAGACAGGCAGATCTGAGGGAAACGGGAATGTCCGGTTCCGGCGTAAAGCTCAAAATACTGGACATTCATCCGGACTGATGCCGTCTTTCCGATTATGCGAGCGTGATCGCCTTACGAAGCCCCACGTTGACTTTCGAACACATTAGGAACATCATTAAAAGGTAATAGCTGTCATTTCATCTGACACGGTGGTGCCTTAACGGCGAGCAGACGTTTCACTTGCGCTGGGACGTTTTTAGCCTTGCATCTATAGTCTTGAGGCTAGCACTGAGGGAAGGGACAGGCCAGATGGAACAGATACATTTAATAGGCGCTGGAATAGTATGAGCTTGCGTCTCGCTTTCAGCAACTCTAGCCCAGTTCTGGCTCCGATCTCACCGCGTCGTGAGATCGGAGCCTATGAAGCTCTGTGGCTCGAAAAAGGCGCAACCTTCAAAACGCTCGCCGATCGCTTTGCACTCGATGCTGAAGCGCTTCCGTCGGATTTCGTGGCGCCACAGGTGGCTGACCAATACGGCACTGAGGTGATGGCGAATCTGAAAAAGGCGGGCGTCCACCAGTTCGGCGTCCGGATCCATCACGCCGGTGACTATCCCGCCAAGCTGCGCGATGCGCGTCATCCGGTCGAACTGCTCTACTTTCGAGGCGTCTGGGAAATCACGGAAACACGGTGCGTAGCCGTCGTCGGCAGTCGCGAGGCTTCGTCCAACGGCATCCGCCGCGCCGAGCGCCTCGCCCGCGAACTGGTCGATCGCGGCTTTACCGTCGTCTCCGGCCTTGCCAGGGGCATTGATTCCGCCGCCCATCGCGCCGCGATCGCCCGTGGTGGGCATACCATTTCCGTGGTCGGCACGCCGCTTGGCTCTTGCTACCCCAAGGAGAATGCCCTGCTACAGGAGGAGATAGCACGCGATCATCTCCTCATCTCACAGGTGCCCGTCCTTCGCTACGCCAAGCAATCGCCCCAACATAACCGGCTTTTCTTCCCGGAGCGCAATGTCACAATGAGCGCCCTTACCGAGGGCACGATCATCGTCGAGGCCGGTGACACGTCGGGCACACTGACTCAGGCACGCGCCGCGCTCCATCAAGGCCGCAAGCTTTTTATTCTCGATAACTGCTTCCACCGCAGCGACATCACCTGGCCGGCACGCTTCGAAGCGGAAGGTGCAGTGCGCGTGAAGACACCCGACGACATCTGGAGCGCTCTTGGTTAACGACGTCCGGCTCTCGCAGATCGACGAAACGAACCGTAAGGATCATTATCACCTGACGGCCGACGACCGCTGCTACTATCTTTACGAGTACACCTCGCACCGCGACTATTCTTTCAGCGCCACCAACAATTTGATCAGCAATCTCAAGAAGAAACCTAGTCAGGCGGACCTGTCACATTATCGGTATAGGGGTTCTAAGCCGGAACCGCCGAAAATTCCGTCAGCCGATCAACGTGGCTTGTCCCGCGCCCGGTCGATGGGGTAGACCCAACAGTCGTGTCACTAGCCGCCATTTCGATCACGGCAATGCCAGCCGGACGTCACGTCCAGATTGTTCCGGTCTGGATGAGGCCGACTGACGTCTCGGATGACGGGTGGCATACAACTGCTGTGAGTCCTGCAGGGGGGCAGCTGCCTGACCGGACGGCGAGCATCAGCCCATCTCATGTATTAGTCATGTCAGCTTTGACACTGCGCACGCGACGGCACCCGACCCGTTGCAGACCCCCAGACATATGGAAAGCTGACGCTCAACGTGGAGTTAGCCGGCGCGGCGCGGCTTCATCGCGCAGCGTCCGTGTTGATGGATGGGTTAGAACTCTCTGGGGCACACATTTGAGAAAGACTATTTTTCAGCCAACGCAAAACCCGCGTTGCCAGATGCAACCACTGAGACAAATACAAACGGCACTGGACTAGTATTTAGAGCGCCATGCACTTGGCCAGGTTTTGCTATGGCAATATCTCCAGCCTTTAGATGAGCGACTTTGCCGCCTCCTTGGTAATACTCAGCCTCTCCAGAGATAACCGTCCAAGTATCTTGGCCGTCCGGGTGAACATGAGCGGTTATTTCTTGCCCAGGATGGGCATGCCAAACAACAACTGCTGAGTCCTTGGTTTCCAGAACCACTGAACGAATTGGTTCGCCGTCAGACGGACGAATATATTCTGTTACCGAAAATATTCTTGATTCCATTTCCATATCCACTCCAAAAATCAATTTGGCTTGAGAAGTTATTACAGAACAACTGTATCCGAGAGTTCTACGTTGCCGATAACCGGCCCGAAACGGCGGCGCAACGCGCCGCTGTTGGGGGTCCGTGTTCATCGGCGGGTTAGACCTGTGCTTGCGTAAGACGAATATCGACTTCTCGGTCGACGTATTTCCATTCCTCTGACGCACGCAGTTCGGAAAGCAGCCTGTTGAACTCAACCTCATGAATTGGCGCGTATTCGAACCAATTCAGAAAATCGAACGGTTCATTCTCTGAGAGGTCGCGGCAGTGGTGGAGCTTGCGCGCTACTGCAGGCAAATACTGAAGCCCGATTTGGACGTGCTTCGACTGTTCGAAAACGCTCCGGCGTTCGTCTTGCGTGAGCTCCCACCAAGCTGCGTTCTTCCGGATCGGTATTAGCGCACCGCACGTTGCTTCTGGGCGCGCCAGACCTTGCTGCTTCGCTACAATTTCATTCTTCTCTGCGCGCATGACATATCGTTCATTGCTGGTTATTCCACGAAGTATCCAGGGTGCATTGGTTTCAGACTGCAACTCTGAAGCGGATACGACGTTGAGCCTTTTGGCTTCAGGCAGGGGCTCGCCAACTCTCGTTTCGGCCCTGACAATCCGCCAAGGGCCAATGTCTGCGCCGACGAAAGCAAATAATCGTGTATCCATTTCAATCTTTCATGTGTGAATGTTTTAACTCTTGCAGCTTCGAAGAACCTATCTGCCGATCCCGTGCTTGTGCATCATCGCCTCCGCGCAACTGCGACGACCGCCCGCAGCAATCACATTGAACTTTCGAATCGAAACTGCTGAAGCGAACCTACGCGGACGTACGGCCGCAGTCTATGCGCTGCCGGACGGAGCGCTGCCAATTTGCGCCTACTGGCAGGCTGTGAGTGCGCGGATGGGCCAGCGACCTCCCTTCATAGAGGGAGCGAAGCAGGTCAGAGACACTATTGAACGTCCGCTACCGGGAAGATGCTTGACCGTCCGCAACTGGCCGCCTGCCGCCGACCGCGGTCTGGCTCGAAAGCAGTCTGTCAACGCGCCGTTTCATTGTTGCCATGATCATATCTTAATCGCGCACAGGCGGCCACAGGCGGGCAGTATGAACCAGCGTCAGTATCCACACCGTTTCGCCGTCGATCTGATACACCAGGCGATAGCTTTCGTGCGGGATCAACTCGCGGGTCCCGGGAATCTTTCCCGGCTTGCCCAGCATGGGGTGCTGGATCAAGCGGGCGGCCGCGTCGCTGAAAATCTCATCCATCCGGGCCGCCGCGCGCGGATTGTCGGCTGCGATGTAGTCCCACACATCGGCACGGTCTTGCTGCGCTTCGGGCGTCCAAACAACCCTCACGCCTGGCTCGCCACACTGGCACGCCGTGCGGCGAATTCGGCCTCAACTTCATCGTTCGACCGCCCCAATCCAGCGCGCATCGAAGCCCGGCCGGCTTCGACCTTGCGGCGCAGGAACTCGTCGTACTCGCGCGACTCGCGCTGGCGCTGAACGAACTCGCGCATCAGCTCGCGCAGCACTTGCGACGCCGGGCGATGGGCCGCCTCGGCTTCGGCCATAAACTCGGCGCGCAACTCAGGCTCCAGCTTCATCGTGAAAACGGCTTGTTTTGACATGATCGGGGCCTCCTGCCACTTGATACTAACAAAGTATATACGCCGTCATTACTAAGCGCTATTCACAGAACGCTGCAAGGCGGGCGTGCGCTAGGCCAAGGCCTGTCGGAAAACATTTGTTTTTCGACAGGCCTTCAACGGTCCTCTGCACCAACCTCCGAGTGGCCGCAAAATTGTGCGGAAAACTCTGTCGCCAGACGCTACCATACGGAAACCTCGTCTTAATGGTTTTCCGCTTATGTTGGTAGGTTACATGCGCGTGTCGTCGGACTCCGACCGCCAGAGCACGAACTTGCAGCGCGATGCGCTGCTCGCCGTCGGCGTCGATGCGCGGCATCTGTTCGAGGATCATGCTTCCGGCGCGAAGGACGACCGCGCGGGCCTGGCGCGGGCGCTCGAATTCGTTCGCCCTGGCGACGTGTTGGTCGTGTGGAAGCTCGACCGGCTCGGCCGTTCGTTGTCGCACTTGCTCGCCATCGTGACCTCGCTCAAGAAAAAGCAGGTGGCGTTCCGCTCGCTGACGGAGAACCTGGATACCACGACGCCCTCGGGCGAGTTTCTGTTCCAGGTGTTCGGCGCGCTCGCGCAGTACGAACGCGCCTTGATCCAGGAACGTGTCGTCGCCGGTCTGGCTGCCGCCCGCAAACGCGGCCGGATCGGCGGCCGGCCGCAGGCGATCACCGGCGAGAAGCTGGAGGCCATCGTCGCTGCGCTCGATGGCGGCATGTCCAAGGCGGCGGTGTGCCGCAACTTCGGCGTCAAGCGAACCACGCTGATCGAGACCCTGGCACGGGTTGGTTGGACGGGCTCTCGTGGAGCGTCATCGCGATGACGACCAAGAGCGAACGATTGACCGTCCTGTCGGACGCCGAGCAGGAAGCCCTGTACGGCCTGCCGGACTTCGACGACGCCCAGCGGCTGGAATACTTGGCGTTGACTGAAACCGAACTGGCGCTCGCCAGCAGCCGGCCTGGTCTCCATGCCCAGGTCTATTGCATCTTGCAGATCGGTTACTTCAAGGCCAAGCATGCCTTCTTCCGCTTCGACTGGAGTGAGGTCGAGCACGATTGCGCCTTCGTGCTGAGCCGCTACTTCCACGGCGAGTCCTTCGAGCACAAGCCAATCTCCAAGCACGAGCACTACACCCAGCGCGAGTGGATTGCCGATCTGTTCGGCTACCGGCCGTGGGCGGCCGAGTTCCTGGCGCAGCTCGCGCAGCAGGCCGCGCAGACCGTGCGGCGCGACGTGATGCCGGGGTTCATCGCCGCCGAGCTGATCGTCTGGCTAAACGAGCACAAGATCATCCGGCCCGGCTATACCACCCTGCAAGAGCTGGTGAGCGAAGCCCTGTCCGCCGAGCGTCGGCGGCTGGCTGGCCTGCTGTCGGAAGTGTTGGACGAATCGGCCAAGGCCGCGCTGGGTCGGCTTCTAGTGCGTGACGACACCCTGTCGCAATTGGCGGCGCTCAAGCAGGACGCCAAGGACTTTGGCTGGCGTCAGATGGCCCGCGAACGCGAAAAGCGCGCCACGCTGGAGCCGCTGCACCGGATCGCCAAGGCGCTGCTGCCCAAGCTCGGCGTCTCGCAGCAGAATCTGCTGTACTACGCCAGCCTGGCGAACTTCTACACCGTCCACGATCTACGCAACCTGAAGGCCGATCAGACCTACCTCTACCTGCTTTGCTATGCCTGGGTGCGCTACCGGCAGCTTTCCGACAACCTGGTCGATGCGATGGCCTACCACATGAAGCAGTTGGAGGACGAAAGCAGTGCGGGCGCAAAGCAATCCTTTGTCGCCGAGCAGGTGCGCCGTCAGCAAGACACACCGCAGGTCGGCCGCCTGCTGTCGCTTTACATCGACGACAGCGTGCCCGATCCCACGCCGTTCGGCGATGTGCGCCAGCGCGCCTACAAAATCATGCCCCGCGATACGCTGCAAACCACCGCGCAGCGCATGAGCGTGAAGCCGGTGAGCAAGCTGGCTTTGCACTGGCAGGCGGTGGACGGCCTGGCTGAGCGCATCCGCCGCCATCTTCGGCCGCTGTATGTCGCGCTCGACCTCGCTGGCACTGATCCGGGCAGCCCGTGGCTCGTGGCGCTGGCCTGGGCCAAGGACGTGTTCGCCAAACAGCAGCGCCTATCGCAACGGCCGCTCGCCGAATGTCCAGCGGCCACGCTGCCGAAACGCTTGCGACCGTACCTGCTGACCTTCGATGCCGATGGCAAGCCGACGGACCTGCATGCCGACCGCTACGAGTTCTGGCTGTACCGCCAGGTCAGGAAGCGCTTCCAGTCGGGTGAACTCTACCTCGACGACAGCTTGCAGCACCGGCATTTTTCCGACGAGCTGGTTTCGCTGGATGAGAAGGCCGCCGTGCTGGCGCAGATCGACATCCCGTTCCTGCGGCAGCCACTCGATGCCCAGCTCGATGCGCTCGCGACCGAGCTGCGCGCTCAGTGGCTGGCCTTCAACCGCGAGCTGAAGCAGGGCAAGCTGACGCACCTAGAATACGACAAGGACACGCAGAAGCTGACATGGCGCAAGCCCAAGGGCGAGAACCAGAAGGCGCGCGAGAAGGCGTTCTACGAGCAACTGCCGTTCTGCGACGTGGCCGACGTGTTCCGCTTCGTCAACGGCCAGTGCCAGTTCCTGTCGGCGCTGACGCCTTTGCAGCCGCGCTATGCGAAGAAGGTCGCCGACGCCGACAGCCTGATGGCGGTCATCATCGCGCAGGCGATGAACCACGGCAACCAGGTCATGGCACGCACCAGCGACATCCCGTACCACGTGCTGGAGAGCGCCTACCAACAGTACCTGCGCCACGCAACGCTGCACGCGGCCAACGACTGCATCAGCAACGCCATCGCCGCGCTGCCGATCTTCCCGTACTACTCGTTCGACCTCGATGCACTGTACGGTGCCGTCGATGGTCAGAAATTCGGCGTCGAGCGGCCGACCGTGAAAGCGCGCCACTCGCGCAAATACTTTGGGCGCGGCAAGGGCGTGGTCGCCTACACGCTGCTGTGCAACCACGTGCCGCTCAACGGCTACCTGATCGGCGCGCACGATTACGAGGCCCATCACGTGTTCGACATCTGGTATCGCAACACGTCGGACATCGTGCCGACCGCGATCACCGGCGACATGCACAGCGTCAACAAGGCCAACTTCGCTATCCTGCACTGGTTCGGCCTGCGTTTCGAGCCGCGCTTCACCGACCTTGGCGATCAGTTGAAGGAACTCTACAGTGCCGACGATCCGGCGCTGTACGATCAGTGCCTGATCCGGCCGGCCGGGAGAATCGACCGCGATCTCATAGTCAGCGAGAAGCCGAACCTCGACCAGATTGTCGCCACGCTCGGACTGAAGGAGATGACGCAGGGCACGCTGATCCGCAAGCTATGCACCTACACCGCGCCGAACCCCACGCGGCGCGCGGTGTTCGAGTTCGACAAGCTCATCCGCAGCATCTACACGCTGCGCTACCTGCGCGATCCGCAACTGGAGCGCAACGTTCACCGCTCACAGAACCGCATCGAGTCCTATCACCAGCTACGCTCAACCATCGCCCAGGTCGGCGGCAAGAAGGAATTGACCGGGCGCACCGACATCGAAATTGAGATCAGCAACCAGTGCGCCAGGCTGATCGCCAACGCGGTCATCTTCTACAACTCGGCCATCCTCTCGCGGCTGCTGATGAAGTACGAGGCGAGCGGCAACGCCAAGGCGCACGCTCTCCTGACCCAGATATCGCCGGCGGCCTGGCGGCACATCCTGCTGAACGGGCATTACACCTTCCAGAGCGACGGCAAGATGATCGACCTGGATGCGCTCGTGGCGGGGCTGGAGCTGGGATGACGGAAATTTCGGCGGTTCTGGCTTAGAACCCCGTATAAGAGCCAGGTGATCGGCACCTGTGGCCGCGTGCTCGGCGCCGCTCTCAATCCGGTCTGGCTCGCTTGCGCCACCCTAGTGCCTGTGCCTGGCTCAAAGGTAACCGGTCATCCCGAATATGATGACCGCATGGAGCGCATTTGCCGGCTTATGCGCCAGCCACCGCCCGATGTGCGCGATCTTGTCCACCAAGTAGCTTCGACCCCGGCATCGCATGAAACCGAGCAAGGCGACCGCGTCACGGTCGAGCAACTGCTTGAGCTGTATTCGATCAACGAAGCTATCGCCGCCCCGGCACCACAGGCGATTGGTATCGTCGACGATGTCCTGACTGCCGGCACACATTACCGGGCCATGTACAGCGTGCTCACAGATCGCTTCCCCAATGTCCCGATCATCGGCCTGTTTGTCGCACGACGGGTGTTTCCTGACAACCCGTTTGCCTCCGAGGGGCTATAACCATGGATAGGCCCAGCGACGTCCATCGTCCCATGGCGCTTACGTGGCCCAGCACTAGCACGACCAACGAGGAGCGAGCTTTTCTCGCCCTTTCGACCATTCGCGGCATAGGTCAGAAAACCTTGTTCGCCGTGGCCGACGATCGCAGGTCGTTCGCCGATGCGCTCGAATATGGTCTGGGCGCGACCATTCCGGCAGGTAGTGATGGTAAGCCAATATCCGAACGGCAGTGGTTGCGAGTTCGCGAGCATGCCCGCGAACAGGGCGAGCGCCTTGCCGAGCATCTCGAGGCGCTCGGCATCGGGTTGCTGTTTCGTAACTCGCCCGGCTTTCCGTCCGCTTTGCTCGACCTTGAGCGCCCACCACATTGGCTGTTCTTCCAAGGCAGCGTTGAGCGCCTTGCCGAACCGTCGATCGCGATTGTGGGTACCCGCAAACCAAGCAGCGACGGGCTATTTCTCTCGCGCTATGTCGGTGCTTGCCTCGGAGAATGGGGTGTGCCCACCGTCAGTGGTCTTGCCGCCGGTATCGACAAACTGGCGCATGAACATTCACTGCGCGCTGGCGTTCCGACTATCGCGGTGCTCGGTACCGGCATGCTTGAGGACTATCCCAAGGGATCGGGACGGCTACGCGACCATATTCTAAGGACGGGCGGCACAATCGTCAGCGAGTATCTCCCGACTACATCCTACAGCGCCGAGAATTTCGTTCAGCGCAACAGGCTTCAGGCCGCACTCGGCCGCATCCTGATCCCCGCCGAATGGAACCGTCGTAGTGGCACCGCCCATACCGTCCGCTTCGCCACCAATCTAGGCCGGCCGATTGCCTGCCTGCGCTTGCCCGAGTGGCCCGATGACCGCGTATTACTGGGGCGTGGCTTGGGACTCACGAGCGGTGAAATATTCACCGTCCCGCGCGATCAGGCTCGGTTCGATGCCTTTGTCCGCGCGGCGATCGGCAAACTTTCACTCGCCCAATCGGGCCAACTTTCACTATTCGGGGACAGCTAACCGTGCTCAAAGGGGTGATCTTTTCGCTGCACGATGTACTTGTGATGGAGGGCACGATCAACGTACCACTTCTTGAGGAAACGCTGCGGCTGTTGCGCTATCTCAAGACGCGCGGTGTCGAACCGGTATTTATCAGCAACCACGACTGGACGGTCACTGGCCCCAGTACGTCGAAGCCTTTCCGAACCTTGCTGGAAGAAAGCCTCGGCCCCGTCAGCTATTATATCGGTGGGCAGAACGGAATGCCCTACAAACCGCGTGCCAATTCCACCGCACATATTCTGTCAGAGAAGGGCTGGCAGCGTCGCGAGGTGCTATATGTCGGCAATACCAACGACGATATGAAGACCGCCACCAATGGCAGCCTCCTTTTCGTGAACGTCATGTGGCACAGCGCCGCCAACCCCTATGGCTTTCAGTTCGATTCCCCACTTGATGTCGCGCGTTTCGTAGATTGTCTCTGCCTTGGCCTAGACAGTTGGTTTTGGACCCTCGAACAGGCGGATCTCAGGGTCTATGCGCTGGCGCCATTTACGACTCTATCACCCAAATATGCGCAGGCACACGCCTATTCCGAAAGTGCCAGAGCCACCTCCAAACATGGCATGGGTGATGCCAATTTCTGGGGGCGCTTACTGGCTGCGCGGATTTACTTCTCAGGCCTTGTCGATGAAATCGACTATATAACCGCGTATCCTGGCCACTCGCCGACGTCTAACGAAACCGTGATCAGTGATGCACTCAACATTCTCGGCCAGTCGCTCCGCAAAAGCTATCTGCCCGATCTGATCCTGCGTCATGCCAAGGCGGTAAAATCGCAAACAGCACGCATTTCGGGCAAGAGTGTGGGCCTCGACAATCAGCTCAATACAATCCGGCTCAATCCGACGCCGGTTCGCGGAGTCAGCGGAAGACCTTACAAGGCGCCGCCCACGCGCAACGGCAAGCGTGTCCTTGTCGTCGATGACATTTGCACCGAGGGCAACAGCTTCGAAGCCGCCCGAGCTTATCTGAAGGCCGCTGGTGCTCAGGCGGTCTGCGTCAGTTGGCTGAAGACCATCAACACTGACTATCGTGCGGCGTCGCACGGCTTCGAGCCCTTCGATCCATACATAGAGCAGAGCTTTTCCACCTCGATTTCGACTGTGGATTATTCGTATTCGAGAGCAATCAGCTCGCACGCCGCGCCAACGGATTTGGCCGACGTCTACGATCGTTATTTCAACTGGGCATGGCCTCTCGGTATCTGACGCAAAAGCCTTCATCTGGCAACGGATTGCCGAACGCCTGCACATACGGGGGCAGTCCGCTTCGGAGTGAAGGCGAATGGGATGTTTATGTCCGCCATGAGGGCGGAAGCTGACATAATAATCTATTATTCTTTTACCAAACCAACCGTCTTTGGATCATAAATCAAACCATCAATACTTCCATCCGACATTTTATCCACTATTTGAGACACAATATCTATCGGAACCAAAAACCATTCTTTCGGCTGCACGGGATGCCCAAACCGATCCTGAATCGTCAGATCAATCTGTGCAGGCGCCAGAACCCTATGAAAGATCTTTTCCAGCTTCGTGCGGTTAATGTTGAAGAGCTTGTAGGTCGCCACGACTTCCACATCAGCCAGAAGATAGGTTGCATCATGCCTGGCGTTGGCGATCCGTTTTTTCACATCGCCTCCCGTCACCCCGATCTTGTGGATCAGGTTGCGATGCTGCGCGATATACGGGTTATCTGACAGACTTCTCAGCACATAGATCGTACCACTTTCCAGATCATCCGGTTCAACGGCTGTCCCGAACAAAGGCCCGACAGTCGGATCTGTAATCCGGCGACCCGCCTCATCCTTATAGAGAGCCCGCTGGAGCGACCTCAGCAGAACATCGCTTTCAGTCCCGTTGTCATAGATGACCCGCAGACGGCTGTCTCTGCGACCGTATTCTGTCTCGAACTCTTCCCCAACATGCGCGACATAAACCATCTGCCCTTTCAGGATAAAGAATTCTCCCTGCCGAATACCGGCTTCCTGCCCAAAGGGACGTGTTTCCCGCACGCCGGATTTCAGATCCTCCTGCACCTGTGCAAACAACGGCCGGAAGGTTTCAAAATCCTTGCAAGGCTCCCGGCTGGCAATTTCTTCCGCTGCCCGCACTTCTGCGCGTGATTTCACATGCTTCAACACAGTGATGGATTCAGCCGCTGGCTCGGCCTCAATACCCAGTTCAGCCAGAAGCGCATCATCGTCCAGCGTATCGGGATCAGGACTCTCAGCGTCCGTCCCGGAAACACTCAGAAGCCCATGCGGATCGCGCTGTGCCAGCAATGACCGGCATTTTTCCAAACCCCGGATCCGATCCAGACGCACGGCATAAAGCCGCTCAAAGATATCCCTGTCCTCTCCATGCGCAGGCGCATGCCCGTGTTCCTCATAGAAACGGCAGATATCCTCAAACCCGGCAATAATCCGCTCTTCCTCGGCTGTCAGCGCAGCCTTCTTTTTAGCCTCAAGCGAGACACCAAGTTCGGCCAGAAGCTCTTCATCGCTCAGATCAGCCATTCGCCCGTTCCTCTGCCGTCTTACGCGCCAGAACCGCCACCCCTTCAGCCATCTTACGTTCCCACGCATCGGGAGATGTCAGCTCAGGAAGGCGTCCTCGCTCCTTTTTGAACAGAAGGGCGCGCTTTGCCAGGTCCCTTGCCTCTTCAATCGTCAGAGCAATATGACGACCGGCAATGACCTCCTGAACCTGTTTGAGGGTCTCTGCATTCATGCTCCTGGCCAGGATCTTGTAGGCTTCCTCAAACGGATTGATCGCATCAATCAGGTCAATATCCAGATCCCGGACATTCATGGCAATCTTCCGCATCCCCTCAATCAGAGCTGTATTGCCACCAATCTTCTCCTCTCCCCCGGCTGCCTGCGTGACCTCTTCCGCTGCTTTCTGTCCCTTCTGGGTCAGATTGAATGCCGCCACGGCGTGCTGGCGTACAGCCTCCTGATCCTCATCCGAAAGCTCGGGATACCGATCCCGAATGATTTTCCCCAACCGGACCTGTGTCAGCTCCTGAGGGGCCGTCTCCTCGTCAAAGAGACCATGTTCCAGGGAAGGTTTGTCCTGCACGAAAGACGCTACAACTTCGTTCAGATCTTCGCGGCAGATCCGCTGCGCTTCCGGGCTTTTGGGGGAAACCAGACCCTTGATCTCCATATGGAACTGGCCGGTCTGCGCATTGAAGCCAACATTCGTGCCGTTTGGCTTGTAGCCTTCTTCCCCATAGTCATAGCCATCCAGAGGCTCACTTTCTGCGGTCTTCGGCGTGAACTCAAAACGCGGGGTCAGCACCTGTTCCATCAGCAGGCTGGCGGCAATGGCCTTGAGCATGTCATTGACCGCATCCGTCACTTTTTCCTGGGACGCATCCGGCTCGGCAATCAGGTTGATGAATTCCGCCCGTGTCTTTCCAGGCGCATCACGGGTGGCGCGGCCAATAATCTGAATGATCTCCGTCAGGCTGGAGCGGTACCCGACCGTCAGCGCCTGCTCACACCAGATCCAGTCAAACCCTTCCTTGGCCATCCCCAGTGCAATGATGATGTCCACATAATCGCGGTTGTTCTTCTGCGCCGGATCCTTCAGGGCAGCGACAACCTTGTTGCGCCGCACAGGCTCATCTTCCACCAGATCGGCAATACGCAGCACCCGGCCGTCGGCACGACGCACCAGATGAAAACCTGTCTCTATATCCTCTCCTTCCCAGTCCCCCAGGACGGACAGGATATGCTCGACTTCCTTGTGCTTCTGAGTCGTGCTTTCGCGTGAATTGACATTGGGAATATGCACGATCGTTTTGCGCCTGCCATCCAGCACCCGGTCAATCGCATCCAGGTAGGAGCCGGTATAGAAATAATACCCAAGATCCAGCTCTTTCAGATACTGATACCCGTTCAGCTGCTGATAGTAGGTGTAGGTGACTGTCTCGAATTTCCCTTCATCTTCCGGGGACAGCACAGCAACGGCATCTCCCCGGAAATAGGAACCGGTCATGGCGATGATGTGCGTTTCCCCACGGGCAATCAGCTGGTTGAGATAATATCCCAGCCTGTTTTTCGGGTCTGCGCTGACATGATGGAATTCATCTACCGCCACCAGACACCCATCGAAAGCCGCGATACCCAGTTCTTCCGCCGCAAACCGGAACGTCGCGTGAGTGCAAACCAAAGTCTGATCTTCACTCTTCAGAAACTCACCAACAGCTTTGACCTTGGACCGTGCAACCTGTCCTTCATCCGAACCTGGCGCGTTGCAGAGATTCCATTTCGGCTTGACGATCCAGTCTGCCCAAAAGCCGAATTTGCTCAGCGGTTCGCTCATGAAGCTGCCCCCGATCGAGCGTTCCGGCACAACAATCAGGGCTTTTTTCACGCCCTGGTGCGCCAGCTTGTCGAGAGCAACAAACATCAGGGCACGGGATTTACCAGAAGCGGGCGGTGACTTGATGAGAAGATACTGCTCGCCCCGTTTCTCATAGACCGCTTCCTGCATGGGCCGCATGCCCAACTCATTAGTCATGGCAGACTGCCCTGTCTGGCCGGTACGCAGGGAAACGGCGGGAATAACCGGATTGATCGTCATGACTCAGGCAGCGTCCTTCTTCTTTTTCGTCTTGCCGCCCTTCTTGGCGATCATCTTGCTATAAAGGTCGAACAGCTTTTCCAGACGCTCCGTATCATTGCGGAAACGCCGACCGATATAGATCCGCTCCAGAACCTCGTCATTGCGGTCATGAGCGGCCCGCAGATTGTCTGGTATTTTGTCAGGATCATACAGATCGGCAATCGTGGCCGGGAAATGCGCCTCACGCGCCAGAAGAATATCCTCGGCACAACGGGTCAGATCGGCACGGTTCTTTTCCGTCAAAGTCGGAACAGGAAAGGTGTTCCAGCCCATCGTATTGGAATAGCGAAAATCCGTTTTCAACTTCCCGCAGACTGTTCCGATCCAGACCCAATGCAGGCGGGAAGCAATCAGCGCCATGTTCCAGAGGGGAGCGTCATAAATAGCAAAATTGCTGTCCCCGATAATTGTATCAGAATCCTCAAGTCCAACAGGCAGATATTCGCGTTTTTCTGAACTGACTCTAGCCATAACCAGAGAGCAATTCGTTGCCACAGACTGTATTTGCCGAAACCGATGTGGGAACTTAGCTGCTGGACGGGTTTCGGCAGCCTTACTTTCTGACCTCATCTTAGAAACGGCCTGAATGCGGCGATTTATTTCTGGAATACGTTCCGCTGCATCACGATCTCTATCTTCTAACCAAAGGCAATATCGGCTCTCACCACGAATAAATTCTTGTGCCCCAAGAAATTTCTTTATGTAATGTGCGGAAGAAGGATAACCTTCTAAAAGTCGGTTACGTTCTTCTGATGTGAAAAACAAATTACCACCATCGGTAGGTTTGTTACCCCACTCCATTAGTCCGCGATTATCTTGTGGTTTTGAAATGGTATTTACTATTATATTTTTTCCACACACAAGATAAGCATTGATATACTCAGATTTCTGCCTGATTGTTTTCCCATCAGCTCCGTTTGAGAAGAGAATTTTGGGATACTCAGAAACAGGGGCAATACCAATGATAGCGACCGTAACACCCGCGTTATGTGCCGCCAGATTAGCCCATTTGAACGATGTGTGAGCAAAACTAATTTCATAATTTAAAGCAAAAACCAGCGGCCAGAGAATGGGAACCTGCTGCCCCTGACAAATAGAATTTGTGCTTACAAATGCGCTGGAAGAACCCGTTTTCTTGCCATAATCCGCAGCCTTCATGAACCAGCCTGCCACGTAATCCAGAGACTTCCAGGATTTCGTACGCTTCCCGAAAATCTGCTCCAGATCCGCCTTTTGTTCAGCTGACTGATACGTGCTGCCCTTATACGGGGGATTGCCGCAGATATAGGTTTCCGAACCCTCCTGAGGCGGGCAGACGTCAAACCAGTCCCGCTCTAGGGCATTCCCGCAGATGATATGCCCCGTATCCTTCAGGGGCAGCACATTCAGGCGGGCCTGTTTCTGGTCGATATGGATTTCGTCACTCTGAAACTCAGCAATCAGAAGCGACAGGCGTGCGATTTCCACCGCAAAATCACGGATCTCAATCCCATAGAAATTGGCCAGAGGGATGACGGATTTCCGTTCCGCCCGCTCTATCTTTAGCCGGTCATCAATCTCGCTCTGAATGTCCCGCATATCCTTATAGGCAATCACCAGGAAATTGCCGGATCCACAGGCTGGATCGAATACCCGAATACCGGACAGACGCTCCTTCAAGGCATGCAGCTTCTGGGTATTCTGGCCCGCCTTTTCCAGTTCCTCACGCAGATCATCCAGAAACAGCGGATTCAGCACTTTGCGGATGTTGGGTACGCTGGTGTAATGCATCCCCAGCGCACCGCGCTCTCCTTCATCGGCCACGGCCTGGATCATGGACCCGAAGATATCGGGGTTAATCTGCGCCCAATTCAGCTCCCCAGCACGCAGAAGATAGGTGCGGGCCAATTTGCTGAATTGCGGGCAGTTCGTTGCTCCAGAAAACAGGTTTCCGTTTACATACGGGAAATCCCTGGCCCAGGATTTGACCTCGCCCTTTTCGCGATCGTCATTGCGCGTATCCAGATCCATCGTCCGGAACAGCTCGGCCATGACCTCATGCGTCTGATCCGTGGCCCCTTCCGTCATGGTCTGGATAGTTCTGGTGAACAGATTGTTCAGGAATATCCCGGTATCCTCGGCAAAAAAGCAGAAGATGAGACGCGCCATGAAATGATTCATGTCGTGGCGGCGTTCTTCCGTTGCCCAGTCAGGATTTTCCTTCAGAAGCTCAACATAAAGACGGTTCAGGCGTGACGTGGCCTTAACGTCGATCGGGTTGTTCTTGATCTTCTGGACGGTCGTGATGCCCGCCAGGGGCAGGAAAAACCCGAACCGATCAGCCAGATGCGTGAACACATCTGTAATATGCTCATCTTCCGTGCGGTCTTCCGCCTCAAACGTCACCCCATCCGTGGCCAACAGAAACCGTGCCTTGGCTGACTGGGTCTTGGGGCTTTCCCTGAGCAGGTTCAGGGTCTGGGCAACATGCCCCTCAGGACAAACGGCCAGATGGATGTTGTTGCGCTGAAGTACCGCCCCAGAAACGTCCGAGCGGTTATCCTTGCGAAGCCGCTTGATCGTAACATCGCGGTTTCCGAATGCTTGCAGGAATTCGAATGGGAATTCTCCCGGATTAAAAGGTGCCTCGGCAATCCGGGAGACAGCTTCTTCAATCTCAACGGGATTCATGCGAAAAATTCCATACGTTCGAAAACCAGATCATACACCTCATGCACCACCAGACACCTCCAGAAAGAGGCGGACCAGAGGTGCGTTGATATAATAATTGCTCCGTCCTGAGCGGTGCTTGGACAGCAGACCTTTCTCCGACAGCTGATCGAGATATTTCCCTGCCGTCTGACGCGCGATACTCAGGTCCGACTGGACATACTCGATTTTCGTGTAAGGGTGCCGGAACAGGTTGTTCAGCAGCTCCCGGCTGTAAATCTTGGGCAGTTCCGTCCGCATCCGCTGCTTCATGGTGGCCATCTGCGCCCGCATGCCTTCAATCAGCTCCAGAGTGATCCTGGATGTCTCGGCCACGGCACGCAGCATGTAGAGGATCCACGCTTCCCATGCGCCTTCATCCCGCACCTTCTGCAACAGACGATAATATTCATCCTTGTGTCGTGTGATGTAGCGCGACAGGTAGAGGATCGGGATATCCAGAAGACCGGTCCGGGTCAGATACAACACGTTCAGGATCCGCCCGACGCGGCCATTCCCATCCGGGAAGGGATGGATGCTCTCAAACTGATGGTGGATCAGGGCCATCTTGATGAGCGGATCCAGATCACAGAGCCCGTCATCATTCACGAACCGCTCCAGATCCGACATATGCCGGATAATCTCCCGCCCATCCTGCGGCGGCACAAAGACCACTTCCCCCGTGCGCTCGTTCTTCAGGGCCGTTCCCGGGGTGTTTCGAAACCCATCACTCCGCTTCTTGAGCATCTGGAAAATCGCGATCAGCCCCTTGTTCAGGATCAACCCGTCGGTTTCCTTCAGCTGTCGAAACCCAAGATGCAGGGCATCTCGATACAGGGCGACTTCCTTGGCCGCCACTGAATCCGGCCCCTCGGGAAACAGATCCGCCTGGAAAAGCTCATCCTGGGTGGTGACGATATTCTCGATTTCCGAAGACGCCTTGGCTTCCTGTAAAGCCAACGTATCAATCAGGATCCCCTGATTGGGAATAGTTGCCGCCCGCCCCTTCAGTTCCGCCAGAGCCTTATTGGCCTCGACCAGAGCCCTGAGAACCGGAACCGTTTCTATGTCCGTCTGAGGCGGCAAAGGTCGAATAAGGTAGGTTGGCGTTAACATGACATCCTGACGTGGTAGCGATATCCATTTTTTCTAACACGTCAGAACAATCCGTCAAAGAAATCCAGTTTCTTTGACATGTCATATTCTGCTGTCGGCTTTTATCCCCTGAAGACTATTCCTGCTCTGCCGGAACAATGATGACACAGGGTTTCTGAGTTTTTTCCTGACCCGATGCCGCTTTCTGGCAGGCTGCAACCCTGTCTCTGTTGGCCTCAACCAGCTGGCTGTCCTCACGTACACGTTGCCAGCCTTCAGGATTGCTGACCGCCATCATCATGGCCCCAGAGTTCCAGCGATCTTTCTCCCCAACAATAAAGGATGCCACTCGCGTCCCGACAGAAGATGGCAGGAGATACGCCAAAACAGGCGACAACCCGATCCCTGCAACAAGACAGGCAAGCCCCACCCCTAACAGCCACCAGTTCTGACGATCCTGCTGACGGGACTGACCAATGATATTGGCAAGAACCCGACGTTCCCCCTGAACCTCACCTATCGCTTTCTGAAACGCTGTCTGCATCTCCTGACTGGCAGAAATCCCGGCCTGACGAATCCCTTGCCCATACGCCTGGGGCGTCATCTTCAGCGTCGGATTGGCCTCGATCGCCTCCATTCGTGCACCGACTGCATTCATGGCCTTCACGACACGGGCCAGATCCTCCGTGTAATCCGGGGGCCGATTGTCCCGCCACGCCTGCGGCAACGCTTCCACGCTCCGCCGGAGTACCGTCATTTCGGCGCACAGGTCCTCAAACGCGCGCGCTGCTGGATCTGTCTCGGACATCAGATATCCCCCCACAGATTGAAAACCCGCACACCAGCCGCCTCGAAAGGCGACACGTCGTGGCTGGCCAGAACACGCTGCTCCGGGACGGGCCTCCTCGTCTCCATGATCACGTTGGTATCAAGCAGCAGGATCATTCGAAGGACATTGCCTCGGCCGGGGTCTGATCGCGGGTCTGCAAGACCGCGATATCCTGATCACGCACACCGGCCTCACGACCGATGGCCCCCAGAAGCGATCCCAGCCGAACGGCCTCTTCTTTTTTCTGCATGTCCTCTCCAGTCACCGCGCCGAAATCAGACAACCCGTTCCAGCCCCAGATGTGTCACAAACGGATCAAAGTCCCGGTCACTGTAAAGGAGCCGATACCCGCTTACGATACATCGTGTGGCAATCAGGGTATCAATGGTTTTCCGGATGGTGATGCCTCTGGCACGCAGGTCACGGAAATATCGTGCTGCCTCGATCATGACATCACGCCCCCCGATCTCGACCAGATCCAGAGCGCCAAGCAGTCTCCGCGCCTTGTTGAAATCCCGTTCGCTCGCAAATCCCTGAAGAACTTCCGTCATCATCAGATCACCAATGGCGACCAGTTCCTCTCCCAGCAACCGGTCCAGAGCATCAACCTGTGGCGTCACCGTACCCCTGAAAAAATCGATCCAGACCGATGAATCGACCAGAATCATACGTCGGAACGCATGGCGTCGAGATCACCCCGCCACTCCAGCCTGCCCTTCATGGAACGCAGTTGCCGCTGCTGATTCAACTTGATCAGCGTCCGCAATCCGAGTTCGACGGCTTCTTTCTTGGTTTTGACGCCAGACGCCTTCAGCGCATCTGTCATGAGGGTATCGTCAATAATGATGTTGGTTCGCATGATGTGTATCTCCAGTGAAAATTATACACATCAACATCTCCTCTCTCAAGCAGATTACATCCCCATATCCATACCGCGCGACCTAGAGCGTGAGAGGGCCTGCTCCCGCTGATGGGGATGCAACCCGTGATCAAGCGTCGATCCCTTCCGGATGCCCAGCTCGCGGCTTTTCTCCCGCAGGATGGACTCGAGCTGCGCATCCCGCTTCAGCTCCTTCAGCGCCACACCCTGCTGCTCGCGGCTCAGCCCGTCCCACGTCTTCACGAACCGTGCCGCCCGCAGTTCAGGATTTTTCCGAACCTTATTTTCATGCTCGATCCCCTCGACCAGCCTACGCGCCCGTGCCGGTCCTTCCAGACCATACAGCGCCTGCCGGATCTCCGGCTGATGCTTCAGCGCAGCCCTCAGATCCGCCTCACCGCCACGCCGGACCCGCTCCAGATCCCGACCGGCTTCAAACAGCGCCTTCTTCTGATGCTCCAGCACCGGCAGCTCTTGCCGAACCATGCGCTCGGCATCCACCCAGGCCCGCGCATACCGCTCCACCGCCTGATGCAGCGGGTCACTCCCCGGCACCAACCCGTCCATCCCCGCCGGCACCTGCTCACGCCGCACACGGGGCAGCCTCAATCCCGCAAAGGGAGAGACAGGAGCCTCACGCTCAACCCCACTCTCCCCCTTACCGGCCCCGGCATCCATCCCGGCTGACACGTCTTTTTCCGCTGTGCGACGACCAGACCGCACGGACAGGTCCAGCCCGTCGAACATCCCGCGTTTCTGCTGTGCCGACACAGGCTCTGGCATAGGCACACCTTCGGCCTGCCTGTCCTTCCGAGGGCCTGATGAGGCCTTCTCACGCCCCACCACGATCTCGCTCTCGGGGACATGCAGCCCGCGCCGCCGCGCAAACCCGGCATCCCGATCCCGGACATGCGGATAATCCAGCGTGGTATCCTTCAGCCGCTCGCGCGACAGCCGCCGCACCAGCCCGTCACGATCCCCCACGTCATCCCGGCCCCAATGAACGGACACGCTCTCCCGATGCCGCGACAGCGCCACATAGGCCCCATGCCGGTCCATGCTCCCCGTCGCCAGCACATGCGCCCGGTCCACCGTCACACCCTGCGCTTTGTGGATGGTGGCGGCATAGCCATGATCCAGCGCGTCATACTCCCACATCCGCACGGACACGATCCGGCCAGTCCCAACGCCATCAGGACCATCAAGCTGCACAGAAAGCATGATCCGATCCTCATCCATGCCATACAGCCCACGCACCGTGCCCAGCGTGCCGTTCTTCACCCCCAGGTCCCGGTCATTACGCAGGAAATACACCCTGTCCTCATGCGCAAAACGCCTCTCCCCCTGAACCGTCATCACCGACAGTTCGACATCAGCGTCCAGCTCACCCGCCTCCCGCCGGATCTCGCGTGCCGCCTCGTTCAGCGCCCGCACATCGACACGCCGATGCGCCAGCATGATCTGGCTGTCTTCTGGCGCGGCCTGCCGGGCTTCCTCCCACCCGGCCACCACCCCGGCGCGCGCCTCTTCCAGCGTGTCATGTCCGCGCACCAGGCCAGCCGCCTCATAGCGTCCCAGCGCCCTATCCGTCCGCCCGGTCGCAAGCTCTTTCGTGGCCGCCTGCTGCCAGCCTTCACGCTGCCGGCGCACCGTCGTAATCTCCACCGACCCCACCCGCTCGGCCACCGCCCGGAACGCACCACCGGCCTCGATCGCCTGCAACTGCTCGGGATCACCCACCAGCACCACCTTGGCCCCGGCTTCGCGGGCGACAGACAGAACCCGCTCCATCTGCCGTGACCCCACCATGCCGGCCTCGTCCACCACCAACACGTCCCCGCGCTCCAGCAGGTCGAACCCACGTTCCCACGCACGCTCCAGGGAGGCCAGCGTCCGGCTTTCGATCCCGGACCCGGATTCCAGCCCTTCCGCCGCAATCCCCGACAGCGCCGCCCCGCGCACCCGATACCCGGCCTCTTCCCATGCCGCGCGGGCAACACCCAGCATGGTGCTCTTCCCCGTCCCGGCATAGCCGACCACCACGGACAGGTCGCGGGACTTCGTGACCTCGCCCACCGCCAGCGCCTGTTCGTCCCCAAGCCCATCCCGCGCCATCGCCGCCCGACGCACCGCCAGCGGCACCGCATGCCCCTGGGACTGCCCCATCGCAAGCGATGCTTCTTCCAGACGCTGCTCGACCCCGATCATCGCGCGCGTGGAAAACCGCTCCCGCCCATGCCCGTCTTTCCCGAGCGCGACCAGCTCCGGACATGCCTCCACCCGAACCATGACAGCACTGAACTGTTCTGCATCTGCCGTATGCCGGCCCACGAACCGCGCCAGGTCCTGACGGGTGAATGTGCTCTGCTGTCGGGTCAGCGCCTCCAGCGCCACATGCGGCTCGGCCAGCAACCTCTCGCCATTGCGTCGCGCGATCTCCAGATGGTCAGCTACCCGCTCCGCGTCCTCGCCCCGCTCTTCCCGACGCATGCCGGCCGGACCGATCTTGTTCTGCGGCTCAAGATCGATCCCCTGTGCCGCGAACGACCGATGGTCGATCCGCACATCAAGGTCCAGTTCGGCCAGCCGTTCATTGGCGAGCGACGCCCATCGCTCCCGCCATGTCAGCAGGAGTTCCTTGTCATTCCACGAGCGTTCTTTCGCACCAAACCCGTTCTCGTCCACAGACCGCGTGGACAGCATCACATGGGCATGGGGCTTCGCCAGTCCGTCTTCGCCAATATCCCAATGCACATTGAGATCGGCCACCATGCCGCGTTCCACAAACTGCTCCCGCACGAAATCCCGTGCCAGCGCGATCCCCTGCGCCTGGGTCATTTCGCGCGGGATTGAAAACTCCACCTCGCGGGCAAGCTGGGCATCCCTGCGTTTCTCGATCGCCTCGACCTCGTTCCATAGGGTCGCACGATCAAGAAACCGTTCCGGCGCGCCATCGGGCAGCAGGATCTCGGAATGCACCACGCCGCTCTTGTTGGAAAAGTCATGGTCGCGATCTAGCCGCAAATCATGCAGGCGGGACGCTGCACGATAGGCTGCCGCCGCCACTGCGCTCCGGCCGGTGGCACGGCTGATGACCTTTGCATGCAGGTGATAGATCGCCATGGACGCGATCCTATCACATCCCTTAAGCGCACGTCACGTAGTGACGTATAAGCGCGCACTCACATTTTACTGAGCCATAAGGATTGATTACTCTGGATGAGTGACGCGGTTCTCGCCTGTGTGGTAGAGTATGGCACAGACCAGCAGGACAGGGGACCGGAAATGCGCAAACCACGGGACATAGATGCGGAACTAGAAGAACTTCAGAAACGGGCACGTGCGTTAAAGGCCAAGAGAATTGTCCAGTTCGGTGAACTGGTCGAAGCAACGGGGGCCGATACCTTATCGATCGAGGCTCTTGCTGGTGTTCTGCTTGCGGCTGTCGAACAGGCGGATAGTAAACCCGAAGCCGTCGCGAGGTGGACCGAACGGGGAGCGGCGTTCTTTCAGACCGGCGGAAAAAAGGGCGGCCGGAAAGGAACCGGAAACGATCAGAACGGAGCTTCTGACGCTTGAAAGATGGATCAGGAAGCAGGCGGCCCTGATCCATCGCCATCAGGCACGAAAGGCACGCACCGACATGCGCGACTGGGCGAAGGCGCGACGGGAACGGACCCATCATCTGATCGAACTGGGTGGCCTGGTTCAGAAGGCGGGACTGGTTGATCTGACCGATGATGACCGCGCCACCCTGCTCGGAGCCTTTCTGGATATTGCGGGGCAGCTTCAGGGGGGAAATGAGACCACCCCGGACGACCTGAAAACGCGCTGGAGACGCGCGGGGCTTCATGCCTTCGACAAGGACCGGGAACAAGGCTGACGACAAAACACGATCATCCAAAACGGACAGACTGTAATCTCGGCCACAGAACAATTTTACGGCCTGGAAACTGACCACCACAGACACTTCAAGAGGATACCTAATGGCTCCGGAATACCCTTCTCCAGAATGGTTTTCTGATAAGATCAATCGCCATCAATGGATGTGGAATCTGAATGCCCGGTTTGTTTCACAGGCAGCAAAGCGTATGACCGATACGGACGCTCTAGTCTTGCTCAATGAGGCGGTCAATCTGGAAATAGCGGAAACGGCTGCCAACCTTCTTCGGGAAGGTGTGCCAGAAAAAATTGTCGCTGATTTCGTTATGGCTTACAGTCAGACACAACGAGCAGAATTGCTGGATAATGTCTGCGATTACGCATGGCGGATTTCTGCCCCTGTCGCTGCCACGAAACACGAGGCGATGAAGACATGACCATGACGGACCTTTCCGACGAACGGGCTGCCAAAAGGGATGCAATCCGCAAGGCACGCAACAGCACGAAACCCACTGTCCCGGCCGATCAGGTTCTTGCTCTTCTGGACGCCGATCTGGCCCGGATTCAGGCGGCCATTGACGCCCTCCCTACCCCTCGTCCCACGGATTGATGAGGGTGATACCGCAGTTGAGGAAATCACGTGTATTCCGTGTCGCAAGGAATGCGCCACGGGACTGCGTGATGGCCGCGATCTGTGCATCAAACTGACTGATGGGTTCTCCGGCCTGCCGGCGTCGGGAGGCGATCTCAGCATAAACACAGGCCGCCTCTCCGTCGAAAGGCAGGATACGTCCGGAGAAATCCTCTTCGAACATGGCACGGGCAGCTGCGATCAGAAGCTCTCGCCGTCGCCCTTCCGGCAGCAGCGCCAGCCCATACAGGATCTCGGCCTGTGTAATGGTCGTGATGAAGAGGGTCATCATGGACTGGCGGGACATCCAGGTCAGCACCGCCCCGTCAGGCCCGGAGCGCATCAGTTCGGAGAGGATGTTGGTGTCGAGAACGATCACACTCCGAAATCCACGTCCCTGATGGCCTCACGAGACACGGCAGGCAGATCTACCCCGCCCAGCCTGGCAAAACGCTGGTGGATGGCCTGACCGGCATCTACCCCCTGGGACACTTCAGCAGAAAGAGCGGAACGCAGGATATCGCGCACCTCTTCTTCCATAGAACGCCCATGCTGGGCT
This sequence comes from Acetobacter fabarum, assembly GCF_040702925.2. Taxonomy (GTDB): domain Bacteria; phylum Pseudomonadota; class Alphaproteobacteria; order Acetobacterales; family Acetobacteraceae; genus Acetobacter; species Acetobacter fabarum_B. Next base: position 14,046 of record NZ_JBFCXX020000021.1, on the reverse strand, counting down.
GCGCGCAGACGAAGCTGCTGCTTGAGACTGTCGTCGATATTGCGGATGGTCATCACGGCCATGGAAACCTCCTGAAAGCAATGACAGCATTGTAGTCATTGACTTCGCAGTTTGCAATCATCAGGTCGGATTGGGGTATTTGGGGGAAGAAACGAAATCCCACACCAAGCTGAAAACGGAAGCGCAGATCCAAACTGACCTGAAAATCCAGACGGAAACAGAACGCGGGAACGATCCCTCATTCCCGCGCTGAAGATTACCAGTAATATTCGTGGGGTCGCCGGGTGCCGGTATACGGAAAGACCGCCTCGACAGGATCGAGGTCGCCCTTGATGATCAGGCGGGCAACATGCCTGTCATGATGACGGCCAGGACGGATATCGTGCAGATGACTGTACCAGTTGGGAGATTCAGAGGCTTCACGTGAGCCTCCATAGCCACAGCGATCCGGCTGGTTGGCCCAGCGATGATTGCGACCGTATTTGCGGCTGTGATGATAGGTGCGAGACATGGGAGCTTCCCCTCCATGACGCGCGGAGTGATTTCCGAGCGTACCTACATCGCCCGATCTCCTCTGTTCTGGTCGGAATATACTTTACCGCGTCTGTGCGACATCGGTCTCCAGCAGGGACGCCGGCAGGCGCATGTTGAGGGCAGCCGCCTTGGGTTCGATCTCAAAGCGCATGGGCTTGAAACCGGACAGGTCATACCGGGTCAGATCGACGGTCGCGACGAAATCCTCGGCCGCTTCGTCACTGTGCAGCGAGGGCATGGACCTATTTTTGTAGCTCATACTGGTCGATCTCCTTCAGACTGCTTCGATCGGGCCTGGATAAGCCTTTACCAGCGGATCATGGGTCAGCAGAAGCACTCCTTCCACCGTGGCCTGTGCCACAAGGATCCGGTCAAAGGGATCCCGATGCACATCTGGCAGTTGTCCGACTGCCAGGGCATGCTGGCTGGTGATGGGTAACTCCTCATAACCGTTTTCGATCAGACCGCGTCGCAGCAGATGAGGATCGACCTGGAAGTCTGCACGGCCCAGCCCGGTCTTGATGGTGATTTCCCAGAGACTGGCCGCACTGAAGACCAGATCATTACCCGGATCCTCCATCAGGGTTCTCGCCCGCGCTGACAGCCTGTCAGGCTCTCCTGCTGCCCAGAGCAGCAGATGGGTATCCAGAAGAAGCCTCATGCCGGACCGTCGAACAGAGACACAATATCGTTCTGTCCCATGCGATCAAAATCTTCGGGCACCCGGATTTTTCCAGCAAGAAACCCCAGACGCCGTTGCTGTAACTCTTCAGGAGCCGTAATCGGGCTGACCCGCACCATCGGCCGGCCGGCTTTGGCAATGATGAAGCTTTCCCCTTTCATGGCCGCGTCAATCAGCCGGGACAGATGGGTCTTGGCTTCGTGGATGTTGACCGTGCGCATGGCGAAAGCCTCCTGAGTTTACTCAAAAAAAGACTTAGCCATATTAGTCTGGTCCATCAAGACAAATGTCGCCAGAACCACCTCAGGAAACGAAAAAAGCACACTCATCGCGTTCCTCGTTTACCGTCATACCCTGTCGGATACGACATTGGCGGCCAGGAACGCCGCATAGCCCAGTTCGTCCATCTGACCTGCCGCCAGCGCGAGAACCGCATTTGCTGCATCTTCCTGGGCTGCCGTGAAACGATAGCCGTTCAGTTCCAAAAACAGCACACCGAGCACAAAGCCCGTACGCTTGTTCCCATCGATGAAAGGATGGTTTTTGACGATACCCGCCGTATAGACGGCCGCCAGATGCACTGGATCCAGCGGATCCGCATAGGCCGCATGCTGCTGTGGCCGGGCAAGCGCGGATTTCAGAAGACCTGCATCCCGTACGCCGGAAGCGCCACCATGCACGCCCAACAGTCGGTCATGAAGGATCAGGGTATCCCGTTCGTCTATCCAGACGAAAGCTGTCATTGGGCCAGAACATGCAGCGTATCACGATAACGCCGCATAATATCCTCAGCCTTTGTCATTTTGGTTTCAAAGTCAGGATCATAGGGTACGAGCCGATATCCGCCGTCTGGTGCTTCGGTCAGATACAGGGGCGCGCCGTCCTGGGTGTTCAGCCGTGAGATCACTTCCTTGGGTAGTACGACCCCGAGTGAGTTTCCGAATTTTCGCACTTTCAGTTCGACCATGACAGCCCCCTTTATGTTATTATTATTGTAATAACTTTTTGCGGTTTCAGCAACCACCATGCTCACCGGCCTGTCTGCTCATAGTGGTAAGCAGTCTTTCTTACGCGACGTTCCTTGGCCGACCGCCTTTCGCACCATTCCGGCGTGCAGCCGCCACCTTTGCCTGGCTGGCGGATGATCCGCCCACACGTCCCATCTGTGCCGCCATCCAGCTTCGGGAACCGTAGATACCGTGGATCAGACCTTCGACCAGAACATCGGCGTCGAGACGGGGCCAGTGAAGGCCATTACCCAGCGGAGTGATCTCGATATCGGCCAGATCATTCAGGGAAGCGTCCTGCAAATCTTGTATCAGACTCACAGGCACGCTCATCTCAACACCGTTGGAGAGCGTGACGTGAAGAGCGCGGCGAGCACGGATAAACCGTGCGGAGACCGCATGAGGAATTGTCGCTCTATGAAGCGCGTCTGCTTCACGAGCGGCCTGATAGTTCATGTCATTCGCCATGTATCTTCTCCCATGCTGAAGCCAGCATCTCAGCGCGGTCATGCACGATGACAAGGGCTTCCTGTATGACCTTATCTTTCATGCCACCTGCCCGTATCAGGCGGGCTTTCCTGCCAATTTCGATCACGGCTTCCCCATCCGCGCTTATGACGTGAACGTGCATCGGCACATGATCTGCCGTGTAAATCACGACACGAAATCCATTGATGCGTAGAGGCGCTGGTATAATTCACCATATCCCTAACGCTTGGGTTTTTCAATCAGAACCATCCCGCTGAAAGTCAGGAGGAGGATATCTGGACGGACGAACAGGAAATGGCCAGCCTATCAATCCCCGGCAAGGCCCGCAGAGCGCCCTGGGAGGCCGCACAAAGCGCAATTCCCGTTACTGCCCACCAAACCAGCCACCACACACGGGAACGCCTGTACGGCCATCCTGTGGCGTCTGACGGGTATGCTGCAACACGGGGTCGGTACATAAAACGGGCACAGATATACGCTAAGGATTATCGGTGATTGTGATGGCTTGCCGGAGCGGGCGGAGTTTCCCTTCCGGGATGCCGGCGTCGGTCCAGAGGTAATCCCCGGTCAGGTTGATATGCTGCCACCCCAGCGGAGAGAGATGCTGGAGCAGATCAGGCGCAACGGATCGTCCTTGACGTTCGAGATGCCGCATTGCGGCTCCGAGATAGGTGGTGTTCCACAATACGATGGCGCTGGCGACGAGATTGAGCGCGCTCGCCCGATGTCCCTGGGCTTGCAGTCCGTGATCGCGGATCCGGCCGGTGCGATGGAAAAAGATGGCGCGCTTGAGGGCGTTCTGGGCCTCTCCCTTGTTCAACTCGCGGGTGGCGCGGCGGCGTTCTTCGGGGAGCTCGATCCAGTCGAGCGTGAACAGCGTACGCTCAACGCGGCCCATCTCTCGCAGGGCAAGGGCGAGACCGTTCGCGCGAGGATAAGAACCGAGCCGTTCCAGCATCAGCGACGCGCTGGTGACGCCGGTACGGATTGAGGTGGCGAGCCGGATCACGTCGTCCCAGTGCTCGGAGATCAGGCGTTCGTCGATCGGCTGGGCCATCAATGGGGCGACAGTCGACCCAGGCTTCATGTCGCCGAACAGATGCAGGCGTCTGTTACCGATGTTGGGGATGCGCGGGGCGAAACGGAAACCGAGGAGATGGCATAGGGCGAACACATGATCCGAAACGCCCCCGCCATCGGTATGGTGACGCTCGATCGCAAGGTCGGCGCCATGATGGAGCAGGCCGTCGAGTACATGCGCGGCCTCGCTGGCACCGGCGGAGATGACTGTGGAATGGAACGGCGCGTAGCGATCGGAGACATGGGTGTAGAAGGAGATGGCGGGTTCGCTGCCCTTGTGCGGATTGACGGCGCCGGTTGCCTGTGCACGCCGATCGAGCGGGAAGTGCTGCCCGTCCGAGCTGGACGCGGTGCCGTCGCCGAACAACGCGGCAAGGGGCAGCCGATGCTGCGCCTCGATCAGCCTCGCCAGCGCCGCTCCGTAGCTATCCTCGCGCAGGTGCCAGGCCGAGAGCCAGCCGAGCTGACGCCGAGTTACCAACCCACAGGCCTCGGCCATGCGGGCGTGGCCGAGATTGGTCGCATCGGCAAGAACGGCGGTAAGGATCGCGCGGGGATCGTCGTGTGCCCGGCCGGTAGTCAAATGCGTGAAGCAGCCGGCAAGTCCCGTCCAGCGATCCACGTCGGCCAGCAGATCGGTGATCCGGATGGCCGGCAGGCGTGCGTAGAGGGGCGCCAGGGCGTCCTCTGCCTCGTCTGGAGTGATCGCGCGCAAAGGCGAGATGCGCAGCCGCCCCTCGGCGATCCGCACGTCTTCGAGCGTATCGGTGGACGCTTTCGCCTCTATCTCGGCGATCCGACGCGTGAGCAGCGCCTTGCGTTCCGCCAGCCAGGCCGCTGCGGTATCAGCGACGGCGATCGGCAGGGGGCCGGCCTCGCGCATCGCGGAAAAAATCGGCTTTGGAATAAGCTGGTGCTCGACGGCGCGATAGCGTCGGCTTCCCTCGACCCACATATCCCCCGCGCGCAGCCGATCGCGCAGTTCCGCCAGGACACAGAACGCGAAGATGCGGCGGTCGAGATCAGCACGGTCGATCCGCTTCCGCCAGCTCGTCCGGACAAAGCCGAGCGGCACGTCGGCCGGAAGCCTGTGCCGGCCGTCGGCGAGTCCGCGCAGGGTCTCGACAGCTTGGGCAAGAGGTGCGCAGGCGGGAACAGCCCCGAAAGTGAAGGCGGCGACGAACGCAGGACCGATCTGGCGCAGGATCGGTGCGTTCTCTCGGGAGAGCGCCACGGGATCGAGCGGATCAGGACGAACGAGACGACGGGCTTCCGCGACTTCCCGTGTCAGCGCGTCCCAGCCGATGACGCCCTCGATCGCAGCGTATGGATCGGCGTCGTCAGCGCGGGCGCTCAACACCGCATCGCCGATTTCGGCCAGAAGGCGGATTTTGGCGTTGATGGTCCGACGATCGCGTTTCAATGCAGCTTCCTCGCGCCGTTCCGCCCGGCGGAACAACTGACCGAACAGACGCTCGAACATGAGCACCGCGTCGTCTGTCAGCGTCATCTGCGTCTCGATGACTGTGGCGACCAGCACCGCGCGCCGCCGTGCCGGGTTCAACGAGGTAAGATGTTGCGCCGTGAGGCGCGCGCCTTCCTGGCACAATCGGCGAAGCCGCTCCGGGTGAATGGTGTCCACGAGACCGGAATCCAAGTCAATCGCACGCAGGAGCGACAACCGGTCGAGGATTGCGGCGAAGGCACGCCTCCCGGGCTGGCCAGGAGGCTGACGTACCCAGGTAAGGCTGCTGATATGGCTGCCGCTATGCGGCTGGAGGAGGCCATCGAGCCGATCGCGCTGGCCGGCGGTGAGATGCCGCGTCAGCAGCTCGCAGACATACCGCTCGGCATCGAGCAGCGCCTTGCCCACCATGCGTTCGATCTGGGTGATACCAGGCACGACGATGCATCGCCGGCGAAATTCGCCCAGCAGCATCCGTGCGAGAACGATTCCGCTGCTGGACGTCAGGGCCGCAGGCAGAAGCCAGGCCTGAAGCTCGATCTGGAGCGGCCGACAGAACTGCTGGAATCCGAATGTTCCACGCAGCGTATCGAGCTGTTCGTAGCGGGTCGGCCCACGCACGGCATAGTCGGCGAGCGCGTCCGGCTCGATCCCGAGTTGATCCCCTATGAAGGCGAGCGGGATCTGAGGGATCAGCTCCCCCGGCCGGAGCAGCCGCCCCGGGTAGCGCAGCGCGCAAAGCTGGATAGCAAAGCCCAACCGATTGTGCGCCCTTCTCCGACTGACAATGACACGCAGGTCATCGGGAGTGAGCGTCCAGTAACGCACCAGGTCGGCCTCGTTTTCGGGCAGGGCAAGCAGCAACAGGCGCTGCGCCTCGGTCAGAACGGAACGGCGCGGCATCTGTCAGGTTCTGCCGGGAGGCGTCCAGCCAATCCGCGCCAGCGTGTCGATCAGCGTCGAGCGCGGTACACCGAAGTTGCGGCATATAGCCGCTTTGCTGGCGCCGCCTTCGAGGGCGACGGTAATCGCCGCGATCTTCTCCGCGTGGATCGCGGGCGGCCTACCGCCGCGCCGACCCCGGCGCCTGGCGGCTGCCAGCCCCGCCATGACCCGTTCGCGCGTCAAGGCGCGTTCGTATTGGGCGAGTGCGCCGAACATCGAGAACAGCAACTCGCCTTGCGCGGTTGCCGTATCCATATGTTCGGTCAAGGATCGGAAAGCGATGCCACGCTCCCGAAAATCTCCGATAATATCGAGAAGATGCGATAGAGAACGGCCCAGACGGTCGAGTTTCCAGACCACCAGCGTATCCCCTTCCTTGAGCCAGGCGAGGCACGTCTTGAGGCCAGGGCGATCGTCGCGGGCACCAGAGGCCTTGTCGGAATGAATGTGGCGTGCATCGACGCCAGCCGCGATCAGCGCATCGCGCTGGAGATCCACTGACTGGCGTTCGTCGGCTGAGGACACTCGCATATAACCGACCAGCATGTACGACAAACCTCATCAGAAGAGTTTCCGCACAGTAATGCAAAGCGACATGGTTTGTCGTGCAGTTTTTGCTACCTTGGCGGCTATCTTTTCCCGGCAAGAAAAAAATGACGGAAAACACCTGTTTTCCGTCATATACCCTCAGCATCCGACCTTAGCGTATATCTGTGCCCGTTCTATGTACCGACCCCAACACGTGAGCTGCTGAATGATCGCCTGAACACCGGTGCGTCTTGAGCAGATTACGGTCTTGCCCGGTTCTTCTGGTGTTGCAGGCGTTGGGCGAGCGCGGAGCGGGAGCCCCGTAGGGCGCCGAAGGCGCCGACGCGGGAGAGGAAGGTGCTGGTGGAGAGACGATGCGTTACCGCATCGTCAGATTATGATTTCGCGCCGTAGGCGTGTCTGTTTAGCGCAGCCCTGAAAGGGCGAGCAGGGGGATGCCGGGTGGGAGATCGCGCTTCGCGCGATCGGGGCGGCCGTAGGCTGCGAGCCGGCGGGGGCGGAGCCCCCAAGAGGCGGTGCTTGGGTTCAATTTGGTTGAAAATTGCAAAGAATAAAGAGTTATCCACAGGCTTAGAGTGTTAATTTATGTGTTAAAAGTAGTGTTAAGGGTTTTCCACAAACACGTAACTAACTGAAAATAAAATACAAAAACACTGTTTTTGGGCAGCTTGCGTCAACGAAACCCCGAATCTAGTGACTCCAGAACCCCGAATCTGCGTCAACGAAACCCCGAATCTAGCTCTTGCGTCAATGAAACCCCGAACCTAAACTGATCGTCAATGAAACCCCGAATCAAAGCAACCCGTCAACGAAACCCCGAACTGGCACTTACCGTCAGTGAAACCCCGAATGTTGATGGACGTTCCGTTCTACTTCCGGAACGATATCCGACACCAGATCTTTTTATTTGTGATGTCCTTGATGCCATCCCCAAAGATGATATGGCCTCGATGGAACATCCAATTTTCTCGCTTGCCACTAAACCTGATCGACGCATTTTCCGATACGAGCACAATGGCAATACAGTTGAGATCGTTCCGAGCGTAAAAGGGCTCGCGACAATCCATGACAAGGATATCCTTATCTATTGCATTTCGCAGCTTATCGCGAAAATGAATCAAGGTGAGCAGCCAAATCGAACTCTCCACCTTACCGCACGCGATTTATTGATGTGGACCAATCGTCAAACCGATGGTGATGGCTATAAGCGGCTTCGGAGCGCATTTGAGCGCCTAGCAGGCACACGGATCACCACCAACATCAAAGCTGATGGAGAAGAAATCACCGAAGGCTTTGGCCTTATCAATGAATGGCGAATTATCCGTAAGACCAATTCCGGACAAATGTCCGAAATCAAGGTAACGCTATCCGAATGGCTATTCAGAATGATCGAAGGCCGAAGTGTACTGACATTACATCGCGATTATTTCCGTTTACGCAAACCACTTGAACGGAGAATATACGAACTTGCACGCAAGCATTGTGGCGCTCAGGAAAAATGGGGTGTTTCTATAGAAATTTTACAGAAAAAAACGGGGGCCAGTAGCCATATTCGCGTATTTCGCTCAATGCTCCGTGACTTGGCAATCAATAACCACTTGCCTGATTATGCTGTCGAAATAAACAGCAACACAGTTACTTTCCGTAATCGGGAAACGATGGACACCGTCAAGGTAATAGAGCCAAAGCTCCAGAAACCATTTGTCGATCCCGAGGGTTTCCATGACGCTAGAGGAGTTGCTCCAGGATATGATGTCTACGCACTCTATGATGAATGGGTGTCATGGTGGAATGATAGCGGACAACCAGAGTTGCAAAACCCCAGTGCCGCATTTGTTGGATTCTGCCGCAACCGACACAAACGCAACCCTATACGCTAGACACAGCCTACGTGTATAATTGTATACGTGTATAAATGTATACTTAACCGCTAACGATCCGGCTGCGTCCTTTCTTCACAAACAGATCGTCCAGTGCTTCTCCAAGCAAACTCTGAACCGTCGTTCCCTCTTCGGCCGCGATAATACGAAGCTGGGTGCTGACTTCAGGAGAAAAATGCCCACCGATCAACTTGGTCCCCTTCCGACCATTCAGCGTAGGTTTACGGGATGATATATCTGGCTTCGGGGAAGGGGCTGGCATTGCCTCACCACTACCTTTGGCGCGATCAAGCATCGCTTGTAGCGTATTGCTTTTCGCCATCACACTACCTCCTGATTTTTGTATAATTGTATATCTGTATACTCGTATAAACGCTTAATTTCGTTTGCTGCTGGCCCATGTGCTTCGAATTCCTGCACAGCCTGTCCCGCCGCCTGTGCACGGAAAAATGCCTTGCGGTTTCCTATTGTCACCGGACAGACCGTTGCCCCCAATTCGGTCACGGCCTTAATGGCATCCCCTGTCTCCTGCCCTTGGGGAGGCACAAAAGTTAAAACGACAGCGAACGCTTTACCGAGCTGACGAACCACATCCAATGTGTGTGTCATACTCATTGTATCGAACACGGCCGTCTTCGTCGGAATGAGAACGAAGTCAGCATGCCGCGCCGCTTCATAAGCTACATCACGCGCAACAGCAGCTCCGTCGATAATCACAAGATCAGTACCCGCATCCGCGCAGGCTTTGAGCATTGCAGGCAAACGTATCGGCTGAATTGAAGCCACAGCCGGTGTATCGAGCTGGCGTACGTCTTTCCAGAAAGAGGCTGTCGCCTGTGGGTCCAAATCAATAATAGCAACAACCTTACCCGCTTGCTCAGCCGCGACAGCGAGACAGGTTGCAAGTGTCGTTTTTCCGACACCGCCCTTCTGCGAAAGAACAGCAAGAACCTTCATGCTACACCTCTACACGTATAATTTTATACCTGTATACACTTTCTACGAGGGAAGAGAAGGCCCCACCTTATCTCTCTGCACAATGGCAGCAACAGTATTCTTACTGATTCCCAGATCGCGGGCGATCCACCGATAACTCCGCTTTTCGGCCACCAACGCCAGAACCTTCGGAGCCAGACGATCAGACTTCGGCCGCTCTCCTTTCTGTCGGCCGAGAACCTTCCCGCGCGCCTTGGCAGCGGCCAGACCGGACTTCACCCGCTCGCTGATCAGATCCCGCTCGAACTCCGCAATCCCGGCCAGGACCGTCGCAAGCATCCGCCCATGTGGCGTCGCCAGGTCGAACATCATCCCCGTTATGGCGATCAGGGAAACACGATAGCTCTCCAGCTCCTGAAGCGTGGAGATGAGATCAATGGTCGAACGCCCCCAGCGGGACAGCTCCGTCACCAGAATGGCGTCAATTTTACGGGCCTGGGCCAGTGCCATGACCTTTCGACGCTCGGCCCGATCCACTCGACGCGGATTTCTCACACTTGAGGCAATTTCGGGTCATTTTGTAGAATTCAGTCATCCCACAGGAGCCCGATCTGGAATATTGACGATATTCTGCTTCTGGCGGCGGGTTCTGAACGCAGTGAGGGTGTCACGGCCTGAGAAGGCAGTGTTGGTGGAAGCTATGTGGTCTGTGCACTGTCTGTTTCTTCAGATGGCCTGCCGGAGCCTTCGCAATCGTGCATGAGCGAGGGCGAATTCATGCTGACAGGGGAACATGTCCGGCATGGACAGGACAATCCGACGGACGCTGAGCGTTACACGTGTCGCGATTTTGAGCAGTCGTGCGCGTATGGTGCCACAGGTCGCCGTCTCCAGGCTGGTCTGGCCAAGGGCCAGTCTTTGCAGAGCGGTCAGCAGGACATAGGCTGCGGCCGAGAACCACAGCCGGAGCTGGTTGGCCCGGATGGTGTGGGACGAGGTCCTGTCTGAGAACAGATCCATCTGGCATTCCTTGATGCGGTTTTCCATATCCCGGGGTCACTGCACGAAAGTGAAGTTTACGTACGCTAGGATCGAACGAACGGCGAACACTGACGGTGCTAACGTCGGAAGGGTATGACGACAGCCTGGTCGAGGAAGGCGCGCATACCTTCTTCATCGACGGTCTGACGAAAAGCGGCATGCGCGGCATCATCAGTCGCGAACAGGTTGTCCCAGACCGTAGACGTTCCATACTCGTTTTCGACTTCGAGCGACCAGCTCGGCTCATTTTCCAACCGAATGATGTTCACTCTCACGGTGACGCCCTGCTCGGTGACGATACCAGACAGGCTCGAGGTAACGATGTTGGGATCGCGTTCGTTCATCACTCTTTCCTCATACTTTGACTGCGGTCTTGGCAGTGGTGCCTTCGAGAGCCTTGTAGAGCGCGGTTTTGCCAACCTTGAGGCGCGTGGCCGCCTCGCGGACAGTCAGCCCTGCCGCGATATGATCGCGCGCCTTGCGCAATTTGTCAGGCGTGATGACCGGACGTCGACCGCCAAGGCTCCCTCGTTCCCGTGCAGCCTTCAATCCGGCGTTGGTGCGCTCGCGGATTAGATCGCGCTCGAACTGGGCAAGCGAGCCGAAGATGTTGAACACCAGCATGCCGCCTGACGTGGTGGTGTCGATCTGCTCGGTAAGCGAGCGGAAGCCGACGCCGCGCGCGGCGAGTTCGCCAACCTTCTCGATCAGGTGGCTCATCGAGCGGCCAAGACGATCGAGCTTCCACACGACCAGTGTGTCGCCAGCGCGCAGATAGGCCAGTGCCTCGGCCAAGCCTGGCCGATCGGTCTTTGCGCCGGACGCATGGTCGTTGAACGTCCGCTCGCAACCGGCCGCGTTCAGCGCGTCGTGCTGGAGCGCCAGCTTCTGGTCGCCGGTCGATACTCGCGCATAGCCAATCAGCGCCACAGCCGGTCCCAATCTGTCCGTTTTCCCATCGATTTGCATTCTTGTCCGAATCGCCATCACGGGTCCAGAGTTGACGGACATATTCATGCTGGCCGCCAGAGGACCGTCTGACGGACAGAGCGAGAAAGGTCGTGGCACATGGCAAGGCGGCGGTTGCTGACACGCGAGGCGCTCGCCCCGCATTACGATCCGCCGACCGAAGAACGGGAAATCGCCCGTTACTTCACCCTCAGCCGTGAGGATCTCGATCTTGTCGGCGAACGCCGGGGAGCGTCGAGCCGGCTCGGGTTCGCACTGCTGCTGCTCTACATGCGTTGGCCAGGCCGAGTGTTGGAGGCGGGAGAGAGGCCGCCCGGTGCCATCCTCGCCTTTGTCGCCGATCAGATCGACGTGCCGACAACGGCGTTCGACGATTACGCCCGTCGCGATGAAACCCGGCGCGCACATCTCGCCGATCTCATGCAGCGGCTCGGCTATACCGCTTTCGACCGGAACCACTTTCGCGCGATCGTGGCGTTCGCGATGCCGGTCGCGCAGACTGCCGCCCAGCCTCTCCTGCTCGCTGGCACCGTGATCGACGAGTTGCGCCGACGGCGGGTGCTACTGCCACCATCGGCTGTCATCGAGGCGATCGTCAGACACGCGCGCCAACAGGCCGAACAACTCACCCATGCAATCCTGACCAACGGCATCGAGCCGGAAAAGCTGACGGCGCTGGACGCCTTGCTGACCCGGCGATCGGATCAGGGGACAACATGGCTGGCCTGGCTGCGCAATGCCCCGCAATCGCCGGCGCCGCGCAGCATCCTGCGGTTGCTTGAACGGCTCGATCATGTCCGCACGCTCGACCTCGACCCGGCGCGCGCCACCATGATACCGTCGGCAACCTTCGATCGACTGGCCGACGAGGCAGTGCGGATCACGCCGCAACATCTCGGCGAGCTGGCGGCCATGCGCCGCCACGCGACGCTCGCGACCGCAGCCATCCGGCTCGAGGAAAGCCTGACTGACGCCGCGCTCACCATGTTCGACAAGCTGCTTGGCAGCATGGTGCGCCGCGCAGAAAACCGGACGCGCGACAAGGCGATCAGGACCGTGCGCGAGATGCAGGGGCATTTGCGCACGCTAACAAATAGCTGCCGCGTGCTGATCGACGCGCACGCCAAGGGTATCGACTCCCTTGCGCGTATCGGCCCCTTCGACTGGGAACGGTTCGGCTCCGCTGTCGCCCAAGCGGAAGTCCTCGTCCGCCCCGAGACGATCGACCGCACGGCCGAACTGATCGAGCGGCATCGCACGGTGAAGCTGTTCGCCGGTCAATTCCTGCGGGCGTTCGCTTTTCGCGGTGCCGGACCGGTCCAGGGCATCCTCGATGCGCTCGCCATCATCGCTGATCTCTACCATACCGGCAAACGACGCCTGCCCGACAAGGTGCCGCTACGCTTCGTGTCGGCAGGCTGGCGACCCTTCGTGATCCGCGACGGCGTCGTCGATCGCGCAGCCTATGAACTCTGCGCGCTGTCCCAGCTTCGCGACCGGTTGCGGGCCGGCGATATCTGGGTGGCAGGCAGTCGGCAATTTCGAGACTTCGACAGCTATCTCATTCCGCCAGCCACCTTTGCAGCGTTGCGCGAGAAGGGGCCGCTCCCGCTCGCGATCGAGTCCGGATTCGATCAACATATTGGGGAGCGCCGTGAGCGCCTGGACCGCGCGATCGAACGGGTGACGGTACTGGCCAGGCAAGGTGAACTGCCCCAGGTCCGCCTCGATGAAAATGGTCTGATGATCTCGCCGCTGAAGGCGATCACGCCACCCGCCGCAGAGGTCGCGCGTCGCACCGCCTATGATCGTCTCCCTCGCGTGAAAATCACGGACATCCTGCTCGATGTCGATGCGTGGACCGGCTTCGGCGACTGTTTCACACACCGGCGCTCGGGCCGTCCTGCCGACGATCGCAACGCGCTGCTGACCGTGATCCTCGCCGATGGCATCAATCTCGGCCTGACCCGCATGGCGGACAGCTGCCGGGGCGCGAGCCTGCGCCAGCTCGCCCATCTGCATGACTGGCACATCAGCGAGGCTGCCTATGGCGAGGCGCTGGGGCGCTTGATCGACGCTCATCGCGCAATGCCGCTCGCTGGATTATGGGGCACCGGCGTCAGTTCATCGAGCGACGGGCAGCAATTTCATGCCGGCGGGCGCGGTGCCGCGATCGGCGATATCAACGCGCGCAACGGCAACGAACCCGGCGTGTCATTCTACACCCATATATCGGACCAGTATGACCCTTTCGGCTCGCGCGTGATCGCCGCGACCGCAGGCGAAGCACCCTATGTCCTCGATGGCTTGCTGTACCACCAGACCGGGCTATCGATCGAAGAGCATTATACCGATACGGGCGGCGCGTCCGACCATGTGTTCGGGCTGATGCCGTTCTTCGGCTACCGCTTCGCGCCCCGCCTACGCGATATCAAAGAGCGCCGCCTGCATCTCCTGCCCGGGCAGGAG
>NZ_JBFCXX020000125.1:0-229 GCF_040702925.2 Acetobacter fabarum | reverse complement strand
CTGGAAGTCGAGCTGGTCGGTCGCGTGCAACTCGAAGAGCCGGCTGAAACAGGTTCCATCACCGTGCCGGCGCGCAAGCTGATGGACATTTGCAAGAGCCTGCCGAACGATGCCCTGATCGACATCAAGGTCGACGAGCAGAAACTGGTGGTAAAGGCCGGTCGTAGCCGCTTCACCCTGTCGACCCTGCCGGCCAACGACTTCCCGACTGTTGAAGAAGGCCCGGGCT
>NZ_JBFCXX020000124.1:0-230 GCF_040702925.2 Acetobacter fabarum | reverse complement strand
ATCCGTGGGGACATGAAGGCGCGGTATGAGACGGTCGGCAAAATGGTGGCGGCCTGCCAGCAGGCTGGCATCTATCGTATCGACTTCATTACCGAGAAGCCGAAGACCAACTGACAACGGTGGGCTGCGGCCCCCGTCCCCCGCGCGGCATGCGTGGGGGCTGGAGTGAAGAGAGTAACTGATCATGGGCATGAATGTCGGGTCGGATAGCACAACGGAAGACGAAGGCA
>NZ_JBFCXX020000020.1:0-49777 GCF_040702925.2 Acetobacter fabarum | reverse complement strand
TCGACGCATAGAGTCGACCCATAAGTGCGCGCAGAGACGCTTAGCGTATATCTGTGCCCGTTCTATGTCCTGACCCCGAAAAGCCGATCCAGCGCCGTGACCTGATCGCCTGTGAGGCCCTGCGTTAACGCCTGCGCGGTCTTCCGTCGGGCCCGCGCCCGTCCCGCAATGCTGGCGCGTTCGATGGTTGAAATCGAAGGGAGTGCGATTTTGGCATGGCGTAGCGCGTCCATCACGGCCCGGACGATTACGATGCCGCTGTCCGTGGCCCAGGCTGCGTTTGCCGCAGCCTCGATCATGAACGGGATATCGGCTCTCTGGGGCGCGCGCAGGCCAAGGATCGTCATCAGATCGCGGGCATGATCGGTCAGGCATATTGGCGCGTTAGCGGATATTTCATCCGCTAACTTCCGTGCTGCTTGCCGTTGTTCAACAAAGAAACAGCGGCTTGCCCTCAGGCAAGATCACGCTACCCAGACGTTCTTCTACTGTTCATGCTAAACGTTGTTTAGCGTACTTTCCACACGATGGCCTCTTCAAGTGAGTTGCCCGGCCTCGCGTGGCGAGGGATGTCCCAGCCCAAACGACCGGCCCAAGAGCGCGGCATGACTTCCGCTCCGTGCATAAGAGATTGCCCCCTTTGCCTGTTTGCGAGATGATGGCCGGTATGCGGTGGTGCTTTCTCCGACGTCTGGTATTCGTTATCGTTGGTCTTGCCTTTATGGGCGCGGCCACCGTGCAGGCTATGCCGCCGCAGAATGCCGAGTGTAGGACGCGGGCGAGAACAGATGCAGGGAGTCCCAGCCATGCACCCATGCACCACCTGCCTGGGTCCCGTTATCGAGAATGACGTAACGCAGTCCGGTCCGTCGTAGAAAATACGACGCGGCGAGGGCCGCCTGACCGCCCCCCACGATCACGACATCGAACTGCTCGCCCATTGCCCGGCTCACAGGCTTTCCGGGAGACGGAATTCCGTCTTCCGTTCGCTATAGCGGTCCACGAGGTAGTCGGCCCGGTCGCGCAGCAGCCATGTGAACTTCATCAGTTCCTCCATGACATCTACCATCCGGTCATAGAGGGGGGACGGCTTCATGCGGTCATCGTCACCGAACTGCGTATAGGCCATTGGCACGCTGGACTGGTTGGGGATGGTGAACATCCGCATCCATCGGCCCAGAACCCGCAGGGCATTGACGGAATTGAAGCTTTGCGATCCGCCTGAGACCTGCATGACCGCCAGCGTGCGGCCCTGCGTCGGACGGATCGAGCCTTCGGACAATGGCAACCAGTCGATCTGGTTTTTGAACACAGCGGTTATGTTGCCGTGCCGTTCGGGGCTGCACCAGACCTGGCCTTCCGACCAGATCGACAGTTCCCGCAGTTCCTGCACTTTCGGATGCGTGGCAGGCACGGAATCCGCTATCGGCAGGCCGGTCGGGTCGAACACCCGTGTCTCGGCCCCCAGCACCTTCAGGATGCGTTCCGCCTCAAGCACCAGCAACCGACTGAAGGATCGGGGACGCAAAGAGCCGTAGAGCAGCAGGATACGCGGCGGATGGTCCACACGCGGTTGCGGTTCCAGCCGCGCGAGATCGACCCGTTCGAGATACTCCGGATGCAAGGCTGGCAGCTCAGGTTCGGTCATATATATCGGTCCTGTCGTGTATTACGGGTGACTGATCCGGGGCAGCCATAGGGCCAGCGCCGCGAGTGTTGCCAGCAGGACGGGCGGCGTAATCGCCAGTCCGACCTTCATATACTGCCCCCATGTGACCCGATGGTTCTTGGATGCCAGCACATGCAGCCACAGCAGTGTTGCGAGACTACCAATCGGCGTGAATTTCGGCCCGAGGTCGCAGCCGATGACGTTGGCATAGATCATCAGGTCGCGTGTCAGTGGCGTGATGTCGTGAGCCTGTTGGATCGCCAGCGCCCCGACCAGCACACTCGGCATATTGTTCATGATGGACGACAGAACAGCCGCTAGAAAGCCGGTGCCGATGGTGGCCGTGAACGTCCCTTGATGACCGAGCCAGACCAGTGCGGTCGCAAGGTAGTCAGTCAGCCCAGCATTGCGCAGCCCGTAGACCACCAGATACATGCCCAGGGAGAAGATCACGATCTGCCACGGGGCGCCCCGCAGCACCTTGCGAACAGGGATGACCCGACCATATCCGGCGACGAGCAACAGGATTCCGGCGGCCAGGCAGGCCACGACACAGACCGGGATATGAAACGGCGCCGTCAGGAAATAGGCCGCCAGAACCAGGGCCAGCAGTGGAAATGCCGCCCGGAATACATGAGGGTCACGAATGGCCGTGGCAGGTGCGGGCAGTTCGGCGACGGGATAGGTCGCAGGCACCTGCCGCCGATACCACAGCCACAGGACCGCCAGCGTTGCACCAAGTGCGACCAGATCGACCGGCACCATGACCGCAGCATAGCGATCGAACGCAATACCAAAGAAATTGGCGCTGACGATGTTCACCAGATTGGAGATGACAAGCGGCAGGCTGGTGGTATCCGCGACGAAGCCAGTGGCGATAATAAAGGCCAGCGCCGCAGCAGGACTGAGGCGAAGCTGCGTGAGGATGGCGATGACGATGGGCGTCAGCAGCAGGGCCGCGCCGTCATTGGCGAACACAGCCGCAATGGCTGCTCCCAAGACCACGATCAGCGGGAATAGCGTCCGGCCTCGCCCTTTGCCCCAGCGCACCACGTGCAGGGCGGCCCAATGGAAGAACCCGGCCTCGTCCAGCAACAGCGAGATGACGATCAGCGCGATAAAGGTGAAGGTCGCGTCCCAGACGATGTGCCAGACGACAGGAATGTCGTGCCAGTGAATTACTCCAGCCACCAGGGCCACGGCGGCACCTGCCATTGCGCTCCAGCCGATGCCCAGCCCCCGAGGCTGCCAGATGACAAAAACCAGCGTGACAACGAAAATCAGAAGCGCCAGCATCAGACGATCCGCTTTCCGGATTCATCGACGATCTTCTCGCCGTCCTCTTTGACGAAAGCGCCTCTCTGCGGGTTGGGCAGGATGTCCAGAACCGCCTCGGACGGACGGCAGAGTGCCGCACCCAGCGGGGTGACGACGATCGGCCGGTTCATCAGGATTGGGTGTGCGATCATGGCATCGATCAGCGCGTCATCGCTCAGGGCCGGATTATCGAGGCCGAGTTCGTGAAAGGGCGTGCCCTTTTCCCGCAGGACCGAGCGCACCGGAACGCCCATACGGGCAATCAGATCGACCAGTTCCTCACGGCTGGGAGGCGTTTTCAGATACTCAATAATGCGAGGTTCCTCACCGCTGTTGCGGATCAGTGCCAGCACGTTGCGCGACGTGCCGCAGGCTGGGTTGTGATAGATCGTGATGGTCATGAGCAGGATTCCGGGGACGGACAGCAGGAGGACAGGGTCGCGATCAGGGGCGTACAGAGTTCGGGGCTGCCTGCACAGCAGTCTCTGACGAGGAAGAGCATCAGGTCGTGCAGGCGAGAAAGACAGGCGCGATAGACGATCAGCCGGCTATGGCGTTGCGAGGTCAGCAGGCCGGCGCGGGCTAGGGTGGCGAGGTGGGCCGAGATCGTGTTCTGCGGCATATCAAGATGGCGTGCGACGTCCCCGGCGGGCAGCCCGTCCGGCTCATGGCGCACAAGCAGGCGGAAGATATCCAGCCGCGTGGACTGTGACAGGGCGTTAAGTGCGGCAATGGCAGAGTTTGTATCCATATATCTGGCTTTTCAGATATATGGATACAAGTCAAGGTATCCTATCAAGCAAACGGAGATCATGACCGTCGATTTTCTCAATTTTGCTGCTCAGATCAGACACCTCGCTTATCTTCCTAAGCCGCCGATCAACAGCCCTACTGTTACTGTATGGCTTTTTTTGATCGCCCATCACTGTCTTTACCAAAGCATCATACTCAGCGATTCCAGCCATTCGAGCGAAGCCGCTATAGGCCACGGTAGCCAGTTCACATCCGGACGCACCGCCATAATGACAGCAAGAAGCATCATAGGAACCATGAGCGCATTAAACCCGGCCGCCCGGCCAGTCGGCCGATAATGCCTTGCCAGTTTGCGTCGCCCTTTCCATCCTGATCGAAAGGGCTGACACCGACCTGGGCGAGCTGCCGCCAGCAGCAAAGATCGCGCGCGCACGCGAGAAGCAACAATGACCTCAAGGACCGACGTGACGTCCTGGACATTCGCCCGATAAAACTCGCGGGACCGGGCAAAAGCCACATGACCAAGCACCCGGTCTGCACGTCGCAGCCGCTTGGCAACCAGCATCCGATGCGCCTGCTTTTCGGCCGCTTGCGCATCAGGCACAGGTTTCTTCCACGCGACAACCAGCTCAAAGGGGCAATCCGCGCCGCCCACCCCGCGGCATCGTAACGTCGGATCTCTGGACGTGCGCCCGATCTTCACTACCCCAGGTAATGCCGGAATTTCGAGAACGTACAGCCAGCCCGCTTCAGGCATGTCAGCCTCCTAGTTACGGACTGCTTTTGGGCTTTGCACGTGGCTTGTTGCTCTCCGCCCGCTGTCCAGGGGTCTGTCCCTTTTCGCTTGTTTGCTTCCAGTAGCGATCAGCGACATTCTCACGCGATGCCGCTTTCTGCGCCTCGGCAATACCGGCCGTCTTCTGGCTTCCCTGCTGACGCGCCTTATCCCGACGCTTCTCATTGTTCGTTTCCGACATTGCTCATGTCCCCCTGACACTCAGGCCGAGATCTTATTGAACCGATTGGCCGCTATTTTTTCTCTGATTTCAGGCCGTCGAAAATAGATAGGCATCCCGCAACGCAACGGACGACCACCACGCACCACCACAAACGCTTCATCTACCCGGACATCGTTCAGCAGTTCTTCCCGTCGGATCAGCGGACGGCTGATTTCGTGATAGCTCGTGTTCGCCCCGCGCGAACGGTTGCTCGCTTCCCAGCCTTTCCCCGACGTGCCGGTATTGCTGCCCACGGATGTCGCCATGACACCATACTGACCGAAGGTTTCTTCCAGCTCTTTCGCGGTATCGAGATCGGAGATCGCAACATATGTCCGATGTGCGGCCGCCTCGTACCATGCTCGCTTTCCCTCACGGCCCCATTGTTCTTCGAGTTGTCCGACCGACTGATAGAGCAATCTCAGGGTAATACCGTATTTGCGCCCGGCATCCCGTGCTGTTGCCATGATCCGCATAGGACCGAGACGTGCGACTTCGTCCAGAAGGAAGAGGACACGATTCCGAATATTGCCATCAGCTTCATAAACGGCATTCAGTAACGCCCCTATAATCGTGCGACCAATTTCGGGTGTGTTTTCCAAAGCCCGCAATGGCAACTGTACGAAAACATCCATCTTGCCATCGACCAGATCTGACGAGCGAAAACTGTCTCCGGACACCAGGTCCGCAAACGCAGGATTACTGAGCCAGGCTGTCTTGTCATCGGCATTGCCATACACCCCGGAAAACGTCTCATCGACCAGTCCCTTGAGCGCGCCGGCCGTCTGGCTCGCATAGGCGCACGGACTGCTCGCATGGATCGTGTTCAGCAGATTCCGCATTTCTTCTTGCGGCGTGCAGACCCCGCTTCTCAGCGTCCGCAAGGTCTTTTCCTCGGCTGGAAGGTCCGGATCAAACATCATGTGCGCCAATAAACACGTCACGAGATTGCGGCCCTGCCGGTCAAAAAACTCGTTATTGGCGTCTTTTTTGGCACCACTCTCCCGGCATATCCATGACACCACGTCCTGTATATTCGTGATTGCTTCGGGCGAACGAATGTCGATCCAGTCCAAGACATTAAAGCCAACATCTCCACCGAGCCGCAGCTCGTAGACCTGATGACCCAGCGTTTCGCGGAACGGTCGAAGCATCGGCCCCAATTCTGTACTCGGATCAAGCACCACGGCAGAGCCCGTCCATGTGGTCAGCGTGGTGACGGCCGACGTGGACTTGAACGATCCCGGTCCGGCAAAAACCAGACTGTGGGTCGATCCTGTCTCACAGGGATCTATGAGCAATGGCGCACGGCCGCCCTGTCCCCATGTTTTCGGCTCTTTAGGATGAAAGGGCACCCTTGCATGCCGGTCTTCGTCCACGCGATAGGCTTCGCCTACAACGACACCTCCATATTCAGCGGAAGGACGTGGAAAGAGCTGCCTGGCCTGCTTCATTGTCATCCAGTCCGCATAGCCATGATTCTCTGTCACGCCACGGATAGGCCGTTGCCTACGACTGAATATGGACGGGCGCAGAGAAGGGCCGATTGCACCACGCCGGAAGATCACCGCCAGCATTACCAGCGCAACCACAACACCGCCTGCCCCCGCGCCGATCTTGAGCCATTGCACTACGATCGGATTATCCCGGCCATACAGAAAATAGAGCCACCATTGATAGAAAGGATGCTCGAACGAGCCCGATAAACCCGTTCCCTTCAGAAAAACAAAAGACGCGACAACGGTCCAAGACACAAATACCATCAGAATTCCGAGGATAATCCGGGCGATCAAGACGATCGACTTGTTTTCTGACGCCATCGTGCGCTTCCTTTCAGTATTTCGTCAGAAGATCTGCTGCTGTCTCGCCTCTACGGCGCGCATCCGCTGCCAGCCACACTTCGCCGATGGAATAGATCTCGCCTGTCGTCTCGAAGGGCACGATTACGTCAATCGCGGCGGAGAGCATGTCCACAAGAGTTTTGTCTTCTAGCGCCGCCCCCTGGGGCGAGCCCTTGATAAGCGAGAAGAGCTTCTTGAACGCCTGAACCGGATTTGCGCCATGAATGGTAGAAATCGAACCGGGATGCCCCGATACGACCTCATTGAGATATGTCCATGCGGCGTCGTCGCGAAGCTCCGCCGGCAAGATCCGATCCGGTCTCATGCGCAGACTTGCGTGCAAAAGGTCTTCCGCACTGACCGAGCTGATTCCTGTTCCCGACTTTGAATAGAGCAACCGCACATGGTTGGGGTGCGGAATAACAAGCTCTAACGTGTCTTCGATCGTTATCAGCCGCTCATGCAGCGGAATGGCCGAAATCAGCGTTCGGCCCATCGTGGTCTTTCCAGAGCCCGTCGCCCCGCACAGCAGCATGGTCATACGGTTCCGTACACACGCAGCGAGGAAGGCTTCGAAATTGCCTTCATCGTAATACCGCAGAACCTCTTCGTGCCGTTTCTCTTCGGCCTCTGTCCGTTTATCCCAGCGGTTCCAACGCGCAATGTTGTACCGCTTTGTCACGGAACTGAGGGCAGCCACACTCCCCCCTGGCCGCCGGATCGTCAGGCTCACCGTCCCCGCGGGTACGGCTGGCGGCAAACACACTTGCAGACGCTCCCCGTTTGGCAACTCGGTAGAGCACAGAGGATGCCGTTCACCCACGTCCTGTTTGCGCAAAGCTCCTGCCAGGATCGCGATGTCTTCCAGATCCGTATAGCTCAAGGGAAGAGCGTGTTGTGTAAACACACCCCTCTGCCGAACAAAAACCTCTCCGGGCTTATTAACGCAGATCTCTTCCGTCGCCGGGTCTTCGAGCCAGCCCGCAAGGGGCTGCATCAGGAAACGGAGCTGTACCGCTGCTTCATTGAGCATTGCTACCTACAGTTGGCTTCAGGTCATAGATGTCCGAGAAATCAAGATCGCGCGCGACAAAAATAGCGACCGTCTTTCCCTGTGCTTTTTCTCCAGTTGGTTGAATATTGATGTCCGCTTGCAACGCCGTATTCGCGACTGTCTGCCCGTTTGACTGGAATGAATTGAAGTATGCACCGCTATTGTTGCTACCAACCCGGGATGCCAGCTCGACCCCGGCATCGAGACCACCCTGAATCACGCTTAGAAGAATGGCGCTGCCAAAGCGCGACCACCAGTGATTGTTCACCGTCACTTTAACACCGCTCTCGCCCAGCTCACCCGTCGCGGGTGATGCAAGATCAATGATGCCGTGTTCCGGTGTCTCTGCCCGATCCCAAATCACGAATGCCCGGTCTTCACCGCGCATTAAACCGTGCTGCATCTCACCGGTGACAATCGTCCCCTTGTCCATGAGAACCACATTCCCCGTTGTGCTCCGCACATCTAGGGGAATCACACATTTCGCGTATCCGGCGAGTTGAGTGTTTAGCTTGGTCTGAAGAATGCACGGGATAATTGTCCCCTTCGTAACCAGAAAGTCCGGGTGCGGAAGCAACCGCGCGCGCGCTTCCTCCAACACTGTCGGCTTTAGCCGAACGGCCAGTGACCTATCCCCCTGCGGATCTTGTCCGGCCGGGGGCTGTGCTCCATTGACCGTCACCGTCTTGGAAGATTCCTGCGCAGACGCGGGCTGAGGTGCAGAGCTTCCCCCCGAGCCTCCTGACGCGGCAAAAATCGGGCTTTCTGCCGGCGTTACCTCGTGATGCGTTGCTTGCGCAGGCATAAAAAACCGCTGCGGAGCTTGCTGCGGCATTGGCAGATTTTGGTCTGTAAGAGCAGGTGGCGGTGTCAGCGGTGCGCTGCGCATGTGCGTCCCAGCCGCTACGACAGGCTGATTATTCTGTTCCTCTGTTTTCTTCGCTCTATCGAGAGCACGAAGCCAAATAAAACCCAGCGCAACTACGACAACGAGTATGAAAATGCCAACCTTTTGCCATGCGTTTAGTTCGCGTCGATTGTTGTTTGATACGAGAGAGCCGCCGTCGTTAATTCCACTATTGTTGTTTTGTTCGTCGCTCATTGGGCGGCCTCCTTCAGCGTGCGGACCACGTTCGGGCTGATGGTATTTGTGCCTGGGTTACGACCAACCGGATCAAATGCCTTGTTGAAGACGCACAAGACGGTGTTTCCATCTCGCAGACGCCATGCTGGGGCGAGATGATCGGCAATCATCAGTGTTCCCCACCCAGCCGGATCGTTCTTCACGCTATAATTGGCAGTCGCTTCTTTGCCGTCCGGATTGATCGTGAAAAGCGAGGGAAGACGCACATTCCCCGGAAACCGGAAAACAGTGATGTTTCCATTGTCCCATACTTCGATAGGAAGAATAGAACGATCACCCTGAGCAATGTATTTCCAATTCTTGGGACCGAAATTCGGGTCTTTTGTTTCCCGTTCCATCCTTTCATGCGCGAGCTGAAGTTCCAACTCTTTTGCTCGTGCCTCGGCCTGAGCCCGCTCCTGTTGCTGCCGGGCCAGGACGGCTGCACGACGCGCTGCGGCTTCATCAGCGGGATAAGTGAACTGCACGCTGTAGTAAACGCCGTCCGTCGCATTCGCGAGCGACGCACTTGCAACTGTCGTCACTTCAAAGACGTATCGCCGCTCGGCACCGGTATCGTTTCGTGTCAACACGATAACAGGCTGAAGGCCAAGCCCCTGTGTCGCTTTGAAGAAAAGATAGTTCCCTGCCGGGGCTGCCTTCAGATGTATGCTGTCACTCACTGCGACGCGATCGACGGTTTCATGAGGACTGAAACCAACCACCAGTGTCGCCCCCACGGCAGTCGAAAGATGAACAACCTGATCCGCTACATAAGGCACGTACCGCATTCGCGTGTCATGACGGCTGGGTAGAGGGTCTTGCTCTGCAAATGCGGGCACGACCGAAAGAGAGGTCGCTGCAAGGAAGGCAGCAACTGCGAGACGCTGAATCATACCCCATCCTCCGACGACTGATAGGACGTGACGATCACACCGCCCGGATTTGCCAAGCGGGCACTGGCCGGAAGATCCGTGACCCTCTGAATCTGCACAGTCGCGGTCCAGGTCGTCGTCTGTGGGCGCGCTCCCTCCATCGACACAATGCGCCGGAAGCGCACCTGAATGACGTTATTGCCAATGGGAGCGAGAGACAGACGTTCGGCGTCGATCTGGCCCCTTTTTCCAACCGTTACCTGTGGGCTCTTGGGGTTGGGGAAATTAAACCACGACTGATATTGCTCTCTGACTTGTTCGTTGCTCATGAGAGAAACCGTGTCATAGGCATAGCGCGCCGTGGCATATGTATAGCCCTCGCGCAGCCGAACATATTGCCACACCGCTGCATTGACGACTGCTTCGTCCATTGTCTTCGGCAAGCGTGACATGGAGATCTCGCTATCAACCGTTCCGTCCGGGCGAACCCACAACGGCATGGGCACCAGCTTTTCCAACGGCAACAGCGAAGCAACCGACCAGGCCAAGCCGACGTTAGCCAGCAATGAAATTCCTAAGCCGATCGTCAGGTACTTATTGATCTTGACGACCGCGCGCGCTCGCGACTTCTGGAAATTCTCGACCTGCTCATAATATTCCGCCATCTTTTCCTTCGGAACGGGCGGGACAAATTTCTGATCTGTCATTTATGCCCAATCTCCTTTGGCTTTTTGAGGTCCGCTTCTGTCGGTTTCCAGTGCCCCGAGTTCAGAGCAAATGTCGGTCCTTTGCATTTTGGGACCGGATCGTGACTTGCGCACGCCGATAAAACAGAGAGCATGAGTACAGAAATACTTATACGGATCTTTGCCATCCGTCTTACTCCCCTAGTAATGTTAAAACTTAACTTAGTTATTTATTAGAAGACTTCCTGCCGATGTTGGCCCCTGCCTTTGCGACAGTCCCAACACCACCCGTTGCGCCGCCAATGATTGTATTCAGGATTGCCCCAGCAGGATTGAGCGATACTCCCCCGCCGATAAAAGCAGCAGCAGCCGGCAACGAAATAAGAATAAAGGTCGATACGGCAATAAACATCGCCGTCTGTTCCATAATCTGAATGGCAATACCCGGCGTTCCCGCAGCAGAAACTGCATTAAGATTACAGGCCAACATATAAGTCCGTATGCCTGTCGCCACGATTATCATCGTAACATCAACAAGCAATGACAGGAGAGCGAGGCCCACCAGCTTTCCTATCCATCGTTCGGAAATATTTCTTGTCGCATCGAATAGGAAACCTGCAATGACGAATGGACCGAGAGACAGAATCACCGCAGTCATGAGGCTTGAGCAGATGTAGATGGCAAAAGCTATTGTCAGCATCGCACCATCTGCGATCGCTATCATTGCCAGCTCAATCAGATCGACAACCTGAAACCAATGAAGTTGCTTATCTATTGTTGCCGAATAATTGACGAGGCTGTTCCAGATGTCGTCCAGCAATTTAGGTGTCGAAGCCGTAGAGCTGGATACCGAACTCGCAGCCCAAGTCGGAAGCACAGTCTGGAAAAGATTCACGACGTAACCGTTGTATATGCCAGCTTCCAAGATGAATGCGGAAACTAGCGTCACCCGAATAATCCTTGATATGCCGCGTCTGGCATCCAGATCACCACGCATGACGAGTACGCCCTGGACAATCACCCACAGAACAATCAACGCCGTGAACGGGGACGCCACAGCAGACAGTCCTTGGCTGATGACATTCGATGTCCCGGTCGAAAAAGCTGTCCGTAGGCTTGTGTCGAAGTCTTCAAATGGCGTCGTCATAGTCTTTACCCCGCGTCAACGGCGCACCGTCTTTAAGTTCACGTCTATTGCCGACCGCTTCCCTTTTTGTTGGCTGCCGAGGCTGCGTTTCTTGCTGCGCTACATACGGCGGCCGGGGGAGGATGGTTCACCCCGCACAAAGCCAGCACGATGTCACGCTGCCGCTTGTCCACGTAATAACCCGGCTGCGTCATGTCGTCCGTTGCTGGCTGGGCCGGGGCTTCGGCACCTGTCTCAGCCGCAACGGCATTCCTACAATCCGGATAATTCTCATACGTCCGGTCGTTCATGCACTCACGGTTTACCTGACGCCGTTCGGCCGCGTGCGATGAATACCATTCCACTGTATGCTCCGCGGCATTGGGTAACGGGTGAGCAGAAGCCACACCACTCGCAAGCACGCCCAAAGATGCCACAACAAGGGTCTTGTAACCGTTCACAGCATATCCCTTCACTGGATGGCCGCAGGGAAATAAGCAGCGGTCGCTTCGTCGTCCTTCCGCGCCGCCTCTTGCTCCTGCAATTCCTGATTTCGGATCTGCGCCATAGAGAGAGTCTGAAGATTTTGGGCCGCAGCCGCCTGTGCCTGGATGGCCTGATTCTCGACGGCTATCCGACCGTTAATCGTGCTGACCTGCGTAATATCCTTTGCGTTCGACAGTTCCTGCTTCATTTCATCAAGCGAAGCGAGGCGCTGGTTAATAGAATCAAGGTTCTGCGCTGCTATACCTTGAATGTTTGCTAAAGAAGTTTCTCTCTGCTGATATGACTGCGCAACTGGATCTGTTCCCGTAGCTGAATACCTGTTCAGGCTCATAAATGACTGACCATAGCTATTCAGTGTATTGGTTGCTCCCGTGATCTGACCGGTTGCTTGTGTAACTGTCGGCAGAGGATTTTGCAGATTGGCGCTGTTGAAAGTCGTCAGCATCCCCGTTGCAACATTCGGAATGTTCTGAAGGAGCTGATATTGCGCTTGTAGCTGCTTCAGCTCGTCCATCATCTGATTGATTTCATTTGTGGTATTGGTGACGCTTTGCGCAATGCTTGCATTATCAAATACAGCTACCTGCGCATGGGCGGCATCCGCTCCAATGAGAGAAAACCATACCACTGCAACCAGACTATATGCCTTCATCGTGCCCTCCCTCGCCTCAGTCTTTCGCTTCGTGGTAACGGGCCATGAAATGGTCGAGCCACTGGCTCGGATCGGCCCCGTATTCTGCCCTCAACCGTTCGGCAAAATTCGCTCGATTGGCGCGGCCGGACAGTACCGCGATGTATTCCGGCATGGAGGACAGATCGAATTCACAAATGACGCTGCCGTTTTCCCGCTTCATGAGAAACCGTTTGGGATCACCCACCATCCCTTCCCGTACAGCACGATACTCGCCCTCGGTGCAGCTTAGTCCCGTGATGTAGGCGTGCCGGTCAGCCGTGGGAGACGGGTAGAGAATCTTTGTCATGCACTGCGCAACGAGCGACGAACCCAGCTTTGATTCCAGAACGTGCTCCGGCTGTTGTGTCGCCAAAATCAGCATCCCGTTGTTTTTACGAACGGTCAGCAGGAACTTGTCGATTACAGCGGCAAATTTCGGGTCCAAAAGATAGGCCCTAAATTCATCGCAGCTCATAAGAAAACGTCGGCCGTCAACCACCTTCTCGATCCGATAGAGCAGATACGCAGCCGTCGGGGCGCATATTTCGTCATGATCGAGAAAAGCCGTCAGATCGAAGCCTGTTATGGCACTCGACAGATCCACTTCATCGGTTTCGCCGTCGAACAGCCATCCCAATGCGCCGCCTCTGCACCAGCGTTCCAACCTGGCACCAGCTCCCTCTTCTGGCCCGTGCATCAAGAACTGGCGCAATCCAGCAAGTGAGCGCATTTCGACGGGATAGGACATCTGCCGTTCGATCCCCCGTTGCAGTCGCTTTGCATCTTCTGACGAGACCGTGTCCTTGCCGTCACTCTCAATCAGCCCGGTGAGCCACTGCCGCAGAAACTCCCGATCCTCGGGCGTGTTCGTCAGGCCACGCAACGGCGCAAGGCCGCAGGAAACACCACGCTTGAGAACAAGATACGTGCCACCAGTAGCAAGGACCAGAAGCTGCCCTCCCCGATCCTTGTCGAAGAATACGACGGCACCGTTCACCTCAGAGAGCGCCTGTTCCATCATCGCCATAATGAATGTCAGCAGGGTCGTCTTGCCCGAGCCGATCGGGCCAAAGATCGCCGTCATGCCCACATCCTTGACGTGAGGCACATAATCGTAAGACGTCGCACCATCCGTCCGAAAACGGGCGATTGCCGTGCCCCAATGGCCTTCGCGTGCTCCTGCCGGAAAATTGTCAAAGGTCGAAAAGCAGGCAAAATTATTGCTGTTGATAGCGCCGGGACGGGTGCGGTACTCCCAATTTCCGGGCAACTGTGACCAGAATGCGGCCTCTAGGCCGATACCTTCCTGTACGACTACTGCACCGGCATCGGTCAGCCGTGCCCGCGCACGAGCAGCATTATCGCCTAGCTGCGCAAGGGTATCAGCATAAACTGCCAATGAAAGATGATGCGATCCGAAGACAAATTCATTCGATATGAGCTTATCTACGGCATCCGTGAGCTGGTCGATCTGGCTGGTCGCCTTGTCACCTGCGCTTACCATCTGATTACCCTTCAGCGTCAGCTTTTCATCAGCCTGTGAGCGTGTCAGAAAGCCAAAGGACTGACTTACCACGAGGGGAAAACCCACACTGAGCAGGGCATTCAACATTCCGGGCCTGGTCTTGGCCGGATATTCACGGAACGAAAAAATGCCACCGACATAGCTCCGATCCAGAGAACGAACTTCGAAGCCACGTTTGCCGCAGATTACCCGATCCGTGTAAATGGACGCTCCAAGATGTCCCGATACAACCGGGACAGGCATCCAGCGTGCAGAGATGATGAGACGCAATGCCTCGCCGATTTCAGTGAAGACGACATCATCATGCTCACGCAGCCCCAGGCGCCGCACGCTATAATTGTCGAGAGCAGACGAAACGATCTGCCAGACATCTTCAAGCTGCCTGACTGTCGCGTCACTGGCCTCTGTCGCCTCGCCTTTACCCACCCGAAAGAGCTTGCTGCCCATCTTGCCGAGTGCATTCCGGGGAGTCACCACAACAGAGAGAAAATAGTCGTTTCTAAACAAACGATCTTTTAGAACTCTTCTATTGTAATCTTCATGAAGTCTCGACGCAAAATCTGACCTAAAATGCGTCTTTGGCAATCCCGGCACATCCGAATGCCGTACCATGTGAGTCGTAATTGTTACGTTATCATCGGAGATATTCCGAAGGACAGTATTCATATTGCGCTTGCGGCCATTACGGACGACAGTATCTTCCAGCTCGAAGGGAACGCCTTTGACGTAGCCCATTGCCATAACTGATCCATCACGAAGCAGAATGACATTTTCCGTAATGTGCCCAACATACGGAAGATAAATCTCACCTGAGCGTTCGCCATAACCGGGATTGCCAAACATCACACGATGCCCCTCCCCCGTTTATGAACCTTCAGCGGATTTGGGCTGACAGATGCCCCGCCCCACAAGGAACTATCCAAAGAACGTCCGGCCGTCTTCAAAAACAAAACTACCACGCCAACCGCATTATAGTCTCTCGCGACAAGTATTCGCGATCCGAACCAAAGCGGAACCATTACTGCTTCATATAGTGGGTTTTGAAGAAGGACCATTATGAGCCCAATCATCGTCAGCAATAGTGCAGCTACCGGCAGAGGGACCCCTGCCAATAGCGCCGGACGGGTTGCTGCAAGAAAGAGGGTGTCTTCTTCCAATTTTTCCATGAGTCACCCGGTAACCATGGACCCGAGATAGGCCGCGCCAAACATTAAGAGGATACCGCCAACCATTCCGGCGAATATACCCAACGAAAGACGGCCGAATGCCAGCATCAATCCGGCAGCCGCGAGTACGACGACAGCAATGCTCTTGCCGAAATCACCCAAGATGAATGTGCAGATATTGTTAATCATCTGTGTGGGCGTTGAACCACCAGAAACAGTCTGTGCATGGGCCACTGCCGGAAGAACAGATAGAAAAACCACCCATGCAACCAGACCCGCCTTCAAGCGTGGACTACGAACTGCAACGTAATGACTGGACGACAGCATATCTTATTCCTTGCTCAGTTGAGGAAAAACGGCCGAACCATCCCTAGCCTGGACAAACAACACCGCATCTGAAGCCCGAGGATCATTTCCTTTTTTCTTGGTGTCAGACGCTGTGCTGTATTCGAAGCTGCCCCACACGTCCCACACCGGGGGGGCGTTTGGATCAGTAGGAACAGCAACCTGTTGCGGCTGGGGAGCGGCCGGCACGCCGCTCTGACCCATGCCTACATCGAGCGCAGGAACAACCTTGCGGGCAGATGCTTCCACCTTGCCCACATAGCCATTCGTAAAGCCGCGCTGTGCATCTCCGGTATTGTATCGGGAGATTGTTACCCGAAGCGCCTTCTGCTGCGCCTCGTGGCTCTCACCGCCAACATAGGTATCGGATAGGATAATCGACGCCGCACCTATCGAAACACAGGGGTCAAACGCATCCTGAACCCGTAATCCAAGAGCGGGCAGGTTATGCGAATTGATCTGCATAAGCCCAAGATCGACCGAATGGCCGATCGAGATCAGTCGGCTTGCCAGCTCCGCAGCTTCGGCATCTGTTTCCAGATTGAACGCTTTTTTCGTGTTATTGTCGTGAACCAGAAATGGGTCAAACCCTGATTCAGTCTGCGCGATCGAGGCCAAAGTAATAGGCGCGACATTCGGACCGCATTTCAGCGCGAGCTGTCCGAAATCCTTTATTGCCAAAGGCTGCGCGCACACTTCGCCCGCTGCGAGCGGTAATAATAACGCGGCAGCAGCAAAGTGTGCGGTTTTTAGATTACTCTTTGTCGCCTTCCGACGTGACCATATCTGCGGGATGGTCGCCGAGATCTTCAGGAAGGACGCCCACGAACGTATGAAGCGCGTTGTCGCCAGACGGATAAATCGTGATCCGTCCGTCGTAGCCGATGCTGCGGATGGTCTTATAGAGACTGCCGAGATTCTTGTACGTTCGTACGCCTTCGGTTCGGAACCTGGAAAGAATCCTGAACGTGCGGCTTTGTGTCCAGTCCGCTCGGAAATAGACCACAAAGACCGGTCCTTCATCGCTGTCCGGTCGTGCGACGATGAAAACGCCCAAAATTTTCCCGCCGTCCCGAAGTCCGGCCTTGATGTCTGCCAGCTCGAACGGTTCCAGCAAGTGACAATCCCCCTTCCTACAATAGCCTTCTCCTGAACGCGGAGAGGCCCAGCAGGAAAACAAACCGGGGCGTTAAGTTTTGGCAAGGCCGAAGAATTTCGCATGGCAAGGACGAAACCTCTCGTTTGAGACACCCGATCGTCAGCGATCTGACCGCATCGAAATATCTTGCCTTGTAGAAATATCGAATTTTTCTCACGAGCCGCAACAAAAAAAGCCTTGGTCCGAGAAGTCGTTCAGGCTGATGAAATGATCTCGAACAGCGGTAATCCGTGGAAATTTAGAACAAATTACGTTCGACTTCTGTCGAACATAACGGAATTGTGACAAATGTAAAGAAAACGATCAGGCGTGAACGACGATATTTGATATGTGGGATTTTCACTTTTTTTCGTGGCAAAAATGGTGCTGAAATGCCGTTCATGCTCAAAATAAATTTGTATCACTTTGTATATTCGTACTGATATTATAAATACGGAAAAAGGCGTTATAAACGATTATTCCACGTTTCGTTTGATGGTTCTGTATACTGTTGGGCGAGAAATAGAGAATACATCAGCTAAATCACTGATAGAATACTCACCAGTTTCGTGCATTCTGCGTAATTCTTGCTGTTGCCTTACGCTAAGTTTTGGCTTTTTGCCTTTTAGTTTACCTTTTTGTTTGGCAATTAACATGCCTTCGCGTGTTCGCTGTCGCACCAAATCGACTTCAAACTCGGCAAATGTTGCCAAGACGTTAAAGAACATCTTGCCCATTGGGTCAGTCGGATCATAGACGTTCGAGCCGATTGCCAGCTTCGCCCCTTTGGAGGTCAGCATTTCGGCAATGCTTCGCGCATCGGGAACAGATCGGGCGAGGCGATCAAGCTTCGGCACGACAAGCGTGTCACCCCGCCTTACCGCAGCCAGTGCCTGGTCAAGACCCGGCCGCTCCCGCTTCGTGCCAGAATATCCAAAATCGACATAGATGCGATCTTCATCCACCCCGAGAGTAGCGAGGGCAGCGCGTTGCGCGGCCAGATCCTGTGTGTCCCGTGAGCAACGGGCGTAACCGATCAGCATCATGTAACGTAAAGCCCCCCTCTATTGAGATTATTACCGTACCACCCTTATGAGACGAACTTTGTGTAGGGTTTTCGTTCCGCTGTCACGTCTTTTGAAAGTGTCCGTTTAACGATCGTCTTATGAGACGGAATTTGTCATCTGCGGTCGATTGGGCGACTGTAAGTAATTCGAAGATTTTATGTAACTAGGTATCACCAAGCGTATGACAAATCCGGAACATGACCTTCATACCTTCATGGCGCAGATTACTCACGAAATGGCGTCCGAATATGATCGCATCTATGCAAAGACGTGCGACGATCCTGGGACGGCAGGCGATGAGGGCGAGGAAAACTGGGCCACGCTGTTACGAGAATGGCTTCCTCCCGCATACCATGTTGCAACAAAGGGCCGTCTTATCAGTTCCGACGGAAGAATGTCCCCACAGATTGATGTTCTCGTCCTTAAACCGTTCTATCCCCGCAAACTTCAGGAAAAGAAGGTTTGGCTCGCGAACGGCGTCGCCGCAGTGTTTGAATGTAAAACAACCCTGCGGGCTGAGCATATTTCAGCGTCAGCGGAGCGATGCCAAGCCTTTAAGGCTCTTTTCCCACGCCGTGAAGGTAGTCCACTCCGAGAACTCAGATCATCATTGGTTTATGGAATCCTCGCGCATTCGCATGCTTGGAAAGCGCCAGCATCAAAACCTGCGGACAATGTATCAAGGGCGGTTCGGGAGGCAATGGAGCAGGCGAAGCACCCCACAGATGTAATCGACCTTATCTGCGTAGCGGATGTTGGTTGTTGGAGCGAACTGGTGGCGCCCTTCTACAAGGCAGCTTTTCAACCCACTAACACAGCAGAGCTGGAGACGATTTTCGGGGGGGATTGGGGACCAGTGTCAACGATGACGTGTGCGACCAGCGAATCTGGAAAAAATTTTCAGCCAGTCGGCGGAATGCTCGCTTACCTGACGCAACGTCTCGCATGGAACGATCCATCGGTTCGAGATCTGGCTGATTATTATCGACTTGCAAACCTTTGGGGGGATGGCTCTGGACCAATACGGTATTGGCCACAATCCGTCCTTTCGAACGAAGTGTGCCTCAGAATAGAACGGGGAGAGCTAACTCAAGGAGACATTTGGAACGAGTGGAATGCTTGTTTGATGTGACTTCCTATTACCAACTTTTCGCCATGCAAGACTCATGGCTTACAACGGCTGATGAAGGCCCTGTACGATGATCGAGCATATCCGATAGGGGATAACATCCGGATACAAATCAGACTCGCGTCAGAATGGCTTATAGGCCGGGTATGAGCATACAGGGCGCCGCGCCGAAGGCGAGCGGCGTCCTTCCCTTAAATCTATCAAAAAAATCTTATTGAACTTGTCCGGTGGACTTGTGGTCAGAGCCGGAGCGTGTGGGCAGGTCGAAGAGCTGTCCACACGCTTCGAGCGTTCGCCCTTGGGCGACTGTCCACAAATCCACCGGAAACCCGCAGGTAACTACCGGAAAAACCTATCGGTTTATTTATCGGGAATCATACCGGTTTTAGGGGGGTGGCGATTGCACCGTCCTTACGGGTGGCGATTGCACCGTCTTTGGGGGTGGTGATTGCACCGCATCCGGGTGGCGATTGCACCGGGATAACTTTTTTATCCACAGAGGCGAGCCTTTCTCCAAAAAGGGTGGCGATTGCACCGTGTTTTGGGTGGCTGTGAGGGGGATAAAAGGGGTGGTGATTGCACCGTCTTTTCTACGGCGATGCGCTGGAAAAAGGGTGGCGATTGCACCGTCTGCTTGTGAAGACGAATCGGATGTAAAAGGGTGGCGATTGCACCGCGCCGGAGAGGCTGGGATCGCTCGAAAAAGGGTGGTGATTGCACCGTGATAAACCGGGAGACACGCCGTCCAAGGGGTGGTGATTGCACCGCCCATTATCCCCGGATTTTTGGATTAAGCGCCTGATCCAATTACTTTTTGAAAAGCGACAACTGTCTGTCTCGGGACAGGAGGCGGCGATGCGATCAGCCTCAGACCCGTTCGAACCTGCTCCAACTTCGCATCCGGATAAACAGCCGAAACCTGCCTCAATGCTATCAGGAATGCCTTTTTGAAATTCTTGTCGTCCGTATATTCCTGCCCAAACTGTAGCCGAAGGTTGGACCAGGTAAGCCGTTCGCCAGATCCCCGCACGCGATGAAGCCGATGGGCAAGCCACGTATAGATGTCGAGCGCCAGTGCGGAATGCTGCAAGCCCTCAAGCGCACGAGGATCAAGGGGGACGGCGTTTTCTTTCAACTCGTGCCAGAACTTCTCGGACAGCTCGATCGTGCTGTCTTTAGCGAGGTTTTTGGTCCACGCATCGAATTCATCTACCGGTCGGGCGTTCAGATTGCGCGACCCATACCCGAGCTTCATTTCACAGGCGCATAAGGCGTTCATCTGCGCCCTGAATGCCTCACGGGATGGGCCGTTCTGGCTGATGTTCAGCCGTTTCATGAATTCGCTGATGGTCCGGCCGACCGCGACAGTGCGCGATTTGGTCCGGATGGCTTCGGTGCTGATATGGAAGAGGGCCAGGCGCGGCTTTGTCCCATAAGGAACGAAGAGCTTTTCCCAATGACCGTCGTTGTACATTTCGCCGGCTGTAATGAGCAGGGACGCCTTGCCATTGTTGCGCTCGAAGCGCGTTTCCTTCGTCCTTTTGCGGGGGAGCCCGACTTGGCAGAGGACCGTGTGCATGAACTCAATGTCGTCAGGCGGTGTTGCCTGGATTTCGGCCGAGAGCTGGATGACGCGCGCGGTTGTCGGAGAAAGCACAAGCTCACTCTGTTCAGGCGGTGATTTGCGTTTGCTCATTCGTCCGATCCCTCTCTTCCCTGCTACGTTGTTCAGCATATCGCGTGTGACGCAAGGCTTGTTTGTCTGCTTGATGATTCTGATCCGACGTTATCGTTTCGGTGCAGGTGATGGAAACAGATTTTATTATTATTCATTTGCGGACAAACGAAAAAACTTGCCACCATCCAATATGCGCGGGCCTGAGATCATATAAATTTTGCACAACAGATGTATTTGGTCTGAAGTGACAGGCGAACTGTTTCACGTATCGAGCTTTCCTAGAAGGGCTGCGTTCTCGATTTCTTTCAAAAGCGGATGCTCACCGCTTTCGATCGACTCCCGAATGTTCGATGCGCTCTTACTGTCAGAAATTTCTTCGTACAGATCCGTGCAGAGCTTTTTCCATCCCGGCCAGTAATTGCTCCGTGCGAACTCATTGGAATCCCAAATGTCTTCCCACCACGGCAGGGAGGGCAGGTCGTGAAGCAGTGCTGACGGGTTGTGCCAGCTCGCTCAATGAATGGAGTTTGTCGCAGGGCCATGCAGGAACCACACTGCCCCTGAGTTAATCCTGACCAACGGCGAGCGTATAGCCGCGTTTCTGCCGATAACGGACCATTTTCGACAGCGCATTGATGGCCGTACCTTCGTCCGGATAAAGATCGAGACACTGCGATCCCGTCGTGCCGATCCGGCCCCACTGCCGCACGAGCGCCGCGCCGCCGAACAGGTCAGGTTGAACGGACATCGCATAAAAGCGCCATTCATTCAGCTCCGGTCGAATACGCCGAAGACGTGCCGTAAGCGGGAACAACGCGAGCTGGGCCGCCTTATGCAAGGCGGCGGATTTTTTCGACTGTCTGGATTTCATGACGGTCCTGCCCATAACCAGATTCTAGCACCGAACCAGCCGCGAGTACAGAAGAATGGAAGGGTCTAGGTCCAGATCTCAAGCGTGTCCCACGGCGCGGTAAAGCCGCCCTGGCTGGCCCTTGCAAGAGGCATTGTCGGGAAGTCGATCCAATGCGCTTTCATCCGGCGGCTCCATGATGTGCCGGCGCTGATCTCCTTGACGAGACAGCTTGCCACGGCTGCCGCACCATAAACACGAGTTCGCCGCACGACTTCCGTTCCGATATGAACGACTGTGGGTGCCTCCTGCTCTTTCGGAACATTGGGCTGATTGATGATCGGCGAGTTCCATAAGCGGGAATGATGGGCACAGATGTTGCGGACGAACGCAAGACACCTGATCCAGCTCACCAGCGTATCGGGAAGCAGACCGTATCGTGACGCGATCGCGAAGCGGTCCCGTGGGTGCGCCATGAACAGAAGCCAGGAAAGCGTGCCGAAATCCCAAGTCTCAACGGCCATCCAGATCGGCAGGGGCGAGCTGTAGGTGTCGAAAAACTGCTTTACCCAGCTTTCCTTCGAACGTCGGATCGACTGATTGGCCTTGTCGAGCCAATTCTGGTGGCGTGTGCCGTCGTGGAATGGTGTGTTCGCTCGGCGCGTGTCGAGGAAAGCTGGCGAGAGATGTGCCCACGGATCGCGCTTTCCGAGCGTGTGTGCCAGATCCACGCGCAATGCCACCTCAATCCGCTCGATTGCGTCTAGGAACAGAAGACGGAGCTGCTTGTCGAACAGGTAAAGATCGACTGCGTGGCGAAACTCAGCACCCGGTCGGAACTGGTCGGTGCGAATGATGCGGGACGGATCGCGAGGATCGGGGCCGTTCTGTTCGAAAGGCTCCCAATACGGTGCCAGACGCCCGTAACCAATGCGCTGAAGGTGATGGATCGCCTTGGTCCGGTCTGTCACTCCCAAGCCCCGGTTTATCAGGAGATCAACTTGATCGGCAAAACTGAGGTGGGGCTTGGTATAAGGCGGACGCATGTGCCTAAAAATAAAGAAGGCCGTCCCTTGATGTCCTGAGCTTGCGCGCAGCACAACAGCGGAGACGGCCATATTAAGTGGGCTTTTAAGCTGATACACGGCGGGAGTCAAGCATAAACGGAAACCGCGCTCCGTGCGTATCCTGTGACGTGCCCTTTAGTGTATCCTCTAGCGTGTCCTAAATATCGCGGTTCGCTCCACGGAAGCGCATCGCGGCGTCGGCGCGCGATGCCATTGAGCGACCTCACTGCAACACGCTTGTCTCTAGGATCGTATGATGATCTCGATGGATTCTTCCGGCACCCCGAGAAACATCGACAGACTTTTCTTCGCATCGCTTATGGAAAGTGGCCGCAAATCGGTGCCGGCATGACCGGCCTCCTTCTTTTCCTGTTCGGCAGGAAGACCAGGTTCTGCCAGAGGTATGCGCGCGATCGGCTTATGAGCTATTCCAGCACCAGCTCCCACACGCGAAACGGGGCTGCTGGCTTCTTCATCGTAGAGTGAAATCCAGATCCCTCTCCGCTTTTTCGGTACACTATGTCCGGCCTTGATCCGAGCCTGATATGCCCGGTCGAAGCGCGCGCGCATTTCATCACCTTCAATAAGATGCACCTGCGCAAAGCGCGGATTTTCCTTGTCATCTACAGAAACGGCCACGATCGCATCCACATCGGACAACGTGACCCAGGCATCACCGGCATCATTCCTCGGAAACGCAATCCATTGATCCTGCGTCGTCCTGATTGATACGATTCGTTCCTGGCTGCCTTTTGTAATCTTCCGAACGCTTCCTTTTCCGAAGCCGGGGATTTTCTCGACCTGCCATCCGTCATTCTCTAACGCATGAATGCCAGCTTCAAAGAGTTGTGCCTTTCTGGCTGCCTTTTTGGGGCCTTCAAAGATATTCGCCATATCGGTCTGATTCCTCGCTGATTTCTTTCTGATAAATGGGGTATCATTGATTCGTCAATGAAATTCTTTCGTGACGAATGGATTTATCCCTCAAAGATCAGCGATGCGCGTGCGGGTTTTTTCGGGGGCTTGATCTCCGCTCTAGTTCGTAAGGCCGCGAGCCAGGTGCGCTGCACCTGTCTCCCGGCCAACTCACCGGAGCCAGCCGCCGCCCTGCGCTGCGCTGCGGTCGCCGTCTGTCTCCACCCATCCGGGTAACGATCGGAAGCCCGGTATGTCCCCCCGGTGCTCGCCCCCCCAAGGGGGGCTGCGCTGGTGCCAGCAGCCTCGCTCCGGTCTAGGGGATCATCCACCCCATCTTCCTGCGCTCCCTTTGGTCGCTCCGTGCAGACGGGTCCCCTGAGATGACCCCTAGACCTGCGCTGCGTTGCCGGCGGATCTGAAGGTGTCGGGACGAAAGGCGTCGCTGCGCTGCCTTTCGCCCTGCCGCTGGCAGGTCGAACGAAAGGCTGGGGTTTTGAGGGGGCGGATGCAAGGGTAATTTTTGGCGGGAAACCGCCATTATCTGTGTGAAAAACTGCATTTTTCTCTTGCCTCTCCCTTATTATATCGTGTATATAATAAGAACACCGGGCGGAAAGCCGGGGCCAGTCCCCAGCCGCTCGGTGGAGGGAGGGTAAACCCTATGTCAGATGTCTATCTGTCTGTTTTCGCCGGAGTATTCGGTGTTTTAACCTTTGTTTTCTTTGCCGCCGCGTATCTGTCGGAAGTCCCAGAGGCTCCGTCAGAAGGCGTTCTGGAAAACCCGCGCTGTCTTCTTTGTGGCGCTCTTGCCTGTTGCTGTTTTGGCAGCTTCGTCGCGCTGATGTTCTGCCTCACACTTATCAATCATTGAAGGAGCCTAACCATGTTCCCATCCATCAATCTCTCTGGTCGTGTTGGCAAGGATGCGACGCGCAAGACGTTCGGCAACGGCGGCGGATATGTGGTTTTCCGCGTAGCGTGCTCGAAGAATGTGCGTTCGCAGCAGTCCGAAACCGGCTGGCGCGAGCTGACCGAATGGGTCGAAGTCCGCGTCGATCTCCGGCAGGAGAAGCGCGCCGAGTATGTCGAAAAGAATGCGACACAGGGGCGGCAGGTTGAGGTCCGGGGCGATCTGCGTTCGGCCACTTTCCGGCCGCAGGGCGCAACCAATGATGTCACGATCTGGTACGTCGATCCGACGGATTTCGAATTCAAGGGCCGTCCCGCACAGCAGCGCGGGCAGGGGGCCGATGCTCCACCGGCCGACCAGTGGGAGGGAGAAGATCCGTTCGACCGGAAATAAGCAGGGGAGGGGAGCCGTCTTCGGGCGGCTCTTCACTTGCTTTTTCAGGCCCGTTCGCGCACATGCTATCGTGTCGTCGCGTGACGGGTTTACCCTCCCATATTTGCTTCGCAAGATGCAGACACGCGGCGACACCATCCCCATAAATTCTTTGTTCCGCTTGCAAAATCGGCTATTATGACCGCTTACCAGTCAGGAGCGAGCGTGATGGGACAGACTCTTTCCGCCAGACCGATCAGCGCAGAAGAATCCGCGCAGCGTCGTCGCGCCGTCGAGGAAGCCCGGGCGGCAAACTACCGGCAGGGATACGTCCATGATCCGGTTCTTGAAGAGGCGAACGAACGCTATATCCGGGGCGTGATTTCGCTCGAAGACCTGCGCCGCGAGATGCGCGACGCCATCCGGGCCGGTCGCTAATCCGCGGCCGCCATGAGTACCGGCGATCCGGGGCGCGGTTATACCTATCCCACCAATTCCAACGATCCGGATCAACAGGATGTCTTGCGCAACCGGCTGGACCTACGGTCGCGCGCGGCACTCAATCGGGCCGAATACAGGATCACCAGTGACCGCATGATCGACATCCGGCTGGGTTCAGGCCCGGCCGGTAATTTCGATGCGGCGCACCTCAAAGCCATTCACCAGCATCTCTTCGGCGAGATTTACGAATGGGCCGGACATACGCGCAACGAGCGGCCCGTTGTGGATGGACGACCGGTCGAGCCCATCGAATTCATGACCAAGGGCAGCACGACTTTCCTGCCGGGTTCGAGGCTCGATCGCGGGCTGGCCGAGGCATTCCGGCCGATCCGTGATCCCGATGTCCTGAAGGGCTCTAACGTCGAGCAGTTTTCCGCCGTGGCCGGTCGCGTCATGTCCGAGCTTAATTTTGTCCATCCTTTCCGCGAGGGAAATGGGCGGGTTCAGGAAGCCTTCATCGCCACGCTTGGGCAGAAGTACGGGCATGATGTCGATTTCTCCGTTATCACCAAGCCGCGAATGCTGGCCGCCTCCATCGCGGGTGCTGATGACCCTGCCAACCCGGCCATGCGTCATCTGGTCGAGGACGCGACGGACCGGGGAAGGGTGGCCGCCCTTCGGACAGCGTTTGAGCATCTGCGACAACAGGGTGCGGAGCCTTTGGCCCAGGACGTGCGGACCGCGCGTCCCGGCGAACAGATCACGGGCGTACTGGTCGCCACAGATACGCACAGCAGCAGCGTGAACACGGGAAAGGGCATCATCGTTGTACCGACGCAAGATCTCGGCCGCCAGAAGGCGGCCGCCGGCGACGACGTGACCGTGACTGTCAAATCCGGGTTCTCCGCAGCAGCGGCAGACCGCACAGCGCAGGAAAAGCCCGCCACCAGCCAGCGCGCTGCAAGCTACTGGTCCGGCCAGGTGCAGAAAGGGCAGGGTGCGCGATCCAGCCCCGCAGGCGTTATGAAGGAACCGGACGCGTCCGCGGCCAAACCGCGAGGCCCGAAGCTCCGCTAACCGGAAGGACCGCGCCCTGTTTCTTTCTCTCGAAACGCTCTGGTTGATTGGCGGCTCCTGCGTAATTGGTGCGGTCGTATGGCATGTCCGCCGCCGACCGCTTGGCAAGGCAACGCCGGCGACGCTCTCGGCCGACACGCCGGCCGAGAGCGTGCAGGAACCGCCCGAGCAGAACCAGACAGGGCGGGAAGCTATCCTGCGCAAACGCTATCAGCCCAAAGCCCTTCTATCGGATTGGGAACGCCGTGCCCTTCTTGCCTTTCGGGCGCAGATTCCGGCCGGACACTATGTCTGCCCGCAGGTGCGGCTTGCGGAGCTGGTAAGCATCGTGGTCGATCCACGCCGCTTTCCCGAGGCGTTGAATCGGGTAGCCGGTAAAAGTCTCGATTTCGTGGTGATCGAACTGGCGACGGGGCGGCCGGTCCTTGCCATCGAACTCGATGATAGAAGCCACCAGCAGCGACAGCGGCAGGACCGCGACCGCTTCGTCAACGATCTGATGGAAGCCCTCAACATTCCGTTGCGACGCTTTACACCGTCGATGACGCTCGACGTTTCCGGGCACTTCGCGCCCGGTCCGTCAGCGCGTCAGGTACTCGCGCGGCCAGCGCGCTAAAGCAGCCAGCGCCGCACATACTCCGCCCGCGATGAATGTCTTGTACGCAATGAGGATTCCGGCTGACCAGAGCAGCGACGCACCATGAATGAAGCAGAGCACCGCCAATATGGCGGCCGGAAGGCCGACGGCAAAAGCCAGCAGGGAGGCAAACGGGCGAAGCGCAAGCCGCAGGCCCGGATTGAGTGACATTCTCCGCATAGTCTGCCCTCCCTTATGATGCCGTGTCCCTGACTTTATTTGTTGTCCTGTGCAGCAGGAGGCCGAGGCGGCTCAAGCCAGAGCGGCGCGGCGCAAGCCTGTCGCCCGCCCTGATCGAAAGCATGAGCGCGGCAGGCCGATAGGACAGCCGGAATGTCGTTGTTCCGGACCAGTTCAATCAGGGCCGTCTCAGCGCCCGGGCCATGCTCCTGTAGCGCCGCGAACAGCGCCCCCTTGTCGTAAAGACCGTTCGTCCTGCCGTTTTTCCAGCCCGTGCCGTATCCGACACAGGCCGCCGTGATGGCGAGCACTCCGGCAATGCCGCCCGCCATGAGCAGCGTCTTGAGCTTGACCGTGCGTTCCTGAACCTTCACCTGCGAAGCGGTCAGCTTCAGGAGTTGGGGAGCCAGTTCCTGAACGATACCGGCTTTCTGGCCTTCAAGTTCCAGCCGTCCAGCTTCGACCGCATCGCTTCGCGCGCGATCGAGGTCCGCGCTGATGTCGCGATACTTGTTGAACGTCGCCTTGTAGAGCGCGGCCTGAGCACCCAGCGTCTCGGACATCGCGTGCAAGGCAACACCCAACGGATCATCCGTCAGGTGCGCCTTGGC
Organism: Acetobacter fabarum; assembly: GCF_040702925.2. Taxonomy (GTDB): domain Bacteria; phylum Pseudomonadota; class Alphaproteobacteria; order Acetobacterales; family Acetobacteraceae; genus Acetobacter; species Acetobacter fabarum_B. The sequence continues at coordinate 22,044 of NZ_JBFCXX020000020.1, read as the reverse complement.
AATCGCCAACTGTAGATCCTGTCTTGCGCTGGCGATCGCGCCTTCAAAATCGTCTGCCGGTTCGTCCTGGCTTACGGAAGCCATGACATGATCCCAGCAAACCGGCGGTCCATCGCTTCGAGCCATGTCCGGACCTTTGAGCGGTCGAACATCCCGAGGGGAGGCGTGGTCAGGCCGTCGCGCGCGGCGCTGAACAGGCTCCGGCGGCTTTCGACGGCTGCCGCCGCATTGAGCCGGGGCATCCACAGCGGGACCGCCCCGTCCGTGACTTCATCCACGACCACGGCGCTTGTCAGCAGGCGGCCGAATGACTGATCGCGCGTGTGACCGATTTCCTTGGATGCCTCGTTGAACACGATCGCCCGCGCGTCCGGCGAAAACCCGCGATCGCGCAGTGTTGCAATCGGGGCCAGATCATCGACCTGCGACCCGACCAGCGAGATCAGGACGGGAACCGCGCCGGCCTCGGCAATCGCTGATGCGAAACCCGGCATTTCGGCCGCCGTCTCGCGCAGCGTGGTGTCGCCGCCGCCAAGATCGAGAACCGCCGTTGTCTGGTTTTCGACCGCGTATTCGATGAACCGCTGCATCCACTGCGCAACGCCTGCCGGATCGTCTGTGTTCGGTCGCGCCACGTCCTGAAAATACGACGAGAACGACGCATTGGTTGGGTCCAGATCCGCCATGAGGATCGGCCGGTTGCCCAGCAGAGCACGCTCGGCCGCCCAGCGCAGGAATGTGGTCTTGCCGGTCTTGCCGCGCCCGTTGACGAAGACGATCTTCGTCTTGCCGCTCAGGTCCATGCCCTCGGCAATCACCGGCTCGGCTTCTTCGACCTTACGCGGCGTGAAGGGTTTAACGTCAAAGACCGGTTCCTGCGCGAGTGTCTGGTTCAGATCGAACTTCGCAGGCTGGACCGGCTTCTTGGCAGCAGGCGCAGGGTTTTTGTTGCCTGATTTCGTGTCGCTCATTATGATTCCTCAGTCTTTACAGGACGATTAGTTAGCATTGCTAAAGCATCGGCTCTTGAGCGTTTCGGCCGCTCAGGAGCCGTTTGCGTTTTTACCGCCTTGGGTTCGGCTGTCGGGGGCAGAGGGGTTCGCAGTGAGATCGGCTTGAACTCCGGTTCGCCTTCCTCCCTTTCCGGGGCCTGTTCCAGCCACGCAGGCGAGGGGTCCGCTGACGGTCTGATGGACGAGGCAGCAGGAGCCGGTTTCACGCCTCCCGAGACGACTGGCGTTCTCGCGGGAACCGCTCGAACTGTCGTCGCCTCTGACCTGTCCTTCCGCGCCTTGTACGCTTTCGCGCGCAAGATCGACCCTTTCATGGGCACCTCGGTTTTATACGTGATGCGCGCACGAGCCATCGCCCGGCCGACATCATCCCAGGACCAGCCCGCACTCACCATCGCACTAAGCTCCGGCTCATGAGCGCGTATCCACGGCATCACCTGATCCTGTGGGGTCCAGTCCTGGCTGAACCGATCCGCAGCCTCCTGCAATTCCTCTTCAGTGCGAGGACGTTTGCTCGGAACTCCACGGATCGTCTGTCTGTTGGCGTTTTTCATGGCTTGAGAAAAATTGCATTTTTCTTCTCGTCCGTCACCTTCTTTTTTTATTCCGTAGCCTCTAGAGTGCCCTCTAACGTATCCTCTGATGTGTCCTCTTTCGTGTCCTGATACGTGGCCTCTATCGTATCCTTCCATGAGAGGTAGGAGGGTGAGGGGGGAGTGGCGTTTTTTCTACAGACCAAGTCATGCTAGACGCATGGGGTGAAAAGGTGCGAAAAGAAGGCACTGATTCCGGCGCATCGCCTTCCGATTCATTGCTCACGTTTTCGTGATAATGCCGGGAATAAGGAGCCCGAACCCTCATGGCGAAAGACACCGACGGGGCCTATCTCGCCCATGTTTCCGATACGCTGGAAGAGCACGGTAAGCAGCTCTCGGCCATTCAGACCGTCCTCGGGATGATGCTCGACACGCTTCAGGCGCAGACCGAAATGCTGACCGAAGTGCTGGCAGCCGCCAGAGACGAGCCGGGGGATTCTCCGGTCGCGCAGGCCCTCACCAACCTGACCGCCGCCGTGGGCGAGAATACCCAGGCCGTCAACACAATGGCCGAAAGCATGAATGATATGGCGTCTCTTCTTGTCGCTTCCGGTCACGAGGCGTCCGATACCCCGGCACCCTGATGCTGACCTATCGGACAGGCGCGGCCGGGGCCACGTCCGCCGCCAAGGCCATGAGCGAGCACCTGCTTCAGCAGACCCTTCCGCCCGAGATGGCCGTGATGGCGGAGTACTACGCGCAGGGTGTAAGACCCCCGACCCCGGCCGAGGCCGCTGCCACCCGCTATGCCGGCACCACGAGCGGGATGGATGACCTGGCCGACACGCTGGCAATGGAAATCGACCGCCTGCGAGAAGCCACGTCCGATTCGGACAACGTGCTGGCAGTCCGCGCAGCCGGAACCTTCGTGGCGGCCAATCTGATCGACCGGGCCAAAGCCGAGGAATTGTTGCAGCAACGCGCCGTGCCCTTCACTGCCGACGCACTTGATAGCGAGATCCGCAACGCCAGCGCCGCCCGCGACTACAGCAGTGCGACAGCCATCCCACGCCGGGACATGAATCCCGAATTGGCCGCACGACTTGGGATCGACCCCACGAAGGGCCTGACACCGGCCGAAGTCGCTCACCTTCTGAACGGGCAACGAGCAGACGGACAGGATATTCCGGGGAAGACGAAAAGATCGGCCACGGAAGCAATCGGCAAAATCTTCGAGATGGATGAAAGCCGATTGCCCACGAGATCCGAACTGGAAGCCGTTCTGGCGGGCAAGACGGTTTCTGGCGGCGATATACCTGCTAAGAAAGCTGAACGGGCTGTACGGCGTTTTACGGCCGTCCTTGGTGCCGATGCGGCCAGCCTGACCAATGACCAACGCGAAAACATCCTGTCCGGGCGTATGGCCGACGGGCAGGAGTTGAGTGTGTCCGAATATCACGAGCGCATGGACACCAGTCGCGCCCGGATCGGGTATGTGGATTTCACCTTTTCCGCCCCCAAATCGGTTTCCGTTGCATGGGCATTCGCCCCGACAGAAGCCGAGCGCGGAATCATCCTTCAGGCACATCACGACGCGATCGCCTCAACCATGCAGGAAGTGGAAAAGGTGATCGGACGTGCGCGGAAAGGCGACGCCGGAAAAGATGGCTGGGACCCCGCATCCATCGGCTGGGTGTCCTTCGATCATTATACGGCACGGCCGACCGTTGAGGTCATCCGGACAGACGACCAGGGCGAGGTCTTTACCGAGCTGCATACGCTCCGTCAGGGAGGGGGCCGGGTGCCAGGCGATATGCAGCTCCACACGCATACTGCCATTCTGAACGCGGCACTGACCGACGAGGGCCGCATGGGCGGCCTGTGGCTCGATCAGCTTAACGGCAAGGTCAAGGAGTGGGGCGCCGTCTATCAGGCCCACCTAGCGACGAACCTGCGCAAGCAGGGGGTCGATATGGTGCTGGACGAGCGGACGGAAATGGGCAGGGTTGCAGCCATTCCCGAGAGTGTCTGTGAACAGTTCAGCCGCCGCACACTTTCAGGAACGGCCGCCGCGCGTGCCTATGCGGCAGGGCAGGGCCTTGATTGGGATACCCTCGATGCCAAGCGCAAAATCGGCCTTATCAAGCAAGGGGTGCAAGATCCGCGCGGCGCGAAGTCGGACGATCTTACCGACATGGCCTCATGGCAGCGTACGGCCGCAGAGATCGGATACAAGCACCGGAGCATTCTCCGGCCCGATGAAATCGCACCCGAGCGCGATCGGGCCGAGCGCCTGGAACACGCCTATGAAGCTGCACAGCATGTCTTTGACAAGCAGCTTCAGCAGCGCGCATCTCTTGACGGTTCTGATGCCCGGATCGCCGCCGCCAAAGGATTGATCGCAGCGGGGATCGACACAGCAGCCGACATCAACGCCGTGACCGCAGCCATGCGCAATCGCGGCGTCCGCCAGCACGGACGTCAAACCTCCCTGATTTGGGGAGAAGTCAAAGACCCGGAAGGCAGAGAGCGGGTCGGAATCACGACCGCCCTTCACGAAAGCGAAGAGCGCGACCTGATCCGCATGACGCGCGAGGCCGCGAAGGATCGAAGCGGCGCGCTCACGGACAAGCAGATTGACCAGGCCGTCAAGGCCCATCCCGAACTCAGTTTCGAGAGCGCGCACGGGCAGGCCCAACGCACGATGATGGAGGATCTAGGGAAGGGCGGTCAGGTCGTCGTGGGGATCGGCGTTGCAGGTTCAGGAAAAACCACACTCCTGAAGCCGCTCGTAACCGCGTGGAAGCAGCAGGGCCGGGACGTTCACGGCATCGCCTTGGCCTGGCGACAGTCCGACGATCTGTCTGCTACGGGTATGGAAGTCGCCAAGACCCGCGCTCTGGAATCCTTCCTGCGCCGGATCGACAGCGGCAAGCTCAAACTCACCAAGAAATCCGTCGTCGTCGTTGACGAACTCAGCCTCCTGGGCACACGCCAGCTCAATGACATCCTCAGGAAGCGAGAGGACATCGGCTTCAAGCTGGTGATGATCGGCGACCCGAAACAGATGCAGTCCGTTGAGGCGGGCGCGGTTATCGAATTACTGCAACGAGGGCTGGGCAAGGAAAACATACCCCTCTTGGGGACGTCCACGCGCCAGATTCAGCAGGAAGAGCGCGAAACCACCCTTATGTTTCGCAACGGGCAAACCGAGGAAGCCGTCAAGCGGAAGGCGGAAAATGGAACCCTGCGTGTTGCACCGGGAGGCTACGAGGAAGCCATCAAGGCCGTGGTCGATCTCTGGCAGCAACGCCGTACGGAGAATGCCGATCGCGACAAATACACCCTTTCGATCTCCACCCCGACGAATGCTGACGCCCACAACATCAGCCGCGCGATCCGTGATCGCCGGCGTGAGCTTGGGGAAATCAGCGCGGATCTGATTACCATCAAGGCACAGGCTACCGGAGAAAATACCTCCTATGACCTGTCCCTGGCACGCGGCGACAAGGTTCGCCTGTTCCAGCGGACAAATGCCCGCTTCCTCGATACCAATTCAGGCGGGAATCTCGGCCGCAACGGCACTGTGGTTGAAGTCCGTGACGTACGCGAAGAGGGGCTGGTTCTGCGAGGGGCCAATGGTCGGGATGGACTGGTGAAATGGGACTCCCTCAAGGATAAGGAAACCGGTCGGTTTCTACTATCCTATGGGGACGCGATGACCACCAATACCAGCCAGGGTGTCACCGTCACCGAGCATATTTTTGCCATTCCAGCCGGGTCACGGAATGTCACGGCGTTCGGTGCTTACACTTCGTCCAGCCGACACCGGGAGCAGACCTTTATGGTCACATCGGATGGCGCTGAACGGAGCGAGATTGCCGGCCGACGGCCTCTGGGGGATCAGCGTACAATTACCGCAACCGATGTCCTGAAAAATATCATCCGGAACTTCGAGCGCCAGCCCGAAAAAGAGACAGCACACGCCCTTCTGGAACGAGCGGAAAATATCCGGCGTGGCACCGTACGCGCTATGCAGCAGACAAAACAGGGTCTGGAAGCACGGGAAGGAAAGGGCAAGCAACGTGCTACTCTGGCAGGCCGCTTCTCAACCCGCCGGCATGAGCAGAAGGCAGCCGAGGGCCTTAAAAACACGGCTGAAGTCATGAAGGACCGAAAAGGTATGATGGATCGGTTGCGTGAGATGACCGAAGCCTTGAAAGCGAAGGTCAGAACCATTCTCTCACGCAAAACCGAAGCCAAAGCGCAGGAAAAACAAAAGAAACGGCGCAGTGCGCGCCTATAAGGTAGGATCATGTCGGCAAATTATGAGCGTCCCAAGCCAATCGACACGATCCATTACCGGAAAGACTGCATCTTCCGCATTCGCTGCGGCTGCGGCCACTTCGTTGTCGAGCCTCTCGGTCAGTTTGCAACTGCTCGGGGGATTCCGGCTTCCACTCGCATCTATCGGATCATTGACCGCCTCAAATGCTCAAAATGCGGTGGATGCCCGACAGCCGAAGTAACACGATACTGATGATTTAGACCATTTATACTGTTGATTTTCACTGAGAACTGAAGAGCTGACTGTCCAGTGGAGGAAACCATCATGTCCCAGTTGATCCGTATTGGCATGGATACGTCGAAAAAAGTGTTCCAGCTTCATGGCGTGGATGCCGATGAGCGCGTTGTTCTGAGCCGGAAACTGAGCCGACATCAGATGATCCGGTTTTTCACGAACCTTGCGCCCACAGTAATTGGCATTGAAGCCTGTGGAGCCTCCCATCACTGGGCCAGAACCCTTGGTGCACTCGGCCACGAAGTGCGGCTGATGGCGCCACAGCTTGTCAAACCTTACGTCAGACGCAGCAAGAATGATGCGGCAGATGCCGAGGCCCTCTGTGAGGCGATGAGCCGGCCGACCATGCGTTTTGTACCTGTCAAAACCGTTGAGCAGCAGGCAGCCCTCATGCTTGTCGGCATGCGGGAGCGGCTCATTGGCAGGCGGACTCAGCTGGCCAATTCCATTCGGGGCTATGCCGCAGAATTCGGAGTGACCGCCCCTGCGGGTCTCTCCCGTGTGGCCCCATTCCTTCAGAAGATTGCGTCTGAAGAAACGCTGCCACCTCTCGCACGTGATCTGTTTGCGCAGATGGCAGAAGGGGGTCAGGACATAGAACGGGCACAGATATACGCTAAGCGTCTCTGCGCGCACTTATGGGTCGACTCTATGCGTCGACGACTCCAGCATTCCAAAGGCATCCATCGGACAGTTGTAGCATCGCCTCTCGTCGCAGAGCCGGCATATCGTCAGCGCCGAGACAGCGTCGTCAGACATCTGCGCAAGTATTGTCTCGGCAATACGTTCCAGCACGAGGCGGTCAGCATTCGAGACATGGCTAAGGATTTCGGATAAAGTCTCGTTTCTTCGTTGCAGGATCGCAGATAGGCGAGTCTCGCCTGCCTCAGTGAGCATCAGCGCTACTGCACGACGGTCCCGTAGCGCTTTGGATCGAACGGCGAACCCGGCTGCAACCAATCGATCGACAAGCCGCACCGTCCCCGCGTGGGACAAGCCTAGCACCCGTCCTAATTCGTCGATCGAAAGACCGGTCGCGTGACCGATGACGACGATCGCCGCGGTGGTTTCGCCACCGCCGGGTATCGTCGGGTCGAATGCCGCCTTCTTAATTCGATCGGTGATGCCCACTGCGAGGGCGCCGAACAGATTGACGAGCCGGTCCGAGAGTACGTTCAAAGGGTTGCCTTATTCATTGACGGCGCATAGTGTATGCGCAGCGCATATATCACGCCTGTCTAAGCATGAAGGCAGGTCATGCGCCATGATGAAAGCGAGGCACCATGTTTTCGACATTACACATAGCTGAAAAGACGACCGGCTCTCGCGGGTCTCTCGCGTTGCTGCGCTGGGCGCTGGTGGTCATCTTTCTCTGGTTCGGTTGCATGAAATTCACGAGCTATGAAGCGATGGGCATCGCGCCATTGATGAAGAACAGTCCGATCATGAGCTGGATTCCGGCCGTTTTTGGGGTGCAGGGTGGAAGCTATTTTATAGGCACCGTCGAGCTCGCGACGGCCGCTGCGCTGATTATCGGTGCTTTCAACAAGACGGCCTCCGCTCTCGGCGCGGCGATGTCATGCCTGACTTATGCCGTGACACTGACGTTTTTCCTGAGCACGCCTGGCGTCGCCGAGCCGACCGCTGGCGGGTTCCCGGCGATTTCGGCCGGAACCGGACAGTTCCTGTTGAAGGACCTGGTGCTTCTTGCGGCATCAGCGTGCCTTCTACTTGCGTCCATACGGACAGCAGACGCGTGACGGCAAACAGGTGATAGGCGACGCTCCGGACCTGCGCTTTTGCCGAACCATACCCGCCTCAGCCCATAACGATCGACAAACCCTGTCGCTTTGATAGGGTGTTCGAAAACATGCTTTCGAGGGTTTGTCGTACATGCTGGTCGGATATATGCGGGTGTCAACGACCGATGACCGCCAAACGGTCGATCTCCAGCGGGACGCGCTCGTCGCAACCGGGGTCGATCATCGGCATCTCCATACCGACAACCGTCTCGCCTGCGATCCGGTCATGCGCCAAGTTGTCGGCGGCAGAGCGGTCGATGCACAAGCGGCCTCGGCATCGCAGATGGGACGGTTCGAGACCGAGACGCTGGCTCTGGCCGGGAACCGTGCCGCGCTGGCCGACCTGAACGGGCAATGGATCGACCGGTTCCATGACCGTAACGGGCTGAAGTACATCGTTCTGGACATGGACAGCTCGGTCAGCCCGACCCATGGCGACCAGGAAGGGTCCGCCTGGAATGGCCATTTCGACTGTAGCTGCTATCACCCCAACTTTCTGTTCAACCAGTTCGGGATGCTGGAACGCTGCGCCCTGCGCCATGGCAACGTCCACAGCGCCGATGGCTGGCGTGATGTTCTCGACCCCGTCATTGCGCGCTACGCGGAGCGCGACCTTGGTGGCAGGTTCTTCCGGGCCGATGCTGCCTACGCGATCCCGGCGATCTATGAGCGATTGGAAGAAGCGCGGTTCTTCTACGCCATCCGGCTGCCCGCAAACGCGGTCCTCAAGGACAAGATCGCGCATCGGCTAACGCGCCCTGTCGGGCGGCCGTCACTGACCAAGGTCAAGCGGTTCTTCGAGGAATTCGAGTATCAGGCGGCGTCCTGGGACAAGGAACGCCGGGTGATCGCCAAGATCGAATGGCATCCGGGCGAACTGTTCCCGCGTGTCGGCTTCATCGTCACCAACCTGCCGATGGAGCCGGACTGGGTGGTGCGGTTCTACAACCAGCGCGGCACCGCCGAGCAGCACATCAAAGAGGGCAAATACGCCTTTCGCTGGACGCGGCTGTCGTGCCGGAAGTTCCGCGACAATGAGGTGCGGCTGCAACTGCACGCCCTGGCGTACAACCTGGCCACCTTCTTGCGCTGCATCGAGCTGCCCGAGGCCATGGCCGACTGGTCGTTGACCAGCCTGCAACTGAAGCTGATCAAGATCGGGGCACGTGTGGTCCGTCACGCCCGCACCATCACCTTCCAGCTGGCCGAGGTCGCTGTCACCGGCACGATGGTACGCGCCATCCTCGCCGCTATCCGCCGATTGCGAGCGCCACCGCTATGCGCATGATCGCGATCCACGCTCAAACTGAACGAAAGCGGCTGGACAGATCTGTCCGCTGCGCTGAAAAACGCCGCCCTTGGGCAAGGAAACAGCGGCTTCGCGGTCTGATCCGTCCAGATCCAGCAGTCTGCGCGACCGCAGGTGCCGCTTGCGGCAGAAAATCCTTGTCTAGCGCTCGGATACAGGCGATCTTCACCTCAAACGACACGCCACTTGGGGAATGCAGGTCCTTTTCTTTTCCGTCCCGTTTCCGGCAGGGTGCCGGACGATCCCGGCGGTGTCACCTCCCCCAGGCGGCCCGCCGGCCCGGCCCCGCCCCGCTCCAGAAGGCGTCCAGCATGCGTGTCTTCCGCTACCCTTCTCCGCCATCCTCCTCCATCACGCCGCACGCTCTCTGGCTGTCGCGGCGCGACCTGCTGGCGGCGGGTGCCGCCGCCGGCCTCCTCGGCGGCATCCTGCCCTCCCGCTCGGCCAGGGCGGTGGATCTGGCGGCGCAGCCTGGCCCCCTGTCGGACGAGGGGCTGAAGCCCACACCGCTGCGCGATGTGACGCACTACAATAATTTCTACGAATTCGGGCTGGAGAAGACCGACCCCGCCGAGCGCTCGGGCGACTTCCATCCGCGTCCATGGACCGTGCGGGTCGAAGGCATGGTGGCCAGGCCGCGCACCTATGACATCGACGCGCTGCTGGGGCGCAAGCTGGAAGAGCGGATCTATCGCATGCGCTGTGTCGAGGCGTGGTCGATGGTCATTCCGTGGATCGGATTCGCGCTGCGCGATTTGCTGGCCGAGGTCGAACCGCTGGGCAGCGCGAAATATGTCGCCTTCGAATCGGTGGTGCGCCCGTCGGAAATGCCGGGACAGGGCGGCGTGCTGCCGGTACTGGACTGGCCCTATGTCGAGGGGCTGCGCCTGGACGAGGCCATGCATCCGCTGACGATCCTGGCCGTCGGCCTGTACGGCCAGACGCTGCCCAACCAGAACGGCGCGCCGGTGCGGCTGGTCGTGCCGTGGAAATACGGGTTCAAGGGCATCAAGTCGATCGTGCGCATCCGGCTGACCGACCGGCAGCCCCATACCTCGTGGAATGTCCGCGCACCCGACGAATACGGGTTCTACGCCAACGTCAATCCCGCCGTGGACCACCCGCGCTGGAGCCAGGCGAGCGAGCGGCCGATCGGTGCCGGCGGCGGGTTTTTCGGTGCCGGGCGTCAGCCGACCCTGCCGTTCAACGGCTATGGCGAGCAGGTGGCGGGCCTGTATGCCGGCATGGACCTGCGGCGCGACTTCTGATGGCAGCGCGGCGCGTGCGATCGGCCGGCCCGATCCGGCTGGCGCTGTATGGCATCGGGCTGACGCCGGCGGTGGTCTCGTTCGTCCTGGGGGCGACGAACCGGCTGGGTGCCGATCCGGTCAATACGTTTGAGCGCACGCTGGGCCTGTGGGCCCTGCGGTTCCTGATCCTGTCGCTGTGCATCACGCCGCTGCGGGACCTGGCCGGGGTCAATCTGCTCCGCTACCGGCGGGCGGTGGGGCTGCTGGCCTTCTGGTATGCGCTGTTCCACCTGTCGGCCTATGTGGCGCTCGACCAGGGGTTCGACCTGCACACCCTGCTGGCCGACGTGACCACGCGGCCCTTCATCATCCTCGGCATGGTCGCCTTCACCATCCTGTCCGCGCTGGCCGCCACGTCCAATGGCTGGGCCATCCGCAGGCTGGGGCGGCGCTGGAAGGCGCTGCATCGCTGGGTTTATGCCGCCGCGATCTGCGCCGCCATCCATTTCATCCTGTCTTTCAAGGTCATACGGGTCGAAACGCTGCTCTATGGCCTGGTCGTGGCCGCCCTGCTGGCTTTCCGGGTCTATCGGGTCATGCCCCGCCGCGTGAAAACGCCGTCAGTCTGAGCGTCCCGCATTGCGGCGGGCGGTTCCCTTGCCATGATGCGGGAAAAGCCTGACAGTCATGCGGTAATGGAATGGACAGAAGCGCCACTCCGACGGGGAAGTCCAAAAAATGGAAGAAATAAAAAGGAAGAGGCGGAATCTGTATTCATTCGCCGCTTGCCGTGGCGGGCAAGGCGGGTCAGGATCGGCTCGCGCAGAGATGATGCCTCGGAAAACCGGTTCAGATGGCAAGAGGTTGAGGCGTTCCGGTGGACCGGACCGGGTGATGGCTGTGCGATACCGTATGTGCGATGTGCGGACTGTCCGCGACGGTACGGCCCGCATGGCACCCGGTTCAGGTTCGTCCGGTTCATGGACGATCACCCTTTCCCGCCTTCGGTCCGCCGCGATGGGACCGGCGGCCCAGACCGTATTCACAGGCCTCGGCCTGCGCGCCTCGTTCCGGAGAATGTCATGACCTCGCATACGACCCGAACCGAATCCGCCTATGACGTCGTCCTGATCGGCGGGGGGGTCATGAGCGCGACGTTGGGCGCGCTTCTCAAGCTTCTGCAGCCGGACTGGTCGATCGGCATGTTCGGGCGGCTGGACGACGTGGCGAAGGAGAGTTCCAACGCCTGGAACAATGCCGGCACGGGCCATTCCGCGCTGTGCGAGCTGAATTACACGCCGTCGCGCGCCGACGGCACGATCGACATTTCCAAGGCCGTCGGCGTGAACGAGGCCTTCCAGCTTTCGCGCCAGTTCTGGGCCTATCTGGTCGAATCGGGCGTGATCGCCTCGCCCCGCGCGTTTCTCAACCCGATTCCGCACATGAGTTTCGTCTGGGGCGACGAGAATTGCGATTACCTGCGCCGCCGCTACGAAGCATTGAAGGATCACCCGCTGTTCAGCGGCATGCGCTTCTCGACCGACCCGGCACAGCTCGCGCAGTGGATGCCGCTGGTGATGGAGGGCCGCACGGCCGGCCCCAAGCTGGCCGCGACCTGGATCGCGTCGGGGACCGACGTGAATTTCGGTGCGCTGACGCATCTGCTGGTGAATTTCCTATGAAATCCTATCCGGCGGGCAATGGTGATATTGCGGTTATCTCTGGATCAATGACCCCGAGATAACCGTGCGAAAACGACCGTTTGTGCTACACTATCGGGAGGCCAGGGAAACCGGGCCTCCCGTTCTTGCATAAAGGGGTGTGCGAAATGGCGATCTACGGATACGCACGAGTATCGACCGATGACCAGAAGCATGACGGCCAGACTGACGAACTGGCGGCGGCCGGGGTCGGGCCAGATCGGATCGTCAGTGAGAAGGTGTCGGGAGGGGTTCGGGCAGCGGCCCGGCCCGGCCTGTCCGGTCTGCTGGATCGGCTGACCGAGGGTGATACGCTGACGGTCACGAAATTGGACAGGCTCGGGCGCGATGCGCCGGACACCTTGTCGTTGATTCGCGATCTCCGGGGGCGCGGGGTCGGTGTCCGCATTTTGGGTTTGGGAGCCGACACGACCGGCCCGGCCGGAAACCTGATCCTCGGGGTTCTCGCCAGTGTCGCGGAGTGGGAACGGTCAGTCATCAGCGAGAGGACGAAAGACGGGCTTGCGGCCGCTCGTCGCCGGGGGCGCATCGGCGGTCGTCGCCATGCTCTGTCGCCCAGCGCCAGGGCTGAGGTCATCACGGCGCACCAGGCCGGACAGTCTGTCAGTGAGATTGCTCGGCGGTATCGCGTTGATCGAAGCACGATTTATCGCGCTTTGTCTGCCAGCATGTCAGACTGACGGTAACACAACGGAGTCTGTCACATGTCTGACGATATTAAGCCGTGGTCTATCCGTGGCGTTCCACCTGAATCGCGCAACGCTGCAATATCGGCAGCAAACCGAGAAAAAATGGCAATAGGCGCATGGATAGATCGCGCTATTCGAACGCAAGTCCAGGCCGATCTCGGCCGTCAGACCGCCCCCACGATAGCGTCGGACAATGACCGTCCGACACGTCAGACCATTGATGACGTGGCGAAGGTAGTGGGGTTGATCTCTGAAATGTCCGCAGCCGGTGCGCCTCCACCGAAGCGAGTGGCTGCCCAGGCATACGGTCTGTTGAAGGCGGCCTTGTCTGACATAAAGGCGTCCACGTCAGACAAGAAGGCCGATCCGTCAGACAGGAGCGGCGATGCGTCAGACATGGCGAACGGCTAGAAACTAAGGGAATCAACCACCTAATCGGCCATCGTTCTGACCGATTAGGTGGAAGTCCGAATTGTTTGCTATAGTGTCCGGGAAACTGGGGGCAACGACCGTTCGTATCTTGGCGGATGCACGGGCGTCGTCCTCTGATTGGAGAGGATATGATCCTGACTCATACCCCGTCCCGGCCCTGCCGGGTGTCCGGCCTGGTTGCGCTTATTATAGCGAACCAAACGGATTCCGTCGAGTCTTCTGACCGCCAGGTGATCGGCGGAGGAGATGTGGGTTGACGGCTGGATACCTGAAAAACGAGATAAAAAGTGTCTGTTCTGGTCAGTATTGACGATTGAATCGACAGTAACAAATGACGATGGAACGAAATGGCACGGGAGACGCAGGCATTGGGTGCCTGCGAACGCTGACGGCTTGGCCGAAATAGCTAGGTTACAGGATAATCCAGACTTGAGAGATATTTACTTCTCTCAAGGTCTATACTTTTGTCCCGGCCAAAAACACGACAAAGCAGGTATCAAAGTATTGCCTTGGGTCTGGGTTGACTTAGACGTTTACAATTCGATTGCGGATTGGGACGATATGTCTTGGGAAGAGAGAACGGCGACTTTAACGGAAGGCGTCATGTCTTCGGGTCTGCCATTCCCGACGCTCATGATCACGTCCGGCCGGGGCGCATACATGATCTGGAAGCTGAAAGACCCAGTGTGGAACGTCTCGAAAAATGGCGGAAAACTGCCGATTTCTGTCGTTGAAGCGGTCAATGAAGGGCTGGCTAAACGTCTATCCGGCCTCGGGGCGGACATGAAATGCACCGAGGGGGCGCGTGTTCTTCGGGTTCCGCTGTCTCGAAACTCGAAGAACGGCGAATTGGTGAAAATCCTGCATAACAGCGGGGAAACGTATGCGATGGCCGACCTGAAAGCGGCTGTTTTGCCCTATTCTTCGGCCCAGGTGTCGGAATGGAAGAAGGCTCGGGAGGCGAAGACCCGAGCGTTCAACAAGCAACGGAAAGTGTGGGCCAAAGAGAACGCGGAGAAGGCCGAGCGGAAGCGCCTGGCAGACAATCCGTGCAACATCGTCTCGCTCGATGCGGCGCGTGCTCGGCGTGGCGGATTCTCAAGACGCACTCATGCCCTGAAGATAATTTCCGATCTTCGCACGCTGGCCGGAATCCGGTGGCCCGATTCCGGCGAAGTCCGCGAAGGATTCCGCGATCTGTTCGGGGTCGTTTGCGGGAGGGGGCGAAATCCTACGCTAAGCCGAGGACGCGCTTTCCGTAATCTCTGAGTTCACCCTTGGGACCGACATAGCGGTAGAGAGTGACGCGCTCGATCCCGAGTTCCTTGCATAGCCTTTCAAATGCGGGGTGGTGGTGTGGGCCGGACGCGGGATACGTCCGGCCGATTCGGGTCAGGCCGCGAGGGCGAGGTCGACCTTGGGGAAGTCGATGTCGGTGTGCGCGACGTTGTTCATGAAGTTGGTCATCGTGTTGAGCGCGACGGCCGCCACGATTTCGACGATGCGGGCATCATCGAGCCCGGCAAGACGTGCAGCGGCGAGCTGCGCATCGCTGATCTGGCCACGGGCTTCGATCAGGTCGTAGGCGAGTTTGGCGATAGCATGATCGATCGCATCGGCACCCTTGCCGTGGCGTGCGGCGGTGATGGCGTCGGCGGAAAGCCCGGCACCCTTGCCCATCATCGTATGGGCCGACAGACAATAGGCGCAGCCATTGGCCTGGGCGACGGCAAGCGCCACGATTTCGCGCTGCTTGGCGGTCAGTTTGCCGGTTGCCAGCCCATCGGACAACGCGAGATAGGCGTTGAGAACGGCAGGTGACTGGGCGAAAGTGCTGAACAGGTTAGGGACCATGCCGATCTTGGCTTTGACGGCAGCGAGGGTAGCCTGAACGCCGGTGTCGGCAGTGGCGAGATCGACGGGAGCAATACGGGGCATCGGGATTTCCTTCGAAAGCGGTGCGAGGTTGCACAACGCTTCTATCTGCGACTATCGATGCACATTGGTGCCAATTATATTGCAGATCGTTCAGATGGATCTTTTCGCTGCGCTCTTTGCGCATACCGCCCCGACCGCTCAGACGTTCTTTTCCGGCAATCTGCGCGCCACGGCGCAGTTTACCGAACGCGGCCATCTCCATCTGCTCAAAGCGGGCGCGCTGACGCTCAGCCAATCGGGCGCGGCGGACATCGTGGTCAGCGAGCCCAGCTTGCTGTTCTTTCCCCGCGGGCGAGCGCATCGCTTTACCGGGGCAACCGAAGGCGGCGCCGATCTCGTCTGCGCGACCGTCGATCTGGGGAGCGACACCGGCAACCCGATCAGCGAGGGGTTGCCCGACCTCATAATCTTGCCGCTGGCGTCGCACCCGGCGGTGGGGCCCGTGTGCGCCTTGCTCATTGCCGAAGGTTTTGCCGAGGATGACGGGCGTCAAGTGGCCATCGATCGCTTGTTCGGCTATCTGCTCATCCTGATCGTGCGGCATGTCGTCGCGGGTGGCCTGGTCACCGACGGCGTGCTGGCCGGGCTAGCCGATCCGCGACTGGCCAAGGCGCTGACGGCGATGCACGAACAGCCCAAGCGGAGCTGGACGCTGGACGATCTGGCGGAGGTGTCGGGCATGTCGCGTACCCGCTTCGCCACGCATTTTCGCGTCGTCGTCGGGCGGACGCCGGTCGACTATCTGACGCGCTGGCGGATGACGCTCGCGCATCAGCTTCTTGGCAATGGCAAGCCCGTCAAGGCCGTGGCCGGGCTGGTCGGCTATGATAGCGCTGCGGCGTTTTCGCGGGTGTTCGCAAGGGTCACCGGGGATACCCCACGCGAGGTGAAGCTGGCCCCCAGGCTGGCCAATCAGCCGCCTCAACTCTGAATTTGCGCTAGCGCGATGACAGCCGAGCAGGGCTGACGCAGCGGCATCGCCACATGGCGCGCTGCTCGATCTGGCGGGACGTGCGCGTGGCGATGATGGGGTGACTACACGAAAGTGACGTATCTGCACGCTAAGGGCGAACAAATCCGGTACGATGCCAGCAGATGCTATTCGCAGGCTTTCCTGCCCCTTTTATGTGGTGCCGCCCTACGGGCGCCGATATGGGAGGGCGGCAATCCGATTGACCAACGATCGAGGTAGAACCCTGCTCGCCAAATATGTGAGCTGGTTGCCCATCCCCGGTATGGCGAAGGATTGCCGATAAACCAGAGCATGGACTGCATGGGCCGCGCACCGGTCAACGTCCATCAAACCCAACCTCCCCCACTTCAAATCGCTGAGGGCAGCCATGTCTGTGTCGATTCCACCGGGTGCAAAAGATCCAACACTCACTCCCGTCCCGGCAAGCTCCACGGAAAGCGCTCGCATGAGGGTGCTCACATAGGCTTTCGACGCGCCGTAGACCGCTTGGAAGGGCACGGATGTTTCGCCCGCCAGGCTCGACACGGCGATTACTGAGGATTCAAACGGCTGCTCCCTGAAAATCGCAATCAGGCGAGCCAGCAAATCCGTGAAACCGAGTATGTTTGTTTCAATTACCTCGGCATAAGTGTCGGCACGGCCTGCATCAAATGAACCAACGCTCGTCATTCCGGCAACCAACAAAGCGGCTGTTACTTGCAATTCTGCAACCTTAGCCGCGATTTTCTCCCTGCCCTCGATTTCACGTTGATCAGCCACTATAATCTCGCACGGCACATTGAACCGCTCGTCAATTTCGGTCTGTAGCTCCCGCAAGTTGTCGAGCCTTCGTCCAACAATCAGGGGCTTGGCCTGGTACGATGCCGCCAAGCGGAGGGCGGACGCTCTGCCCAAACCGGTCGAAGCCCCTGTGACCAGCACCCACGAGTTCTTGATCGCCAGCGGTTTCACGCGTTTTCCAGAGCCTTGTATAGGGCGGTTTTGCCGATCTTGAGCCGGGCCGCCGCCTCACGAACAGTGAGGCCCGCTGCGATATGCGCCCGCGCTTTACGTAGTTTGTCGGGGGTAACGACAGGCCGGCGACCACCCTTGTTGCCCCGCTCGCGTGCGGCCTTGAGGCCGGCATGAGTGCGTTCACGGATCAGGTCACGCTCGAATTGGGCCAGCGAGCCGAAGATGTTGAACACCAGCATGCCGCCCGAAGTGGTGGTGTCGATATTCTCGGTGAGTGAGCGGAACCCGATGCCGCGCGCCGCAAGCTCGCCGACCTTCTCGATCAGGTGGCTCATCGAGCGGCCGAGGCGGTCGAGTTTCCAGACCACCAGCGTGTCGCCGGGGCGCAAATAGGCGAGCGCTTCGGTTAGGCCAGGCCGATCGGCTTTTGCCCCGGATGCGTGATCGTCGAATATACGGTCGCACCCGGCAGTGTTCAGCGCGTCAAGCTGGAGCGACAGCTTCTGGTCTGCGGTCGAGACGCGCGCATAGCCGATCAGCGCCACATGATGCCCGATCCTGTCCGTTTTCCCGTCATTATGCGATCTTGTCCGAATCGCCGTTACAGGTCCAGAGTTAACGGACATATTCCTGTTGGCCGCCAGAGGACCGTCTGACGGACACGCAAAGCGAAGGAGATGATGCTTGGCGAGACGGCGACTGGTGAGCCTGGAAATCTGGGCGAGGCATTATGGCGCGCCGCTCGATGAGCGCGAGATCGCGCGTCATTATACGCTGACCAGCGACGACCTGGAAATTGTCGGCCGCCGTCGCGGCGATGCCACCCGGCTCGGCTATGCGATGCTCATGCTATATATGAGATGGCCTGGCCGTGCGCTGGAAGCGGGCGAAGTCCCGCCCGCTCCTGTGCTCGCCTATGTGGCGCAGCAACTCGGCGTCGCGCCGGCAGCCTTCGCGGATTATGCCCATCGGGACCAGACCCGTCGCGAGCATCTCGTCGAAATCCGACGATCGCACGGGTTCAGGATTTTTGACCGCAACGCTTTCCGTGAAGTTGTCGCCTTCTCGGTCCCAATCGCGCAGACCATCATACACCCCGGCCAGATGGCAGACGTCATCGTCGATGAACTCCGGCGCCTGCAGATCCTCCTGCCTTCTCCGTCGATTCTCGAAGCGGTGCTGCGGCGGGCGCGCCAGCAAGCCGAACAGCTTACCTATGAAGTGCTCACGAATGGCCTGCTGCCTGACACCCTTCAGGGCCTGGACGATTTGCTGGCCCGACGACCGGGGCAGGTCGCGACATGGCTATCCTGGATGCGCAATGCGCCACAATCGCCGGCAGCGCGCAACATCCTGCGCCTGATCGAACGGCTCGCCTATATCCGCGCGCTGGGCCTCGATCGCGCCCGTGCCGACATGATCCCGGCTTTGACTTTTGACAGGCTGGCGGACGAAGGCAGCCGCATCACACCCCAGCACCTTGGCGAACTCAATGCCCTGCGCCGCCATGCGACGCTGGCGGCAACCGGCATCCGGCTTGAGGAAAGCCTGACCGACGCCACCCTGACGATGTTCGACAAGCTGTTGGGCAGCATGGCGCGCCGCGCCGAGAACCGGACCCGCGACAAAGCCCTCAAGACGGTGCGCGAGTTGCAAGGCCACCTCCGGACGCTCACGGGGTCTTGCCGCCTCCTCATCGACGCGCGCAGCAAGGGCGTGGATTCTCTGGCGCAGATCGAGGCGCTGGACTGGCAGCACTTCGCCGTGGCCGTCGAGCAGGCCGAAGTGCTCGGGCGACCGGAAACCGTCGATCGCACCGCCGAATTGATCGAGCGGCATCGGACGGTGAAGCTCTTTGTCGGCGCTTTTCTCAACGCCTTCGAGTTTCGCGGCGCCGGCGCGGTTCAGGGGCTCCTGTCAGCGCTGGCCATCATCGCGGAGCTATATCGGACCGGCAAACGGCGCTTGCCTGATCGCGTGCCGCTACGCTTTGTGCCGCCCGCATGGCGCCCGTTCGTCCTGCGGGATGGCATCGTTGATCGTGCCGCTTATGAACTATGCGCCTTGTCGCAACTACGCGAGCGGTTGCGAGCCGGGGATATATGGGTCGCGGGAAGCCGGCAGTTTCGCGATTTCGACAGCTATCTCATACCGCCGGCGACCTTTGCGGCGCTGCGCGAGAAGGGGCCGTTGCCGCTCGCCATCGAAACGGATTTCGAGCGCCATATCGAGGAACGGCGCACCAGGCTCGACACGGCGATCGAGCAGGTAACGGTCCTTGCACGGCAAGGGGAGCTGCCCCAGGTTAAGCTTGACGAAAACGGTCTCATCATCTCGCCGCTGAAGGCGGCAACACCGCCCGCCACCGAGATTGCCCGTCGCGCCGCCTATGATCGACTGCCGCGCGTGAAGATCACCGATCTTCTGCTGGAGGTCGATGCCTGGACCGGGTTCAGCGAATGCTTCATCCATCGTCGTTCGGGCCGGGAAGCCGACGATCGCAATGCGCTGCTCACGGTCATCCTCGCCGATGGCATCAATCTCGGCCTCACACGCATGGCGGAAACCTGCCGGGGCGCAAGTCTGCGTCAGCTCGCCCATCTTCACGACTGGCACATCAGCGAAGCCGCCTATGGCGAAGCGTTGGGAAGGCTGATCGACGCCCATCGCGCCATGCCGCTCGCCGCGCTGTGGGGAGACGGCACCACTTCGTCGAGCGACGGACAGCAATTTCATGCCGGGGGCCGTGGGGCCGCGATCGGCGACATCAACGCGCGCAGCGGCAACGAACCAGGCGTTGCCTTCTACACCCATGTCTCGGATCGATATGACCCCTTCGCAAGTCGGGTGATCGCGGCGACCGCTGGCGAAGCGCCCTATGTGCTGGATGGCTTGCTGTATCACCAGACCGGCCTGACGATCGAGGAGCACTACACCGATACGGGCGGGGCATCGGACCATGTGTTCGGCCTCATGCCCTTCTTCGGCTACCGCTTCGCGCCGCGCCTGCGCGACATCAAGGAGCGTCGTTTACACCTCCTTCCCGGCCAAGAATCCGGCCCCTTGCTTGCCGGCATGACGGCCGAACCGATCGCATTGGGTCATGTCGCGGCGCATTGGGACGAACTGCTGCGGTTCGCCACGTCGATCCGCACCGGCACCGTCACTGCTTCGGCAATGCTGCGCCGCTTGTCCGCCTATCCGCGACAGAACGGACTGGCCCTCGCACTACGCGAGCTGGGCCGCCTCGAACGCTCCATTTTCATGCTCGACTGGCTGCGCGACATCGACCTGCGCCGGCGCACCCAGGCGGGCCTCAACAAAGGCGAAGCCCGCAACGCGCTCGCCCGCGCGCTCTTCTTCAACCAGCTCGGCGAACTGCGCGATCGTCGGTTCGAGAACCAGACCTATCGCGCCTCCGGCCTCAACCTGCTCGTCGCCGCCATCATCTTGTGGAACACTCGCTATCTCGAAATGGCGCTGGCGGACATCGGCACAGCCGACGAAATCGCACGCCACATCGCGCCATTGGGCTGGGAGCATATCTCGCTGACCGGTGACTATAGCTGGAATGTTGAAGATCAACCCGATCCGGACGCCTTGCGACCGCTGCGCGCCGTCAACTCCCTACTTGCCGCGTGACGTTCGCTATCCGTTCGCCCTTTCCGTGCAGATACGTCACTTTCGTGTAGTCACCCCCTCATGGTCACGGGAGCTGGGGCAATGACAAAGCCGTATTTCCGTAAAGCCGGAAGGCCGGCTTTGCGCATTCAGACATTTGCGGCTTTGCTGCTGTCGGCGACGGCGCTCGCCGGCTGCGCCACCGCGACGCCGCCGCCGGAAATCAGCTACGACGACGCTCCGGCCGCCGTGCAGACCGTCGATCCTCCCGCGCCGGTCCGGGTCGTCGAGCTGCCGCGACCGCTGCCGCTGCCCGGTCAGATGAAGCCGGTCGAGGAATCGCGCCGCGCTCCGGAGCCGGCCGATCCCACCGCGCGCGTCAACCAGGCCAACGCCGCCGCCCGTATTCAGCCGGTGCGCGACGGCTTCATCAACTCGATGCAGGTCTATCCCTTCACGCAAGGGGCGCTCTATCAGGTCTACACCGCCGTCGGGCAGATCACCGACATTGCGCTCCAACCCGGCGAGCAGCTCGTCGGCTCAGGGCCGGTCGCGGCCGGCGATACGGTCCGCTGGATTATCGGCGACACGCAGAGCGGCGCCGGCGCGACGCTGCAGGTCCATATCCTCGTCAAGCCGACGCGCGCGGATCTGATGACCAACCTGGTCATCAACACCAATCTACGCACCTACCATATGGAGCTGCGCTCGACCGAGCGGACCTATATGGCCTCGGTCTCGTGGCAGTATCCGCAGGACCAGCTCATCGCGCTCCGCAGGCAGAATGCCGAGGCGCAGGCCACCCAGCCGGTGGCCACCGGCGTCGATCTCGCACGGCTGAACTTCCGCTACGAGGTGACCGGCGACCGTGCTGCATGGCGGCCGCTGCGGGCCTATGACGACGGCCGGCAAGTCTTCATCGAATTCCCACGCGGCGTCGGCCAGGGCGAGATGCCGCCGCTGTTCGTCGTCGGCCCGGAGGGCAAGACGTCGGAGCTGGTCAACTATCGCGTCCGCACCAACTACATGATCGTCGACCGGCTGTTCGCCGCCGCCGAGCTGCGGTTCGGCTCCGGCGACAATCAGAAGCGTGTCCGGATCACCCGCACCGACGGGAGGCCGGCGTCGTGAGCGAAGACCGGAACGAGGGAGAGGATGCGGCCGCGCCGCTGACCGGATCGGCGCCCGAAGCGGCAGCGCCGATGCGGCTGCGCGCGGATGCGC
>NZ_JBFCXX020000123.1:0-235 GCF_040702925.2 Acetobacter fabarum | reverse complement strand
GAAATGAGCATTCCATCAGTGTGATGATGAATGTTGATTTCTAGTCTTTGACTGGATCGTTCTTTAAAAATTTGGGTATGTGATAGAAAGATAGACTGAACGTTACTTTCACTGGTAACGGATCAGGCTAAGGTAAAATTTGTGGGTTCTCTTAGTTGAGAGATTCGAATTTTCGGCGAATGTCGTCTTCACAGTATAAGCAGATTGCGTGGAGTTATATGGTCAAGTGTAGAAG
>NZ_JBFCXX020000122.1:0-236 GCF_040702925.2 Acetobacter fabarum | reverse complement strand
GTGGCTGTAAGGACGCCATCGCGGGCAAGTCGAATCGTCGCACCGCCGCTCCCACAGGGTTCTTCGGTGTACACAAATGTTGTGAGCACCATGAAAACTGTGGGAGCTGGCTTGCCAGCGATTAGTGATATAGCGGCCGACAGCTATGTTGACTGTGCTGGCCCCCGTCGCTGGCAAGTCGAATCGTCGCACCGCAGCTCCCACAGGGATCGCGTCAATGTCAGGAAGGTTGTCTC
>NZ_JBFCXX020000121.1:0-238 GCF_040702925.2 Acetobacter fabarum | reverse complement strand
CTGAGCAAGGAGTTCGGGATCAACCCGGAAACAGTTGCAAAATGGCGCAATCGCCAGACTGTCGAAGATCAGAACACCGGCCCTGAAGAGCCACGATCAACGAGCTTGACAGAAACCGAAGAAGCCATGGCAGTCGCTTTTTGCTGGCATACTTTACTGCCGCTGGATGACTGCCTTTATGCCCTGCAGGCCAGCATTCCTCATCTGACATGCTCGGCCCTGCATCGCTGCTTTCAGC
>NZ_JBFCXX020000120.1:0-239 GCF_040702925.2 Acetobacter fabarum | reverse complement strand
AGCTAGCATAGCGTTTCAATGGCAGCCAACAGCGCTACGAGCGGTAAACGGATGGCGTGTGGCAGGTTGTCGCATCAGCGCAGCAGACTGTCGCCCCGTCAACAACCGAACGGGCGTTTGACGTTGATTCCCGTGGGTGTCGCGTAAAAAAAGGCGCGATGTTGCCACCTTTGGCGGGGTGTTGGAAGCGCTATCCGGCCGAACGTTCCTCATTCGCCCTTTTATTGTGCATCCCGTAC
>NZ_JBFCXX020000119.1:0-240 GCF_040702925.2 Acetobacter fabarum | reverse complement strand
CAATTTGAAGGTGACGAATCACTCATAGGTCAAATTGTAAAAGTTAAAATTACGCAAGCAAATTATCCATTAAATGAAGGGCAAGCAATTAAAGTTGTTGATTTCGCAACAAATAAATCTGATAGAGAAGTTTTAGTTTAAGTATTCCTTGATTCATACCATAAGGTTCCGTATTAAAGATATAGGTTTTGTAACGTTGTTTTAACGGCTTCACAATTTACTATATAAGCAACTCTTCTC